>JBDRAL010000053.1:0-51811 GCA_039793685.1 Blastocatellia bacterium NZW_1522
CAACGCTCCGTCAAGGTCGGCGATGAGGTCTTCGATGTCCTCGATGCCCACCGACAGCCGCACCAGCCCGTCCGTGATGCCTAACCGCGCCCGGTCGCTCTCCGGCACGCTCGCATGCGTCATCGACGCCGGATGGCAGACCAGACTCTCCACTCCGCCAAGCGATTCCGCCAGCGCGAACACCTTGAATCCTTCCAGAACCACCCGCGCCCGGTCGAGCGACCCCACCTCGAACGCGATCATCCCGCCGAATCCCCGCATCTGGCGTTGCGCCAGCTCGAACTGCGGATGCGACCCAAGTCCCGGATAATAAACCTTCTCGACATTCGGATGCTCGCTCAGAAACGCCGCGATCGCCCGCCCGTTGGCGTCGTGCTGCTTCATCCGCACCGCGAGCGTCTTGATGCCCCGCAGCGTCAGCCACGCATCCATCGGCGACAGAATCGCTCCGGCGGCGTTCTGGATATACCCCATCCGCGACGCCAGATCGGGATCGGTCACGATCACCGCGCCGCCGACGCTGTCGCTGTGCCCGTTGAGGTACTTTGTCGTCGAATGCACCACGATGTCGGCCCCGAGTTCAATCGGACGCTGGAGATAAGGCGACATAAAGGTATTGTCCACCACGACATGCAGCCCGCGCGGACGCGCCAGCTCGGCAATCGCCTTGATGTCGCAGAGCCGCATCACCGGATTCGTCGGCGTCTCCAGAAACACCATTTTCGTATTCGGACGAATCGCCGCCTCGACGTTGCCCACCTCGGCCGCATCGACATAGCTGAACGACAGCCCGAAGTTGGTCAGCACCAGTTCGAACAGCCGGTAGGTCCCGCCGTAGGTGTTGTCCGACACGATGACATGGTCGCCCGACTTCAGACAGGTCGTCATGATCGCGTGGGTCGCGGCCATTCCCGAGGCAAACCCGAATCCGGCGACACCGCCTTCGAGCGCGGCGACATTGTCTTCGAGCGCCGAGCGGGTCGGATTCTTGGTCCGGGCATACTCATATCCCTTGTGCCGTCCGAGGCCGTCCTGCACATAGGTCGAGGTCTGATAGATCGGTACCGTCACCGCGCCCGTGGATGGATCGGGCTGCTGACCGGCGTGAATGGCGTCCGTGGCGAATCCCATCGTGGTCTCCGATTTTTGATTGAAGATTGAAGATTTTCGATTGGAGGATCAAAAACCGGCGACTGAAGCCCTCAGCCCGCCCAACGCTCGTCAACCCCAAAATCTGCAATCTTCAATCGAAAATCTAAAATTCCCTGATTGAAGATTTTTGATTGGAGGAACGAAAGCTGGCGGTTGAAACCGTCCGCCCGCGCGCCAATCCCAAATCTTCAATCTGCAATCTTCAATCTAAAATTCACTGCTCTTCGTCGAAAATTCCCTTGCTCATGTAGCGCTCGGCGCCGTCGGCCAGAATGGTCACGACGTTTTTGCCTTCGCCGAGGCGCTTGGCGATTTCAACGGCGGCGAAAACGTTCGCTCCCGCCGAGCCGCCGCACAGCACGCCTTCCTCGGCGGCCAGCCGACGAACCATCGCGAATGCCTGCGGGTCAGTCACCAGCATGATTTCATCGCAGAATTCCTTGTGGAAGTTGTCGGGAATGAAGCTGGTGCCGATGCCTTCGACCTTGTGCGGACCAAGCGGACCGCCGCCCAGCACCGACCCCTGCGTTTCGACTGCCACGCAGTAGGCGTTCGGGTTGCGCTCGCGCACATAGCGCGCCACGCCCGAGAACGTTCCGGCGGTGCCGCAGCCGATGACGACCCCGTCCACCTTCCCCGAAAGCTGTTCCCAGATTTCCGCGCCGGTCGTTTCGTAGTGAATCCGCGGGTTCGCCGGATTCGCGAACTGCTGCGGCACGAAGGAATTCGGGATTTCCGCCGCGAGTTCCATCGCCTTTTTAATCGCGCCGGGGATGCCGTCGGCGTTCGGCGTGTAAACGAGCGTACCGCCGAGTGCCTCGGCGACCTTCATCTTTTCCGCGCTGTAGCCCTCGGGGACGCACAGAATCACCTTGTATCCGCGCGACCGGCAGAACAGCGCCAGCCCGACCCCGGTGTTGCCCGCCGTCGGCTCGATGATCGTCGCGCCCGGCTGGAGAACCCCGCGCTTTTCCGCGTCGGTAATCAGACCGAGCGCGGCGCGATCCTTGATGCTCCCGCCGGGGTTCATGTATTCGAGTTTGCCGTAAACGTCCGCCGCGCCTGCCGGAACGATGCTGTGGAAGTGGAGAAGTGGCGTGTTTCCAATAAGTTCAGTGATGCTTTCCGTAATGCCGCGAGCCATGTAGAAGTGCGCCCCTGGGGTGAGGATGAATGAACCGATGCCCGCCCGGAAGGTATGAAAAAAGACGAATGCGGGCAGGATGGGAAGTCGGCGATGCTACGCCGCCGAATTGCACTTGTCAATTCACCGCTTTTTCGCGATTTCGACGCGCCCTGACGCGGGCGACACCGATGCCGGTCAACCCGGCCAGAACGGCGCCGATGCTGTCGATGCCGACATCCGCGACGCTTCCCTGACGTTCCTTCGTGAACGACTGATGCCACTCGTCCGTCGCGGCGTACCCCACGGCCACGAGCACCGCCAGCCCCCAGACCCGGAGCGCGTCAAATTTCGTGTTTCGAAAAAGGGCGAAGGCCCACAAAACCGTCAAAAACGCATATTCGCTGACGTGTCCCAGCTTCCGGACGCCGACGTGCGCCCAGTCGAGCATTTCCCGACTCAAAAACGGAAACAGCGACAGTAAAAAGGAATGCGTTCGCGGCGCGGTGTTCTTCGCCGACATCACGTCGGTCGAAAACCAGAAGATGCAGGCCATCCAGGCGAGGGGGAGGAAAAAAGCGAGGAGACGTCTGGAGTCGCGCATGAAAAGTCTGGAGTCTGGAGTCGAGAGTCTGGAGTCCTGAAAAACAGACAAGGAGACTGGGAGACGAGGAGACCGGGAGAAGAAGGATTGACTTGAAAACTGTCCGTGGGAGCATTCCTTGTCTTGAAGTCTGAAATCCCGGTTTTGACTCCAGACTCTCGACTCCAGACTCCAGACTTTTTTCAAAGCTTCATCCGTTTGAACACAAATTCCGGTATGTGCTGGATAATCAACATGATGTAGCGCCAGAAAAACGGCGTGTAGATGACGCCGTCGGCCCGGTCGAGCGCGCGGCGGATGTCTTTCGCGACGTACTGCGGGGAGGCGACGATGGGCGGCAGCTTCAGGCCGTAGGTCATCGGGGTATCCACAAAACCGGGTTTGATCGTGACAACCCGGACGCCCGATTTCGTCAGCCGGTTTCGTAATCCCTGGGTGAACAGGGAGAGCGCCCCCTTTGCCGAGCCGTAAATGTAGTTGCTCTGGCGTCCCCGGTCGCCCGCAACCGAGGAAATCACCCCGATAACGCCGGATTTTCGCGGTTCGAAGTAGTTCGCGAGGTGGGTGAGGATGGACGCCGCCCCGGTGTAGTTCGACGCGATCATCGCTGCCGCCCGCGAAAAGTCGGTTTCGGCTTCCTTCTGGTCGGTCATCGTCCCGAAGGCGAGCAGCGCGCCGTCGAGTTCGCCCGCCTGAGCGACGACGGAATCCAGAAAATCGGCGTGGGTGTCGGTCGCCAGCGCGTCGAACCGGACCGCGACGGCTTTGACCTGATGGCGGATGCGGAGATCGGCGGCGGTGCGTTCAAGTTCGTCAAGCGAACGCCCGGCCAGTACGAGCGCGTCGCCCCGCGCGGCCAGTTCGTCGGCCACCGCGCGGGCGATGCCGGAGGCCGCGCCGAGGATGAGATAGGTTCGTGTTTTCATTTCCGAGGATGGAAATTTACTTCCAGTTGAAAGGTGATGCGTGAAGCGCGGCGACTTCGGTTTCGTGGAGCCAGTCCGTGCCGAGAATCAGCGCGTACTCTCTGTCCGCGCTGTAATAAATGTCGGCCACGCCGAACGCCTGATCGCAGGAACGGTCGCCATCATAGGCGCGGGCTTCTGAAAAGAAGATTTCGATGGCACCGTCATCCACGATGACCTGATCACAAACGGCGGCGACGTCGGAAAAGAAAGTACTGATGAATTCGGTGTCGTTCTTGTCTTCGAACGGCCAATACCTCACGCCGATGATCTGGTCGTCAGCACTCCGCAGCCAATCGTAATGAGGAATGGTCAAACCGTGTCGTTGAAACAACGAGGTCCCAATCCGAAGGACGCCGCCGGGATTATTCGACAGCCAGTACAATTCGAGATTCTGCCCGAACCGGGCCACGATACAGTCGGACGTTCGCGGGGTTCCCTCTCGATGTGGATTAAAAAGGTAAAAAAGAGGGTCTGTCGGAATCGTCATCGGTGTTCCCCCTGAATTCGGCTACTCCGTCAGTCCGACGCGGCGCGAGAGGTCGGAGGAAAACACGTTTTCCGGATCAACCTCGTGCTTGATGCGCTTCCATTCGGCGAGTTTGGGGTACATCGCGGACAGATGCTCCGGCCGGACGCGCGCGTCCTTGCCGAGATAGATGCGTCCGCCCGAGGCGACGACGAGTTCATCGAGTTCGTCGAGGATTTTGAACAGGCGCGGACCGGTCACGGGAATGTCGAGCGCCAACGTGTAGCCCGGCATCGGGAACGACAGCAGCCCTTCCTGCGGTCCGAACCGCTTGAGTACCGCCAGAAACGACGCAACCTTATTTTTACTGAGGACTTCCAGCGTCTTGACGAGCGCCGCGCGGCTCGTTTCGGGCGGGAAAACCGGCTGGTACTGCAAAAAGCCGCGTGAACCGTAAACCCGATTCCATTCCAGCACCGAGTCGAGCGGATAGAAGTAGCTGTCGTAATTCGTGATGACGCCCGTCTTTTCCTTCGGGTGCTTGTGGTAGAAGCCGAAATTGAAGGCTTTGACCGAGAGCGGATTGATGGCGAAGTTCGGAAACGAGAACGGCACCGTCACGTCGGGCTTGTGGGGAATTTCGAACGGGTGTTTTTGAAGTTTTTTCGGCAACTGGTCGGGCCGCGCGTGTTCGCCGCGCATGAGGACGCTGCGTCCGAGCGACTTGCCCGACGCGAGGCAGTCGATCCAGCAGACCGAGTAGTGGTAGTGCTCGTCGCCGGATTCGCAGAGTTCAAGCGTTTCGTCGAGGTCGCGGGTGCGGACGTAATCCACCGAAATATACGCCGTTTCAATCGGTTGCAGCTTCAGGGCGACCGCGAGAACGATTCCCGTCAGGCCCATTCCGCCCGCCGTCGCCCAGAACAGGTCGGCGTTTTCGGTTTTCGAACAGCGGATGACCTCGCCGGACGCCGTCAGCAGGTCGAACCATTCGACGTGGCGCGAAAAGGATTCGTCGCGGTGGTGGTTCTTTCCGTGGATGTCGCAGGCGACCGCACCGCCGAGGCTGACGAACTTCGTCCCGGGCGTGACCGGCAGAAACCAGCCGCGCGGCACGAAGACATCAAGAATTTCCTTCAGCCGGACGCCCGCTTCGGCGGCGAGCACGCCCGTTTGTTCATCGAATGAAAGAAAGCGGTCGAGTTTTTCGCCCGAAATCACGCCCCGGTCGGTGTTGAGCGCGGCGTCGCCGTAGCTGCGACCGTAGCCGCGGGCGATAAGCGCGGCGTGGTGGCGCTCGCCCAGAATTTCACGAACGGCGCGCGGTCCCTCGGGCCGGAATACGTCCGACGTGACCACCGGATACCGGCCCCAGCCGGTGACGGGCATGGATTTGAAGGTCGTCATAGCGTCGCACAATCTACGTTGAATCGCCCCGCTTGGCTAGCCGTCTCCGAAAAGACCGGCGAGAAGATCGCGCAACTCTTCCATTTTGAACGGCTTCTGAAGCTTCGCCGTAAAACCGTGGGATTCGTGATGAGCAAGAACCGGGTCGCTGAAATAGCCGCTGCACACGATGGCCACGACCCCGGGGTCGATCTGCTTGAGGTGGCGGATGGTTTCCAGACCGCCCATTCCGCCCATGACCTTCAAATCGAGGATGACCGCGGCAAACGGACGGTTGTCGCCCAGAGCCGCCGTATATCGCGCCACGGCTGCCTCGCCATTGGAACAGGTTGAGGGATGGTAGCCGAGGTCTTCAAGCATGGCGGCGGTCATGTCACGGACAAGTTCCTCATCGTCCATCACGAGAATGCGCCGACCGGAAAGCCGAAGTTCATCGTCGGCGGTCAGAACCGGAACTTCATAGGTCAGCGCCCCTGTCTCGCGTGCCGGAAGGTAGATTTCAAACCGGCTGCCCTTCCCGACTTCCGATCTCACGGCAATGTACCCGCCGTGCTTGATGACAACCGAATGGGCAACGGCCAGACCGAGGCCGCTCCCGCTCGGCTTGGTTGTGTAGTACGGGTCGAAAATCTTTGCCAGCCGGTCGGGCGGGATGCCGCAACCGGTATCGGAAATGGTGACCCGAACATAGCGTCCTGAATCGAGCGGCAATCGGTACGACGCATCGACGCGCAGATTCTCGATGGAAACCTCCAGCACGCCCTTTCCGTTCATCGCCTCGACCGCATTGATGGCGAGATTCTGAAAAACCTGACTCAACTGTCCGACGTCGGCCTTGACCTGCCAGAGTCCGCTCGGCGCGTTGAACCGGCCCGTCACGTTGGTCGGATTGAGAACGAATCGGACCGGATCCACCACGAACAGAATCGGCTCGACCGTCCGCCGGACCGGATCGCCGCCCTTGGCAAACGTTAAAAGCTGGGTCGAAAGGGTTTTCGCGCGCTCGACGGCGCGTTCGAGGGATTCGATCTTGTCCTCGATCTTCGCCGTCGGGGCGCCGGTCGTCAGATAGCGTCGCGCCAGTCCGGCATTTCCGGACATCGCGGTCAGGAGGTTGTTGAAATCGTGGGCGATGCCGCCCGCCATCACGCCGAGCGATTCCAGCTTGCTGACGCGCAGCCGCTCGTCCTCCAGCCGGACGCGGTCGGTCAGATCGACGATCATCGTCAGCGCGCAGACGTCCCCGTCGTAGATGATGCGTTCCGCCAGATAGAACAATTCGCGGAATTCGCCGGTTGCCGTCCGCATCGGGCCTTCGGCAATCGAGGGCGTCAATCCGGCCAGCACCGCCTCCCGCATGGCTTCGCGCTTGTGAACGTCAATGGTCATCCCGAGTTCCAGCGACGTCCGCCCGAGGGCCTGTTCCTCGGTAAATCCATACAACCGGGTGAACGCCTCGTTGATCGCGACGATGCGGCTTTCGTCTTTCAGGCGGGTGACGACGCAGGCAATCGGGCTGCTGCGGAAAATCATCGCGAAGCGTTCCTCGCTCGCCCGAAGCGAAGATTCGAGGAACTTGTAGTCCGAAATATCGGTCACCAGCCCCGTCCAGACCGTTGCGCCGTCTTCCCGACGGTTCGTCACCGCCTGAACCCGAATCCATTTCCATTCGTCGGGACGCCGGTCGTGGCGCACGCGATACTCCATGTCGAACCCGTTCAGTTCCCGTTCGGCGCGCAGCGTCTCGGCGAGCGTCCTCGGCGCGTCATCCGGATGGATGACCTCGAAAAGCCGGTTCGGGTCGGCTTTGACCGCTTCCGGCGAAACCCCGTAGATCCGCTCGCCACCCGCGCTCATGAACTCGAACGCCTCGCGTCCGTCGGGATGGCGGGCGTATTGGTACACCGCGCCGGGCACCGCGTCGGCGACTTCGCGCAACCGGGCTTCCGCCGCCGCGCGCGCCGCCTCGGCCTGCTTGCGCTCGCTGATGTCGAGCATCATCCCGCTCCACAGTACGCCGCCGTTTTCGAGTCGGCGCGGCACCGATTCCGCCCGGAGCCACCGGGAACCGCCATCCGGCAGGTTGACCGAAAATTCCTGCCGGTAGGGCGTCATCGTCGCGGCGGATTCCTCGATGAGCCGGAAGGCCTCCTCCCACCGCTCCCGCGTCAGTCCTTCATTGAAAACCCGGTTCACTTCCTCGATGACGACCGGCGACGAAATCCCGAAAAGCGCCGCCGCGCCTTCGCTCACGAAGGCGAACCGGTAATGTCCGCCGGGGGTCTTCAGATACTGATAGACCGCGCCGGGCATGGCGGCGGCGATTTCCGACAGTTTGCGCTCGGCTTCCTCGCGGGCCAGTTCCGTCAGTTTCTGTTCGGTAACGTCGGTGACCAGACCGCTCCAGATCGTGCTGCCGTCAGCCTGCCGAATCGGGACGGACTGCGCCCGCACCCATTTGCGCGTGCCGTCCGGAAAGATGAGGCGGTAGGTAAAATCGAACGGAATCAGATCAGCCTGCGAGCACTGCGTCAGGCGGTGGCCCTCGACCTTGTCGTCGGGGTGGCAATAACGCCAGATGTTGGCTGAATCGGCCATGATTTCGGCGGATGAGACGCCGAACAACGGTTCAACCCCATCGCTGACGAACGGGACCGATTCCCGGCCGTCCGGGGCATAGCGGTACTGAAACACCGCGCCGGGCATTCCGGCGGTGATTTCGGCGAGTTTTTGCTGGGCGGCGTTCCGCTCGGCCTCGATGCGCTTGCGTTCGGTGATGTCGGTGAAAAAACCGTCCCAGACCGTACTCCCGTCACTGTCGCGATGGGGCCGGGAACGCCCCTGAACCCACTTCTCGCCACCTGGGGGCAGAATCCGGTATTCGCATTCCCACGGTGTCAGACGCGCCGCCGAATCCGCCGACGAAGCGTTGACCCGCTCCAGATCGTCGGGATGCACGAGCCGCCAGGCGTTGCCCGCGTCCTCCAGAATGCTCGCCGCCGGAACGCCGAAAATGTCGTCCAACCCGCGGGTGAAGAACAGAAAGGCGTCCGAACCGTCCGGGTTCAACTTGTAGCGATAGACCGCGCCGGGCATCGCCTCGGTGATTTCCTCAAGTTTCCGCCGGCTTTCATCCAGTTCGCGGGCCAGCCGCCGAGCCTCGGTCACGTCGGAGAAGATGCCGCTCCAGTAGGTCGTCCGCCCCTCCCGGCGTGGCGCGCCGTTCACCAGGAGCCATCTCACCGTTCCGTCGGGCAGCACCACGCGAAATTCCCGCTGAACCGACTGAAGTTTGTAGTGGGCATCCACGAACGCCTGCCGGACGCTCGCGGCTTCGTCCGGATGAACCAGCTTCCACGCCACCTGGGGATCGGCCAGCAGCGCCTCGGGCGGCATTCCGAGAATGTCGCGCGCGGCGGCGTTGATGAAGGTGAACCGCTCCGAGGCGTCCGGATCGATCCGGTATTCGCACACGATGCCGGGGACCATCCGGGTCAGTTCGACCAACCGCCGTTCGGTTTCGGCGCGCGCCAGTTCAGCCGCCCGCATGTCGGTCACGTCGAAGGAGATCGCCACCACATAGGGCCGGCCTTCGATGAAAACGAAATCCAGGGCGACGACACCGCGCCGGATGCCGCCCGACTTCACCCGAAAGTCGGTTTCGATGGTGAGGGGGCGGTCGTTCGCGGCCAGGCGCGCGCGCATCGCCGCGAGAGTGGTCGGATCGGAAAAATTCCCGACCTCGTCCACCGACCGGCCGATGAGTTCCTCACGCGAAAAACCGATGGATGCGACCATCGCGTCATTCACTTCGGCGAACTGCCGTTTTTCATAGTCGAACATGGCGCACGGCAGCGGGTTTTTGTGAAAGAACTCCAGAAACCGCGTTTCGCGACCGGCGGACGGAAGCGCCGCGGCCACCCGGCGCAAGCGGTGCCGCAACACGGTTTCGCTGAGCGGGATGACATCTTCCGCTCCCGCCTCCAGCGCCCGTCGAATTTCGTCTTCGTCCGTCGTGTCGGTCGCCACCGCCAGCACGGTCGTCACCTTTTGCAGCCGGGCGCACCAGTTGCACGCATCGGGATGGTCCAGCGACACGAACGCCACCGCCGGCCGCACCGGATCGGTCGGTGAAACCAGAGTGAATCCATCGGCACGAAGACCGGATTCAAACGGACGAAGTGCGTCACCGAGAACGACCACGACGGTCGAGACCGGCGACGCGAACGATTCCTGTTTGGACATGACCCGAGGGAGGCAGCGTCTGAAACTCGCCTATAAAAATGACTTCAGGCTGATGGCGTGACGGTTGGTTGGTGACCGGCGCGGGATGAGCCAACACTACTTCAGAATGCACCGGATTGAAACAGTCCCCTCCCTGCTCCAATCGGGTCAACGGGACGACGACGCATCCGGAAGACAGGGAAAATACAACTCGAAAGTCGTTCCGACACCGACCTCGGACAGGACTCTGACATGGCCGCGATGCTTCGTCATGATGGAATGCACCAGGGCGAGGCCGAGGCCGCTTCCATTCTTTTTGGTGGTGAAATACGGATCGAAAATTTGATTCAGGACCTCCGGAGCAATGCCGTTCCCGGTGTCGCTCACGGTAATCCGCGCGTACCGACCGGGCGTCAGCGGAATCACGCCGCCTTCCGTCACCGTTACCACCGCGCCGATAACACGGATTTCACCGCCCTTCGGCATCGCGTCACAGGCATTGACGGCAAGGTTCTGAAAAACCTGTTCAATCTGGGTCGGGTCGGCCAATACCAGCGGAAGGCTTTCCTCAGGGAACGAAAATTCAATCCGCGCCGAAGTGTCCCGCACGATGAACTGCATCGCCTCGACAATCACGCTCGGCAATCCCACGGTTTCCGCGAGCGGCTCGATGTCGCGCGCCAACATGAGCAGTTGCGCGGCCAGCGATTTTGCCCGCTTCCCGGCTCGCTCGATGGCGTTCAGCCGACTGGTCAGCACGTCGGACTCGAAGCCGAACTGGGAACGCAGCAACTCGATGTTGCCGAGGACCGCCGCAAGCAGGTTGTTGAAATCGTGAGCGACGCCCCCGGCGAGCAGGTTGAGTCCGTCCAGTCTGGCGATGCGGACGCGCTCCGCTTCAAGTCCCCGCTGTTCGGTGATGTCGCGGACGACGCTCAACCCGTACCGCCGCCCGTCAAACTCGAACGTTTCGACCACGACGCTGCACAAACGGGTTTCGCCGGAGGAAATCTGGAATTCCGTCTCGTAGGAAAACGGGGTTTCCCGGTCGAGCATGCGTCGCCAGACCAGATCGTAAACCGCCTTGTCCGTGAACAGATCGACCGCGCGCGACGTCCGTCCGATGACTTCCTCGGGACAATACCCCGACGCCGTGAAAAACGCCCGGTTGGCGGCCACGAGTTCGCGCGTGTCGAGGTTCACGATGATGACCGGCAGCGGCGTCGATTCGAAAAACTTCGTGAACCGGGCTTCGTTCTCGCGCAGCGCCGCCGCCATCCGCTTGCGCTCGGTCACATCCTGGATGATCGAGAACAAATACGTTTCGCCGCCCGCGTCGAATGTCCCGACCACGACGTCTCCGGTACGGATCTCCCCCGACTTGATCCGGAAATCAATCTCCGCGTAATAGGGAAGCCGTCCCTCGCGGCACGCCGCCCAGACGGCGTCGCGGTCCGCCGGGTTGACGTAGAAATCGCTCTCCGCCGAGGTACGTCCGAGCATCTCCTCACGGGTGTAACCGGTCAGCCGCAGCATGGCGTCATTGACCTCGACGAGTTGCTCGGTTTTGAACGACTGAATCGAACAGGCATGCGACGTGGCATGAAAGAACTTGATGAACTTCTCTTCCTTTTCGCGCAATTCCCGCTCCTCCCGCCGCGCCTCGGTCACGTCCTGCACGATGGTGAACAGGTACTGCTCGCCGTCAACCTCGAACCGGTTTCCGGTCATGGCCCCAAGCCGGATTTCCCCGGAACGAGTCCGGAACTGGTATTCACCCGCCACCCGCCCGTCTTCGGACCGGAATTTCGTCCACAACGCGGCGCGGTCTTCGGAATTCACGAAGAAGTTCAGCTCCAGCGTCGTCCGCCCGATGATTTCCTCGCGCGGATGACCGACCAGTTTTTCCATCGCATCGTTGACTTCGAGGATCTTCTCGGTCGTGAAGGAATGGATGGCGCAGGCCAGCGCGGTCGTCCGGAAGAATTTCTCAAACTTTTCGCGGCTCTCGCGCAGGTCCCGCTCGGCGCGGCGCGTCTCCGTCACATCCCGGATCAGGCTGATGACATAGTGACGGCCGTCCGCCTCGAAGTGATCGGCCAGCACTTCCCCAATCCGGACCTCGCCCGCCTTGGTCCGGAAGCGGCATTCGTAGGCGTGCGGCGTCCGGCCTTCGTACACGATCCGCCACACCTCGTCGCGCTGCCCGGCCTCGACATACATGCCGAGTTCGGCGGTCGTCCGCCCGACGGCTTCGTCGAGGGAAAACCCGATTGTCGTCTGCCACGCCTCGTTGGCGTCCACGATGGTCTGGTCGGTGAAGTCGAAGATGATCGCCGGAATCGGAATGGACTGAAAAAACCGGGTAAATCGACGTTCCTTTTCATGAAGCGCCGCTTCCAGGCGCTTCTGGTCGGTGATGTCGGTCAGGACGCCCGTGCAGAGCAACGTGTCGTCATCCGGCTTGAAGGGCACCGATTGCCCGCTGATCCAGCGCGGTTCGCCCGACGGCAGCAGAACCCGGAACTGCTGGCGCCACGGGGTCAGCGTCTCGAAGGTATGCTGGACGCTTTCCTGAAACCGTGCCTGATCCTCGGGCAGAATGTTGGACCACAACGCCCCCGCGTCGCGCCGGGCGACTTCCGGCTTGACGCCGAAAAGCGGCTCGGTACCGTCACTGATGTAATCGAACGACTGGCTTCCGTCGCGCAACTGGCGGTGACGATAGACCACGCCCGGCATGGACGCCGTCACCTCCTGAAACAGCCGGGTCGCCTCGGCCAGATCGAGTTCGATGGATTTCCGCTCGGTATCGTCAATCAGAATGCCATTCCAGATGATGGTCCCGTCATCCTCAACGCGCGGATGCGACTGGATGCGGACCCACCGCACCGCGCCGTTCCGGGCGACGATCCGGCACTCATGCCGCCACGGACGAAGTTCCCCCCACGACTTTGCGGCCGAAACCTGCATGGCCGGAACATCGTCGGGATGAATGAACGACCAGACCAGATCGGGGTCGGCGTAAATTTCCTCCGGGGAAACGCCGAACACGGTTTCGGTCCCGACGTTGACGAAATCGAAAAACTCCCGGCCGTCCGGCAGGCGCCGAAACTGGTACACCACGCCGGGAATCCCCGCCGTCAGTTCCTCAAGTCGCCGCTTCCCTTCCAGAACCTCGTTTTCAGCCTGTTTCCGGCGCGTGATGTCCACGATGAACACCATCGCATGGGGCTGGCTGCCGACGTCGAAACGCTCGTGCATGACCAGTACGTCCCGGTGACCGTCCGGCAGGTTCAACCGCGTCTCGTAGCTGTAGGGCGTTTCACCCTTGAGAACGGCGGCCAGCGCTTGCGCCCGTCCCACCAGGTCCGTGGTCGCGGGAAGCTCGTCGGTCCGTTTCCCGATGACCGCATCCCGGGAAATCCGGCCCCGCTGGAGAAAACAGTCGTTCACCTCGACGATGACGCCCTCGGGCAGCGTCACGATGACCGACGGAAGCGGGTGGGAACGGAAAAACCGGTCAAACAGCCGCGCCTGCTCCGTCCGCTCCCGCTCGGCCACCCGCATGCGCGCCAGCACGCGCACGCGATGCAGCAACAGCTTCAGACGCAACGGCTTGATGATGTAATCGGTGGCCCCGCCCGCGAAGAAGCGGTCAATACTGGCTTCGTCCTCAAGGCTCGTCAGAATGACGATCGGGACCGTCTCCCCGTCCGGCAGGGCACGCAGCCGGGTACAGACTTCCAGCCCGTCCAGACCGGGCATCACGGCGTCGAGCAGGACGACATCCGGCGCATGTTCCTCGAACAGGACAAGCGCCTCCTCTCCGTCATCGGTTGTGACGGCTTTGTAACCGTTGGCCAGCAACAGTTTCGAGAGCGCAAGAAGATGCGCGCGATCGTCATCGACGATCAGGACGGTGGGTTGCATTCCAAATCAGGGGCTGAATGGATTGTTCAAGCGGCGGTCGATGTTGGCACATCGCCGCCTTCGATGCACAGAAGAAATCCGCACAGCCGGACGGTTTCTCCAGCGCCGACCGGCGCGGTCGCGTCCGTCAGCACTTCCTTCTCCCCGACGAAGATCGAATTCAGGCCGAGGCAGGTCACGGAAAATCCGCCGTCCGCCGCCCGGTCGAGCCGCAGATGCACCCGGCTCACCTCCATGTCGCCCTCGACCCTGAGGTCGGCCTGCGCGCCGCGCCCGACCGTGACCGAACTTTTATGAACCGGATGGGTCTTGACCGCGTTTCCGTCGCGCTCGACCCGGACCGAAAAGAGCGGCGCGCGCGGACGCACCCGCGTCGCCTCGTCCTCAACCTCCGGCGCGGGCGGACGCCGCGCCACCACCCGCGTGGCTTCTTCCGCGTCCACCGTCGCGGCGGCGGCAGGCGACGCGGACGGAACGGACGACGCAACCGCCGGGACCGTCGGCGGCAACGGCGCGGACACCGGCTTCGACGCGGGCATTCGCGCCAGCACCTTCGTGTGTTCGTCCACTTCCCAGACCGGCTGCACCCGGAAACGACCCTTGGCGAGATTGCCGTCCACGCGCAGTTCAATCGACATGCTCGCCGTGTTGAACTTCACCCCCGACTGCTGCATGTCGCGCACCCGCTCGGCGATGGCCGTGTTCAATCCCTGCAACAATGCCTGCCGCTTGACGCCCTGCCATTCGCCGTCGTCTTCCTGACTCATGAACACGATGTATTCCGGCGGCACATAGGTCACGCCGCCCGGCGGGGTCAGCGTTTCCTCGTCCATCACCTCGGCAATGCCGCGCGCGACCGCAATGAGATATTCCTCCCACTTGCTCGGACCGCGCTTCTTGCCTTCCTCCGGCGTCTCGGAAAACTCGTCGCCGTCCACCCACGCCCGGATTTTTCCCAGCCAGTTCGTCACGCCCATCGCTCACCTCGGGTTCGGAATCAGCCAAGCCCTCCCTTACGGTCAGGCTGCGGATCTGGAACGCTTTACGAGCCATCCCTTTACGGTCAGGCTACGAATACAAAAGATACTTTGCCCGCAACTCGCGGAACGCCGTCATTTCCGCGTCCCATTCGGCTTCGATCTCGGCCCACGGCGTATCGGCCTCAATGTGCCGCCGGATGCCCTCGCCGCCGTTGATCACGTCGAAGGGCAGCTTGTCGAAAACGTATTCATAGGGTGGATCGGTCCATAAATTTTCATTCGGGTGAAACCGCCGCACCGCCTTCAGGATTTCGACCGCCGCGCGGTAGGACCGGAAACTGCCGCGATTCTGCACGTGAAGCTGCAATCCGGCGCACAGTTCGCCCTTGAACTTGTGGAACGTCGGCTGAAACCACGTCGGACGGAAGTGAACGCCCGGCATCTCCAGCGCGTTGAGCGCGTCGGTCAGTTGGTACGGGTCGATGAACGGCGCGCCGATGATCTCGAACGGTCGCGTCGTGCCGCGCCCCTCCGACAGCCGCGTTCCCTCGAACATCACCATCCCCGGATAGACGATGGCCGTGTCGAGCGTCGGCATGTTCGGCGACGGCATGACCCACGGCAGCCACGTCGTGTCGTACCACTGCGCCCGCGACCAGCCTTCCATTTCAACCACCTGCAGGTCCGCGTTGATGTTTCCGATGTCGTTGAACAGCCGCGCCAGTTCGCCGACGGTCATCGCGTGCCGCATCGGAATCGGGTACATCCCGACGAACGACGCGAACGCCGGATTGAGCAGCCCGCTTTCCATGTCCAGTCCGTTGATCGGATTGGGCCGGTCCAGCACCACGAACGGAATGCCCTTCTCCGCCGCCGCCGCCATCGCGAGCGCCATCGTGTAGATGAACGTGTAGACCCGCGTGCCCACGTCCGGCACGTCGAACACCAGAATATCGACGTCCGCCAGCATTTCCGGCGCGGGTTTGCGCGTCTTGCCGTAGAGGCTGTAGACCGGGACGCCGAGCCGCGAATCGCGCGGCCAGCCTTCCCACTCGATCATGTTGTCCTGCGTCTCGCCGCGGATGCCGTGCTGCGGACCGAACAGCGCCGTCAGCGTGAATTCATCCCGCGCCGCGAAGAGGTCCGCCGCGTGCCGGTAGACGACGTCCACCGAGGCGGGATTGACGATGAGACCCACGCGCTTGCCGCGCAGCAGGTCGAGGTGATGCGTGAAAATGCGTTCAAGTCCGGTGTGCATACCGCTTGGTAGTCGTTTTGCCGACGGGTTTCAATATGGACGTTCACTTCCGGGCGGATTCGGGTATCGGGGGAAGCAGTTCCGGAAGGTTCTCAAGGTTCCCCAAAAGCTGGCCATAGGCCCGTCGTATCCTGACTTCAAGCATCAGGCCGCCCTTCCCCGATACAACCAACGTTCTCGGCGCCTTCTGGAAATCACGGCTGTAGGGACGCGTGAAGAATTCAAGCCGGGTTTTGTCGGGCATCGGATCGATCGTCACCTCGTAATTTCCCGCCGGAATTCCTTCAAACCTGAATTTGCCGTTCGCGTCGGTTCGCGACTCGAATTTCCGCTCTCCGTCATGAAGGACCACGGTCACGTTCCCCAAAGGCCCCCCTTCGACTGCGCCATTACGCAGGTCCACCAGATCCCGGGAAACGTCTCCAACAATGAAGGTCCCGGTTTTTTTGGAAGCCTGAAATTTCAGAAACGCGATTTCCGCAGCGCTGTCCTTGACCTCATCCGTTCCCGAACAGAGTCCGGTGAAAAACCGGTTCTCCTTCGCATCGACATGGGCAAAGACAAGATACCTTTCCCCGACCGCGAAACGGATACCGCAGGTGCCCCAGCTTGAACCGATGAGGAATTCCTTTTCTTTCTCACCTTTGAAACAGGTTTCGACCTGGAACCGGGTGTTTCGGTTGAGTGAGTCGCCCCCCTTCCCGTTTTCGACGGCCACAACCTTTCCGACGAAAACAAGGTCGGATGTCGAAAACTGCATCCAGACCGGTATCCTCGCGCATGAACAGGCAAGACTGTCAGCCACGAACAACGACAGGCTCAACACCGCCGCCATCGCCAGTTGAAAAAGAATCCGTTTCATCCTGATTTTCTCCGTTCGATTCCGTTTGATCTCGGGCGGTCGCCCACGCGATGGCGTCAGTGACGAACGCTTCCAGTTCGCGACGCCACTGCGCGCGCCGCGACGGCGTGTGCTTGTGACTGTAGAAGTAGACGCCGATGCGTCGCTCCCCGACCAGATTGCAGCAGTAGGCCTGTTCTATCGGCAGCGGGTCTCTGGACTGCAAGTCATAAGGAAATGCAATTTCCAGCGCAGCGCCATCGTAAGCCCACTCAAAACGCCAGACCGCCGAAAAATAAGGCTCAGACCCCGGAAGTTCGGCAGCAAACCGCCAGCCTTTCCGCTCGAACGCGGCGGCGATGTCCTTCAAATGCCAGTCGGCCATACCCCAATATCCCCTCGTTCCATCCCGCGAGTTTTTCTGGCAGGAAGGCGGCCGCACAATAGCATGACGTTCTGTTGAAGCGAGATACGGTGGTTACTCGTGAAGGATCATCTCGGCAATCTCCTGCACCCGCGCGAGGGTGATGCCCGTCCGCTGCTCGACCGCGAGCGGATGATCAGTCGGTTCAAGCTGGATGTAGGGCCGGATACCCACCGCCCGCGTGTGAACCATCGTCTTCAAACTCAGCGTACTCGGGTAGCCCGGAAGCTCGTTGCACAGCCAGCCGAACATGGGCGGTTCGCTTTCCCGTCCCGCGGTTTCCCACAGATCGAGCGTCCGCAGGAAGTTGCGGTCGCTGAGCGATACCCAGACGTCCCATGAAAAATGCTCCGGGCTTCCGATGACGGGAATTTCGATATTGCCGAGAATGTAGAAATGCTGTTCGTCGATGACGCAGAGATCGGCGTTGAGTTCGCAGCGGGCCGCGCGCTCGGCTTCGGGAATCGCGTACCACTCGAAGGGCGCATGCGGTCCGAAGTGCATCGGCAGTTCCGGATGAAATCCTCCGCACGTCGCGCATTGGTAACCGGGCATTGGGGTTCTCCTTTTTTCCCCTCGCTGACGCTCGGGGTTCCATACCGGTGGCCGGATGGTACTTGTTTGCAAACGGTATGGAACCCCGAGCGTCAGCGAGGGTGCGTCTCAGCCGAAGACCGCGCGGGCGGCGCGGTAGGTGTTGCAGTGCGCCTCCACCGTGTCGTCGGTCGGAATCGCGTAGCCGCCCGCCAGCGTCACGACCACCGGGACGCCCGCCGCGCGGCAGGTCTTCAACACATATTCATCGCGCCGCCGGAGTCCGTCGAGCGTCAGCGCGAGCTTGCCGAACCGGTCGTTCTGGTACGGGTCCACCCCCGCCAGATAAAACACCAGATCGGGCCGGAAACCGGAAAGCACGCGCGGCAGATGTTCGCGTAAAACCTCAAGGTACGGCTCGTCGGTCATCTTGTCGGGCAGTTCGATGTCGAGCGAACTCGGCGGCTTTCGCAGCGGGTAGTTGTTTTTCCCGTGCATCGAAAAGGTGAACACGTCCGGCTCGCCAGCGAAAATTACCGCGTTGGCGTTGCCCTGATGCACGTCGCAGTCGATGAGCGCAACCCGTCCGACGTCGCCGTCCCGCTGAAGGACGCGCACCGTCACGGCGATGTCGTTCAGTACGCAGAATCCCTCACCGTGATCGGGAAAGGCGTGGTGCGTCCCGCCCGCGAGATTGCCCGCGATGCCGTCGGCGAGCGCGAATCGGGCCGCGTTGAGCGTCCCCTGGGTGGCGAGTTGCGACCGCCGGACGAGTCCCTCCGACCACGGCAGCCCGAGCTTTCGAATTTCGCGGGGGGTCAGTTCACCGGCGGCGAGGCGCGTCCAGTAGTCCTTGGTATGAACGAGCATGATGTCCTCGGGCCGCGCGCGCTCGGGCGCGACCACATCCGCGGGCGCGAGCGTACCCTCTCCGGTCAGGCGTTCGTGAACGAGCGGAAACTTCCGCATCGGAAAAACGTGGGTGTCGCCGATTTCGACGAAATAGCCCGGTGAGTAGGAAACGAACATCAGCAGTTAGCAGTTAGCAGTTAGCAGTTAGTGGTTAGTGGTTAGTGGTTAGTGGTAAACGGTGGGGGTGGGTAATCGTTTATTGAACGAGAACGAGCCGGAGTCAACGCGCCTCCCCCGCAGGAGAGTCGCCAGTGGTCAGTAAAGGGCGCGGAGCGTCCGAAAGATCGTTAGCCTATGGCGCAAGCCATAGGAAAGCGGAGCGTCCGAAAGATCGTTCACCATCGGCCTCCATCGGTTTTCCGGACTCGAACGAACCGCCCCAAATTCATCCGGGCTTGGAAAAATCCCGGAATTATGCTGAAAAGGGCCATCCGCCCAATTCCTCCAATTCTGACGACTGGCCACTGGCTACTGACCACTTCCCATGCCGCACGATTCATTTTCCACCACGCCCAAAACCGACATCGAAATCGCCAACTCCGTCACACTCAAACCGATTCCTGCCATCGCCGAACGCCTCGGCGTTTCCGCCGACGATCTCGAACCCTACGGCAAGCACGCCGCGAAACTCCCGCTCGACCTGATCGACCGCGACCGGGCGAAGCAATCGCGGCTGATTCTCGTTTCGGCCATCACGCCGACGCCCGCGGGCGAAGGCAAAACCACCGTCAGCATCGCCCTCACCGACGGCCTGAACCGCCTCGGCAAACGCGCGACGGCGGTGTTGCGCGAACCGTCGCTCGGACCGGTGTTCGGGATGAAGGGCGGCGCGACCGGCGGCGGACGGGTGCAGATCGCGCCGATGGTGGACATCAATCTCCACTTCACCGGTGACTTCCCGGCCATCGAAAAAGCCCACAACCTGCTCGCCGCGCTGGTGGACAACGACCTCCATAGCCGCAAATCGACGCTCGGCCTTGATGTGACCGCCCTCCGCTGGAAGCGCGTCATGGACATGAACGACCGGTCGCTGCGGCGGCTCGTGGTCGGCCTCGGCGGACGCGGCAACGGCATCCCGCGCGAGGCGAGTTTCGACATCACCGCCGCGTCGGAAGTGATGGCGGCGGTCTGCCTGAGCGAAAATCTGCTTCATTTGAAGGAAAAACTCGGCGGCATCTTCGTCGGACGCACCCGCGACCGAAAACCAATTTATGCCAGAGATTTGCAGGCGCACGGTTCGATGGCGGTGCTGTTGAAGGACGCCGTCAAGCCGAACCTCGTCCAGACGCTCGAAGGCAGCCCGGCCATCGTCCACATGGGGCCGTTCGCCAACATCGCCCAGGGGACGAACAGCATCGTCGCAACGCGGATGGGGATGACGTTCAGCGAGTACGTCGTGACCGAAGCGGGTTTCGGTTTCGACCTCGGCGGCGAAAAGTTTCTCGACATCAAGTGCCGGACGGCGGGGCTGAGTCCCGACGCGCTGGTGATGGTCGCCACGGTACGCGGCCTCAAGTATCAGGGCGGCGTTCCGGTCAAGGAACTCACCACCCCCGACGTTGACGCGCTCCGGCGCGGGTTCGTCAATCTTGAAAAACACCTCGAAAACGCGCGGAAATTCGGCCTCACGCCGGTCGTGGCAATCAATGCCTTTACCAGCGACACGGAAGAGGAATTTTCGGCCTTGAAAGAATTGTGCGCGGGCATCGGCGTCCGGGCGGCGGTGACGGAAGGCTGGGCGAAGGGCGGCGAAGGCGCGCTCGAACTGGCCGAACTGGTGATGGACGCGACAGCGGGAGAAAAAACGCCGTTCAAGCCAATCTACGACCTCGACTGGAGCGTCGAACGCAAGATTGAAACCGTGGCGCGGGAAATCTACGGCGCGGAGGAAATCCGGCTGATGCCGCAGGCGCAGACCGACCTCAAACTCATCGCCGAACTCGGCCTGGACAATCTTCCGATCTGCATCGCCAAGACGCAGAAATCGTTTTCCGACAACCCGAACCTGCTCGGACGCCCGACCGGCTTCACCTTCAACGTCCGCGAAATCGAAATCGCGGCAGGCGCGGGCTTTTTAATTCCCATCGCCGGGGAGATGGTCCGCATGCCGGGCCTGCCGGAAGTCCCGGCTTCCACCCGCATCGACCTCGATGCCGACGGAAACGTGGTGGGCCTTTCGTAAAAGGTGTCGGGTGTCGGGTTTCAGGTTTCAGGTGAAAACCAGAGTTATGAGTGATGAGTTAAAAACTTCTTCCTTCGGCCATTCCTAGACAAATTCAACCGGTTCGCCGGCAGGAACTCATCATTCATAACTCATAATTCATAACTGTTTTTTTCACCTGAAACCCGACACCCGATACCCGACACCTTTACCGGTAGACCCGATAGTCCACTTCCTGAAAGATCGTGTCGCGGCGTTCGACCTCGGCCAGCCACGGCTCGTCGATGCTGCCCGCGAGGAGCATGTCGTAGAGCTTCGTGAAGCGGTGGATGTGATCGCGGAATCGCTTCTCGGCGTAGGCCACCATCGTCTGGTTGGTGATGATGAACGCCCAGTCGCTCGACTGCGCGAGGAGCAGTTCGCGCGCCGCCTGATTGAGCGCCCGCAACGTCAGCCCGTCCGCCGTTTCGAACCGCCGCGCCAGCTCGACCATCCGGCTCTCCGCCGCATGCTGGTGGCGGTAAATCCATTGCGTGTCGCGGTTGAGCCAGACCCGGTTGTAGCCCTCCGCACCCCACGATGACGCCGACGGAATCTGCGGCTGGTTGTCGGGAAACATCTCCAGATAGTCGGACGGCGTGCAGAGCGCGACTTCATCCTGATCGAAGTGAATCTTGCGAATCAGGAAGTCGAGAAACTGCGGCCCTTCATACCACCAGTGACCGTAAAGCTCCGCGTCATAGGGCGAAACGACGAGCGGCTTGCGCCCGATCTGATCGCGCAGCCAGCGCATCTGCTGTCGCCGCGACTCCAGAAAGTGGCCCGCATGCTCGGCGGCGATTTCGGTCGCCCATTCCGGCTCGTAGGGCAGCTTGTCCTGAAGGTCCACCTTGCCGGTGACGCGGAAGTACTTGATGCCGATGTTGCGCCGGACGCCGTCGTCGTGCAGGTACGGCTGGATGTAGTCGTAATCCGCCTCGTAGCCCAAATCCTTGTAAAACTCGCGGTAGTTCGGGTGGCCCGGATAGCCCACGAGCGAACTCCACACCTGCTCGCTCGTCTCCACGTCGCGCGCGAACGCGGCCACGCCCGACGGCGTGATCGACGGCGCGAAAATGCCCCGCGAGGGACGCGGCGTTCCGAACATGATGCTGTGGGAATCGACGATGAAGTAGCGAATGCCCTCCTCCGCCAGATACTGGTCAAAGCCCGGTTCATAGGCGCATTCCGCCAGCCAGATGCCCTTGGGTCGCCGCCCGAAGTGTTTTTCGTAATTTCGTACAGCCACCCGAATCTGCGCCCGGCGCGCTTCCTCCCGCCGCATCAGCGGCAGAAATCCGTGGGTCGCGCAGCAGGTGATGATTTCGAGGACGCCTTCATCCTGCAACCGGCGAAACGCCCCGACCAGATCGCGGTTGTAGCGGTTCAGGTACAAATCCTGCGCCGCCGCGAAGTGCCGGTGATGCCCCATCGCCGCGTTGAAGAATTTCGTTCCGGCGGTCCGCTCGATTTCCTTTTCGGTCAGTTCGACGAGCTTCGCGAGGTGGCGCGTGTAGCGGTCTTTCAGCAGGTCGTCCGCCAGCATCTCGCACAGCGGCGGCGTCATGGTCATCGTGACCCGCACGCGCACGCCCTGCCGATGCAGCGTCTCGAACATGTAGAGCAGCGGCAGATAGGTTTCGCTGATGGCCTCGTAGAGCCAGTCTTCTTCGAGAAACTCGGGGTATTCGGGATGCCGGACGAACGGAAGATGCGCGTGGAGGATGAGCGACAGGAACCCTGTCTGATGCGGGTGAATGTACATTGGGCGTCGTGTGTTCGGGGAAGTGAATTCGCGTCCCCGTTTCGTACCGGAAGCGTCGCCGGGAATCAAGCCGAATACGGAAATGGCGAGACGGGCGGGTCGTCCGTTTCGTTTTGATGCCTCCCGCCAGTTTAAAAATGTGGTTATCCGGGCGCCCTAACGTGCTAAAAAGTACTTTCGCATCCGCGAGACCGGCGCCTACCGATCATTTTCGAGGTTTTTTCATGAAACGTTTGTTGAACGTCCCGTTGGTTTTCCTATGCCTTTTGTTTTTCAGCCTTCCTGTTTTTGCACAGAAGAAAAAATGGGAGGAAGTGATGGGGGAAGCCTATCGAGCAACTGCTGAAAAACGCTTCCCTGAGGCCGAGAAGCTATGCCGTGAAGCGCTGGCGATGATCGGCTCGGACAAGGAAAAAACAATAGAGCAGCGTCGCGCCTCAGCTTTAGGTCATCTTGCCATGGTACTTGAAAGCCAGAAGAAATCGGGCGAGGCGGAAGTCACCATGCGCCAGGCACTGGAAGTACTGGAAGTCGCCCAAAAGAAAAAATCGAGTGAGTTCGTTGACAATCTCTTTCTGCAGTTGACCGTTGTCGAAGTATATCTTGACGCCGGAGACGTCTTCGCGGAGCAGAAGAAGTTTCAGGAGGCTGAAGCCTTCTACAAGAAAGCGATTGAGGCGGACCTGAAACGGCAGCGGGAAGCACCGCCCGAAAACCAAATAAGCAACAACGACCAAAATAATGCTTTCTATTTGTCGTGGGTAGTTTCCAGATTGGCCGAGGCAGGGGACGGTCTTTCAACCAGCTATTACAAACTCGGAAGGCTGTATTTCAACAACCGCATGTTCGATAAGGCGGAACTGAGTTTTGCGGAAGCTGTAAGATTGACGACCGTTAAAGACGCAAAAACGGGAGAGGTTCGGGAAAATCTTCTTTGCCTCACGAACCTTGGCGTTGTTTTCGCGGCGCAGGGAAAATATCCGCAGGCTGAAAAAACATTGCTTCATGCCATCGGCGAGTTTCAGAAATTCGGCAAATTGAACTCGGATACCGCAACGCTGGCAATCCGCAACTATGTGCTGACCCTGAAAAAGCAGGGTCGCGCCGCTGAAGCCGAAACATTTCTCGACAAACTTCAGGCCGGTGAAATCATCGTCCCGAAGTAAAAAGAAACGTTTCACCCAAACGCATCGCGCCGCCGGAGATGATCTTCCGGCGGCGCGATGCTTTTGAAGGTTGAAAAAGGCTATTCGATTTCCGCCAGAATGGCGTCGAGGTCGAAGAACAGTTCGTTGAACCCACCGCCCGAGAGCCGGAGGCTGCCGGGACGCTCCATGCTCGGCAACCACGGCGACGGCGCGGGGCGCTCGACTTCGCGGCGACGCAGTTTCCGTTGCGGCAACCGGCGACGACGGCGCGTCCGCATGCTGCCGAGTTCGCTACCCGCCGAACTCCCGATTCCGAAGCGTTGCAGGCCGGGGAGGTCGAATTCCGCTTCTTCCTCGATCCAGTCGCCCCATTCGAGATCGCCGAGTTCTTCAATCCAGTCTTCTTCTTCCCCGCCGATTTCGTCGGCCTCGATGTATTCCGCCTCGATGAGATTGTCGGCGTTGACGAATCCGACGCGGACGCCCCGCGCCGCGAGCCGCGCGAGGTAGGTGTCGCGCAGCACCGCCGGCAGGTAGTGCATCAGCGCCAGCGCGGCCATGTCGCCGCCGTCGCGGTCGAAAAGTTCTTCGAGAATGTCGCGGATGGAACGCGGCAACGCCTGGACCTGTTCGCGTTCGAGCGGCTGGCCGTCGCCCGCCGTGAACACCGCGTCGATGACGCGCGGCGGAAACCACTCGGCGAGCCGTTCGCGCGGCAGCGCCTGACTTTCAACCGAGAAACCCGAAGCGTCGAGCACACGACGGAAGCGCGAGGCGGAAATGCGGTACTCCGGCTGCGGGGCCGGTTCCGGCGCGACCGTGCCGCGCGGCGTCCGGGCTTCCGGCGCGGCCATCAGGCGGATGAACCCGAACTGCTGCGAATACACGCCGAACTCCACGAGGTAGGTCCGGTCGGGAAACACGCTGAACCACTCGCTGCCGCGATACATCACGGCGTAGTAGCTCTGCTTGTCGCTTTCCTTCTCCGTCACCCGGAGCATCGGGCGGAAGGTCGCAAGGTCTTCGGGCGAAAAGAGTTGTTCGATGGTCGCCACCGTTTCGGGGCGGGCTTCCCAGTAAACGAACATCCGGAACGGGTCCTGCACGAGCGCGGAAATGAGGTCCGTGTCGTATTCCTCGGGAATCGGCGACAGCTCGGCGGGGGCGTCCACGTCGGGAATGTCGGGACCGGGCAGAATCGACAGAAACGTCGGCGTTTCCTTGCCCTCGGCACGCGCGCGTTCGAGCGGATCGTCAAGCAGGGATAAAAATGCTTCGCCGTCCATCGCGACGCCGGGCGACGACGCCCCGCGCATCGCGAGAATCGCGGCTTCGAGCGGCGACAGCGTCGGCTCGGTGGTTTTTACGGTTTCAGGCGTCTCGTCGGGAGACGGAGAATCAATCGGCTGATTCGGCATGAATGATGACTCCTGTCCGGCGGACGCACCGGTCCGCGGATTGAAAGAAAAAACGAGTGTAGCAGCCTTTCGCAACCCCTCGGAAGCTGTAAAAACCACAAGTCCTTCCCGAACCTCCTTCCCGGCACGCGAAAAGACCCGGAAATGGATGGGGAAAATTTCATGATTTCGGCGCATCATCGGCGCTTCTTCCGGTCCCGAACACCGGCTTTTTCCATCCACGCCGGGCTTTTTACCCAAGGCCCGCCCGAAACGGCCAAGCCGTTCAAAAAAGAGGATTTATGGCGAAGCTGAACGTCATCCACGCGGCCTGTCCGCACGACTGCCCCGACACCTGCTCGATTCTGGTCACGGTGGACGGCGACCGCGCCGTCAAGGTCGAGGGCAATGCCGACCACGCCAACACGGGCGGCTTCCTCTGCGCCAAAGTCTCGAAGTACATCGACCGCGTCTACCACCCGGAGCGCGTTCAGTATCCGATGCGGCGCGTCGGCGCGAAGGGCGAGGGGAAATTCGAGCGGATTTCGTGGGATGAAGCCATCGCCGAAATCACGGCGCGGTGGAAAAACATCATCGCCGAACAGGGTCCGCAGGCGATTCTGCCCTACAGCTACGCCGGAACGATGGGACTCGTCCAGGGACAGGGCATGGACCGCCGCTTTTTCCACCGGATGGGTGCTTCCCTGCTCGACCGGACCATCTGCGCCTCCGCCGGGGCCGCCGGGTACAAGGCGACCCTCGGCATGAGCACCGGCCCCGAGCCGCACCGCTTCGCCGAGGCGAAATTCATCCTCATCTGGGGCAGCAACACGCTTACCTCGAACGTCCACCTCTGGCCGTTCATCCTTCAGGCGAAAAAATCCGGCGCGCGGGTCGTGACCATCGACCCCTACCGCACGCGCACCGCCGCCGCCTCGGACGAACACATCGCCCCGCTGCCCGGCACGGACGCCGCGCTCGCCCTCGCGATGATGCACGTCATCATCGGCGAAAACCTTTACGACGCCGATTACGTCGAAAAATACACCCTCGGCTTTGAGCAACTGCGCGAGCGGGTGCGCGAGTGGACACCCGCACGGGCGGCGGAAATCACTGGAATCAATGAAGATGTGATCGTACGGCTGGCCCGCGAGTACGCCGGGACCACCCCCGCCGTCATCCGCATCAACTACGGGTTGCAGCGGCACGCGGGCGGCGGGATGGCCGTCCGGACCATCGCCTGCCTGCCCGCGCTGACCGGCGCGTGGCGCGACGCGGCGGGTGGCATTCTGCTTTCAAGTTCCGGCACGTTTCCGCTCAACTACAACGCGCTCGAACGCCCCGACCTGATTCCGCCGGGAACGCGAATCATCAACATGTCGCGGCTCGGCGAGGCGCTGACGAATGTGGACGAATTCGGCCAGCCCGCCGGATTCGATCCGCCGGTGCAGGCGATCTACGTTTACAACTCGAACCCGGTCGCGGTCGCGCCCGATCAGGGGCAGGTGACGCGCGGACTGGCGCGCGAGGACCTGTTCACGGTCGTCCACGAACAGTTTTTCACCGACACGACCGACTGGGCCGACCTCGTGCTGCCCGCCACGACCCAGCTTGAACACATGGACGTGGTCAAGCCCTACGGTCACTTTTCGCTGATGTTCAACGAGCCGTCGATTCCGCCGCTGGCCGAGGCGAAATCCAACAGCGACGTGTTCCGGCTGCTGGCGAAGGCGATGGGGTACGAGGAACCGTACCTTTACGAATCCGACGAACAGCTCATCCGGGCGGTCGTCGCGAGCGACCATCCGTGGATGGAAGGCATTACATTTGAACGACTTCGGGCCGAAGGACACGTCCGGCTGAACCTGCCGGAGCAGTTCGCGCCGTTCGCGGAGGGCAATTTCGCGACGCCGTCGGGCAAATGCGAGTTTTACTCGGAAACACTTGAAAAACGGGGACTTGACCCGCTGCCGACCTACATCCCGCCGCGCGAAAACGTGTTGAGCAATCCGAAACTGGCCGAACGCTTCCCGCTCGCGCTGATTTCGCCGCCCGCGCACAATTTTCTTAATTCGACCTTCGTCAATCAGGACAAACTTCGAAAAGTGGAAAAGGAACCGATCGTCGAAATCCACCCGTGGGACGCCGCGCCACGCCAAATCGAAACCGGCGCGACGGTACGGGTGTTCAACGAGCGAGGCGAGTTTCACGTCCGGGCGGTGGTGAGCGAGAAAACGCGGCCCGGCGTGGCGATGGCCCCCGGCGTCTGGTGGTCGAAATTCAGCCCGGACGGCCGCAACGTCAACGCGACCACGTCGCAGGCGGTGACCGACATGGCGGGCGGGGCGACGTTCTACGACAACCTCGTGGAAATCGCCGCGATCTGAAACGACGACCGACTGTAAACTCTTCAAAGATAAAGCATAACCGGCATGAACATTCTATTTTCATGCTGGTCGCTCGATGCGCCAACCCGGCGTGGCCGGATTGAAGTTTGCCGCGGGTCGAGGGGCTTCCCCGGTCTTCAGATTGCGTTCATGACTTCCCAGGTATTCCATTCTTCCACGAGTTTCCCGTCAACAATTCTCGCGATATTGATGCCCATTAACCTCGCGGGTTCTCCGGTTTCGCGAACCCTGACGTTCGCCGTCATCCGGGTAACGACTTTCTCGCCTTCAACCACCTGATCTTCCACGGTGAAGGAGTCAGGGGTGTAAACGTACAAATTGTGGAAATATAAAATGCTTTGGCGAAACTCCTCCAGATTACGGTCGCCCGCCGAGGCATGCCCGACATAGTTCTCGTCAATGACCTGATCAAGTGCATCAACGTCCGCGACGGCATAGAGATCGACGAGGCGTCGAAAAACCGCTTTTCTGGATTCAGGCGTGTTCAAAGTATCCTGATTGGGCATGATTTGTGTCTCCCTCAATTGGTAACGGCAAAGCTGGGCCGAATCGACAGCCGAGTCTCCCGAAATTAGCACACGGAATGCCTTTGCGTGCCTTGGCAATTACCGAGCCTCGCAAGGCCACTGCGGCCTGCCGTCTCATTCGGACTCAGGTAAATATCGAGAAATCGTTACGGGAAAACGAGCCGATCGGAAAAAATGAACCGCACACCTGCGGCGCGCCTCAAAAAGACGTACTCATTTGAAAACTGCCATCTCTTCTTGCGGGAAAGGATTCCTCAACGCCATGTCCCTGATTCGAATCAGCTTATTCGTATTTTTACTTTCGATGCCGATCGCCGCGACGGTGGCGCGCGCGGCGGCGCAAACGCGGGTCGCGACCACGGTGTACGTCGGGACCGCCGAAAACAAAACCGCGCGGCTTCAGGCGAAGGTGACGCTGCGGGTCGAACGCGACGGCAACCAGGTCCGTGCCTTCATGCAGACCGCGCCGCCGTTGCAGGGGTCGGGGTGGATGTATGGGACCTGCGACGGCGAAAACTGCCGGATGAGCGGACGGCTCAATGAAGGCGTGGACATAGAGTTCACCGGACGCCTGACGGCGACCGAGTTTCGGGCGGAATACATCGTGAGCGGCGCGAATATGCGGAATCAGTACGGCACATACGTCGGCGTGGTTGAAAATCCGCCGGTTTCCGGACCGAAACGCCCGCCGCTGCCCGCCGTCGCGCCGGATTTCACCGGCGTCTGGACGGTTTCCGACGATTCGGCAGGGTTACGCGGGAGTCCGGCGCGGTTTACCGCCAGCCGGGTCGTTGTTGAAAAGACCGATCTGGCCGACGGGTACTTCCTTTTCAAATGGGCGGGGGCGGTCGGCGCGGAAAAGGCGTTTTTCAAACTTTCGGACCGGAGCTTTTTTATTCTCACGACCCGTTCGGTCAACGGACGCCCGACGCGAGTGCGCTACAGCGGAAACTACGACGTGAATGAAAACGGAGAGTTGATCCTCGAAGGCATCGGGGCACCCACGTCGGTCCCGGAAAACCGGCGGTCCGCCGAAGGATGGCGGTTTTCGGCGATTGCCCGGAAAGCGACGACTCCCCGGCAATGAACAAATGAGACGTCGGCCCGGCCCTCAAGGACCGGGCTGGATCAATAAAGCCTCGTAAACGAGGCTAAACTATTGATTTTCAAATTTTTAGCCCCGTTATGGTCTTTGACAAATTAAATCGGCAATAAGGCAGGCGCGGATGCGCCGTCAGGAAATAGCCCCACCCGTCAGGGTGGGGTAGCATCAAGGCTAATTTCAGAGCGTCGAAGACGCGGCACTGGTTGTGCCGCCGCGTTGCGGCTCGGCGTCTCATCCTCCCCCACCCCGCCCTCACGGGCGGGGCTATTGTCTGGCGGCGCATTCGCGCCTTTTGATTACCGATTTAATTGGAGGGAATCCTCGCAAGTTCAGCGGAGAGGGGTCGAACGATTGTCTTCGTTTTCGAATTTATCCGAGGGGGCGCGTCTTTTTCATCTGCTGCTGAATCAGCGAGCGGACCTGCATCGGGACGGTCGAATCGAGGCTCAGTTCGCGCAGTTCGGACGAAGTCAGCGTATTCACGATGGTGATCGCCTTGCCGACGGTGAGCATCCGGTTGCGAAGCAGTGCCAGTTTGACGTTGCGGCGCGTCACCCAGCGGGGCGACTCAGCGATGATGCCGACGACGTGCTGGTGGCCGGTTTTCCAGACAGCGGTCGAAACCACGTTTTCGGTCAGAAACGGATTGTTGAGCGCCGCCCGGACGACTTCCCCGCTCGCATCGTTGAGCAGCATCGGCAAAAGGCGCCCGCCCGCCGTCCGGCGCGCGAGGGTGATTTTCTGGCCGAGCGGAATTCCCTGATACTGTTGAAGAATCGCGTTTTCCGCCGCCGTTTTGATTTCCATTGGAATCGCGGGCGTAATCAGGACCGTCACCAGATCGAACAAAAACAGCCCGCCGACCAGCCGCAACCCCGCGGAAGCCGGGAGCTTCGGATTCAACACCAGCATCCGGCGCAGGCGGTGGCTGTCGAGGAGGCGCTTGTCGCCAGCGATCCGCCGTAGAATTTCAACATTCACATCGCGCCGCCGGACGATGACCGTGAGTTCATCTTCGGTCGTTTCCTCGTTGTCGAGCAGCGCATTCAAAACTTCATCCGCCGCGTCGAACGCCAGATCGCGGCGGTCGTCCACCGACTGGCTGCGCGCGCGCTGGACCCGCCGGAACAGGTCGAGTTGCGCCAGCGCGGACTGCTTGACGGCGGTTTCCTCGGTGGAAATTTCCTCAAGGACTTCCGGTTCAGGTTCGAATTCGGGCATGGGCGTCACCGTGGGTAAATGGCGCGGTAGAACTCGTCCGCTTTTATCCTTTTCTCGATTTTGGCCCGCATTTCCTCGCGGTCGGAAAGCGTGTAGACACGATTGTAGTACGCCCAGCCTTCGTCGCGCCTCCCCGCGAAGACGTACATCAGCAGTATTTCCAGTACTTTGGCGAGAAAGTCACAATTTTCTCTGGCGTTATTCCGCGGGGCGCTGGGATTGAGAATTTTTTTGCCGGTTTCGTCGGCTTCGGCTTTCAGGGTTTCAACCCCCTTCAGCGTGAACTCCGGAAACCGATGCGAAGCGACCGTGAACCGGCCTTTTTTCGGATCGAAAGCGTGAATGATGGCCGGACGGGGCGAATTCGGGTTGATGAAGCAGTCGAAATAGTCAAAGCCGATGTAGGCGAGGGAAATTTCGAACGCTCCGTCGCCATCCACATCCGCGATGGAAACCGACTTGCTACCGTGGAAAAAGACGGCTTTGAAACCTGCCCGGATATCGTAAACCGACAAAACAGCGCAGCAGTTCGCGCCGCCGCTGTAACTTTCGACGAACAGAAACGGCGGCTGCCCTTTCACGAATTCAAAAAGTCCGAATTCAAGCGTCGTGGATTGGCGGTCGAGCATCCGTACGACCTGCCCGTTGCGGCGAATCGTCAACTGGTAGTAATCCCGGCCTTCAATCTTTATGGCTTCACGGGTCGCGACATAACCCTGAAAGGCAAGTTTTCCGTCTTTCACGAAAAACCTTGAAAGATCAACAGCTTTATCAGGCGGAGGTAAAGATGAATTAACGACCGATGCTGGAGTTGCGGTGGGCGTGGCCACAACCGGGGCCGGCGGTTTCGCGCAGCCCAGGAAAAACAGAGAGGAGAGCGCGAGGACCGCCGGTATCTTCATAAAGCGTTGTTACTCCTGGAGTTCGTGTCGCCGACCGAGCCAGACCGTATCTTTCGGATGCGGCACGTCGAGGTGCGCGAGCATCCGGAAAACGAGGTGATCGACCAATTCCGTGATGGTTTGCGGCTTGTGGTAGAAGCCGGGCGCGGCGGGCATCACGAGCGCGCCCGCGCGTTCGACCCGCACCATATTCTCCAGATGGATCGAATTGAACGGGGTTTCCCTCACTACCAGAATGAGTTTCCGGCGTTCCTTGAGGGCCACGTCCGCCGCGCGATGAATGAGATCGCGGGAAATTCCGGCGGCGATATGCCCAAGCGTGCCCATGCTGCACGGGACGATGATCATGCCGTCCGAGGGGTACGACCCGCTCGCGATGGTCGCGCCGACATCCTTCACCGGCAGAATCTTTACCTTATCAGTCGGACGTCCGATGAGCAGTTCCACGTCGGACGCCTTCGTCCCCGAAATCGGCAGGTCGAGTTCCTCGCGAATGACCGTCACGCCGAGCGGACTCAGCAGCAGATTCACGGTCCCGACCGCGTCGCTTTCATCGAGATAGTGGAGCAGCCGCTGCGCGTAAATCGAACCGCTTGCTCCGGTAATGGCGACAGTGATGTTCACGATTTTTGATTGAAGATTTTCGATTTTCGATTTTCGATTGAAGCGCAAGGGGTGTCGGAGATTTTCAACTGAACGACCCAATCGAAAATCTTCAATCTTCAATCGACAATTCATCGGTCTTTTACCAAAGGCCCCCGGCGTTGTATATCAGGTGGCGCACGTTCAAATCGTACTTTTAAGGAATCATCCGTCATGTCCAGTGAACCGACCGCCGTGCTGTACGATGTGGCCGACGGCATCGCCACCATCACGCTCAACCGTCCGGACAAACGCAACGCCCTCAACGACGCCATCATGACCGGCCTCGCCGCCGCCGTTCGCGCCGCCGAAACCGACGACGCGGCGCGGGTGATCGTCCTGACCGGCGCGGGCAAGGATTTCTGCGCGGGCGCGGACCTCTCCGCGCTCGAAAAAATCGCGAAAAACGACGTTCTCGAAAACCTCAACGACGCCGAATCGCTGATGAACCTCTTTCTTCACATGCGGCGCTGTCCGAAACCGATTGTCGCGGTCGTGCGCGGGCGCGCGCTCGCGGGCGGGTGCGGGCTGGCGTCGGCGTGCGACATCATCGTCGCCGAGGAGACGGCGCAGTTCGGCTATCCCGAAGTAAAGATTGGGTTTGTACCGGCGATGGTGATGGCGATTCTGCGCCGCAACATCAGCGAAAAGCGGGCGTTTGAGTGGATGGCCGTGGGGGACCCGATTTCGGCGACGAAAGCCGAGGAATGGGGCTTCGCGAGCAAAGTTTTTCCCGTTGCTGATTTTGAAACGAACGTCGGAGCGTACTTGAAAGGACTGGCGTCGCGGAGCGCGTCGGCGATGTATCTGATGAAGCGGCTGCTCTACCACATGGACGGGCTGGGATTTGAAAACGCACTTCGCAGCGGCGCCGACATCAACGTCGTTTCCCGGATGACGAAGGATTGCCAGGCGGGAGTGGCGAGGTTTCTTCAGAAATAGGTCGTTTCCAAAATTCGAAAAAACCGCCCAAAAGGAAACCGGGACGCATTCCGAACGGAATGCGTCCCGGTTCTGTTCATTCGACGATGGTCGTGATTAGAAGCCGCTGACGTTCAGACGGCCGCCGGTCACGCACTTGCCAGCCAGCGACGGGGTCGGCGTCGCCGCCGCGAGAACCGCCGACTTGAGGGCCGCGCCGCGGGCCGAGTTCGACGCCGCGTAGAGGGCGACGCCGCCGGTCACATGCGGGGTCGCCATCGAGGTCCCGCTGTACGCGCCGTACTTGCTGAACGGCAGGGTGGACTGGATGGTCGATCCCGGCGCGCCGATATCGACCGTGGTCGCGCCGTAGTTCGAGAACGACGACAGCGCGCCCGTGCTGGTGATCGAGGCCACCGCGATGATGTTGCTGTTGGTGTAGTTCGACGGGTAGTTGGCCACCGAGTCGTTGTTGTCGCCCACGCCGTCCGAACCGCCGTTGCCGGCCGCCGCGACGAAGAGGATGTTGGCGTTGTTGGCGCGCTGGATGGCGTCGAACAGCGCCTGCGAGAAGCCGCCGCCGCCCCACGAGTTGTTGGTTGCGACGATGTCGAGGCCGTGACGGGTCTTGAGGTCGGTGAAGTAATCGACCGCCTTGATGGCGTTGGCGGTCGTGCCGCCGGTCGCGCCAAGGAACTTGCCGCTGATCATCTTGACGTTCCAGTTCACGCCCGCGACGCCGATGCCGTTGCCGCCAACCGCGCCGATGGTGCCCGCGACGTGCGTGCCGTGAGTATCGGAGCGACCACGCGAACCGCCGTCATACACGGAGTTGTTATTGCCGGCGAAGTCCCAGCCGTTGACGTCGTCAACGTAGCCGTTGCCGTCGTTGTCGCGACCGTCAACCGGGTCGAACGGGTTCACCCAGATATTGGCTTGAAGGTCGGGATGCGTCACCTGAATGCCTTCATCAATGATTCCGACGTAGACCGTGCTGCTTCCCGTATGATTGGCCGCCCAGGCAGTTCCCGCGCCGCAGCCGAACTGGTTTGCCGGTGTCGTGGCGCTGCCGTACATCCCCCAGAGCGAGCCGTTCGTATAGAGCGGGTCGTTGGAGGTCGCCTGATGGGTGTAAACCCAGTTTGGCTCGGCGAATTCAACGTTCGGGTCCTGCTTCAGGATTTCGATACTCTGCGAAACGGTCAGATTTTCGGGCAACTGCACGAGGTCGAGGTCACCCTTGACGACGCCCTTGCCGGCCACTTTGGCCTGGGCGGCATCGGCCGCGCCGGAGCGCAGCGTTTCCTTCTGGAAACCGAAAATACGAGTGCGAGAAACGCTCTTGGCGTTACTGTCCGAACCAGCTTTGTATTGAATGATCAGTTCGTTCGCGACATAGCGGCGAACATCACGGGTGACATTGGTTTCAGACGCGTCGCCGCGCCCCTTGACCCCTTGCGCGAAGCCGACGCTCGCGAGGCAGAAGACGGGAATCATGGCCTTTATCAAAAGACCTTTGGCTTTCATGTGAGCATTCCTCCAGTGCGGGTTGTTGTATTGATCGAAAGCCGCAACAGCCGAAATTCGCCATTGCACACATATGCGCACGGCTGCCGGAAGCACGGGAAAAGGGCATCCGGGCATTGAAAAAATGGTATTGCAGGCTTAGGCCCGAGGCTACGACAGAACCCGGTATCCGTCAATCGGAATATTTCAGTTCCGCTTATGAAAACATTAGACAATTCGGGATTTACGCTGGAAAAAAAATCACTGTCCAAGAAGGGAGAAAATTCACAAACCCGATTCAGTCGGTTATGCTGGCGCGGCGGAAAACGGAATCGCCCGGTACCGCCCATCCTTCATTTCATCCGGTTGTTCAATGGCACATCCTTCTTCAATCATCGCTTCTTCCGTCGGCATCTACCGTCCCGCCACGGCGACCTTCTGGCTGCTTCCTTCCCTTTCCGGCGATGTTGCGCCAGTGAGCATTGCCTATGGCATTTCCACCGATCTCCCGTTTCTCGGTGACTGGACGGGCAGTGGCTTTTCCACGCCCGGAATTTTCCGGGACGGCATTTTCTATTTGCGCTACTCCCTGACCGAAGGCCCCGCCGATATCGAATTCGCCCTCGGCGCGCCCGGCGACATTCCGCTGGCGGGCGACTGGACCGGTGGCGGTCGGCAATCCGTCGCCGTTTTCCGTGACGGGCTGTTCGTTTTTCAGAGTCGGCAGATCGAAGGTTCTCCCGACGGCGAATTTCCGTTCGGAATTTCGGGCGATCTGCCGGTGGTCGGCGACTGGGACGGCGATGGAATCGAAACCATCGGCATCTACCGCGACGGCGTGTTCTACCTGCACAACACACACCAGCCGGGAGACGCCGACATTGCGTTCGCCTATGGCGCGCCGGGTGATATTCCGCTGGCAGGCGACTGGGACGGTGACGGAAAAACCACCGTCGGCATCTACCGCGACGGCGTCTTTCATCTCCGGAACGAACTTTCCGAGGGAGAAGCCGATATCAAGGTTACGTTCGGCGAACCCGGCGACATTCCGGTCACGGGCCGCTGGGTTGGCCGACTCGGCTGACGATCGATTTTCCGGAATTTTTCCGCCAAAAGTGAACGGGCGCACCCGATGTCGGATGCGCCCGTTCTTTTTGGATGGGTGAATCTCAGGCGGCGGCGGGAAGCGCGTCGTACGCGGGGGCGACCACCTTGCCTTCCTTCTTCGCCGTCAGCAGGTCCTGCATGCGGAGGCGCGCCTTGTGAAGCTGCGACTTCGAGGTCCCCGAGCTGATGCCGAGGATTCCCGCGATTTCCTCGTGTTCATAGCCCTGAAGATCGTGGAGGATGAAGACCGTCCGGTAACCGCGGGGCAACTGGCCGACCGCGTCGAGCAGGGCGATCTTGTCCACCATCGGCGACTGGGCCTTGCGGATGGCCAGCGGGGTGATGGTTTCCGGCATTTCGCCGTCTTCCGTCACGGTTTCCGACCGGTAGGACTTCTTCCGGAAGTGCATCAGTACCTGGTTGACCGTGATGCGATAGAGCCATGTCGTGAAGGCCGATTCGCCGCGGAAGCTGTCCAGTTTACGGAACAACTGGATGAACACGTCGTGCGCGAGGTCTTCGGCATCGCTGGGGTTCGAGGTCATCCGCAGGCACAGGCCGTACACCCGGCGATAGTGCAGACGATAGAGTTCATCGAGATCGACCGGGGCGACGTTGGTCGCGGCTTCGACCGGGAGTTCGGCTTCGAGCGCCGGGTCGTCGAACACTTCAAGCGTTTCGAGTTCGACGGCATCCACTTCTGGTTCGGCCGACTCGTCAGGTACACCCGCGCCGAGCGGCGTCCACTGAGCGGCAGGCAAAGTCGTTTGCGTGGCATCCGTAAGCGTGATCAGGTTGCACATGGTTCGAATCCTCCGAACGGTTGGTCTTGCAGTTTCAAGTTCGCCGCCCTTGCAGTTTCGGATTCGTTTCCGTTGCGGCGACGCCCTTCCTATGACAAACCGCGTGCCAAAGCTGAAAACCGGAGACGTTTCCTGGCGGAAACGGTTCCGGTTTACCTGAAAACACTTCAAAATGAATACTTTGGAGGAATCGTAAAGATTTGTCCGGCGCAGACCGGAATTTGTTGGAAGCCCCAAAGAACGTTCGCTTTGGAGTCAGCCGCACGCTTTTGGTGCAGCCGGTCGAGTTTGATTGCACGAAATGGTGTACGGGTTGCATTTCCTTTTTTCACTCGGCACACTCGCCCGGCACGACCGCGCATCAATCTGGGCGCGCGGCGCATTTTTTTCGTTTCCGGAATATCTTCGCATCATGAAATTGTCGCTTTCCCGTTCCCGATTCGCCTTTTCCGGGCTTCTGACCACCCTTTTCTTCCTCTGGCTTTCCGCCGCCGCTTCGGCCGCGCCGAACGTCGCCTATAAAGTCACGCTGGCCGAAGCCGGCGACGACAGCCTCCAAATCGAAATGAAGGTCAAGGATGTCGCCGGACGCCCCGCGCTCGACGTGGCGATGCCCGCCTGGACGCCCGGCTCCTATGAAATTCTCAACCACGCCCGGCAGGTTTCCGAGGTCGAGGCCCTCGGCGAGGACGGCAAACCGCTCGCCGTCCGCCGCATCGACAAGCAGACGTGGCGCGTCGCCAGCGCCGGACAGGCGTCAGTGACGGTTCGTTACTATGTGAGTTGCGACCGGCTGTCGGTGGATTCGAGCTGGCTCGGCGAGGAGGTCGGCCAGATTGACGGGTCGTCGGTGTTTTTGTACCTGCCGGACGCCCGCTCCGCCGCCTCGTCGGTGGAATTTGCCCTCCCGAAAGAATGGAAAGTGGCGATTCCGCTGGCCGAACGCGCCCCGATGACGTTCGACGCACCGTCCTACGACGCGCTGATTGACGCCCCGGCGGTGGTCGGGAAGTTTGTCCGGACGGATTTTCAGGTTCTCGGCAAGCCGTTTTCGGTCGTGACGGTTCGCCAGCCGAAAAACCCGGTCGGCATCCGGACCGCCATCACCAAAATCGCCGAAGTCTACGCCGAGGCGATGGGCGGGCTGCCGTTCGACCGCTACGTCTTCTTTTACGTTCCGTATGAAGAAGAAGAGGAAGAAGTCCGCATCGAAGGGCTGGAACACCGCAATTCCACGCTCATCAACTACTGGCCGGAAACGGTCATCGACGAACCCGAAAAGCTCGAATTTCTGACCGTCACCGCGCACGAATTTTTCCATGCGTGGAACGTCAAACGGTTGAAACCGAAGGAGTTCACGCCTTACGCGCTCGACCGCGAACTGTACACCCCGCAACTCTGGTTCGCCGAGGGCGTCACCGAATACTACGCGTGGCTCGGCCTCGTCCGGGCAAAACTCATCACGCCCGAAGTCTTCGCCGACAATCTTCAACTTCTCCTCGGAATACTCCAGAACAATGAAAACCGGAAAGGTATCAGCCTGGAGGAAGCCTCCGTCACGACGTGGCTGACCGGGACCAGCAACTACGATGAGATTCCGCTCGATTACTACGGCAAGGGGATGCTCGTCGGCCTGTTGCTCGACATTGAAATCCGGTCGAAAACCGACGGCGCGCGCGGCCTCGACGACGTGATGCGGGAACTGTTCAAACGCTTTCCCGAAGGCGGTCCCGGTTACGGTCAGGAGGACCTCATCACCGTCGCCGGACAGGTCGCCGGGACCGATCTTTCAGGCTTTTTCAAAAGGTACGTCACCGGAACCGACGAGCTTCCCTACGCGGAATATCTTGAAAAGGCGGGCTTTAGCTCGCTGGCCGAGCCAGTGCCCACGCTTGAAATCGGATTCGATGTCGAACTGGTCGAGGGGTCCGGGCTGGAAGTGACCCAGGTTGACGAAGATTCCCCCGCCGAGGACGCCGGAATCGAGGAAGGCGACCTGTTGAAATCCTTCAACGGCAAACCGGTGACCTCCCTGACGACCTTTGAAACCGCGTCCGACAATCTGAAGGAAGGCGTTCCGGTCAAAGTCGTCGTTGAACATTCCGACGGCAAGACGGAAACGCTGACCTTGACGCCCACCACCCTCACGACGCTTGATATTGCAGTGGGACTGACACCCAATCCGACAGCGGCCCAGTTGAAAATCCGCAACGGCCTGTTCCGGACCGGAATGGCCCGCGCCGCCGGACAGTAAAAAAGTCGGGAGTCTGGAGTCGAGCGTCTGGAGTCAGAAATGAAACACGTTCCGGACTCCGGAAAGAATATAGCCCACGGCCGGACCGAAGGGAGGCCGTGGGAAACTCAATGGTCATCCGTGACCCGTTCCACAAACGGAAAAAGGACCGCGACGTGAATCGCGGTCCTTTTTAGTTGTAAAATCCACCGGAAGTGATTCCGGGGAAAGGGTTTATTCTTCCTTCGCGGCCTTGCGGATGCGAATGTCGGCGGTCACGAGCGTGTCGAGCACGTCTTCCGTGTCCTGTCCGCCGGTAAAATCGTCATCGTCATCGTACTGCTCTTCCTGGAGCTTGATCCGACGGTAGTAATCCATCCCGGTCCCGGCCGGAATGAGACGTCCCATGATGACGTTTTCCTTGAGGCCGCGCAGGTAGTCGATACGGCCCGAAATCGCCGCTTCGGTCAGCACGCGGGTGGTTTCCTGGAAGCTCGCCGCCGAGATGAAGCTTTCGGTCGAGAGCGACGCCTTGGTGATCCCGAGCAGCAACGGTTCGCAGGTCGCCGGCTGGCCGTCGAATTCGAGCACCCGACGGTTTTCATCCTCGAAGCGGAAGCGGTCCACCTGCTCGTCGATCAGGAAGTCGGTGTCACCGACATCCTTCACGCGTACCCAGCGCAACATCTGCCGCACGATGACTTCAATGTGCTTGTCAGAGATGTTCACGCCCTGCAAACGGTAGACTTCCTGAATTTCGTTCACGAGGTACTTCTGCAACGCGTCCATCCCCTGCACGGCGAGAATGTCGTGCGGGTTGAGCGGGCCGTCCATCAGCGGTTCGCCCGCGCGGACGCGGTCGCCTTCGTTGAAGAACAGGTTGACGCCCTTCGGAATCGAGTATTCGCGAACTTCGCCGTCGTCCCCGATGATCTGAATCTTGCGCTGACCCTTCGTGACGTTCCCGAACTTCACCGCCCCGTCGATTTCCGCCATCACCGCGGTTTCGCGCGGCTTGCGGGCTTCGAATAGTTCGACGACGCGCGGGAGACCGCCCGTGATGTCCTTGGCGCGGGTCGATTCGCGCGGAATCTTGGCGATGACGTCGCCCGGCAGCACGTTGTCGCCTTCGTGGACAGTCAGAATCGCCCGAATCGGCAACTGGTAGGTCTTGAGCGACTTCTTGCTTTCCGGCGCATGAATTTCAATGCGCGGCTGCCGTTTTTCATCCTGCGAGTCGGTGACGATCAGATTCCGGTTGCCGGTGTGTTCGTCGATTTCCTCGCGGATCGTCACGCCGTCGATCATGTCGCGGAAGTGGATGTGACCTTCGGCTTCCGTGAGGATCGAGAAGGTGTACGGGTCCCACGTCGCGAGCGACTGGCCTTCTTCCACAAGCTGCCCGTCGGTGACGTTCAGCTTCGAGCCGTAGACGATCTGGTAACGACCGACTTCGCGGTTGTTGCGGTGTTCGTCGATGATCACGATGTAACCGGTCCGGTTCATCGCGACCAGCTTGCCGTCGCGGGCCGGAACGGTCTTCAGACCTTCGAACTTCGCCCGACCGGCCTTGCGGCTTTCGTGCGACGACTGTTCGGACGACCCTGAAACCGCGCCCCCGAAGTGGAAGGTACGCATCGTGAGCTGCGTGCCCGGTTCGCCGATGGACTGCGCCGCGATGACGCCGACCGCTTCGCCGAGTTCGACCGAACGGCCGGTGGCGAGGTTGCGGCCATAGCACTTCACGCAGACGCCGCGCCGCGATTCGCAGGTGAGCACCGAGCGAAGTTTCACGCGCTCAATACCGCCCGCGTCCTGAATTTCAGCGGCCAGCTTTTCGGTGATTTCGTCGTTCGCTTCGACGATGGCTTCACCGGTCACCGGGTCGATGATGTCTTCGAGCGCCACGCGGCCGATGATGCGGTCGCGCAGCGGTTCAATGACTTCCCCGCCTTCGGTAATGGCTTCCACGAAGATGCCGCGGATGGTGCCGCAGTCGTCCTCGGAAATGATGACGTCCTGCGCCACGTCCACGAGACGCCGGGTGAGGTAGCCCGAGTCGGCGGTCTTGAGCGCCGTGTCGGCCAGACCCTTGCGGGCGCCGTGGGTTGAAATGAAGTACTCCAACACGTCCAGCCCTTCGCGGAAGTTCGCGCGAATCGGCTTTTCGATGATCGCGCCCGACGGCTTCGCCATCAGCCCGCGCATCCCGGCCAACTGACGGATCTGCTGCGCCGAACCGCGCGCGCCGGAGTCCGCCATAACCATGATCGGATTCAGTTCCTGGCTCGAATCCTTGACCATCTTCATCGCTTCGGACATTTCCTTCGCGACGGCTTCGGTGGTCTGCGACCAGGTGGCGATGACCTTGTTGTACCGCTCGCCGTTGGTGATGATGCCTTCCTCGTACTGCTGCTGGAATTCCGCCACCTGCCGGTCGGCGTCGGCCACCAGTTCCGCCTTGCGCTTCGGCGTCACGAGGTCGTCGATACCGATCGAGATGCCGGCCTTCATCGCGTAGAGGAAGCCGATCGCCTTGAGCGAGTCGAGCATCTTGACCGTCGTGTCGTGGCTGTAGGTCAACTGGCAGTAGTTCACCAGCGACTGGAGGCCCTTCTTCTTCAGAACGCCGTTGATGAACGGCATTTCCTTCGGGAAGTGCTGGTTGAGCAGCACGCGGCCAACCGTCGTGTTGATGACCTGCTTGACGTACCGCGGGGTCGCCCGGAGGAGGTCCTGCCGGTCGCGTTCCTGATCGAGGTCGATCAGCATGCCGTCAAAGCGGAGCTTGACCGGCGACTGGGTGTTGACCAGCCCGGCGTCGTGCGCGAGCAGCACGTCTTCCTGCGACGCGAAGGAACGACCGCCCTTTTCGTCGTCCGCGCGCTCGAACGTGAGGTAGTAGCAGCCGAGGACCACGTCCTGCGTCGGCACCGCGATCGGCTGGCCGTTCGCGGGCGAGAGGATGTTGTTGTCGGCGCGCATCAGGACCGCCGCCTCGATCTGGGCTTCGTGCGACAGCGGAATGTGGACCGCCATCTGGTCGCCGTCGAAGTCGGCGTTGAACGCGGTACAGACGAGCGGATGAATCTTGATCGCCTTGCCTTCAACCAGCACCGGTTCGAACGCCTGAATCCCCAGACGGTGAAGCGTGGGGGCGCGGTTGAGCAGTACCGGGTGCTCCTTGATGACTTCTTCAAGGATGTCCCAGACTTCCGGCGACTGACGCTCGACCATTTCCTTGGCCTGCTTGATCGTCGCGGCGTAGCCCTGCTTTTCCAACTGGTTGTAGATAAAGGGCTTGAACAGTTCGAGCGCCATCTTCTTCGGCAGCCCGCACTGGTGCAGCTTGAGTTCCGGACCGACCACGATGACCGAACGGCCCGAGTAGTCCACGCGCTTGCCGAGCAGGTTCTGGCGGAAACGGCCCGACTTGCCCTTGAGCGTGTCGGAGAGCGACTTGAGCGGACGGTTGTTCACGCCGCGCAGCACGCGACCGCGACGGCCGTTGTCGAACAGCGCGTCCACGGCTTCCTGAAGCATGCGCTTTTCGTTCCGGACGATGACTTCCGGCGCCTTGAGTTCGAGCAGCTTCTTCAGACGGTTGTTGCGGTTGATGACCCGACGGTAGAGATCGTTGAGGTCCGACGTCGCAAAGCGGCCGCCGTCGAGCGGCACGAGCGGACGCAGTTCCGGCGGAATGACCGGAATCACGTCGAGAATCATCCATTCCGGACGGTTGCCCGATTTCCGGAAGGCATCCACGACCTTCAGGCGCTTCGCCAGCTTCAACTTCTTCTGCTGCGACGTTTCCTCGCGCATCTTTACGCGGAGGTCTTCGGCCAGAAACTCGCACTGCACCCGTTCGAGCAGCGTCTTGATCGCTTCCGCGCCCATGCGCGCGACGAAGCGGCCCGGATATTCCTGCATCAGCTTGCGGTACTGGTCGTCGCCGAGCAGGTCCTTTTCCTTGATGTCCGGCACGTCGCCCGCGTCGATCACGATAAAGGATTCATAGTAAAGAACCTTTTCGAGGTCGCGCAGCGGAATATCGAGCAGGTGGCCGATGCGGCTCGGAAGCCCCTTGAAGAACCACACATGCGAGGACGGGCTGGCCAGTTCGATGTGGCCGAGACGTTCGCGGCGGACCTTCGACAGCGTGACTTCGACGCCGCACTTGTCGCAGATCACCCCGCGGTGCTTCATCCGCTTGTACTTGCCGCAGAGGCATTCCCAATCGGTCACGGGACCGAAAATCTTGGCGCAGAACAACCCGTCGCGTTCCGGTTTGAACGTCCGGTAGTTGATGGTTTCGGGCTTGGTCACTTCACCGTGGGACCACGAACGGATCTTGTCCGGCGAGGCGAGCGAAATACGAATTGCCTCGAAGTTCGGAGCTACGGTCTGTCTGTCATGAAAACGATACACGGCATTTCTCCATTCGGTGACGCCGACGGGCCGCGACCCGTCGGCGGTTGACCCTCGTTACTGACCGTCCACGGCCGTTTCGGTTTCCTCTTCGCGCTTGATGAGTTCCACGTCGAGGCAGAGTGACTGCAACTCGCGGACGAGCACGTTGAAGGATTCCGGCACCCCCGGATCGAAGTCGGTTTCGCCCTTGACGATGGCTTCGTAGCTCTTGGAGCGTCCGGCCACGTCGTCGGATTTCGCCGTCAACAGTTCCTGGAGGATATGGGCCGCGCCGTAGGCTTCGAGCGCCCAGACTTCCATTTCCCCGAAGCGCTGGCCGCCGAATTGCGCCTTCCCACCCAGCGGCTGCTGGGTAATGAGCGAGTACGGCCCAATCGAGCGGGCGTGAATCTTGTCGTCCACCAGATGCGACAGCTTCAACATGTAGATGTAGCCGACCGTCACCTGCTGTTCGAACGCTTCGCCCGTCATCCCGTCGTGCAGCGTCGTCTTCCCGGAGGTGTTGATCATCCCCGGCAGCCCTGCCGCTTCGCGAATCTTCGTCGCCTCGACGAGTTTGTCCTTGATTTCGTCTTCCGAGGCCCCGTCGAACACCGGCGTCGCAAACTTCACGCCGAGGACGTGCGCCGCCCAGCCAAGGTGCGTTTCCAGAATCTGCCCGACGTTCATGCGCGAAGGCACGCCGAGCGGATTGAGCACGATTTCAACCGGGGTGCCGTCCGGCAGGTACGGCATGTCTTCCTCGGCCAGAATCTGCGCAATGACGCCCTTGTTCCCGTGGCGACCGGCCATCTTGTCGCCGACCGAGAGCTTGCGCTTCATCGCGATGAAGACCTTGACCATCTTGATCACGCCCGGCGGGAGTTCGTCGCCCCGCTTGAGCTTCTCGACGCGCTCTTCATGAATCTTCTGAAGGACGCTGATCTGGCGCTTGGTCCGGTCTTCGAGTTCCTTGACTTCGCCCGCGACGTCGATTTTCGGATTCTGAAGCTCGATCTTCTTGATTGATGCGAGGTCGAGCGTCCGGAGGAATTCGGTCGTCACGACGCCGCCCTTGGCGAGAACGACCTTCTTGTTGAACGAAACGTCCTTCGCGACCTTCTGACCGTCGAGGATTTCGTAGATGCGCTTGTTGCGTTCTTCTTCGAGAATCCGCTTTTCGTCGTTCAGGTTCTTGAGGAGACGATCTTCTTCTTCCTGTTCAATCGACAGCGACCGCTTGCACTTCTCCTGTCCCTTGCGGGTGAAGATCTTTACATCGACGACCGTGCCCTCGATGCCCGGGGGGCAGGTGAGCGAGGCGTCGCGCACGTCGCCGGCCTTTTCGCCGAAGATCGCGCGGAGCAGCTTTTCTTCCGCCGTCAACTGGGTTTCGCCCTTCGGCGTCACCTTCCCGACCAGGATCGAGCCGGGCTTGACGCGCGCGCCGATGCGGATGATTCCCGAATCGTCGAGATCGCGCAGCATGGATTCCGAGATGTTCGGAATGTCGCGCGTGATTTCTTCCGGACCGAGCTTCGTGTCGCGGGCCTCGATTTCGAGTTCCTCGATGTGGATCGAGGTGTAGGCGTCCTCGCGGACGAGTTTCTGCGAAATCAGGATCGCGTCCTCGAAGTTGTATCCGCGCCACGGCATGAACGCGACGAGCACGTTGCGACCGAGGGCGAGTTCGCCGTGATCGGTGCAGGGGCCGTCGGCGAGGACGTCACCCTTCTTGACCCGCTGGCCGACGCGGACAATCGGCTTCTGGTTGATGCAGGTGCTCTGGTTCGAGCGACGGAACTTGACCAACTGGTAAATGTCGGCCGTCACCTCGCGCGAGATCGTGCCCGACTGGGTCGCGTCCACGCGGATGATGATGCGTTCCGAGTCCACGCTGTCGACGATGCCGTCGCGGCGGGCGACCACGACCGCGCCCGAATCCTGCGCCGTGACCCGTTCCATCCCGGTTCCGATGAGCGGCGCTTCCGCCCGGAGCAGCGGCACGGCCTGCCGTTGCATGTTCGAACCCATCAGCGCGCGGTTGGCGTCGTCGTGTTCGAGGAACGGAATCAGGGCCGCGGCCACCGACACGAGCTGTTTCGGCGAGACGTCCATGAACTGGATGTCGCCCTTCGAAACTTCCTGGAAGTCGCCGGTCTTGCGCGACGAAACGCGATCATCGGCAATGTTCAGGGACTGGTCGATGCGGATGTTCGCCTGACCGACGGTGTATTTATCTTCTTCCCACGCCGACAGATAGAACGGGTAGGCTTCGAAATCCGCCGGTTTCTGTCCCGCCTTGAGCGAGGCGTTGGCCTTCTTCGCCTCGTCAACCGGGATGTGCATGCCCGGTTTGAGATTCGTGTCGCCGCCGTTGGTGACCCGGACGTAGTCGATTACCTTGCCGTGGTCGATTTTCCGGTAGGGCGATTCGATAAAGCCGAATTCGTTGATGCGCGCGAAACACGACAGCGACGAAATGAGACCGATGTTCGGACCTTCCGGCGTTTCAATCGGACAGATGCGTCCGTAGTGCGTCGGGTGAACGTCGCGGACTTCGAAGCCCGCGCGCTCGCGCGACAGACCGCCCGGCCCGAGGGCCGAAAGACGCCGCTTGTGGGTGATTTCCGACAGCGGGTTGGTCTGGTCCATGAACTGCGACAACTGCGACGAACCGAAGAATTCGCGCACCGCCGCCATGACCGGCTTCGCGTTGATCAGGTCGCGCGGCATCGCCGTCTGCATTTCCTGATGGATCGACATCTTTTCCTTGATGGCACGCTCCATCCGGACGAGGCCGATGCGGAACTGGTTTTCGAGCAGTTCCCCGACCGCGCGGACACGGCGGTTGCCGAGATGGTCGATGTCGTCGGCTTCATAGGAGACTTCCTTGCCGCCCGGTCCGAACGCCTTGCCCTTGCGGAGCTTCAGCACATAACCGATGACGTCGAAGAAATCGCGCGCCGAGAGCGTCTGCTCGTCGAGACGGTCGCGCTCCTGATAGCCCATCTTGATGTTGAACTTGAGCCGGCCCACGCGCGAGAAGTCGAACTTCCGCGGATCGAAGAACATGCCGTGGAACAGGTTCCACGCGGTCATGATCGTCGGCGGGTCGCCGGGACGCATCTTGCGGTAGATTTCGAGCAGTGCATCCACCGGACGGCGAACCGTGTCCTTGCGGAGCGTCTGCTGGAGAATCGTGCCGACGTCGTCCTTTTCGGGGAAGATGATGTCGAACGATTCGACATCCGCGCCGAGGATCTTTTCATACTCGCGGGCGGTCAGCTCGACGCCGCCCTCGACAATGACTTCGCCCGAGGCGCGATCGACGATGTCGGCGAGCGCCACCGCGCCCTCGACGTCCGGCGTGATGACCGGAATGTCGGTCATGCCGAGTTCGTCCATTTCACGGACGCGCCGCGCCGTGATCTTCTGACCCGGCTTGGTAATCGCTTCGCCCGTCTTCGGATTGGTCACGCCGCCGGCGATCTTCATGTCGATCAGGTTCGAACCGACCGACAGGTGAAGCAGGCCGTTCCGGACGTTGATGGACGAAACCGAATAGAAGGTCCGCATGATTTCGGCGTCGGTGTAAGTCGCCGTACGGATGCGTTCTTCAATCTGCGAATCCGTGTAGTCGCCGCGCGAAATGCCCTTCAGGTCGAGCTTCTGCACCAGCCCGAGGGCGCGCAGGAAGATCGTCGCGAGGAATTTCCGCTTCCGGTCGATACGGACGTAGAGCAGGTTCTTCTGGTCGTACTCGAATTCCACCCACGAACCGCGATAGGGAATGACCTTTGCGAGAAACGTCGGCGATTTTTCAAAGAAAACGCCCGGGCTGCGGTGGAGCTGCGACACGATCACGCGCTCGGTTCCGTTGATGATGAACGTCCCGTTGTCGGTCATCAGCGGGATGTCGCCGAAATAGACGTCTTCGTCGCGGAAGTCGCGCAGGCTGCGCTGGCCGGTTTCCTCGTCCTTGTCCCAGACGGTCAGACGAATCTTGACCTTGAGCGGCACGGCGTAGGTCATGCCGCGTTCCTGGCATTCCTGCACGTCGTACTTGTGCTTGAGACCGACGGGTTCGCCGCAGATGTCGCACAGCGTGACGATGTTCTTGTTCGACGCGCCGCAGGAATGGCAGATGACATCCTCGCCCGAGAGCGGGTCAACCTGGATGACGGCGCCGCAGGAGTGGCAGTTCGAGCGGAGGAATTGCAGGCCCTCATTCTTCCCGCACTTGCACTTCCACTCGCCGATTGAATATTCGACGAAATCGAGTTGGGCCGTGTCCCGGAAGTCATTGATCGGGAACACGGACCGAAAGACCGCCTGAAGCCCGATGTTTTCGCGCTCCTCAGGCAGCTTGTCCATCTGCAGGAAACGATAGTAGGACTCCCGCTGGACCTCGATGAGGTTGGGAATCCGGATCGTCGTGTTGATTTTCGAGAAATCTCTGCGCTCCGTCGAAATAGCCAGCTTTGAAGACATGGCGAAGACAAACCTTTCCGCAAGCGCGCGGACGCGCGTCCAAAAATTGTGCGTGAGCGAAACGGGTGGACCGTCGAGTGGGTGACGGACCGACCGGCGACATCAGGATTTTGAGGCGAACGAGGCATCGGCCGGAAAGCATACTTCCCGGAATGGAACGTTCGAAGTGACCTTACAGACAAAAAAAGGAAGACCGCGCCGGGCACGCAAGTGCCCGCCGACGCTCTTCAGCGCTGTGGGGGAGCCGTCTTTTTCGAAGGCGATTGATCACGTTTCGCCGGGATTATGCCGTTTTCCGAATCTCTGCGCGAAATCGGGAGGCCGTCTCCGAGCGGTTGCCCGCTCCGGCGACGACGCTCCCGGCATCGTGCTGTGCGTCATTCTCCGATGACACCAGGCTTACTTGACTTCGACCGTCGCGCCGGCTTCCGTCAGCTTCGCCTTCATGGATTCGGATTCGGCCTTGCTGACGCCGGTCTTGACCGGCTTCGGCGCGCCGTCCACCAGATCCTTGGCTTCCTTCAGGCCGAGGCCCGTCAGTTCGCGAACGACCTTGATGACATTGATCTTGTTGGCGCCGGCGCCCGTCAGGATCACGTCGAATTCATCCTTTTCAACCGGGGCTTCATTGGTACCACCGCCGCCGCCGCCCACCGGAGCGACCGCAACCGCCGCCGCCGCCGCCGACACGCCGAACTTTTCTTCCATCAACTTGACCAGTGCGGAAGCTTCGAGCAACGAAAGCGCGCCAATCTGGTCCACGATAGCATTCAACTTCTCGGACATTTCTTTTCCTGCCTTTCAGAAATCGGATAATGACGATTTGAGTTATGTTTGCGCTCCGCCGAAGCGGAGACCGGCCTATCCGGCCTGTTCCTTTTGATCGCGGACCTGGGCCGTAACGATCGCCAGATTGCGGGCCACCGCGCTCGTGACCGTCGCCAGTCGCTGCGCGCCGGAGTTGATGACGAACATAAGCTTCGACATCAGTTCTTCGCGCGACGGCATGCTGGCCAGCGCTTCGAGGTCTTTCGCGCCGATCGGCTTGCCTTCGAGTACGCCGCCTTTGAACACGAACTTCTGATTGTCCTTCGAGAACTTCAGAAGCAGCTTGGCGACCGCAATCGGGTCTTCCGGATTGATCGCCACCGCCGTCGCGCCCACGAACTGGTCGCTGACCACTTCAAGCGCCGTGCCCTTGGCCGCCCGCTTGGCGAGCGTGTTCTTGACGACCTTGTAGGTGATTCCGGCCTTGCGCATTTCGGCGCGCAGGCTCGTGTCAACCTGGACCGTCAGGCCCTGAAAACCCACCAGAAACGCATGCTGCGTGCCCTGGAAGACGGTCGACAACGAATCGATTTCGTTGGATTTTTCCTGTTTATTCATAACGCCTCAACAAGTTACAGCGACATCCGCTCGTTATTCCGTGACCGGTTTCAGATCTGGTACTCGGCCGCATCCACCGTGACGCTCGGCCCCATGGTCGAGCAGAGGTAGGCACCCTTTACATAGCGCCCCTTGCTCGTCTGCGGCTTGGCTTTCAGCACGGCATCCATCAGCACCCGGGTGTTTTCGTTCAGCTTGTCCAGATCGAACGACACCTTGCCGACCGGCACGTGAATCACGCCCGTCTTGTCGACGCGGTATTCCACCTTCCCGGCCTTGGTTTCCTGAACCGCCTTGGCCACGTCGAAGGTCACCGTGCCGGTTTTCGGGTTCGGCATCAGGCCGCGGGGGCCGAGGACCTTCCCGAGCGTACCGACCGCCTTCATCACATCCGGCGTCGCAATCAGCGCGTCGAAGTCCAGCCAGCCGCCCTTGATCCGTTCGACCAGTTCTTCCCCGCCGACTTCATCGGCACCGGCATCGCGGGCTTCTTTCTGCTTTTCCCCGCCGGCGATGACCAGCACGCGCTTGGTCTTGCCGAGGCCGTGCGGGAGGACGACCGTGCCGCGAACCATCTGGTCGGCCTTGCGGGGGTCAACCCCAAGGACCATGGTCAGTTCGACCGTTTCATCGAATTTTGCAAAAGCGATCTGCTTGACGAGCGCAAGCGATTCGGAGAGCTTGTACGCCTTGTTGACCTCGATTTTTTCGAGGGCGGCGCGATACTTCTTTCCTACGCGTCCCATTCCAAAGAACTCCTTTCAGGTCCAAACGTGAGCATCCGCTCACTCCCTGAAGTCGAAAGTGTTTCGACCATCGAGCGTTTCGGTGACTGTCCCGAAAAACTATTCGATGACGTCCAGTCCCATGCTGCGGGCCGTCCCGGCGACCATCTTCATCGCCGTTTCGATGGATCCCGCGTTGAGGTCCGGCATCTTCATTTCGGCAACTTCGCGAATCTGGGCCATCGTGACCTTGCCGACCTTCTCGCGTCCCGTCCGGGCCGCGCCCGCCGTGATGCCGACTTTCTTCTTGAGAAGATCCGGCACCGGGGGGGTTTTGGTGATGAAGGTGAACGACCGATCGGCATACACCGTGATCACCACCGGAATCTTCATGTCGCCCATTTCGCCGGTCTTTGCATTGAACTGCTTGCAGAACTCGACGATGTTGACCCCGTGCTGACCGAGCGCCGGACCGATGGGCGGAGCCGGGTTCGCTTTTCCGGCCTGCACCTGCAATTTGATATACGCCGTGATTTTCTTAGCCATACGTTACTTTCTCGCTACTTTCTCGCCTGCGAATTGAAATCCGCGCCCCGTCACTCTTCGGTGAAGGTCAGCTTTTCGACCCCCAGAAAATCGAGTTCGACCGGGGTTGAACGACCGAAGATGGTCACCATCACCTTGAGGGTGCTCCGATCGAGGTTCACTTCCTCGACCACACCGGTGAACCCCGAGAAGGGGCCGCTCGTGATGCGGACCGTTTCGCCTTGCGTGAAGCTCACCTTCGGCTTGGGGTTATCCGTCGTCTCGGCGACGTGATTGATGATCTGATCGACCTCTTCCTGAGTCAGCGAGGTCGGCTTCTGGCCGCCGATAAAACTGGTCACCTTCGGGGTACTTTTAATCGTGTGCCAGGCCCGCTCCGACATTTCGCCGGTTTCATCGTTGGTTTCGACCTCGACCAGCACATACCCCGGAAAAATCATTCGCGACGTCTCGACGCGTTTGTTACCGCGCATCTCGACGACCGTTTCGGCCGGAACGAGCACCTGCGCGATTTCTTCCTCCATACCGTAGGCCTTGACGCGCGTCTGAAGACTTTCGCGCACCTTTTTCTCATAGCCCGAATAGGTATGGATGATGAACCACCGTTTCGACATATCGTTGTCATTTCCCGGCGTCGAGCGCCGTTGGAGGGCCTTCCCCGCCTAGCTCAACCACTTGGTAATCTGGTCGAAGCTCTTCCCGATGAGCAGGTCAACCGCCCAGAGAAAAAAGCCGAAAAAGGCGACGGCAACGACCACGACCATCGTCGTCGAGTAGACCTCTTCGCGTGTGGGCCACGTTACATGCCGCAATTCCTGCCGAACTTCCTTCAGGAAATTCTTCATCCCGCCCCAGCCGCCGCCGCTTCCGCTTTCCGAATCGGCCTCGGCCTTGGAACTGGTTCTCTGAATCGCTTCGGATGCCTGATCCATAGTCGCCCGCGCTCCCGAAGGAACGCGTTTTCCTTCCTACGAAATTTGCTTGCGCGGCGTGGCAGGGGTAACAGGATTCGAACCCGTACTTTAGGTTTTGGAGACCCACGTGCTAACCGTTGACACTATACCCCTAAGACCGTTGTGCCGCGCCTGCCCTACTACTCGATGATTTCGGAGATGGTGCCCGCGCCGACCGTCCGGCCGCCTTCGCGAATCGCGAACCGAAGCCCCTTCTCCATCGCGATCGGTGCAATCAACTCCACCGACATCGCCACGTTGTCGCCAGGCATCACCATTTCAACGCCTTCCGGCAACTCCGCCACTCCCGTCACGTCCGTCGTACGGAAAAAGAACTGCGGACGATACCCCTTGAAGAACGGCGTGTGACGTCCTCCCTCTTCCTTCGTCAGCACGTACACTTCCGCCTTGAACTTCGTGTGCGGCGTAATCGACCCCGGCTTCGCAATCACCTGACCGCGCTCGATGTCCTTCCGGTCCACACCGCGCAGCAGCAATCCGACGTTGTCGCCCGCCTGACCCTGGTCAAGCAGCTTCTTGAACATTTCAACGCCCGTCACCACCGTCTTGCGCGTGTCGCGGATTC
>JBDRAL010000054.1:0-17638 GCA_039793685.1 Blastocatellia bacterium NZW_1522
GGCAGAAAGTCGGCGAAGTCTTTACCGAGCAGCGCGCCTGCGACGTGGTGGTCTGGGGCGAGGAAAATCTGCGGGCGGATATTGCCGCCCTGCGGGAGATCCGCATTACGACACCCCTGGGCGGGGATATCCGGCTTGGCGACGCGGTGGACCTGCGGATGGCCCCGATGCCGAATATCGTCCAGCGGGAAAACACATCCAGGCGCATCGACGTGACCTGCGACGTCACGGGCAAGGACCTTGGGACCGTCGCAAGAGAGATTGAATCACGGGTCAGAAAGCTCGATTTCGCGCGCGGCTATCATCCCGAATTTCTCGGCGAATACGCGGCGCGGCAATCGGCCCGAACCCGTCTCGGTTTGCTCGCCGCCGTCTCCCTGCTCGGCATCCTGATGGTCATCTACACCGATTTCAAATCCGTCAAACTTACCGGCCTGGTCGCGGTCACGCTTCCTTTCGCGCTGGTGGGGGGCGTTTTCGCGGCGGCACTCGGCGGGGGTATCATCTCCCTCGGGTCGCTGGTCGGATTCGTGACGGTTCTCGGCATTGCCGCGCGCAATGGGATCCTGCTGGTGAGTCACTACCGCCACCTTGAAGAGGAGGAGGGGCAGCCGTTCGGCCTCGACCTGATTCTGCGCGGCGCGGAGGAACGCCTTTCCCCGATCCTGATGACCGCCACGGTCACGGGCCTCGCCCTCGTGCCGGTCGTGTATGGCGGCGTCAAACCAGGACAGGAAATCGAATACCCGATGGCCTGCGTCATTCTCGGCGGTCTCGGAACCTCGACCCTGCTGAACCTGTTTGTGCTGCCCTCCCTCTTTCTGCGCTTTGGCGGGAAGCGACCCGAGCCGGGACACCTTCTCCCAAATCCGGATGGGGATTTGGAGCCGGTCGGGACGCTCGAAGCCGGTGAAGCGTAAAATGAAAACACGACCGAAAACCAAAAAACTGGAAGCCACTGGTGTTGTTTCGGTTTTTACAAGTTCAGGGAAATACACGCTCTCAACGTTACTCAAAAACCGAGGAACCGAATGGCGGGAAAATGGTTGTCCGAAGCTGATCGCAGCCGGATTTCGGGCTGGCCCGAGACGGTTGTCGAAACCGATCTCTTCACCTATTTCACCCTCAGCGAGGCCGACCGTCGGTTGATCGCCATTCGCCGCCGGGACTCGAACCGGCTCGGCTTCGCGGTTTCGTTGTGCGCGCTCAGGTTTCTTGGTTTCTTTCCGCGAGAAGACGCCGACATTCCGGGACCGGTGTTGACGTTTCTGTCCGCCCAGCTTGAAGTCCCCCCGGAGAGCCGCGGCCGGTACGCCACCCGAGGTCGGACCAGAACCGACCATGAGATGGAAATCCTGGCCGCCCTGGGCTACCGACGCCAAACCGGACCGGACAGGCACGAACTTGTTAAATGGCTCACTCAGCGCGCGCTGGAACATGACCGTCCCATGGCGCTTCTGCGAATGGCGGCCGAGCGACTCCGGGCACAACGGATTCTGCGACCGGGTCTCGATTTTCTTGAACGCGATGTCGCCTCGGCCAGATTCGCGGCAATGGAAATCCTCTGGACCAATACCCGGCGACTTCTGACTCCGAAACTCAAGGCCGAACTCGACAGCCTGCTCACCGCCCCGGAGGGAAAAGCGGAAACGGAGGGGAAGGAAGGGACGAAACTCGCCTGGTTGAAAGAGGCGGCCGTGTCCCACGAACCCGATGAAATCAAGCAGACCCTCGCCAAAATCGACTGGCTGGTCAATCTGGGGGTAAAACAGTGGAATATCGGATTCTTCACTCCGAATCGATTGAAATACCTGGCCGGCGTGGGGAAACGTTCCAACGCCCAAACCATCAAACGCCTGCGCGCGCCCCGTCGCTATCCTCTGCTCATCGCGTTTCTTTCCGAACTGTACGCCGAAGCCCTCGACACGCTGATTGATCAGTACGACCGGTTTCTTTTTGAAATCCAGTCCAAATCCGTCCGTGAGTTCGAACAGTTGAAAGCGAAGGCCGCCGTGAACGCCGACGACCGGAGGCGATTGCTGGCTCAGGTGGGACGCATCCTGATCGACCCGAAAGTTCCCGCCGACAAGGTTCGGGAATCCGTTTTCGGCGTTGTGCCCGAAAGCCTCCTAAAACGGGTGATCACGGAATGCGACATCGAGGAGCGGCCCGAAAACGATTGGCCCGCCGACCGCATCGCCAGTCGCATCAACCGCATCCACCAGTTCTCCTACCTCTTTTTGTCAACCGTCGCCTGGAAGGGCGTCCCTGAAGCGGCCTCCCTGATCAAGGCCATCCGATTGGTTGAGCGGACCCGTGGGAAAGGCGGGCGCGGACTGCCCGAAGATGCTCCGACCGATTTCATCCCTCTCAAATGGCGACGTTTCGTCTGCCCGGAACCGAAGAAAATCGACCTCAAGTACTACGAACTCTGCGCGCTGTGGGAACTCCGGACCGCGCTACGCGCCGGCACGATCTGGGCGGAAGGGGCGCGTCGGTTCGCCGATCCGGCCCGCTTCCTCATCCGCCCGCGGGACTGGCCGAAACTCAAGGCCGACGTGCTGGTCCAGACCACCAACCCCGCCACCGCCGGTCCCCGACTCAAAACACTGACCGAAGATTTGAACGCCGCGCTGACGCGCCTGAACAAGGAACTCGACTCCGGCACCCATGTCAGGCTTGACGAAAACGGCGACCTTTCCCTGTCGCGGCTGGATGCCGATGCCCGCCCCTTTGAACTCGAATCCTTTCGCTCCCTCATCGTCGGCAGACTTCCGCGCGTCGAACTCGCGGAACTTCTGATCGAGATCGATCAGCGACTCCGGTTTTCCGACCAGCTCATTCACGTCACCAATCACAAACGGGTCAGTGACATTGCAATGCCTTCGCTTTATGCCGCCCTGCTTGGCCTAGGTGGAAATTTCGGCCCCGCCCGGATGTCGCAGATGACCTCGCTCCCCGAGAAAAGCATCGCCAACCGAACCAACCTTCATCTGCGCCGGGAGACGCTCTCGGCAGCCACCGCCGGGATCGTCAATTTCTGCCACCGGCATCCGCTGACCAAATCCTGGGGGGACGGGACGCTTTCTTCCTCCGACGGGCAACGCTTTGAGACCAGCGGGAAAAATCTGTCCTCCCGCCCCAATCCGAAATACTTCGGGTACGGTCGCGGCGTCACGGCCTACACCTGGATTTCCGACCAGTACATGCTTTATGGAACGAAGATCATCTCGACCAACCTTCGGGACGCGACCTTCATTCTCGACGGCATTCTCGACAACCAGTCCGACTTGCCCATCAGAGAACACACGTCGGACAGTCATGGGTACACGGAAATCACTTTTGCACTTTTCTCGTTGCTGGGCTTGCAATTTTCCCCGCGCATCAAGGATCTCGGCTCACAGCGCCTCTATCGAATCGGGAAAATTCCCGATTCCCCGGCCAGCTCGCTTCTGGAAGGAAAAATCAACACGACCCTCATCGAACGACACTGGGACGACCTGCTGCGGCTGGCCGGTTCGCTCAAACTCGGCTTTGTTTCCGCCTCGTCGATTATCTCTCGCCTTCACGCCGCACCGCGCAAAAACCCCCTCGTTCGCGCCCTCCAGGAGTACGGACGGCTCACCAAGACCCTTTTTATTGTCCGTTATCTCGGGAGCAAGGACTTCCGTCGGAGAATCAACGGTCAGTTGAACCGGGGCGAGGCCGAGCATGCGTTGTGGGCCTTCATTTTCACCGGACGGGAAAGCAAGTTCCATAAACACACACTCGAAGACTTGAACGATCAGGGCGAGTGCGTTTCACTCATCGCAAATGCCGTTCAGGCGTGGAATACGGTTTATATGGCGGAGATTCTTGACCAGATGCGCACGGAAGGGCATCAGATAGACGAGAGCCTGCTCAAATATGTCTCACCGCATTGCTACGAACACATCAATCCCTACGGAAAGATCAGCTTCCCCATCCAGCAGATCATGGAGCGAACCGGACTCAGACCTTTGCGCGATCCCCAAAAGGAGAACGAGGATGTAGATCCGGAAGAGGAAAACGACCGGAACAGATAGGAAAATGGGGAGGCTTCATGGAAACAGGGAAGGCGGACAAGGGAAAAACTGTGGTCCGGCGTTAGCGTCTAAAAATGCGCGTTTTCTTTCCCTACCCCCTGACCGGCGGCGGCCATTCCAACCCGAAAGGCTTCTTCCGGCGTTTGTCCGAGCGCCGGGTGTTCAAGCCGGTCATGAACTTCGTACAGAAAGTCCCGCAGAAAACGATTGAGGGATTCAAACGTCCAGACGGCCTGACGTTTCGGATTTCGTGAACCCGTCGCGAGACGCGGTGTTGGTGACGAGAGCTGTGTGTTCCCCAAAAGGTTATGGAGAAAACGGGTGTTGGTCATTCCGAACAACCGTTCACACACGGAGCCGAATCGGGACTCTCCCGGCGGCCGGACCTTGCGAACGATTTCATACCTGGCCAGCACCGACTGAAAATACCGCCCCAGCAATTCCCGTCCGCCATCGGTTACCAGTACCGACGGCAAGCGCTGAAACCGCTTCACGCATTCCCGCGTGATCCGCATGCAGGTTCGATAGCTCGGAGATTCAAAGGAAAGCACATAGGCCAGCGTCCGGCGGGAATAGGCGTCGGTCAGCAATGACAGCCAGGGACGCCCGAGGTTTTGCCCCGTCACCGAGCAGACCAGTTCAAGGTCGAGTTCGGTGTGATCCAGGTGGCCGATGTGAAATGGTCGTTCGCCATGCCGCGGTGTCGTCCGCTCCAACGCGTACACAAACGGCTCAAGCGGGTAGGCCCCCCGCTTGCCCGATCTTGCTCGTTCCCGTTCAAGTACCGGGCGATGGAGCGCAATCTCGCGCAAAGTTGAATAGCACGGGGCCGGTACTCCCGCGTCGCGACAGGCGGCGGTCAGTTGAATCCAGACCGAATGAAGATTCGGACGCCGGACGTTTTCATATTTCTCGCGGATGAACCGTTCCGTCAGTTCAATCGTTTCAGGCGATAGCCGGCGTTTGCGATTGCCCCGATCTGCCACCTTCGGCAAAAGGCCCAAGTATCCATCGCCGAGCTGGTCCTGCGCTTTTTTGAATTGGGCCATCCACCGCCGGCGGGTTCGCGATGAAATCGAGTCCCCCGCCCCCTCCAGGGCCGCCTTCCTTTCCGACGCCAGGGCCAAATCGCGTGGCCCGCAACGAACCGCCAATTCCCGAATGGTGTCGGTCCTTGAAAGCATCGGGGTTGCTTCCGGGACGATTTCCGCCCGGTCGGCGGGCGCGTCTTCGCGGGTGGGGAACAACAATACCCGGTCCGGCTCCGACAACCTCGCCGCCGCCAGATCGACATAAACCCGGTCGGTCAGCAACAAGAGGTACACCAGGTCCGACCCGATGCCCGCCTCCCCGGCAAAGGCAAGCCATTCTCCGAGGGTTCGGGCGGTTTTGGTCAGCACCAGCGACGAAAGATATTTCGCCGCCCATTCGGGAATCTCGAACGAACCGCCCCGGAGATAATCTTCAAGAAACTCGATATTCGCCTGGAAGGTCCAGTCAATCTCGTCCGAAGACCGCACGCGATACCCCAGACCGAACCCGGCCGCGTAAATCTCGCCGGGCGGACACCGCCACCCACCATCTTCGTGCCGAAAGCGATTCGGCTGATTGCATTCCAGTTCGCGAAGCTTTTTTTCCGCCTTGCACTCAAGCCAATAGGCCCCGTCCGTCCGAACCACGAAAAAGTCCGGCGTATGCAAAACCCTGACGCGTCGGTGGGTTCGGGAAAGATATTCGAGAGGGATCGGCGGAGGCTGGTCGTAATAGGCCAGAACTTCGGGATCGTGTTCGAGTTCGAGAATCACCGCCAGTTCATTCCGATGACTCTCGAATTGAACCGTGACGCCCATTTTTCGACTCGGATACGACCCGCTGACGCTTCCCGGACCGCTCCTGACGGCGCGCGACGGCCCCAGCCGCCGAATTTCCGAGATGATCTCTCGGGCGGCGTCGGACAAGGTGAGCAAGGAATGGGGTATATTCGAGTCCATTCCCCATTTTAATCCGCGAAAACCTTTCAATCAAAATGAACATTTCACCCGCTTGCTCGCGCCGTCAGGCCGGGTAAAACACAAAATGTCAAATACTTAAAAGAGTATAAAAACTTTTTATAAGTTTTCTATTCGGTGGATTTTACTTCCCGGTCATTCACGTCCGACAAACTTGCTTTCGCCGAACTTTGACGGGGAGCGGAAGAACCGACCGAACGTTGATTCCGTCGGCAAGGTAAAAACGCGCGCGTTTCCGGAAGCGTGGCAACGGATACGGAAAAGCCGGTATCAAAACCGGATAAACCCATGCGCCATTCCGCTGTTTTCGGTAAACTCCGCAAACAACACACAGAGGAAGAAAACCCATGAAACGGGAAATGACCCGCGCGAGCGCGTTTGCCATCTCGGCGATACTTGTTTTGGCATCTCTCTCCAGGGCACAGGACGACCGATCCATCAAGTCCGACGATTTCGCCAAGGGGCGACCGGCTTCGAGCAAGACGGCGAGCGTCCCGACCCGCTACAAACCAAAGGCGAAAGCCCAATTTATCGCCCGCCGCGAGAAACCGGCGAGACCGACCGTCACATCTTCTCGACCGGATGATCCCCCGCAAATGGTCGGGCTGACGCTCTGGAGACTTCGGGAACTCCGCGACGGCGAATCCACGGCGAACGCCGTCCGGGTGATGAACTCAGACAAAAGCCGCGGCTGGCGCATACCGGTCCGGACGAGCCTGACTCGGCCCATTTCGGTCAACGATCTGGTCCGGCTGACGGTCGAGACCCACCGTGAAGGATACCTCTACGTCATCGACAGCGAGATTCGTCGCGACGGAACGCTCGGCGACCCCGTGCTTTTGTTTCCCGAATCACCGGCGGTGGACAACCTCGTTCAGCCGGGCGGACCGGTGGAACTGCCCGACCGAACCGAAAAACTGCCCTACTTCCGGATTTCGTCCAAAGATCCGAATTACGCCGGAGAGCTGCTGACCGTCGTCATCTCTCCAAAAAAGATCGCCTCATGGGACACCGGTCCCGGCAATCAGGTCCGGAGCCTCGCGTTCCTCTCGGGCATCGAGGAATCAGTCCCGGAGGGGGAATACTTCGAGCTTGAGGAGAATGAGGGAGAAGCGGAAACCCCAGCGGAAATCGGGGCGTCGTCCGGCAATCTGACCCGAACGCTGAAGGACGGCCCGGCCAATTCCCGTCGCCTGACCCGCGACCAGCCGCTCCCGCAATCGGTCTGCCAGACCCGCGCCCGACCGGACGGCCTTATCGTCGTTCCGATCCGCCTGACGGCGGCGCGAAAATAGGGCGCTCGGATACCGACGCCGACAAAAAGAGGAAGAATCGCCATGCACCGCCAATCCCGCCTTCGTCTCCTGGTTGTTCCGTTCGTTTTGCTCGCCGCGTTTTTGTTCGCCTCATTCGGCAACCGCGCGCGCCTGGACGCCCCGCAAAACCGGCAAACCGGCCGCCAGATGACCCGTGACCAGGACCAACCGATGTCGGAAGCCCGGGTTGCGCTGGTGATCGGCAACGGGGCCTACGCAAAAGGCAGGCTGAAGAATCCGCCGAACGATGCGCGGGCGATGGCGGCGGCGCTCAGGGAATTGGATTTCGAGGCGACGGAGGTGATCGACGCGGACAAGGTGAAGATCCAGCGTGCCATCCGGGATTTCGGGAAACGGTTGAAGGAAACCGGCGGGGTCGGCCTCTTTTACTACGCGGGACACGGAGTTCAGGTCGGGGGTCACAACTACCTCGTGCCGCTGGGGGCAGAAACGGAAGTCGAGAAGGAAGAGGACGTCGATCTGTACTGTCTCGACGCGGAAACGGTCCTGAAACAAATGGAAGGCGCGGGTGGGCGCGTGAACATCGTCATCATGGATGCCTGCCGTGACAACCCGTTTTCCAGAAGTTTCAGCCGCGACGGCGCGGGGGGACTGGCGGAAATCAAGGCGCCGAGCGGGACGCTGATTGCCTACGCGACCGATCCAGGCAAGACGGCGAGCGATGGCGACGGGGACAACGGTCTCTACACGCAGGAATTGTTGGCCAGGATGCGGCAGCCGGGACTCAGGATTGAGGACGTGTTCAACCTCGCCGGGGCGGAGGTGGAGCGCAAAAGCGGGCGCAAGCAGCAGCCGTGGATTTCGAGCAAGCTTCGGGGCGCGTTTTACTTCAAGCCGCCGGTCGAGGCGGTCAATCCAAGCACGAAGACTGACAGACCAGTTGATCCAAGAACGGCCGAGCAAGAGGCGTGGGAAACGGTCAAGGATAGTACAGACCCTGAAGATTTCAGGGAGTTTTTGAGGAATTTCCCGAACGGGGGCTATGCAGGAACGGCGAAGGTCAAGTTGAGAAAGCTGGAAGCCTCAGTGAAGTCATCCACGTCTACACCGACCGGTCCTGAGACATCCTCGCGGCCGCCGGTATCCAAGCCCGCCGCGCCGTCGCCGGGGACTCAAATAGAAGGGGCAGCGGGAATCAAGTTGGTTTTCATTCCGGCGGGCGAGTTTCAGATGGGATCGGAAAATGGTGTGTCGGATGAAAAGCCGGTCCATCGCGTGGTTATCCCTGAGCCTTTCTGGATGGGGAAATACGAAGTCACGCAGGCCCAATGGGAATCGGTGATGGGAAATAACCCAAGCCGGTTCAAGGGCCAGAATTTACCGGTTGAAACGGTGAGTTGGGATGAGTGTCAGGAATTCATCCGGAAACTGAACGCGAAGGGTGATGGGAATACCTACGCACTGCCGACCGAAGCTGAATGGGAATACGCCTGCCGAGCCGGAACGAAGGATGATTACGCCGGTTCAAGCCTCGACACGCTCGGTTGGTACAACAAGAATTCCGGGAACCAAACGCACCCAGTCGGCCAGAAACAGGCGAACGCTTTCGGCCTTCACGACACGCACGGCAATGTCTGGGAATGGTGCGCCGATTGGTACGACGGGAATTTTTATAAGCGCAGTCGGGCCACCAATCCCACAGGGCCTGAGAGCGGACAGTATCGCGTCCTGCGGGGCGGTTCTTGGTTCTTCAACGCTGATTACTGCCGTTCCGCGTTCCGCTACGGGAACACACCGACAGAACGGAACAACTACAACGGCTTCCGGATTGTTGTGCATTCCTCAAGGACATAACGCCGGTTTGTACGCCCTGGTCTTTACCCTTTGCAGCGCAGAGAACGGCGCGGCTCCAAAATTTTTTTGAATTCCGGCCATCGGTGAAAACCCATGACGAAAAAGACCTTCGCCTTCACCGCTTTACTCCTTTCCTTCCTGACCTCGACCGCCCTTCTCCCACCGCATAGGGTCAGCGGCGACAGCCAACAGGCTCGGCCGAACCCGCGTCAGATGACGCGCGACCAGGAAGCTCCGGCGGGCGAAAACCGCGTCGCCCTCGTCATCGGCAACGCCGCCTACCGCAATGCCCGCAAACTCGACAACCCCGTCAACGACGCGCGGGCAATGGCCAAAGCGTTGAGAGAGTGCGGCTTCGATGTATTGGGGCCGAACGGCGAGGGGTACGTCGATCTCGACCAGCGGCAGATGATCCGCGCGGTCAAGGAATTTGGCCAACGGTTGCAGGCCAATCCCGGCGTCGGTCTTTTTTACTTCGCGGGCCACGGCGTGGAGGCCAACGAGACGAACTACCTGATCCCGGTGGACGCCGACCCAACCGATGAAACCGATCTGAAGTATCAGGGTCTCGACATCAAGGACGCGCTCGACCAGTTCATCGGCAACCGACTGAACATCGTGATTCTGGACGCCTGCCGGGATAATCCCTTTGCCCGGAGCTTCAAGCGGTCACGCGGCGGCGGCGGCGATGGCCTAAAGAAAGTGGAAGCTCCGACCGGGACGCTGATCGCCTACGCGACCGCGCCGCGCCAGACCGCGAGCGACGGCACCGGGGTCAACGGCCTGTACACGGAGCAACTCCTTGAAGCCATCCGGATCAAGGGACTGCCCATTGAACAGGTCTTCAAACGGGTTCGGATCAGGGTTCAGGCAAACAGCAAGGGCGCGCAAATCCCGTGGGAGAACTCTTCGCTCAACGGTGATTTCTACTTCATCCCGGAAGGGAGCGGAGCAACAGCCAGCGCGCCGCCGCCAGTTGCGGACGACCCCGCCCCGAAGGTGACGAGGGAAAAGCAGTTCGGAACACTTGTTGTCACGTCGGCCCAAGTCGGGGTTGAAATCCTGATTGACGGGAAATCCCAAGGCGTTTCGGAATCGCGAGGCGAGAAATTCAAGGTTGAGAAACTGGTCGCCGGGCGAACGGTGGAAATCACAGCCCGGCTCAAGGGACGTGACCCGGTGGTGAAGCGGGTGGAAATCGAGCCGAACCGAGAAGTTCAAATCGGTGTCGAGTTCGAATTGCCGTCCGTCCTGTCAAACGCCGCGGGAATCGAGTTTGTCCGAGTTCCGAAAGGCAGTTTCGTCATGGGTTCGGAGCAGGCTGATCAGGACCGGTGGACGAAGGATGTCTTCGCCAAGTTCAACCGGACAGCGAACTTTTTGAGAGAACGCCCTTCCCATCGCGTTACGATTAGCCGGGATTTCTATGTGGGAAAATTCGAGGTTACGCAAAAACAATGGCGCTATGTGGCGGAGAAGCTGCCGAAAGTGAAGCGGGACCTTGATTCCTCCCCCTCGTTTTTCAAGGGCGATGACCTTCCCGTCGAGCAAGTCAGTTGGGAGGACTGCGAAGAGTTTGTGCTGCGGCTGAACCGGCTCGGAGACGGGTTTGAATATGCTTTACCGACGGAAGCCGAGTGGGAGTATGCCTGCCGAGCCAATACTTCGGGCGATTACGCTGGTGACCTCGACGCAATGGGCTGGTACGCCAATAACTCAGGGAAAAGTCGGATCGACAGCTATCAGGCTTTCTATGTGGATGCAGGGTTGGATTATAACAAATACTACGAAAACACCCTGAAGCCCAATGAATGCCAAACGCACCCGGTCGGACAAAAAAGACCGAATGCTTTCGGTTTGTACGATATGCACGGCAATGTCTATGAATGGTGCGCGGATTGGTTCGACGAAAAATACTACGAATCCGCCAATCCGACCGACCCAACCGGCCCATCTTCGGCACAGCAATACCGCGTCCTGCGCGGCGGTTCCTGGAACGACTTCGCCATTAACTGCCGCTCGGCGATCCGCTATAGGGACTCACCGACAAACCGGAGCAACTACTACGGCTTCCGGGTGGTGGTGTTTTCCGCGAGGACATAACGCCGGTTCGTACCCTCTGGCCTTTACCCTTTGCCGCGCCGTTTTCGGCGCGGCTCCAAAATTTTTTTCGGGTTTGAAACATGACGCGCGATCTGCCGATCATCCAGAAAACCTATGACCTGATCGTCTGGTATGTGCCGCTCCTGAACCGGCTCCCGCGCGACCACAAATTCGCCATCGGCGAACGCATCGTCGCGGGGCTGTACGACCTTTTGGAAGACCTGATACGAGCGCGGTACGCCCCGGAAAAGCTCGCCATCCTTGAAGGCATCAACGCCCGTCTGGACGTTTTGCGCTACCAGACGCGCATCCTTCACCAACTCGACCTCATGGCGACGAATCGCTACGAGTACGTCTCAACCGCCATCAACGCCATCGGAACCGAACTCGGCGGATGGATCAAACACCAGAACCGGGGGCGAACCTCATGAAACGCGAGGGCAACCTCTTTCCACAACTCGTCTCCTTTGGGAACCTTCTCCAGGCCGCGAAACAGGCCCAGCGCGGGAAACGGTTTACCCGGCAAACCCTCATCTTCAATCACAACCTGGAAAACGAACTGCTTAGGCTCCGCGAGGAACTGACGACTGAAACCTACCGGCCAGGCGCGTACTTCACCTTCGAGATTTACGAACCCAAGCGACGCATGATCTCCGCCGCCCCCTACCGCGACCGCGTCGTCCACCACGCCCCGTGCAATGTCATCGGGCCGATCTTCGAACGAACTTTCATCGACACGTCCTACGCGAACCGGGTGGGTTTCGGAACGTCCCGCGCCTTCGACCGGTTTCGTCGTTACATCCGCAACAGCCGCTACGTTCTCCAGTGTGACATCTACCGCTACTTTCCGAGCATCGACCACGCCATCCTGAAGTCCTTCATCCGGCGCAAAATCAAGTGCCACGACACCCTCCGGCTGATTGACCTTATTATCGACAACAGTAACCCGCAGGAAGAAGTGACGGCCTACTTTCCCGGCGACGACCTGTTCACCCCACACGAGCGGCGACGAGGGCTGCCCATCGGAAACCTGACCAGTCAGTTCTTCGCCAACATCTACCTGAACGGCTTTGACCACTTCGTCAAGGAACAACTCGGCATTCGCAAATACCTTCGCTACGTCGATGATTTCGCCCTCTTCGGCGACGATCCCGACGAACTGGCGACCGCGCGCGCCGCGATTGAAGCGCGTCTTGCCGAACTTCGTCTCCGCATCCACCCCGTCAAAAGCCAACTGTTCGAGACTCGGCATGGCGGAAATTTCGTTGGATTCCGGGTTTTCAAAGAGTTCGTTCGAGTCAGGCGAAATACGATGGATCGCGCGCGAAAACGACATCGCCGGCTGACCGACGACTACGCCCGCGAACGAATCGGCTTTGAAGACGTGGCGCGGTCGCTCACAAGCTGGAACGCGCATGTGTCGCGGGCCGATGCCTGGCGACTGCGCGAAAGGGTTCTTGCGTCGCTCGTTTTCCGGAGGTCGTAAGATCGGGACAGGCTCAAAAACGTCCTGCGCGGCGGTTCCTGGAACAACAACGCCAATAACTGCCGCTCGGCGAACCGCAATAGGAACACACCGACAAACCGGAACAACAACAACGGCTTCCGGGTGGTGGTGCATTCCTCGAGCGCTCTCCGTCGCCGGAATTGTCGCAAGGGATTGCGGCAAGCGCGCGGGAGAGAGTCCAGCAGCCGGTTCCGGCGATGCGGGCGACCGCATCCGAAGATCAAACGGGGCGGGCGGTTTGGTAGGTTACCCGACCGAAGAACCGCTCGTTCCACCCAACCACCACGCGGCTTAACTCCGATTCCCATGCCCGATTTTCACGACTCAGAAACCGTCTTCAGCCCTGCCGATGTCAGAATCGGCCAATTCATCAAGGAACGATACAAAATCGTTGAAAAGCTGGGCGGCGGCGGGTTCGGCGCGGTCTACCTCGCCCACGACCGGGAGCTTCTCAACCGGGAAACCGTCATCAAATTTCTCCACCCGGAAATGCTCGCGAACGAATCCGTCCGGATGAAGTTCGAGGACGAAAAGTCGGCGCTCGTGAAACTCAGCGAAATGCGTCACCCCGGTATCGGAGACATCTACGGCAGCGGCGTCCTCCCCGATGGCACCCCGTTCATGGCCATGCAGTTCATCAGAGGCGTCTCGCTCCGCAAACGACTTGAAGACCGAAAGGCCGCCGGGACGCCTCTGACTTTTTCCGAATGCGCCGATATTCTGGAACAACTCGGCGACGCCCTCACCGTGGCCCACGACCTTGGCATCATCCACCGGGACATCAAACCCGACAACCTGATGCTTGTTCCACAAAAAGACCGCGCCGAACGCCTCGTCGTCATCGACTTCGGCATCGCTAAGCTCTCCGGCGCCGCGCACACGAATCCCGGTCGCCCGGCAACGGGAATGATGGGCACCGTCCCTTACGCTCCTCCCGAACAGTTCATGACAAAACCGGACCTCGGCCCCGCCTGCGATATTTACTCCGTCGCCGCGATGGCCTTCGAACTTTTGACCGGACGCTACCCTTTCCCGGAATGCAGCCTCGACCAGTTCTTCGCCCAGCGTCAACAGGGACTCCGCGACTGGGCCTCCACCTTTCGCCCAGGTCTCCCCCTGAATGTTGACGCCCTGCTTGTCGGGGCATTGAATTACGACCCGAAACGTCGCCCTCAAAATGCCCGCGCATTCTGTCGTGAACTCGCGACCGCCCTCCGACAAACGCCGATTGCCCCGCGAAACGGAGTCGTCGATCCCAACGCCGAAACCGCTCCTATCCTTCCGCGTGAAACCGATCCGGTTCGTCCGCCACAACCCCTTCCGAGCACCGAACGCGCCGTCGATCCGAAAGCCGAAAGCGACGCCCACATCGAGCGCCTGAAAGTCGAACTCGAGCAAAACCGCCCACCCCAAAAGAAAATTCTTCCCATCGCCCTCGTCTCTGGGGCCATCCTGCTCGGCGGCGGCGGATTCCTCGCGTGGCGCTACCTTCCAGCCCCCTCGGTCCAGAAAACGCCTCCGCCTTCCCCCCAGACCCAGGCGCGCGGCTTCACTTTCGCCGTGCAGGTCCAAAAAATGCGGGACGGGAACCCCTACCAAGACCCTTTTTGGGGAAACGGGCGGGAAGTCTTCGAGAACGGCTACAAGTTTCTCCTCGAAATCACCCCCGACGCGGCCGGAGATCTTTACGTCTTCGCCGACGGCAAGGACGATTCCGGCAAACCCGAAATCAACCTCCTCTTTCCAACCCCAAAACGAAACGACGGCTCGCCGGCCGTCACCGGCGGACAAGCCGTGCAAACCGGTCAGAACACCTTCACGGGTTCGACCGGCAACGAAGTCGTCTACATCGTCTGGTCTTCGGGAAAACAACCCGCGCTCGACGCCGCGAGGAAGGCGTGCTTCGAGAACGGCGGAACGCTCAAGCCCGGCCAGGCGGAAACCAACCTGCGGAGCTTTCTCGCCGCCGCCACGGCCACTGGACCAAAGGTTGAATTCGTTGAGGATGAAAAACGCCCCTTCGGAAAGATTCAGGGGCAGGGCGAGACGGTCGTCTACCGGGTCGAACTCAAGCACCGATAGGTCAAAACCAAGCAAAAAAGAGGTGGTTGAAAAGTGGCTTCGATTTTTGAATTTTCGGCCACTTTATGCCCACAAAAACGTACTTCCGGCCATTTTATGCCCCCAATGAACTGAAGAAACTCAGCAAATACCGGAAGAACATCGCGAAACGGCCACTTTATGCCCTCAAAAGCGGCCACTTTATGCCGTTAGTGACAGCAGCAAACAACCCCGACGTCCTGAAGTCTCCCGCCCCGGATGTCATTTTCCTGAGGTTCGGTGACAGCTCCCTCGACTTTATCCTGCGGGTCTGGAACATCTCCATGGTCCATAAGCGCCTCGTCCTGGTGAGTGCCCTCAATTTCGAGATTTCGAGAAAATTCGAGGAACACGGAATTCAGATTCCGTTTCCCCAGCGAGACCTGTGGATTCGCAATCCGTTACTCCTCCAACCCGGTAAACGGTCTGGTGCCGAAGACTGAACGTTCACTCCGTTGAACGCAGGTGGGGAAAGCTTAGGCTCGGCATCCAACAGGGAGGGCAAGGACCGAAACCGAATCAAAACCTTCGCTTTTTGTCCCGCCCGGGTTCATTCTCGAATTCCTGAGAATTTGCTGGAAAGTCGGGCCACTGAACGGATTCGCAGAACCCTTCCAAAAAGTCGGATTGTTAAATGGGTTCACCCGGTAACCTTTCAGAGGTTGGGAATCCGAAAGTTGGAGGGAAGGGGTTTCACCGATCACTCCTCAACCCTTCTTTGGAAATGCCCGGAATGGGCCGATTCCACCCTCTCCGCATAAACACCCCAAAGCCGTTTTTTTCGGCCTTGAAATCTGACCCGGGACAAAGGCCATGCAATTCACAAAAGACGGACATTTTACGATTCCATTTTTTGAAACCACCACTGAGGAAAGGGAGCAGGTGTACAACGAGGTACGCGACAATCACCAGATGCGCCCCTCGTACCTTGCGATGTTGATCCTGGCCTGCCTGGTGGCCACCCTTGGACTGTTGAGCAACAGCACTGCGGTGGTCATCGGGGCCATGCTCATTTCCCCTTTGATGAACCCCTTTTTGTCGGCAGGGCTGGCCCTGGCGGTGGGTGACTGGGATTTGGGAAAGGCAGCCCTCCGGACCATCGGCCTGAGCATTCTCGCGGCCTTGGCCATTTCCGCGCTCACCGTCTGGCTTTCCCCACTCAAGGAAACCAACTCAGAGGTTCTCTCCCGAACCAATCCGAACCTGCTCGACCTCGGGATTGCATTTTTTTCCGGTTGCGCCGGGACCTACACCCTTATTTCCCGGAAGGGTTTGACGACCATTCCTGGAGTTGCCATCGCGACCGCCGTCATGCCACCCCTGTGCGTGGTCGGTTTCGGGATTCAACATCTTGACGGCCGGATCATCATTGGCGCCGGGTCGCTTTTCCTGACCAACCTCGCCGCCATTGTCATCAGCGCGGCCACGGTTTTTCTCCTCGCTTCGTTTCGGGCGACCGAATTGCCAGGCCGCCATTGGGCCGCCTCCACCCGAATTTCCATTTCCTTCGTTGTGCTTGCTGTGCTGGCAATTCCACTGGCGATGGCACTGCTCAAGGCCGCCGACAATTCCCGAATGCGGCAGCAAGTCGAGAAAGCCGTCAGGGCCGAAATCGAAAGTGACCCAGGCCGGGCCAGAATCAACTCCGGTCTTACTTTCGCCGAAATTGAGGGAAAACTGGCCATCGAAGCCACCATTCGAACCACCCGTTATTTCAGCCACACGGAGGTCGGAGAAATGACCCGCAGCCTTGAAAAAAATTTCGGACGCCCGGTGGTCCTCGAACTTGACCAGGTCATGGTGAAACACGGCGGCCTCGCCGATGTCATTCCCGTCAGCCCCGTTTCGCCGAAGGTTACGGAAGTCGAGGCCCTGAACCGGTTGGCCGATACCTATCGAAAGGATGTCGAATTGGCGGTTTCCGTCCTTGGCGGGAAACTTGACCGCTTTTTTATAACCACCGACGGCCAGAACGTCATCCGGGTTGAGATTCTGGCAACCATTGGTTCTTTCCCTGAAGAAAGTCTTCAGGAGGCCGCCCGGCGTGTATTCGAGGGGCCCGGCACAAAGACCGGAGCACCCAAAGGCCCGCCACTGGTGTTTCGTCTGCGTCCAGGCGCCAGGATCGAAATTCGGCCAGAGGACCTGGTGTCCGGTCGTCGTCCGTCGTCAACACCGGTTTCTACCGCCCTGATCCAGCCAAGGGCCTTCCTTCGAGCCGATCCGGAAATGGTCGTGGCACTTGAAACGGACTCAGCTTTCACCGAGATTGAAGTCGGGAAACTGACGGCCGATCTGGCAACCGCTCTGGGGATTTCACCCGAACGGATCATCAAAACCGCGGACACTGGTAACTTAAGAGCCCTTTCCATCCTCCTGATTCGGAAGGTTGCGTAAGTTTTTGTGACCCCTCAATGACCCTTTTTCAGATCTCAGCCCTTTTACTCACCCTTGCCGCTGCTGCCGCCTTCATCAACGTGCGGTGGATCAAATTGCCCCAGACCATCGGCCTGATGGTGATCTCGCTGGTCAGTTCACTCATCGTTCTCGTTCTCGGCGAGACCGGCATCATCCCGGTTCGGGCTCTGGTGCCGTTCGACCCAAGGCCAATTAACGACCTGAAAACAGCCAAATCTACAAATTAGCAGTTTGGTGGCGTAGTCTTAAAATCTTATCTAAACCCATTCAAATAAATTATTTACAGGTTTTGGCTCTTTACCAATC
>JBDRAL010000055.1:0-10287 GCA_039793685.1 Blastocatellia bacterium NZW_1522
AACTCTGGATCAGCATCGACCCGGATGTGGATTACGACGCCACCACCGCGAAAATCCAGACCGTGGTGGACGGCTACCCCGGCCTGTACCGTGACGTGCTGACCTATCTGAAGGAGCGGACCAAGGAAGTCCTGAGCGGATCGAGCGGCGGGGTGGTCGTCCGGTTGTATGGCACGGACCTCGACACCCTCCGTGCCAAGGGGACGGAGATTCAAGGGGTTCTGCGCGATGTTCCGGGCGTGACCAATCTCAAACTGGAGCCGCAGGTTCTGGTGCCGTCCATTGAAGTCAAACTTCGCCCCGAGGCCGCCGCCCGCTACGGATTGTCGGCTGGAGAAGTCCGTCGCACAATGGCGACCCTGCTCAAGGGGCAGAAAGTCGGGGAAGTCTTTACCGAGCAACGCGCCTGCGACGTGGTGGTCTGGGGCGAGGAAAATCTGCGCGCGGATATTGCCGCCCTGCGGGAGATTCGCATTGCCACGCCGCTGGGTGGGGACATCCGCCTCGGGGACGCCGTTGATCTTCGGATGGCCCCGATGCCGAATATCGTCCAGCGGGAAAACACCTCCCGCCGTATCGACGTGACCTGTGACGTCACGGGCAAGGACCTTGGAACCGTTGCGCGGGAGATTGAATCACGGGTCAGAAAGCTCGATTTCGCACGGGGCTATCATCCCGAATTTCTCGGCGAATATGCGGCGCGGCAATCGGCCCGAACCCGTCTCGGACTCCTCGCCGCCGTCTCCTTGCTCGGCATCCTGATGGTCATCTACACCGATTTCAAATCCGTCAAACTCACCGGCCTGGTCGCGGTCACGCTTCCATTTGCGCTGGTGGGGGGCGTTTTCGCGGCGGCACTCGGCGGCGGGGTCATCTCACTCGGGTCGCTGGTCGGGTTCGTGACCGTCCTCGGCATCGCCGCGCGAAACGGGATCCTGCTGGTGAGTCACTACCGCCACCTTGAAGAAGAGGAGGGGCAACCGTTCGGCCTCGATCTGATTCTGCGCGGCGCGGAAGAACGCCTCTCCCCGATTCTGATGACCGCCACGGTCACGGGTCTCGCCCTCGTGCCGGTCGTGTATGGCGGCGTCAAACCAGGACAGGAAATCGAATACCCGATGGCCTGCGTCATTCTGGGCGGTCTCGGAACCTCGACCCTGCTGAACCTGTTTGTGCTGCCCGCCCTCTTTCTGCGCTTTGGCGGAAAGCGTCCCGAGCCGGGCCACCTTCTCCCCAATCCGGATGGGGAGTTGGAGCCAGTCGGGACGCTCGAACCAGAAAAGGGGTAAATGAATACCTGACTGACCACCCACGGCTGACCTTGGCGGACTCTCAGGTTGAATTTGGACCGCCGCCAAGGTCACCTCTTTGGTACAGGTAACAAGCCGAAGCCGAACCGACCGGGTCGGACGGTATGTCAAAAGGTGACGCTGTAGCTCACGCCCGGCCGGTTCCCGCGCGCCAGCAGAAAGGAAAAGGCATGTCGTCCACGGGCATAGGTCACGGTTGGACTGACTTTGACTCCGTCAAAGATCACGAGGCTCGACCAGCGGTCCGAAAACGAAATGTTCTTGCCTCCGATGGGAAGGAAACGATGTTCAAAGGTGCTGTAGGCGACCCCGGCGTAGGGCGCGATCGGTAGCCGGGTCTCCGCCTTCAGGTTCTTGCTGACCGTGACGTAGAAGGTCTGACCCTCGGGCGTTCCGATCCGGTCGGAGCTGGTCCCGAAAATCACTGCCGGTCGGCGTTCGCCTGTGAAATCTCAAAATAAATGAGACTGGCGGGGCTAAAAACGACGATTTTCGCACCAAAATAGGTGAGACTCGTACAGAAATAGACGAGACCAGCCTTGAATCTACCGAAATAAGCGAGACTGGTTTTGCTCCAATCTCGCGCCAGTTGTAGCGAGTCTCACCTATTTTGGTATGAGTCCCGCTTTTTATGGTGCAGTCCCGTTTATTTTGAGAAATGACATCGCCTTCGGTGACCGCGAGAAAGTTGACGAGCGGACGCACGTCACGCGCGAGCGGGTTGTACTCGACGCCGACGGTGAGCCGCGAAAAGGGCCGGTAGGTCAGGGTGTTGCGCCACCGGGCGCGGTTGAGAATGTCCGGGATGACGCGCACCCCGTAGGTCCAGCGGTTCGAATCGCCAAGCGCGGCCCTGCTCACGGCGCGGCCTTCGCCCGGTCAGAGCGGGGAGGACGGAACGCTCGACACCGCCCGCTTCGCCTTCGAGACCTCGGCCTTCGCCACCTTCTCGGCGGCTTTCAGCAACCGGTCGAGTTCGGCCTTCAATTCCGCTTCCGTGACGGGGCCGAGTTTGGTCCAGACGATTTTCCCCTCACGGTCGAGGATCACCGTCGCGGGAAGCGCCGAGCCGACCCTGAAGCGGGTCATGTCGGCGGGGGTCGCGCCAAGCCAGACCGGGAAGTTCAGTTTCCGCTCCCGGGCGTAGGCCACCACTTTCGGCTGGTCGGCGAGGGTATCGGTGGTGAAGTCGCTCGGCTACGGCCTCGATGAAAGCGCCATCTCGACCGTGCGTCAGGGCCGGTTTTCGCCTGCGCTGAAAGGCGGCGTGCCGGTGGCGGCCACCGCTCGCGTCGAGGTCAATTTCAGCATCTACTGAAGCACTCCGGGGATGTCGAACCAACACGGCGGCCCGTTTGGTCGGCGGGGATTGGCCCTACCGGGAATCGGCGTGTTTGACGACCTCTCCGTCCGAGCGAATGACCAGGCCGTCGGAGACCAGTTCGTCGATGATCGGAAGCACGGCGTCAATGCGTTCGGGGGTGTCGATGACCATGACGAAAACCGGCAGGTCGGCGGAGGCGCCGAGTCGCCCGGCTTCGTGAATCTTGCGCTGGGACCCGAAACCCGCCGTGCCGCGAAACACCGTGACTCCCGCGATGCCCGCCAGCCGCAGTTTCTGGACCAGCACCTGATGGAGCGGTTCGTTGCCCCAGTGGTCGTCCTCGCTGATGAAAATCTGAAGCGTCCGGACACGTCCGGAAAGCAATCGACTCATGCGGTTTTTTCCTCCTCCGAAATCGGTTCGGCGGGTGGTTCGAGGTTGGTCGGCGCGGACGTTTCACCGTTTCCCGAAGGTTCGCGCGGGTCCACGATGATGGAGTCCGTCGTGACGACGGGTTCAGGGACAAGCGTGACGTCGGTCTCGACGGGGCGACGGATGTTGCGGTCGGAGAACAGCAGATAGAGGCTGGGAAGAGCCAGGAGCGTCAGAAACAGGGTCGAGAGCAACCCGCCGACCACGACCGTCGCCAGCGGCCGCTGAACGTCGGACCCGATCCCCGCCGCCCGCGCCGCCGGAACCATCCCGAGCAAGGCGACCAGAATCATCATCAGGACCGGACGCATCTGCGTCAACGCTCCCTGAACCACGGCGCGCTCAAGCGGGACTTCCTGTTCAAGCCGCAGCCGGTTGATTTCGGACACGACCAGAACGCCGCTCATGACCGCCACGCCGAACAGTGAGATGAACCCGACCGCCGCGGAAACGCTCAGGTTGATGCTTCGCAGCCAGAGGGCGACGATTCCCCCAACGAGCGAAAAGGGGACGCTCGCGAGGACCAGTCCGGCGTACCGGGCCGACCCGAACATCATAAAGAGCAAACCGAAAATGATTGCGAGGGTGACGGGTAAAATGAGCGCCAGCCGCGCCCGCGCCCGCGAGAGATTCTCGAACTGACCGCCCCATTCGACCTTGTACCCCTGCGGCAGCGATACCTTTTGCGAAAAGACCCGCTGGGCATCCGCCACGAAGCTCCCCTGATCCCGACCGCGAATGTTGGTTCGAATCGTGATCTGGCGCTGGTTTTCCCGCCGGGCGATGATCGAGGCTCCGTCGATGACCTTGATTTCAGCCAGTTGGGAGAGTGGCAGGCGTCCGCCGTCGGCGGTCGGTACGAGAATCTTTCCGATGGCCGCCGCGTCCGACCGGGCTTCGGCGACATACCGGATGACGATGTCGAAGCGGCGTTCCCCTTCGTACATCGTGCCGGCGGCGCGCCCGCCGACCGCCATCTCGATCAGGTCCTGGACGTCGGCGACGTTGACGCCGTAACGCGCCGCCTCGTCGCGATTTACCCGGATTCGCAACTGGGGCTGGTCGGCCTCCTGCTCGATGGACGTGTCGGCGGCGCCGGGCACGCTCCGCAGGGCGTCGAGCGAATCGGCGGCGAGTTTTCGCAGGAGTTTCAAATCCGACCCGCTGATGATGACCGCGAGGTCCGCGCTCGATCCGGTCGCCATTTCCGTCGAGGTGTCGATGATCGGCTGGGTGAAGTTGAGCGTCGCGCCCGGCACCCGCTCGTTCAGACGCCGCGACATTTCCTCGACGAGCTGCTGCTTCGAGCGCCCGGTCGTCCAGGTGTCGTAGGGCTTGAGGTTGACGAGGATTTCGTTGCGGTTCGGACCGAACGGGTCGGTCCCGGAATCGTTGCGACCGGTCTGGGAGAGAACGACCGACACTTCCGGAAATTCCCCGATAACCGCCCGCAGGCGGTCGGCGGACGTGGCGGACTCGACCACCGAAATGCCGGGGGGGAAATTGGCCCGAATCCAGATCACGCCTTCGTCGAGTTGCGGCAGAAATTCCGAACCGAGTGTGGAAGCGACGAGAAACGACAGCGCCACCACTGCCCCCGCGGCGGAAACGGTCGCCACCGGACGGGCGAGCGTGGTCTTCAGGATTCCCTCGTAACGACGGCGCAGCCATCCCACGAGCGGGTTTTCCCATTCCCTGATCTTCCCCCGGAACAGATAGGTCGCAAGCACCGGGACGACCGTCAGCGACAGGATCAGCGAGCCGAGCAGCGCGCCGCAGACGGTGAACGCCATTGGAGCAAACAGTCGCCGCTCGACCCGCTCCATCGTGAAGAGCGGCAGGTAGGCGCAGATGATGATGGCGAGCGAAAAGAAGATCGGCCGTTCGATTTCGAGGGCCGCCGACCGGATGATGTCAAGCGGACCGCGTCGAATCCGCCCATCCTGGTGGGAAAGGCGGTGGACGACGTGCTCGACCATGACGAGCGAACCATCCACGATGATGCCAAAATCCAGCGCGCCCAGACTGAGGAGATTGGCCGGGATGCCGCTTCCTTTCATGCACAGGAAGGCAAACAGCAGTGAAAGCGGAATCGTGATGGCCGTCAGAAGCGCCGCCCGGATGTTGCCCAGAAAGAAAAGCAGGACGAGAACGACGATCAGAAGCCCTTCCAGCAGGGTTTTGGAAACCGTGTGAAGGGTATTGTTGACCAGATCGCTCCGGTCGTAGACGGTGACGACCCGAATGCCCTGGGGGGCGAGCAGTAGGTTGATTTCCTCGACCTTGTCCTTGAGGTCGGAAAGCACTTCGGTCGGATTTTCCCATCGGCGCATCAGGACGATTCCCTCGACGCCGCCGGACTTCGCGTCGTAGCCGAAAATGCCGGTCTGCGGGGCGGCTCCAACCTTCACCGTCGCCACGTCGCGGACGAAAACCGGTACGCCCTTGCCTGCTCCGATAACGATTCGCTCGATGTCGCGTTGGGACTGAACAAGTCCGACGCCGCGCACGACGAGACTCTGCTGGCGGTTGTCGAGCACGCCGCCCCCGGCATTGCGGTTGTTGGCCGCGATGGCGTCCGAAACCTGTTTGACCGTCAGTCCGAACTTCTCGATCTTCAACGGATCGATCTCGACCTGAAATTCGCGAACCGGCCCGCCGAAAATCGTGACGTCGGCGACGCCCGGCACCTGCATCAGCCGCGGAGCGACGACCCAGTCCTGAGTTTCCCGAAGTTTCATCTCGGAAACGTTCGTGCCTTCCAGCCGGTAGCGGTACATTTCACCGATTCCGGAAGTCAGTGGGCCGAGCGATGGCGTGACGCCGGGTGGCAACTCCGCGTCCCGCAGCTTTTCCAGCACCAACTGCCGGGCGAAGTAATCCTCGGCGCGGTCGTCGAAGGTCAGTTCCACGACCGACAGGCCGAAGATGGTTCGCGACCGCCGTCCGATGACGTTTGGCACGCCGTTGAGCGCCCGTTCGATGGGAATCGTGACCTGCTGCTCGACTTCCTCGGCGGCGTTGCCGGGAAATTGGGCGATAACGACCACCTGGGTGTCGGAAATGTCGGGGTACGCCTCGATTTTCAGGCGTGTAAAGGCCCAGACGCCGAGAACGACGAGCGTCAGACTGGCGGCCAGGACCAGGACGCGACGGCGAAGCGCGATTTTCGGCAACTCGATCATGGCGTCCTCGTTTCCTGATCCTTTAGAAGGAGAAATGTGCCGCCGACCACCACCCGGTCGCCCTCGGTTAAACCGCTCGTGACGGCAACCCGGTCACCGGAATTCGTGCCGACGGTGACCTTGCGGAGTTCGAATTCACCAGGGCGTTTCTCGACGAAAACCGACGTGCCGCCCTCGGCCTCGATCAGGGCCGCCGCCGGCACGACCGGCTGGAGCGCGGCCCCGTGCGCGTGCCGGACCTGTCCGAACATCTCGGGGCGAATCCTGAAGCCGGGATTGGCGACTTCGGCCAGAACCCGGATGGTTCGGGTTTGAGGATCGACGCCGTCGGCGATGCGGGCGACCCGTCCGGAAAACGTTTCGCCCGGAAAGGCGGTCAGCGTGATCTCCACCCGTTCGCCGAGGCTGATGAACCGGATACCGGTTTCGGGCACATTGGCGGCAATGACAATGCTGCTCAGGTCGGCGACGGTCATCAGCGCTGTGGCGGTATCGGTGCGGTATTCGCCCGCCACCACCGACAAATCCATGACCTTGCCGTTCAGTGGCGCGCGAACCGCGATTTTCTGACCATATTCATTTTTGGTGATGCCAAGCAGTCCCAGACGCCGCTCGGCCTGCTCCCGGACAGCCTTGGCCTGTTTGACCGCCGCCTGAGCCTGCTCCACGCCGGCTTTCGCCTGAATCAGGACGTTCTCGGCGTTGAGGACGTCCTTTTGAGCGACCGCCCGGTGCTCGAACAGATCCCGCGTCCGGTCGTAGTCGCTCTGGGCCTTGGCTTGATTGGCTTTGGCCTGCGTCAGCGCGGATTCGGCCTGAAGGATTCCGGTTTCGGACTGGCGCAAACCGCCGACCGCGTCCGACGCCTCATTGCTCTCGACCGTGACCAGAACCTGACCGGCACGGACACTGTCTCCAACCCTCGCCTGAACCGTCGAGATGCGTCCGGGGACCGGCAGCAGCACCTTCGAAATCCGGTTCGGATTGATCTCAACCTTGCCGGGTGAAACGACTTCGTCCTGGGCAACGCTTTCCCGGCGGACGGTCTCGATGCGCAGTTCCCGCAGCTTGGGTGAATCGGCGGGAAGGGTCACCCCGCCGGATGGCTTTGAAGACACGACGGGGGCGGCAGCGGGGGCTGGCGCGGGCGGTTTTGCGCCGCAGGCCGCCCCCGCCAGAAATGCCGCGCCGAGAACCGCGGCGCTTAGTCCGAAGGTCCGGTTTTGTCTCTTTATCATGGTCGTCGTCCTCTATACGGAAGCGCCCGCCGTGACGGCGTCGAGTTCGAACCGCAGGCGGGCGTAATCGGCGCGGGCGTCGATATACCCCTGCATGGTTTCGTTGTAGGAACGCTGGGCGTCGAGGAATTCGAGAAAACTCGCCTCCCCCCGGCGGTAGGAATACTCGGTGACGTCGAGAACGTCCTTTGACTGCTCAATGACTCCGCCCTCGAAGCTCTCCACCAGTTCGCGTGCGTTGCGGCATTGAAGAAAGGTGGCATCGAGTTCTGCCCGGATGTCCCGCTCAAGGTTTTTGATGCGGACTTCCACCTGCTGCCCTTCGGTTTCGGATCGCAGGATGCCGCCCTGGTTGCGGTCAAAGAACGGCAGCGGGACACTGACGAAGAACCCGAGCGAATTGCCGCGTCCGGCGAGTCCCTGTTGCCGCCGGTATTCGGTGCCCACGGTGTAGTCCACCTTGCGTTGGGCAATCTGGAGGCGTAGGTCGGCCTGGGTTCGCGCCTGTTCCTCGCGCAGCGCCAACAGATCGGGACGCGCGAGCAGGGTTTTGTCGAGGAGCCGACCGAACGCCGGGGGTAGTGGGTCCGACCGCATCGGCCCCTCCGTCTCGAAGATGTCCATGATTTCGCCCCGCCCCATGACGGTCTGCAATTTGTTGCGCGCGAGCTTCAGCCGGACCTCGGCCTGCTTGACGGCGTGGGTCAGTTGAACGGTCGCAATCTTGGTCCGGACCAGCTCAATGGGCGCGAGGTCGCCGGCGCGCACCCGCGCGGAATTGATCTCGACCACCTCGTTGAAGGTCTCAAGATTCTTTCGGGCCAGTTCGAGACTTTCCTTCGCCGCCTGCATTTCCACGAACGACCGCTGGACGTCGATGACCAGCAGCCGGGTGGCGTTCTGGAGGCCGAATTCAGCGACGGATTTCGCGTGCGTGGCGACCTCGATCCGCAATCGACGCTTGTCGCCCCGTTCGATGGGAAAATCCACCCGGAGGGAATACTCCGACGGTCCGGCGGCGTTGAATTCGCTGAAGCCCGTGCCAAGCAGGTCGAGGTGGTCGCCCCCCACGCTCAGAACCGGATTCGGTCTGGCGCGGGCCGCGACCACCTGTGCTTCGGCCAGCGTCACGTTGTAGCGCTCGGCCAGGAGCGACAGGTTCCGCCCCACGGTTTCCTCGACCGCCCGGTCGACGGTGACCTTCATCGGATTCCGGGTTTGGCCCTGCGCCCTTTCCCCGAACACGACCCCGGCCAGAATCGCTCCCGTCAATCCGAGGGCGAGAAAGCGGTTCGGACCGGGCGTTGATCCGCCCACCCACGGTTTCGTTGGTACACGCACGCGAAAGACCCTCCTTTTTTTTGATGCAATGTTACCCGGTCGTTTCGGTTACTTTTGCCACGCGGTTTTCCGCCCCTGCTTCAAAAGGGGAAGGAAGGCGACGGGGCAAGGTACGCAAAGCAGGATTAGTGGCCCCCAGTCTCCGGTAGCGATGGCGGCCGACGTCATGAGGGATGCGAACACGGCCAGAAGGCCGGTGTACAACAGTGCGGAGATACGCGTATTCAGGTTCTTCATTTCACCCTCCGGTTTCGGGCAAAGCGCCCCCTTCGCGACCTGAAAACAGGTTACGAAATGAACAGGAATTGAGAATTTTTCAGCCATTGAAATCACTGAAAAATTCCGTACCGAAGGCAATCAGGGTAGGCGGCTCCCAGCCCTGAAGGAGGGGGGAACGAGGACCGCGAATGCCTCGCCAACACCAGTGTGGGCGGTCGGACGAAGCGCGCGGGAAGAACCGAAGGTGGTCAATCGGATTCCGCCGCGAACCGCGTGGCGACCGTCTTTTGCCTCCGGCAATGCGGAGGCTCGCTTGAATGGCTGTCCATACGTCGCTGGAATCCTTTCTCAAGTATTGACGGACAAGGAAAAAGCCTCTGACCGGGACGGGCAGAGGCGCGCGAAAGAGACGAATCGCTTCCACACTCCCCTGGTCCAGCTTCAGCACCGTGCAACGTGAGAGCTTTCGCTCAGCTACATTAAGTAGGGCCTTAATCCGACCGAACCTGGTGACCCGTTGGCATCTCTCGATGTTTCCGGGCAGCAGCCTGTATTTGCACGGACGCCTCGCGTAACGAAGTGTCGATCAAACTCAACCAATCTTAATTAAACGAGAAATCCCCGGTCGTCAACCCATGAAATTCCGAAAATACGCGAATTCGGACCCCCTTTCGAAAATGTAATCTCTCCGACTTGGTCCGGGCGGATTCAAAGCCATCCGGGATCGCTTGTGGCTTGCCTCAACCGCACCGCCCCGAAGAAGACGCGATTTCAACCATGATGGCCCTGTGCTCGATGCCGAACCGGGCAGGCAGTCACGCGATCAGGGAAAGTCCGCCAACCGGTCTTCGGTCCGGATGGACGCCCGGATGGGCGGCCAGAGTGAGTTCGGTCAAATTCATCAACCAAGGTAAAGACGCAGACATTCCCAATCCGGTCTTGACCCTTCTGGCCACCCGGGTTGACGAACACCGGGCGAATGGTGTGTGTTTTCGGTATTCTCGGAACAACCCAGAATGCTGAGGAAAACAATGCCGGTCAAATGGCTCACCGAAATTGAGCGTGATCTCCTCGGGAAATGGCCGGAATCAGTCACTGATGGGGATATGGAGACCTTTTTCACGTTTTCCGAGGATGAACTTCGGGAAATCCGCGACCGACGCGGAGACGAAAACCGCCTGGGATTCGCGGTCGGCTGGTGCGCCCTGCGTTTTCTCGGCTTTTTTCCGGAAGACCCC
>JBDRAL010000056.1:0-4003 GCA_039793685.1 Blastocatellia bacterium NZW_1522
AAATTCAAACCCTTTTTAAACCACCAATTTACATTTCTCCTTGGCCTCTGTGCCCGCTTTTCACCCCCCCCCCTCCACCCCAGACTCCAGACTTCCCAATCCAGACCTCGGACTTCTTTTTCCAGCCATCCTCAACTACAGCTTCAGCTTTTCCCCGGAACCACTATTGAAATAAGGGGTTCCGTTCGTGTAGGGTTTGAGCCTACCGACAGGGTCCGACACAGGGTATGCGCGTTTGAGGCGGTTTTGCCCGAATGCGCCGTGTTTCGTCGTTCGGTTCGACCAGGGTACGACCCTTCTTTTGTTACAGGCTGTACAGTCTATGAGCGAGATTTCCGCCTCCGAATCCGCGCTTTCGGCGGTCCCCCCGGCATTGCTGGCCGGGATGACGATGAACCTCGACACGCCCCATACCGACCCGTTCATCGGGCGGACGATTGACGGCAAATACACCATCGAGCAGCGCATCGGTCGCGGCGGGTCGGGTACGGTCTACCGCGCGCGCCACGCGATCATCCACCGTCCGGTGGCGTTGAAGGTGTTGTCGCTCGATCTGGTTTCCGAACCCGACGCGCTCGAACGTTTCCGGCGCGAGGCCGAGACGGCGGCCCACGTCAAGCACATCAACCTCGTTCCGGTGACCGATTTCGGGCTGACGTCGGACGGCGTGGCCTACCTCGTGATGGAATTCATCGAGGGCAGCAGCCTGCGGAAAATTCTCGACCGCGAGCGGACGCTCCAGCCGGAGCGGATCGTGCCGATGATGAAGGCGATCTGCTCGGGCGTACACGCGGCGCATCGGCGGGGCATCATCCACCGCGATCTGAAGCCCGACAACGTCATGATTGAAGTGGTGGACGACGAGGAAATGCCGCGCGTCCTCGATTTCGGCATTGCGAAACTGATGGACGCGGTTCAGGTCACCAGCGGTTTTCGGACGGAAACCGGCAGCGTGATGGGGACGCCGCACTACATGTCGCCGGAGCAGTGCGAGGGCAAGCCGCTCGACGCCCGGTCGGACATCTACAGTCTGGGCGTTCTCGTGTATGAAATGCTGACCGGGAACGTACCGTTTCCGGGCAAGGTTTCGACAACCGTGATGATGCAGCAGGTGACGAAGCGTCCGCCGATGCTGCGCGCGCAGCGGCCCGACATTTCCGCCGCCGCCGAAGCCTGCGTGATGCGGGCGATGGAAAAGGACCGCAACGCCCGGCAGACGTCCGCGCTCGACTTTTTTCTCGAACTCGAAGCCGCGTTTGCCACGCCGGACCAACCGAAGCCGCCCAAAACCTTCCTCAACGAGCTTCAACAGGCCGCGAAAGCCGCGCCGGTGATTCCGATCGGGCTGAAACCGCTTCAGTACGAAGTGACTGACGAACAGCCGGTCGCGAAAATCGCCGAATCGGTCACGGCGGAAGTCCCGGAAGTTTCGGAAACCATTGCCCGGATGAGCGAGCCGCCGGCGCTCGCGTCGTTGACCAGGCCGGAGCCGCCGCCCGCGCCGAAAGCGGAGCCGAAGAAAGTGGCGCCCAAAGCGGTGCCGAAAACTGAAGCAACCGGCGAAACCGGCGGCGCGGCGAAACCGGCGCCGGCGGTCGTCAGGGAACTCGCGCCGAAGCCGAAAACTGCCCCGCCTGTCGCCGCTGACGCGGCTGGCGTCGCGGTCCGTCCGTCGTCGGCCCCCCTCAAAAAACCGGCTCCCCTGCCCCGGACCGCGCTCGCGCTTCCCGAAGAACCGGTTGACCTGCGCCGGACCGTCCTTGTCTGGACGCGCCGCGTCGGCGTCACGGTCGCGATTCTGGTGACGCTATATGCCGCAATTGCCTTTGCGCTCTGCCGCCGAACCAACACCGTACTCGAAGATGAACTTTCAGGCGTTCTGAAAAACAATCTCGCGCCGGTTGCCGGGTTGCGCGGGCGCGTGCGGGCCGTGCTGGCGTCGCACGGCATCGACGTTCCGGAGAAAAACCTGCGCATCACGCTCGATCCGCCGAGCCGCCGGGCCACCGTGGCGATTGAATATCAGCGGTCGGTGCTGACGCTGCCCCTGCGGTTTCGCGCCGTCGGCGCGGCGGAAAACGTCTCGCTCACGCTGGGTCAGGTCGCCGACGTCCGGCCCACCGAGGTTGAAGTCGTGAACACCTCCCGGCGCGAGCTGGAACGTTACCGTCAGGAGCTTCAACAGCGGAACGGGGCGCAATAAGCGTTTTGGAAATGCGGAATGCGGAATATCGAATGCGGAATAAAGAGCGAAATCGTTCATTCCGAATTCGATATTCCGCATTCCGCATTTCAGTCGCACACTTTCCCGCGCAAAAAGTCATTTTCATAATGTAGATTGACTTTAGCCACCCGGTCCGACGACCAATGTTCCTTTCGCGGTGGCGCGAAACCCCAAGAAAAGGATTTTTCTGATGAGTCTCAAGAACGATCTGCTGCTGCGCGCCGCCCGCCGTCAGCCTGTCGAGCGTACCCCCGTGTGGATGATGCGCCAGGCCGGACGTTACCTTCCCGACTACCGAGCGGTCCGCAAGGACATCCCGTTTCTGGAATTGTGCCGAACGGTGGACCTCGCGGTCGAAGTGTCGATGCAGCCGTTGCGGATTCTCGGCGTCGACGCCGTCATCATGTTCTCCGACATTCTGATTCCCATTGAACCGATGGGAATGAAAGTCGAACTGACCGAAAAGATCGGTCCCAAGATGCCCAACCCGATTCGCTCGGCGGAAGACATCGAAAAACTCTGCGTGCCCGACCCGGTCGAAACGATGCCGTTCGTCTACGACATCATCCGTTCGCTCAAGAAGGAAATCGCCGACGCGGTGCCGCTGCTCGGCTTCGCGGGCGCGCCGTGGACGCTCGCGGCGTACATGATCGAAGGCGGCGGGTCGAAGAACTACAACATCATCAAAAGTTTCATGTACAACGAGCCGCGCGCCTTCCATCGCCTGATGGAAAAGCTCGCCGACACGCAGGCGGCCTACCTCAAGGCGCAGGTCGAGGCGGGCGTGAACGCCTTCCAGTTGTTCGACTCGTGGGCGGGCGAAATGTCTCCGGCGGATTTCGCGGAATACTCGCTGCCCTACATCAAGCGCGTCTTCGAACAGGTCGGCAACGACGTACCCAAAATGCTCTACATCAACGGCACGTCGCACCTGCTTGAACTGATGATGGAATCCGGCGCGGACGTGCTCAGCATCGACTGGCGCACCGACCTCGCCGAAGCGCGCCGCCGGACCGGTGACCGCTTCTGCCTCCAGGGCAACGTCGATCCGTGCAAACTGCTCGGCCCCCAGGAAGGCATCGTCAAGGCCGTCGCCGACGCCAAGGCCAAGATGGTCGGCGCACCCGGCCACATCATGAACCTCGGCCACGGCATCCTTCCGCCCACCCCGGTCGAAAACGCCCGGACCTTCATTTACTCGGCGCAGGGGAGAGAACTGTAAAAAGTCTGGAGTCTGGAGTCTGGAGTCGAGAGTCTGGAGTCCGGACTGAGAGCTTCTGAAGTTCAAATGAAAAGCGTTCGGGAGTTTCAACTTTCCGAACGCTTTTTGTTTTGACTCCAGACTCTCGACTCCAGACTCCAGACTTTTCAGTCCAGACTCCAGACTTCTTTACGGCGTTCCGTTCCAATCCCCCACAATCGGCGTGTCGGTCGGCGTGCCGTAGGTGAACTGGATGTCGGCAAAACCGGTGGAATTCGAATTTCTCAAAAACCACTCGTTGCCCCGCACAATCCCGATGGTGTCCACGCCGTCGGTGTTCCAGTCGCCCGCCACCGGCTTGTCGCCCGCGATGCCGTAGAAAAATTCCACGTCGGCGACGCCGGTCGTGTTGGAATTTCGCAGGTAAACAAAGCCGTTCGTCGGGCGGAAGCAGCCGATGGTGTCGATGCCGTCGCCGTCCCAGTCGCCCGCGATGTAGATGTCGGCCCCCGTGCCGTAGACGAGCGTCACGTCGGGCGCGCCGGTCGAGTTCGAATTCCTCAAAAAGATGAGATTGC
>JBDRAL010000057.1:0-7328 GCA_039793685.1 Blastocatellia bacterium NZW_1522
CCTCGGTGCTCAAGCCGATCATCCCGCCGGTGACCGCCGGCGACAATCCGGCCACGGCGTAAACGTCGCCCGGTTTGTAAAATTGAAAAGCCGCCGGAGCACCCCGGCGGCTTTTTTCGTATCCGTTACGGAAATCGAAATTCTTGGCGTTCCCGGAATCTTCGGTTAGAGTTCTCTCCATTCGGCATTTTCAAAAAAGCGAGGTTGTTCATGAACTCCGAAGAAACGACCCGGAACCTTGAAGGTTCATCCGATTACAGAACGAAGGAAGATCTGAAACTCGTGCTGCGGGAAGTGATGGAAAGCGTCGTCGCCGAAACCATCGCTCCTCAATTCGCGGAAGTGAAAGATCAAATTTCCAACCTTGAAACCCGGTTTGAAGCCCGGTTCATTGCTCTTGAAGAACGAATGACCGGTCTTGAAGAACGAATGACCGTGGTTGAGGGCCGGCTGACCGCGATTGAAAACCGGCTGGTCGCGCTGGAAACCGGACAGGAAGAACTCAAGCGCGAACTCAAGCTGACCAACAGCAAGATGGAGACGCTCAACCGGTACATTCTCGACGCGCAGGGTCGCATTCTCGACGTGACCGACCGGATGGACGCCTTCGAGCGGTCTTCCGCCGCGTAACTTTGCCGGTTTCCACCAAAAGCAAAAAAGCCGCCTGTCCGAGGCGGCTTTTTCAGTTTCAGGATTCGGCAAAGTTACGACAAGTTGAATAAACGCTTGAAATTGGCGGTCGTAATGCGGCCGATTTCTTCCATCGACAGGTCGCGCAGTCCCGACAGGCAGCGGGCAACCTCGACGACGCGCGCCGGTTCGTTGCGTTTGCCGCGATAAGGTTCGGGTGTCAGGAACGGGCAGTCGGTTTCAATTAAAAGTCGGTCGAGCGGAACGTCCTTCGCGATGTCGCGCAGGTCCTGGGCCTTTTTGAAGGTCACGTTCCCGGAAAAGGAAATGTGAAAACCGAGTTCGACGCCAGCCTCCATCAATGATCGCGAACCGCTGAAGCAGTGGAAGATGCCGGGGCGCTCAACGCCGGTCCAGTGTTCGCGCAGCAGGGCGACCATGTCGTCGTCGGCGTCGCGAATGTGCAGGATGATCGGGAGATTTCGCTCGCGGGCGAGTTCCATCTGCCGGATGAACACCCGCTGCTGCACGTCGCGCGGCGAGTTGTCGTAGTAGTAATCCAGCCCGATTTCTCCCCACGCCACGATTTTCGGATGATCGGCGAGGCCAAGGATGCGTTCTTCGAGCGCACCGTCGTAAGCTTTCGCGTCATGCGGGTGAACGCCTACCGCGCCGAAGACATCTTCATTCTTTTCAACCAGTTCCATTCCGACGGTCAGCGAATCGCGTTCGAGATCGCCCCCGCAGATTTCGAGAAACATTTCCACGCCGGCTTCGCGCGCGCGGGCGAGGACTGCCGGACGTTCATCGGCAAAGCTGTGGAAATCGACGTGGCAGTGGGAATCGACGAACATAGCTGTCAGTAGTCAGTAGTCAGTAAGCTTTTGACTGACCGGAAAACGGTTTCATGAAGACTTTCGACGGATGCGCGGGCGTCGATGACCTGAAAGCGGTCGGGTTCACGAGCCGCGATGGTCAAAAAACCCTGTCGGACACGCTCATGAAAAGCCGTACTTTCAGCGTCGAGCCGGGACGGGGTTTCGCCTTCGGTTTCACCGCACCGTCGGGCGAGCCGGTTCTGCGCTTCCTCGACCGGAAGGTCAAACAGCAGGGTGAAATCCGGGGAAAGGCCGTCGGTGGCGAGCGCAATCAGCGATTCGATGACGGCGTGGTCGGCCTGTCTGCCGTGGCCTTGATAGGCACGGGTCGAATCGGCGAAGCGGTCGCAGACGACGATGCCGCCTCGTTCGAGGACGGGACGGATGAGCGTCGCGACGTGCTGCGCTCGATCGGCGGCGAAAAGAAGGGCCTCGGCGCGGTCGGCGAGCGGTTCGTGAGTGCGCGCGTCAAGCAGCAGGCGCCGAATTTCGACGCCCACATTCGTGCCGCCGGGTTCACGGGTCAGAATGACATCGTGACCATCGGCGCGCAGTCGTTCAAAAAGTTTGACGGCCTGAGTCGATTTCCCAGAGCCGTCAACACCTTCGAACGTGATGAAAAGACCGCGTGACATCTTGGAAAGGATCAGGACTGTCCGCCGGAGTCTCCGGAGTCAGGTTGAGTGGCCGGGGCCGCCGGAGCCGGGGAGTCGCCGCGGTGTTCGCCGCCGCGTGAATCATGGCCATGGGAATCGTGTGGCCGGTATCCGGAGGCGCGGATAATCGACACGGTCGAAATGGCATGCTTGAAGATCATCTGTTCCTGGTTGCCGGATTCCAGAATGACCGAATATTTGTCGAAACCGCGGATGCGACCGGTGAGCTTGACGCCGCTCATGAGATAAATCGCGACCGTCGCGCGGTCACGACGGGCGTGATTCAGAAAAGTGTCCTGAAGATTCTGCGATTGTGCTTGCTGTGTCTTGTTTTCCATAGCCGAATCACTGGAGAGACAAAGTCGTTGGTGTTTTTTTGTTTGTTACGGAGAAGCCCGAACGTAACATAGGCGTTTCCCCCTCGCAACCGAACGAATGCTGCCAGCCGGGCCGTTTGTGGAAGCGGTTGAACGATTCGCCCGGCACGCCTATAGTTTCGGGTGACTTCCCGAACGGAAATCTGCAAGTTTCATCGGCGCGTGGCCGCTCTTCCTTGAACGCAGGCCCGGTCGGTGATTTCGCGGGGAAGTCAAATTCAGGGTAAAACGTTGGCGGACAGGTTCGCATTCGCGTCATGACGAGTCAGAGCAGTATGAAAGCCGAAGCGCCATACCGCCGCCGGCTGGCGATGGGCGGCTACGGTGTGTGGCTCGTCTCGTGTACGGTGTTTTTCGTGCTTGGTCTGATGCTGGGGAAAGTGCCGTCCCGCTCGGCGAAGACAGCAGTTCCGGTCACCAAAATCGAAACGGCGGACGACCTGCCCGTCGGCGACCAGCCGTTACGGGTCGCGGGCGCGCAATACGCCGTGTGGGTGACATCGGTCGCCACGGCCAACGAGGCGAACCAGACCGTGCGCGACCTGAACCGCCGCGGGTTCACCAGCGCCTACATTACGCGACCGACTGAGGGAAATACCCTTTACGTCGTCAAGGTTGGGCTGTACAACCTGCCCACCGCGAATCAGGTGGCGGAAGAACTTCAAAAGGACCTCGGTTTCCGGTCCGCCCGAGTCATGACCGAGGCGGAAAAAACCGAACAACCTTCCGGAGACGGGAAAACGCAATGAGCATGGCCTTTATGAAACAGGCGGTCCGCCGCTTCTTCCTGATGGCGGTTTTCATCGGTCTGGCAGCCGTTGTCGGTGCTTCGGCGCAGCAGCGTCCGTTACTGACCGAGGACGTGGACATCGTCGAAACCGGCCATATCCGGCTTCAGGCCGGGGCGGACTTCTTTCAGGACCAGCGGTTCGGTCTTTCCGGTCTGCGCGGCGATCTGACCCGCCCGGCGGTTATCGGCGTTCATTTCGGCCTCAACTCCAACGTCAGCTTTTCCGTGGAGGGAAGCCTCCGGAATTTCCTGAGCATTTCGCAGCGCGGGCCGAGTGCGATTCCGTTGTCGGTCGCCCCCGGCGCGGCCTCCACGTCGGACGCGGGCGATTTCACGCTTTCGACCAAAATTAAATTTCGCAAGGAAACCGAGCGCGCGCCGAGTCTCGGCTTCAAGTTGAGCGTTCAGTTGCCCAACTCGAATCAGGCGCGCGGCATCGGACTGAACACGACCAACGTGATCGGCACGGTTCTGGTCGGGAAAAAGTTTTTGAAAGGACGACTCAATACCTTCGGAAATATCGGATTGGGAATTTTATCAAGTACCGTCGAACCCGGCGCGCAACAGGACGTACTGGTTTATGGCTTCGCCGGAATTTACGAAATCAACAAGCGGTTCGACGTGCTTGGTGAAGTCAACGGTCGGTATAACCCGCGCATCTCGGTGCCGGGACTGGAAAGCCAGGCAACCGCGCGATTCGGGGCACGGCTCCGGGCCGCCGGGTTTCAGTGGGATTTGGCCGGCGTTGCCGGACTGACGAGATTCAGCCCGCGAAGCGGCATCACGTTCGGCGTGACGTACGATTTCAAGGCGTTCGAACCCGTGAGGTAATTCGAAACGTGAAAGGTGGACGGAAGATGAACCCGAAACTCGACCAGGTTGGAAACGTTTGCCCCCGCGCGCGGCATTCCGCCATACTCGGGTTTTGGTTTTCCGTTCAGGGTGCGGAGTCGTTATGACCATTCCGAAGAAGGTTTGCCTTCAAATCCCGATGCTGCCCGATATGGAGCTGGCCGCCACGAAAACGGCGGAAGAAGTTGCGCGCTTCATGCAGTTTGCCACCGACTCGATCGATGAAATCAAGCAGGCGCTCATCGAGGGCATCATCAACGCCTTTGAACACAGCAAGAGCAGCGACCGGACGGTCTACATCCAGTTCGACATGCAGGACGAGGAACTGGAAGTGACGATTCAGGATTACGGCATCGGATTCGATTCAACCCAGAAAAGCGCCCTCCAGCCGCTCCAGCGTCGGGGATACGGACGCCGGCTGATGGAGGCCCTGATGGACGACGTGAAGTACTTCACGAGTCCCAATGGAACAAAAGTCGTCATGAAGAAGCGGCGGCATTGATGCCGGACCGGCTTTCACACGCCGCTGTCGGGCGGAATTCCAAAGGTCCGTCGGGGACGTTCCCGGAAGTCACCGGACATCGTCCCGCGAAGGGTTCGCCTTCCGCCGGAACCCCAAACCCACAACCACAAACCAAAAGATCAAAGCGACACCAAGACTCATGAGTGACGTATTTCGAGTACACAGCCGACGCGAAGGCAAATTCGCGGTGATTTCGACCGAGGGATACATCAATAATCTCGCGGGCGACAAAATCGTCGAGGAGTTCAATGCCTTCGTGGCCCAGGACGTCAAGCATTTCGTGCTGAATCTGGAAAAGACCCAGCTCGTCAACAGCATCGGGGTTTCAATCCTGATCGAGGTCATCGAAAAGGTTCAGGAAATCGGCGGCACCCTGTCGTTCTGCCGACTTGCGCCGATTATCGCCAAGACCTTCAAAATCATGGGGTTGACCCAGTACGCCACGGTTTACGAAACGGAAGAGGACGCGCTCGCCGCCGGTTAGTCCGGTCCCATGGCGGCCCTTCGCCGTCATCCGACTTCGGGTCCCCCGGATGGCGCGCGCCGCCGACATTCCGGAGCGAAAATAAAGAAAAGGATGCCCGAACCATGTCTTCCCAGACCGCGGAAGAACAAGTCGAACGACTTTTATACAGCCTGACCGCGCTTGCCGACATCGGCGAGGCGACGACAGCGGGCGGAAATTCCGAAAACACCGCCCGCGAACTCCTGCACCTCATTCTCGGGACGCTCGCCGTGTCGAAGGGCGCGATTCTGCGCTATGACGCGACGGAAAAGGTCTTGCGCGTCGCCGTCTGCCGGGGCGTGGATTCGCCCGAGACCGTAACCCTCCCGCTCCCCCGCGACGTGGCGAAGGCCTTGTGCGAGTGCAGCAATCCGATTCGCCTCAACGAACCCGACGCCAAACTCGCGCCCTACGTCGAACAGCATCGCGAGACGCTGGCTGCGCTCCACGCCGAAGTCTGGACGCCGATGATCGTCGGCAAGCAACTCGTCGGGGTTCTGAGCCTGAGCGGGAAGTTCGCCAAGCAGTCATACTCGGCGGACGACCTCCAGTTGCTTTCGACGATGGCCCAGCACGCCTCGCTGGCCCTCTACAACTTCCAGATTATTGACGAAATCCGCGACGCCAACTTCAAACTCAATCGTAAAGTGCTGGAAATGCAGTCTTTGTACGATGTGGGTCTGGCCATCAGTTTGTTGCGCGGCGTCAAGGAACTGGCTCAGGAAATCGTCCAGCGGGCCGTCATGCTGCTCGACGCGAGTCAGGGCGTCCTGTTTCTACTCGAAAAGAACTGCCTCCGGGTGACGGCCTCATTCGGAATGGAAGTGGACTACGAAGAAGACGCCCTGATTCCGCTTGACCGGGTCCACCCGCCGGAAATCAGCGACGTGGTGATTGCCCAGTCGTGCAGTTGCATCCTCAACGAACGTGGTTCGGGCATTCCCGGAGCCAAAAACTGCCTCATCATGCCGCTCATCGTGGCCCAGAAGACGGTCGGCGTCCTGATGGTCTGCGACAAGGAGACGCGTGACGGCGGATTCGCCGAGTTCACCGAGGACGACGAGCAGTTCCTGTCGGCCATTGCCACGCAGGCGGCCATCGCCATCGACAACGCCCGGCTGCACAAGGAATCGCTCGAAAAGGAACGCATCGAAAAGGAACTCGAAGTCGCGGCGGCGATTCAGCAGCGGCTGCTCCCGCAGTGTCCGCCGGTGTTCGATGCCGTCGAAACGGTCGGGGTGAATATTTCCTGCCGGCAGGTCGGGGGCGACTACTACGACTACATCCGGTTCGACGACCGTCGTCTGGGCCTCGTCATCGCCGACGTCTCGGGCAAGGGAACACCGGCCGCGCTGCTCGTTTCGACGCTTCAGGCGAGTTTTCACGCGCTGGTCGAGAGCCACGATCTGGCCGAAACGGTCACCCGGCTGAACAAGGCGATTTACAAGGCGTCGCCGTCCTACAACTACATCACCTTTTTCTACGGCATCCTCGACCTCGACACGGCCTGTTTCCGGTCCATCAACGCGGGACACAACGATCCGTTGATGTTGCGGGCGGACGGCACTTGGCACCGGTTCGAAAGCGGCGGCTTCTGCCTCGGCATGTTCGACTGGGGGACCTATGAAGCGCAGGAAACCCTGCTCCGGTCGGGCGACCTGATGTTTCTCTATACGGACGGCGTGACCGAATCCACCGACCTCGCGGGCGAGGAATTCGGCGAAGACCGGGCACGGGCGGTGCTGGAGCAGTATCGGGACGAGCCGCTGACCGTCATTTCCCAGAAACTTTCCGAAGCCATCGCCGAGTTCGTCGGCGAGGCCCCCCAGCACGACGATCTGACCTATGTGCTGCTGCGGTTCAAGTAGTTGCCAGTGGTCAGTTGCCGGTCGTCAGTGGCCGGTCGCCGGTGGAACGTCCGCCAGCGACCGGCCACTACTGTTGGTGGAGAAATCATTCCACGCTTTCCATTTTCAATCCTTCAGAGTAAAACCACTAACCACTAACCACTAACCACTAACTACTAACAACAATCAACTAGCAACCACCAACCACTTTAGTTAATATCTTTCTAATAAAACTTTTACCTCTTGTTCTAAATCCCAATCTTTCATCGC
>JBDRAL010000058.1:0-6015 GCA_039793685.1 Blastocatellia bacterium NZW_1522
CTCCGGCTCAGGCAGCGACTATCGAACGCAATGGCGTTCAATGGATTGATCGCTCAATCCAGAATTTCAACCACCAACCGGGCCTCGACTCACATTTGTAGTGGTACTACTTTCGGGGGCAGGTCACCAGACACACTGAGACAGGAAAGAAACTTCCGCTTTCGGTCATTCCCCTGAGATACAGAAACAGCCTGCTTTCACGATTTCTGATTTCCCTGGGAATACTCAAAAACCCCTGGAAGTGAGTGAAACCGACAGGTTTGACCTGAAAACCGACACCCAAAACCTAAAACCTTTTCTCAGCGAACTTTCTCCACCATTTCCAGCGCCATCGCGACGGCGAGCTTGGGGCTGATCACGCCGCGCCCCTGGCGGTCGGGGTCGATGCCGGGGAGGCGCGAGGCCGTTTCCATCAGAATTTTTTTCACCTGCTGCGGCGTGAGACGCGGATTGACTTCGAGCATCTGCGCCACGACCGAGGACACGATGGGGGCAGCGAACGACGTCCCGTCAACGTGTTTGTAATGGCCCGAAATCACGTTGTTGTTCTTGATCTTCACTTCGACGAGCAGGCGAATCTGGTACGGCTCGTGATGAGCCGCCGCGTCGAGTTCGGCGTCCACGCCGTGATTTTCCGCGAGAACTTTTTTGAGTTCCCCGTCGCCTGCCTTTGCGAGTTTCGCGTAGAGCTTCGCCTGCGTGGCCGTCGGCGTGCCGGGCAGAATCGGCGCGGCAATCCAGATGCTCGGCGCGACCACTTCGGGCTTTTGAAGGCCGTCGATGGTCGGACCGTAGCTTGAGTGATACATCGCGTTGTCGTTCGGATCGAGCGTGTTCTTGTCGTCGAAACCGCCCACGCTGATGACCGACGGCGCGCTCGCGGGCGGCAGGACCGGATGTTTTTCATCGTTGCCCGCGTTGCCGATGGCCGTCACCACCACGACGCCCGCCTTGACCAGCCGTTCCGCCGACTGTGAAAGCGGGTCGGTCAGATACGATTCCTCATAGTCGCCGCCGCACGACACGTTGACGACGCGGATATTGAACTTCTCGCGATGTTCATAAACCCAGTCCAGCCCGCGCCGAATGTCGTCATGGACAATCCGTCTGGAACTCCCGACCTTGACCAGTACCAGCTTCGCGTTCGAGGCGATGCCGCGATAGAGGCCGTCGGAGAGATGCCCGTTTCCGGCGCAGACGACCGACGTCATCATGCCGTGCCAGCTCGAATCGTCGGGCGCGTCGAGTTCGTGCGGGTCATCCTTGCCGGTCAGCAGGTTGTGGTAGTGGACGATGCGGTTGACCGGTTTCGTCAGGTCGGGATGGTTGTAAAAGCCCGAGTCGAGAAACGCGATGGTGATGCCGCGCCCCGTGTAGCGCGGACTCGCGCCCAGCCTGAGCGGCGTCGGCAGAATGGTGAATTCCGGCGCGACTTTTCCCGAGTGCTGGAGATACAGCCCGACCCGCGCGCGTGCCCGCGCGAACCGCTCGACGCAATCGCGGCACACCGCCTCGCCCGCGTTCCAACGCGGCACGTTGATCGCGAGAATATCGCGTACCTCGGCGCTCAGCTTTGCCGGCGGCACCAGCAGATTCCTTCCGAGCGCGTAATGACAGACCGAACAAACGAACATCTTGCGTAACAACCCGATCCCGACCGTCGCCAGAAACGACCGTCTGCTCAACATTGGCGACCTCGCCTTTCGATATGAAGCGGGAAGAAAATGCGAACGCCCTTCATTCCCAACCTAAACCGGACCGGGAGGAATTGGTACGGTTTGTTTTCATCCCGAAGCGTCACGGGCGACCAGCGCCTTTTTCGTGAACGCTGCGGGATGAAAAAGATTTTCTCTATTCGCCGCTGACCGTCATGGAGGCGATCTTGATCGTCGGCGCGGCGATGCGACCGCGAAATTCGAGATTGTTGCCGATCATCTCGATGTCGAGCAGCATCTGCTTGAGATTGCCCGCGACGGTCACTTCTTCAACCGCGTAGGTCAGTTCCCCGTTCTCGATCCACAATCCCGCCGCGCCGCGCGAGTAGTCGCCGGTCACCGGATTCACGCCGAAACCGATGAATTCCGTGACGTAGAAGCCGTTCTTCACCGATTTGAGAATGTCGGCGGGCGAGTGCGGGCCGGCCACGAGAAAGAAGTTGTTCGCGCCGACCGAAGGCGCGCCGGTCAGTCCGCGACTTGCGTTGCCCGTCGTGCGCTGGTTCAGCTTTCGCGCGGTGTAGGTGTTGTGCAGATAGCTTTGCAGCACGCCGTTTTCAATGACCGTCGTGCGCCGCGTCGGCACGCCCTCGCCGTCAAAAGGGCGCGAACCGAGCGCGCCGGGAATGCGTCCGTCATCAATCACCGTGATCGAATCCGCCGCGACTTTTTCGCCGAGCTTTCCGACCAGAAAGGACGACTTGCGGAAGATGGCGTCGCCCGAGGCCGCGCTGAAAATTTCGCCGACCAGACTGCGCGCCACTTCCGGCGCGAGGACGATCGGACAGGTCTGCGTCTTGACGCGGCGTCCGCTGAGTTTGCGGATGGTGCGCTCGGCGGCGATGCGGCCGATGTCGTCGGGCGAGTCGAGTTGGGAAAGCTTGCGGCGCGTGTCGTACCAGTAATCACGCTGCAACTTACCGTTTTCCTCGGCCACCGGCACAGTCGCGAGTGAAATCGAAGCGCCGCGATATTCGCCCGCGAAACCGAGCGAATTGGCGAGGATGGTGCGTCCCGTGCCGGAATCCACGCCGCCGCCTTCAAAGTTGACGATGCGTGAATCGTAGTTCTTCGCCACTTCCTCGGCGCGCAACGCCATCGCGATCTTGTCTTCCGCCGCCATCGAGACGATGGCCTCGTCATAGAGATCGAGGTCGGGGAATTCGGTCGCGAGTTCATCGGCGTCGGGCAGCCCGGCGGTGTCGTCCACCGAGGTCGCGCCCGCGAGCGTGACGGCGGTTTTTACAAGGTCGTCAATCGCCGCGTCGGAGAAATCGGAGGTTGAAACCGACGCCTGCCGACCTTCGCGCAACACGCGCAGACCAAGCCCCTTCGACGCCGATTCCTTCAAGGTTTCAACATCGCCGAGCCGGACCGACGCGGAAAACTCGACGCCTTCGCGGATGACGACTTCAACCGCCGACGCGCCCTGATCCAGCGCCTTGCGGACAATGTTCGATGCAAATTCGGGAGTGATGTTCATGAATGGATAACTTTTACTTGCTGAGTCTGGTTTTGAACTTTTCGAGTGATTGTTTCAAGGCGTTCTTCTCGGTTTCGGATATCCAGAAGGAATGTTGTCTGAGAACCGATTCGACGAGATCAATGTCCGCCGGATCGTTGCTGATGGCCGCGATGCGCTGGGCGGACTCAATCACATAACTGTATCTACCGTTTTTGACAACATGCCGGTACTCATCCAGTGATTGCGGCTCACGCCTCCGCATGTTTTTCAGAATATTCTGGCCGGTCGGCGTAGAACTGCTCCTCTGCACGAGAAATTCCGCATCAGTACGAGTCTTCAGCCTCTGCACCGTGATTCCCGCTGCAAACGCTATTGCAATGAAATGAACTGCGGCCACGAGAAGAAACACTCGACGGAATCTCGGTGTGCAGTGTCTTGAGAAACGAGGAATGGCCAGAGCAAGACACCCGAGAACAGGAAGAATTCCGAGAAGGAGGAAGAAGAAAGGTCCCGCAAAGGCAGATGCGAAAAGCGCGGCCCCGACGAAAAACAATGATTTCAGGATACCTGGTTGAAACGCGAGCTTCTCCTTAAAAAGGGACAAGACGCCCCCACTGCACAAATACCAGGAGACGGAAATGAGCATCCAAAGCCCGACCGGAGGCAGCAGATATTCAAACCCATCGGTCACGCAGGTGCCGCACGCCAAAACGGTCATTTCATTCGCCTCCCCCAACGTTCCCGCGCACCCACTCGCGGAAGGCGCGCAACGCACGGGTTCGACCTTCGGCGCGGCTCATTTCAAGAAACTCGACGACCGTTTCGGGACGCAGCATCGGAAACGCGCGACTGGCTTCGGCCACGTCGTAATGTCCTTCGTTCAAAACGAAAAACGTCAGCCCCGCGCGGTCAAGCCGCCACAATTCCGGTACGCCCATCAAAGCGTACGTCTCGGTTTTACTGGTTGAAGCGCTTGTCACGTCAACTTCGAACACGATGTCGGGCGGCGGGTCTTCGGGAAGTTCAATCGTTTCCTTGCCCAATATCCGCGCGGCGTTTTGAACATAGAAACAGGTGTCCGGCTCGGCCCCGCGTTTCAGATCGGCGCGCTTGAGGGTGGTTGAACCAGCCGATTCGCAATCGAGGCCGAGTTCCTCCGCCAATGTACCGACCAGAAAAAGCACGAAATCCTTCGTTCCTTCGTGAACGTACAGCGGGGCCATGAATTCGAGTACTCCATCGGCGAATGAAATCCGCGCGCCGCCGCCGTCGCCGCGCGCCTCAAGCAATGCGAGGTAATCTTCCCACGCGATATTGGGCAGGCGGCGCACTTCCCCGTCCGTCAGCATTTCGACGATGCCCGCCAGATACGCGGGTTTCGATACGGCTGTCACCCCCGGAGCACTCATCGCGTTTGCCTCGTCACTATGGAAGTGTTTCCTGCACCACGCGCAGGATGTTCCCGCCCATTATCTTCGCAATCTGTTCATCGGAAAACCCTTCCTCGATGAGCGCGTCGGTGATCTCGTCGAGGTGGGCCGTGTCGAACGGCGTGTAGACCGACCCGTCGTAGTCCGAACCGAGGCCGACGTGGTCGATTCCACCGATCTCCACCGTGTGCTTGATCGCCTTGGCGATAGCCTTGGCGTCCTGCCCGCAAACGGCGGCGAAGAAGTACCCGATGCAGATCACGCCGCCGGTTTTTGAAATCGCGCGAATCTGATCGTCGGTGATGTTGCGCAGGCCACCGCACGTCACGCGCACCCCCGTGTGCGAAACGACGACGGGCCGCGTGGCCATGGCCAGTACGTCGTCAATGACCTTCGGCGACGCATGCGCGAGATCGACGATCATCTTCTTCTGCTCCATCTTTTTAACCCACTCGCGGCCTTTCGGCGTGAGTCCGCCCTTTTCGATGCCATGCGCCGAACCACCCAGGTCGTTGTCGAAAAAGTGCGTCGGGGCCATCATCCGCACGCCCGCGTCATACACGCGGTCGAGGTTTTCAAGTTTGCCGTCGAGCGCGTGCGCACCTTCGACACCGAGCATTCCGGCGACCATTGACGGAGCGTTCTTGCGCCGTTCGAGGAAATTCTTCAAATCGTTCGCCGTCCGGATAACCATCAGGTTGCCCTGCGAACGCGCCGCCGCGTCGTCGAGCTTCTGGCATTGGTAGATCGTCCGCTCGGTCAAACTCGACCACGTCCGGACCGGCCACAACTGAAGGATCGCGAGCGGCGTGGTCATGTTCAGATTGTTGCCGTCGGTGCGGTCGTTGTTCATGCCGCGCGGCGCGTTGGTGACGATGGTGAACGCCTGAAATCCGACGTTGCCCTGCTGAAGACGGGGCAGATCGACGTGTCCGCGCGAACCCTGTTTCAGCAGGTCGCGATTCCAGAGCAGCGTGTCGGCATGCATGTCCGCCACGAACAGTTTTTTATGAAGTTCCTTCGCGCGCAAGGACGGGGCCTTGCGCGTCGTGGCGGCGATACCGTTCATCTGGCCTTCGAGAATGCCGGGCAGGAAGATGAAGGCGAGAACGACAAGAACGAGCAGGACGATGCCGAGATTGCGAAAACGCTTGCGCCACGGGCGCGGACGGTCGGAGGCCACGGCGGTCAGTTCACTTTCATTCAAAAAATGAAAACGGGAAGCCCCAGACTACACGCGCCCGGAGCCACCCGTAAATACAAGTCGGGAGTCTGGCAATACAAGTCTGGAGTCTGGAGTCGGGGGGGGGGGGGGGGAAAAAAAAAAGCCGACACCCCCAACCCCACACCCCAAAAAAAAAACCCCGCACCCCCCCAAAAGGCCCACCCCCCCCCCCCCCCGACC
>JBDRAL010000059.1:0-44685 GCA_039793685.1 Blastocatellia bacterium NZW_1522
GGTACGGGGACCGACGACATGCGGAAAATCTCCGACGCCATCAAGGAAGGCGCGGAAGCCTATCTGCGCCGCCAGAACATCACGATCGTCTATCTGGCGATTGCCGTGTCGGCGATCATCTTCATTCTGTATGCCTTCGTCCGCGAGTCGAACCCGAACGATCCGGTCAATGATCCGCGTAAACTGGCGCTGGTGACGATGATTTCGTTTCTGCTCGGCGCGGGTTGTTCGGTTTTTTCCGGATACGTCGGCATGTGGATTTCGATCCGCACCAACATCCGGACGGCGGCGGCGGCGATGACGAGCCTCAACGGCGCGCTCCAGACCGCGCTGCGAGGCGGGGCGGTGGCAGGGATGTTCGTGGTGTCGCTCTCGCTGCTGGGCGTGGCGGGGCTGTTCACGGTCATCAACGTCCTGAAGCTGACCGACATGAGCAAGATTCCGCTGCTCATCGCGGGCTACGGATTCGGCGCGTCGTTCGTGGCGCTCTTCGCGCAGCTCGGCGGCGGTATCTACACCAAGGCCGCCGACGTGGGCGCGGACCTCGTCGGTAAGGTTGAAGCGGGCATTCCCGAAGACGACCCGCGCAACCCGGCGGTCATCGCCGACCTCGTGGGCGACAACGTCGGCGATTGCGCGGGCCGCGGCGCGGACCTTTTCGAATCCATGGCGGCGGAAAACATCGGGGCGCTGATTCTCGCCTCGGCGCTGTTCACGGCGAACCCGACGGCGTTCGACAAGTCGAAGATGATCAGCGTGCTGCTCTATCCGCTGGTCGTTGCGGCGTTCGGCCTCGTCGCCTCGATGGTGGGCGTGCTGGTTGTCCGGACGAAGGAAAACGCCGACCCGATGTCGGCCCTCAACCGCGGGTTCTATGTGACCTGCGTGCTGTCGCTCGCCGGGTTCTTCGGCGCGTCGAAGTGGCTGCTGGCCAGCGATACCGCTCCGCAGGCGTACCTCTACTTCTTCGGCTGCGGCGTGATCGGCATCCTCACCTCGCTGGCGTTCGTGTTCATCACGCAGTACTACACGGAATACAAATACCGTCCGGTGAAGTCCATCGCCGACGCCTCGAAGACCGGTCCGGCGACGAACATCATCATGGGCATCGCGGTCGGCCTCGAATCGACCGTCTTCCCGATCATCGTGATCTCAATCGCGGTGCTCGCGTCCTACGCGCTCGGCACGAACTCCGGCCTCGCCCACGCGGGTCTGTTCGGCACGGCGGTGGCGACGATGGGGATGCTCGGCACGGCGGGCTACATCCTCGCGATGGACACCTTCGGACCGATTACCGACAACGCGGGCGGCGTCGTGGAAATGTCGCAGCAGCCGGAATCGGTGCGTGAAAAGACCGACCGTCTCGACGCGGTGGGCAACACGACCAAGGCGCTGACCAAGGGTTACGCGGTGGGTTCGGCGGCGCTCGCGGCCTTCCTGCTCTTCTCGGCCTACCTCGATGAAATCAAGAACTACTGGCCGTCGAGCTACGGCGCGGTGCTGACCAAGATCGACCTCGCCAAGCCGGAAGTCTTCATCGGCGCGATGATCGGCGCGACGCTCGTGATGATCTTCGCCTCGCTCGCCATCAAGGCGGTCGGTGCGGTGGCGCAGGACGTCATCACCGAAGTCCGCGACCAGTTCAAGAAGAACCCCGGCATCATGAAGGGTACGTCGAAGCCGGACTACGGGCACTGCGTTGACATCGTGACCAAGGGCGCGCTCCGTCAGATGGTGCTGCCCGGCGCGCTCGTCGTGCTGACGCCGATTCTCGTCGGCATCATCTTCAAGCAGATCTTCATTTCGCAGGGCATGTCGCCGACCGGCGCGACCGGCGCGGAAGTCGTCGGCGGAATGCTGATGGTCGGCACGATCACTGGCATCCTGATGGCACTGTTCCTCAACAACGGCGGCGGCGCGTGGGACAACGCCAAGAAGTACATCGAACTCGGCACCCACGGCGGCAAGAAGAGCGAAGCCCACAAGGCGGCGGTCGTCGGCGACACGGTCGGCGATCCCTTCAAGGACACCGCCGGTCCGTCGCTGCACGTCCTCATCAAGCTGCTCGCGACGATCACGCTCGTGATGGCGCCGCTCTTTATCTAACGATGAACGCGGAACGATGAGCGATGAAGTGAGTTTCGAGAACTCAAGATTCATCATTCAAAATTCATCATTGGTTTTCGCCCTGTCTCTTTCGCGCCGACCATGCGAAAAAGGCGGGGCGAATTCTTTTTCAGACTCTTTTCGGGAAAGCGCGTCCAACTCATGGCTGAACAGCAAGTGAACGAATGGCCTTTCGAGGAGCCGGAGGATCGTCCGGTCTTTGTCAGTCGGGGGATTTTCGAAGACGGCACGCCGATTGTGACGGTTCTGCACGATTCCGACGGCGACTGGGTGTTTCTCGACGACGGAGACAACAGCGACCCGGAACGGATGATGGTTGTGGCGCTGAATCAGGTGATTTCCGCTGATGCGTCGGTGCTGAAAGTGGCCGACCTGCCGTACAGTCATGGCGCGGAACGTACCGCGCCGGGCGACGAGTGGCAGCGCTTCGAGATGGAAGACGAGGAAGCGGAAGAAGATCTCGACCACTTGCACAAGGATCTGGACGAAGCGGAACTGGCCGCGAAGGTCGCGCAGTACGGCTGGTATGTGATGCTGGTCCCCAAAGACGACGAAGGGCCGGGATTCGCCTATTCCATCGGATTTCATAAAAACTTCGACCATCCCGAAATCATCATCTTCGGCCTCGACCTCAAGGTGATGTGGGCCATGATCAATGAAATCGGGGAGCAGGTGAAAACCGGCAAGCACTACGAAACGGAAAAGATTTACTTCGGACTGATTGAAAAATACGGCTGCGTGTTCGAACCGGTCGCGGAACGGCACTACGCCGAATATTTCGGATACGCCAACTGGTTTTACAAGGGGACCGACTTCCCCGCCCTGCAATGCGTCTGGCCCGACAAGGCCGGGCTGTATCCGTGGCATGAGGATTTCAATCCGGAGTGGCGGTCCGCCCAGCCGCTGCTCGGAACGGGAGATGAAACGGAATGAACTCGCTGACGTCGCTTCGCGCCGGACTGCTCGGTTTGTGTTTTCTGTTTTCCTGTGTTGTCGGACTCGCGCAGGACACAAAAGCGCCCGACGACGCGCTCCGCATCGAGGCGACGCTGGTCAACGTACCGGTCATCGTCAGCGACCGCGACGGACGCTTCATTCCGGGTTTGAAGAAGACCGAGTTCACGCTCTACGACAACGGGGTCAAACAGGACATCGAATCCTTCGACGCCGCTGAAGCGCCGCTCAACGTCGCCATCCTCATCGACACGAGCCGCAGCACGATTCCCGTCCTCAACGACATCAAGAACGCGGCGAAGAAGTTTCTCAAGGAACTTCGCCCGAACGACCGCGCGACGGTCATCGCCTTCGACAACGACGTTCGCGAACTCAGCCCGCTGACCGGTGACCGCAAACAGTTGGAACGCGCCGTCGATTCGGCCCGCATCGGGGACGACTGGGGCACGCTGCTCAACGACGCGGTGGCCTTCGTCATCAAAAACCGCTTCAAAACCGTCACCGGACGCAAGGCGATCATCATTCTCACCGACGGCGACGACCACGGCAGCATCGTCACGACCGACCAGATGATCGACACGGCCACCGAATCGGAAGCGCTCATCTACCCGATTTTCTACACCTTCGACCTCGACCGGTTCGGCCCGCCGATGCGGGGGCCGTTCGGCGGACGCGGGCCGCTCGGACGACTCGGCGGCAGACGCGGACCGGGCCGCCGTCAGCGTGACCGCATCAAGGAACGCGAGAAATATGCCGAGTCGCTCATGAAGGAACTCGCCGACGTTTCCGCCGGGCGCTTCTTTAAAAGCGACGGGACGAATCTCGGCAAGGCGTTCAAAGCCATCGCCGAGGAACTGCGGAGTCAGTACCAGTTGAGTTTTTACCCGGAAACGATGGACGGCACGGAGCGGAAACTGAAGGTTCAGGTGAACCGATCCGACGTGGTCGTGCGGGCACGCAAGAGCTACCGAACCAGGTGAATTGAAGATTGAAGATTTTCGATTGAAACCTGGAGTATCACTCCTCGCCGCCAATCAGAAATCTCGAATCACAAAAAATCTTCAATCGAAAATCTTCAATCAACAATCTTCAATCCCCCGGTCCGCGATTTCTTCAAACTTTTTGAACGTCGAACGGCTCTGAAACGGGGACACGAAACTCATCCTCGATCCGGAGATCAGACCATGCGATTTCAATCCCTGATTCGTCGTTCGACGCTCGCGCTGACTGCGTTCGCCTGCATTGGCGCGCCGCTAATTCCGACCGTCACCTTTGCCCAGACGCCCGCTTCCCCCTCGACGCCCGTTGTGGGGAGCGCCAATTCCGGCCAGTTTCCGCGCGGTGGCGGTGGCGGCGGAATGCGCCGCAAACTCGAACGGCTCAATCTGACCGATTCGCAGAAGTCGCAGATTCAGGACATTTTCCGCCGTTATAAACACGATCACAAAAACCCGGCCTTCAAGCAGGAAATCATGGCGGTCCTCACGCCCGAGCAGCGCGAACAACTGCACGGCAGACGCCGCGGCGGATTCCGTCGCGGACGCGGTCGCCGGATGCCGCCGGCCACGACCAACACGCCGACCGCGACCCCCAAGCCGCCTTCGTTCTAAAGGAAGAGATTTTGTGGAGAACCGAAACGGGCGTCCGGCGGACGCCCGTTTTTATTTGGAGAAGACACCGAACCAGACCGCGACCGCTGAAATGACGGCGGCGGTCAGAAGCGTCCCGGCGACAATCAGAATGATTGTTTTGATTCCAAACGAAGACGGCCCGGAACCGTGATGACGAAACATATTGAGCCTCGACGGGTTGAAATGACTACGGCGCGGTCATTTTCAACCGGTCGGACGAGGCATTCAACCGCCCGACAATGATTTTTTCGATTTCGTCGGGACGTTCGAAAAGCACGAGATGGCCGGTGCGTTCGAGAATGTGCATTTCGCCCCTGGGCGCGTGAGCCGCGAGCCGATGACTTTCGGAAAAAGGAATGATCGGGTCGAACTCGCCTACGATGGACAGAAACGGCGCGTGAATGCCCGCCGCCGCCGCGACGAGATGGTCGGTGCGTTCGGCGGTGACGAGGTCGGAAACGGCGAGGTAAGCCGCGCGTGGATCGCAGTTGTGCAGCGCGGTCAGGCCCATCGTGATGTCGAGCGGATCAAGGTCGCGCTGACACATCGCGACTGAAATGTAGTGATAGATCAACGCCGTCGAGGGAATCCGGCGCAGTCCGCCAAAGACGCTGTTCAACAGGCGCGGCAGCAGCCGTTCCTTCAACGTACCGTGACCGAACAGACCGAAGTTCATCACGATCTGGCCCCGCACCCGCTCGGGCGCGAGTTCCGAAACAAAAATCGCCACCGCCGAGCCAAGCGAAAACGACGCAACGTGAAAACGGTTGAGGTTGAGCGCATCGGCGATTGCCAGCACTTCCCGCGCCAGACATGGAATGTCGTAACGTTCCTTCGGGTCGCTTTCGGAAAATCCGTGGCCGCGAAAATCGAAGGCGATGGCCCGATACCCGGCCTGCGCAAGTTGCGGGCCGAGCCGGTGAAACCAGTAGGACGAGCAGTCCCATCCGTGCAGCAACAACACGGCGGGGGCGTTCGGTTCGCCGAATTCGAGGTAGTGATGAACGATGCCGTCCACCTTCACGAACTTCGCGCGGGCGGCGAATTGGTCGAAATACTGGAGTTCCGAGAGTTCTTCCGGCGTGTTCGCGGTCATGCGACGGCGTGCAAGCTGGTCGAGATGGCGATGGTATTTTTCCGTCGGTGCGGTCACGGGCTGGTCGTTCCTGCTGTTTCAAACGCCGCTTCGGGGGTACACTCACGGCTCATTTCAACATATATCGCCGATTGTGGCATGACGAGTCTGTATGCTGGCATTACAAATATGAAACACGTCGACATCTTCGCCCCCACCGAAAAAGACCGGTCATTTCTTGAACAGGAATGGGCCGAACTGACCGCCGAACTCCCGGCGGAAACCGCGCGGGAAGCGGGTCAGAACCTTTTCGCCGCCTACGATGAAAAACACCGCGCCTACCACAATCTCGGCCATATCGCGGCGCTGCTGCGGCACTGCAACGACCACCGCGACGCGCTGACGGACGTCGCGGCGGTCAAATTCGCCATCTGGTTTCACGACTGCGTGTACAAAACGTCGCGCAAGGACAACGAAGAAAAAAGCGCGAAATTCGCGGAAATGTACCTCGCGGCCTTGGGCGTGCCCGAAACGCGGCGGCAGGCCGTGACGAAAATGATTCTGGCCACGCAAAAGCACGACGGCACGGATGCAACCGAGGACGGCAAATACTTTCTCGATTTCGATCTTTCGATTCTCGGCACGCCGATCAACATTTACCGGGCTTATGCCAACGCCATCCGGTATGAATATCGCCTCGTGCCGAATTTCTTTTACCGACCGGGGCGCCGCGAGGTGCTGGTGTCGTTCTTCAATCGTCCCCGGCTCTATTTTACCGACGCCTTTTTCGCCTCCCACGAGACACGCGCGCGCGAAAACCTGCGGGCGGAAATTCAGACTCTTTCCTCGTAAAAGCGGTCCCGCCAGCCATGATCGTCGCCATCCTCAAAAATTTCTGGAAGGCGCTGCTTTCGATTCCGATGCTGCTGATGCTGGTCATCGGCGGCGTTTTCCTGTGGGATGAAATCGCGGCGGCGGGCGGGGCCATCGGTAGCCTGACGTGGGCCAGAGCCGAAGGTACGGTGACGGATTCGTGGGTGATTCCGCATTCGACACGGCTCAAGGGCGGAGGCGCGAAGACTACCTACGAACCCTTCGTCGAATACACGTTTCAGGCGGAAGGAAAAACCGTGACCGGCAAACGGTTTCAGTTCGCCTCCGTGCCGGACGGATACGGCGACCGCGCGGAAGCCGAAGCCGCGCTCAAGCCGTTTCCCAAGGGCGCGAAAGCCACGGTGTACTACAAATCCGGCGCGCCAGAACGATCCACATTGAACCGGAGCTACTCGCCGGTCTGGACGCGCGGCATCGGCGGGCTGTTCCTCATCGCCATCGGCGGGTTACTGCTGTGGGTGCTGTGGTTCGCGAAGGAACCTGACGCGGGAAAGAAAAAAAACGTTACCACTCCGGCGTAACCATTCAGCTTTTTTCACCACAGAGACACAGAGTCGGCACAGAGGTTCACAGAGAAAAAGAACTCTGTGGTTCTCTGTGAAACCTCTGTGTCACAGTGGTGAAAAAACAACGATTCAATCCAGCAGGAACGTGATCAGCGATTGCGCCTGAACACGCCCGGCAGCCGCTTCGCGATGGCGTCCTTTACGACATGGCCGCCCGGATTCAGATGTTTCCGCATGTGGTTGATCATCAGATAGCCGTCGTAGAACTTGAACGGCGTCTGCCCGGTCGTGTAGTGCCCGCAGTGCATCCACGCCACCTGATGCGGTACGCGCTGGCGCTCGAACTCGCAGAACGTCTGCCGCGAAAGATGCGGGAGAAACGTCATGTCGTAGTGCGCCGCGATCAGCAGCGTCTTGTGACCGCGATATTCCGGCTGGTTCATCCGTCCGATGAACGGAAACGGGCTGATGGTCGTCCAGTAGTCGCGCAGATCACGGCGCGTGACGTTTCCTTCAAGCCCTTCCTTGACGTGGCTCGTCGAAATGCCCGTCCAGACCACGTCCGCGAAATAGCTTGAAACGTGATTGAAGGCCGCGATTTTCAGGCGCGGGTCGTGAACGTACGCCATGAACGCCACGCATGAGCCGATGCTCGTCCCGATGATGCCGAACCGCGTGTAACCCTGACTTTCAAGCCAGTCGAGGGTCATCTTCACTTCATGAACCGCCTGCCGGACGGATTGAATGGTCCGGCCGATGTTCGGGCTGACCATGTAATCGGCGCGGACCTGATGGTCGGGGCGGCGGTTGCCGTGATAGGGCAGGCGCATCAGCACCGAAGCCATGCCGAAGGCGTTTACCCCCTGACAGACGGCGACGTGGCTCGCCTGATCGCCGTTCCACTGCGGCAGCACCAGCACGACCGGCGGACGCTCAGTCGCGTTGGGACGCTCGCGAACCGGAAAGTAGCGCACCCATGCCGTGTTGTTCGGCTCGTCGGGCGTTTCGATGGAACTCGGGAACGTGAGCCATTCGTCGTGCAGATGCCAGTCGTGGAGCGGCTCCGGCGGCGCGTAAAACTGTTCGCTGCGCGGCACGGTCCGGGCCGTGAATTCCCGCAGAAATTCGCCGGGCGTCGCGAAATCGGCGGGCGACAGCGTTTCGCCGAGATAGGTCGCGTTGTCGGAAAGATGTTCGAGACCCCAGTCGAAGGCGCTCGCCTTCCGGTGACGGTCAACTTTGGAAAGACTCACTTCCCAGTTCTGAATAAAACGCTTGAGCATGAAAACGGAGGGAGTTTCTGAAAAAGGATGAGCCGCCGACTGGCGGCTTTCGGGGAAAAGGAACGGGGCGGGTTTCTCTCAGTGGGCCGGAGGGATGACCTTGAACTTCCCGTCCTGTTCCTCAATGTAGCCCATCGGCACATTCGGGTCGTGTTCGAAAACGTTCAGCCAGCGCCCCGCGACGGATTGCGGAATGAGCTTTTTCTTGTTTTCGAGCAGTTCCACCGGATAGAGGTCATAGCCCATCACCCACGCATAGGGCAGATGCGCCGTGGTCGGCAACACGTCGGCCCAGTAAAAGGCCGTCTCGCCGTTGGAAGTAATTTTCACGCACTGGGTGAAATCGTTGTGGCCGCGAACCGGCACGACCGTCACGCCCGGCGCGACTTCCTGCTCGCCCTCGGCGAAGGTCAGTTGCCCGCTCGCCGCGACCGGCTCCCAGTCGTCCTTCATGTAGCTCGCGCGGTCACGCTCGTGCGGCGCGCGCGCATGCTCGAATTCCTCGCGCTGCACCACATAGCGCGCGTTCGGGAAGGTCGGTTTCACCGTGCCGTCGGCGTCGCGGTAGGTGTTGCCGCCGACATGATCGAAATGAAGATGCGTGCAGATGACCATCGTCACGTCGGCGGGGGTCAGACCGAGTTTCGCGAGCGATTGCGGGACGGTCGTCTCGTGGGCGATACCGTACATCTCGCGGTGCTTGTCGCTCCACTTCTCGCCGATGCCGGTGTCCACCAGAATCGTGTCGTCGGGCGTGCGAATGAGCAGCGTGTTCAAGCCGAGCGTGATGCGGTGCTTTTCATCGGCGGGAAAGAATTTTTCCCACAACACGCGCGGCACGACGCCGAACATCGCGCCGCCATCGAGCCGGAACGTGCCGTCCGACACCATATCCAGTTGAAAATCACCGAGACGGATACCCATTGAACTTTTTTTGCAATCTCGTTACTTGCCGATTGAACCGAGTACCACCACCAGGCAAAGACCGAACAGCAGCAGCGGAAAAATGATGGCGAACAACACACCCGCGAGGAATCCGAACCATCGGTAACGGATCATTAAAAACAGCGTCCCGCCCATCCCGATGAAGAACCAGACAGCCATCGCCAGAAATCCCGCCACGCTCACGGCTTCCCCGCCCATCGGGAAAATCTGAATCAGGACAATCTCGACGAACATCAGAATGAAGGAATAGGCGTAGAAGCCGAAGAACCCGATGATCGCCTGCACGGCGAAATGGACGGATGGTTTCTTCGGTTGCGCGGCGGGCGGCACGGGCATCGGCTGGCCGTACGGATTGGCGTAAGGAGTCATCAAAGTGGTCCTCGGTTTTTATTCAGGCCGCAAATTTACACAGCCGGACGCAATATCCAAAGCCTTGAAGATCTTTCAGGGGAAAAGTCGGCTCAGCGACGAAACGCGCCCGCGAAGCAAAGCCCCTGCACCAGCAGACACAACAGGACGCCAATCGCCCCACCGGCAAAAAACGGAAACGCCTTCGATCCGCGTTTGTAGGTAATGAATGAGGCAGCCCCAACGAGTCCCGCCCATCCGAGAAAGGGTCCATATGTGAACAACGACATCACTCCCTGTGGAGAAGGATCATTCCCGAGAACCCTCCATCCCCAAATAAATCCGAAGAATGTCGAGGCAAACCCGACCACCAACGCGACAATTCCACCCACAACCATCAGGAGGTACTTTTTCGGATTTGAACGTTTTTCCGAAAAATCATCGGTTTCCATTTCAGACCCCTCCATCCCGACTCGTCGCGCGAAGCAGCACACAACACCCGCGCCGCACAGCCCCACGCTTTCGGCCAAGCCTTGAAGCGCGACACCGGGAGAAAGATGGTTCAGCGACCAATCTTCAAATTGGCGACACAAAGCCCGTGAATCAAAAGAAAGATCATCACGCCGATGATTCCGCCGGAGAAAAAACGGAATGACGGCTCGCGACGACTGATGTAGGCAAAGACTCCCCAAATACTGAACCAGATGACGAGCGGCAAATAGGAAACCAGCAGGAAAACCCAAGTCGCGATATCGGTCGGCAGTGCCCGATAGGCAATGGAGAATCCGAAAAACAGCGAGATGAAACCGCCGATTCCGCCGAAAAGCGCGCCGCCGATGGCCGCCATCCACTGTTTCCAATTTGAGGACCTGCCTGGAAGAAACGACTGCTTCATAACTCCCTCTCCTCATCAACGAGCAAAGAAATACACGACGCCCGCTACCGGTGAGCCGCACAGGCCGCCGAGCAGCAGGCAGAACAGAAATCCCTGTAAAAGATTGAGAAGGAACGTGCGAGTGATTGCCTCCGGGACCTTACTTTCGACAAAGAGCAAAATGAGGCTTTCAATCAGAACCAATCCCCCGACGGACTGCCAGACCGTGACCCGGAAACCGTACCGATGGGCCAGACCCAGAAAAAATCCGCAAAGAACAATCCAGATTCCCAATCCCAAAACGGAGAAAACAAGACGGGCAACCTCTTTCTCAAACAACCGCCGATCCCAATCGTGCACATGGCGATCATGGAGGACATACTTTTCCGCCATTCGGCGGGCAAACGCTTCCTCGTCCCGGTCTCTGGACAGCGCCCAGATATCCTCTTCAGTCATCCGCCGCCTCACTTTCGAAACGGGACATCAACCGAACCTACTCAACGGGCGATGAAATACACGACGCCCGCCGCCGGCGAACCGCACAGGCCGCCGAGCAGCAGACAAACAAGCAGCGCGTGAATGATTCTTTGCAGTAGTACCCGGCGCACCTGCCGACGGGCCATGATGTTTTCGATAATGACGCCGAGGAGCGCCACTCCGGCCAGCCAGACGCCGAGCGCGGCGAACCACGGCACCCGAACCGCGTAGCGGTGGGCCAAGCCGTACAGCAGCGCGCAGCCGACGAGCCACGACACCGACCACCACAGGCAGTAATCGAAGAAACCGCCGTTCCAGAGCCGGATGCGCCCCGTCGTCGGCCGCGAACGTCGTTGAAAAAATCCGCCCATCGCCCCGCCCTTTACTCCGGATGGATTACTCGACCCACGCCATTTCGGCCTTCAATTCCTTCAGCCGCGCTTCCTTCTCCTCGTCGCGGTAAAACATGTTGAAGGTATCGAACGGAATCACGCGCCCGTCCGGGTGGACGATATGCACGCAGGAACGTTTCACCGAGCGGACGTCGAAGTTGTACGCATCGAGAAACTGCATGATGAGGACGCGGAAAATGTTTTCGTATCCCAGACTGTCCGGAACCTGCACCAGCGGCAGGCAGCAAAGAAGTTGTTTAAGCGAGAGCGCCGCCCCAGCGGGCGAATGGCCGGTCGAAAACGTGTTGAAGATATGCTTCCGGAGTTCCGGGTTCTGTTCGTAGATGATGGTGCTGCCGCCGCTCGTCAGCAGAATCTCCGGGTCGATGAGGCGCGTGAGCGGAATCACTTCCCCGCCGACCTTTAAAGCGTAGGCCATCGCGAGGCAGTCCGGGTGGCACGGCACGGGAATCATGTCCTGCGGGGCGAGCCACGGCGTCTGCTTCAAAATCTGCTGCCGGACCTCGCCGAGCGTCAGCCGGTCGCGCGCCGGGTCGAAATTCTCCGTCCGACCGGCAACCTGCACCGGCTGAAACGTCACCCCGCGCACGCAGGGCTGTTTCAAAGCGAAGTCGATGATGTCGCCGATTTCATGGTCGTTCAGCCCTTTTTTCAAGGTGACGACCAGCGTCGTCGAAAGGCCGAGTTCATTGAGCCGGTCGAGCGCGCGCCGCCGGACGCTCGTGAGGTCCAGCCCGCGCAGCTCGCGCAAGGGGTCGGCGTTGAGCGAGTCGAATTGAAGGTACAACTCGAAATCCGGCATGTAGGACGCGAGCCGCTTCGCGAATTCCTCGTCCTGGGCAATCCGGATACCGTTCGTGTTGACCATCAGGTGCTTGATGGGCCGCCGTCGCGCCGCGTCGAGGATTTCAAAGAATTGCGGATGAATCGTCGGCTCGCCGCCGCTGATCTGCACCACGTCCGGCTCGCCCTCATTGCGGACCACGCAGTCGAGCATGAATTCGACCTGTTCAAGCGAGCGGTGCGTCGGACGATGCGGCCCCGACTCGGCGTAACAAATCGGACAGGCGAGATTGCAGTGATCGGTGATTTCGATGAGCGACAGACAGCCGTGCTGCTCGTGATCCGGGCAGATGCCGCAGTCGTAGGGACAGCCGTACTTGATGGGCGTGTTGAACGTCAGCGGCAACTGCCCCGGTTTCAAAAAGTTGCGCTGCTGTTTGTAGTATTCGACATCCGTCGAAATCAGTACCCGCTGGTGCTTGTGCGTCGGGCAGTATTTGTGGAGATACACCCGGTCATCCTCGATGAGGACCTTCGCCTCGACCTTGCGCAGACATTTCGAGCAGACGCTCGTCGTGAGTTCGTAAAACAGATACGGACGGTCAGCCATCGACCACTCCTTGTTCTGGAGAAGTGGAACGACCTGAAACGGGAGCGTTTTCTTTTTTCACCACAGAGGCACGGAGATCACACAGAGAACCACGGAGTTTTTGAATTTCTCTGTGAAACTCTGTGACTCCTCTGCATCTCTGTGGTGAAAAAATCATGACTCCGCTTCGGGTTCGTTCACGGAAACGGGTTCGGCGCTGGTCGGATACGAGAAAATCTGGACGGCACAATAGATGAAGGCCGCGAGGCTCGCCAATTGAATCGCCGTCAGTCCGAGATAGGAAAAAGTCGTCGGCTTGATGAACTCGACCGCGAACCGGAAGCCGAAATAGCCGAGCATCAGCATCCGGAACAGCAGGCCGTTCGGGTAGGGCGTTCGGGAGCGCCACCAGAGCCACGCGCCGAGCGCGAGCATAAAGATGATTTCGTACAACTGGGCCGGATGCCGCCGGACGCCGTCGCCGAAGTCGATGCCCCACGGCAGACTCGTCGCCACGCCGTAGGTGTCGTCCTGCAAGCCGCTCAGGAAACAGCCGACGCGCCCGACGCACGTTCCGAGAATGATGGGGAAAACGTAGAGATCGCCGGTCGCCTGCCGCACGCCGACCAGTTTCTTGGCGAGTTCGACGCCGATCCAGCCGCCGATGAAGCCGCCGACGATGGTCTTGCCGTTGAGCCAGACGAGCGGGTTGGTCCGGAATTGCCAGTAAATCTGCGGCGTTTCGAGCCACGACAGCAATTTCGAGCCGAACCACGCCCCGAACAGGCAGCCGAGGACGATCCACGTCGCCGGTTCGAGCGGAATCTTTATCGCGCGCGAATTCCGCCGAATCCGCAGGAACACGCGGAATCCGATGGAATAGGCGAGGATTTCAAAAACGAGATGAGGGTGAATGCGGAACCCGAACAGGTTCACATAGACGGGAAAGTTCACGGTGAATCGGGCCGTTTCAGGCGGTCAGCAGACGGCCGAGCGCGCGATGATTTTCATCCGCGTCGAAAAGCGCGCGAATCGGAATTTCAAACCCGGCGACGGCAATGCTCGCCACCGTTCCGTTGTCCGACTTGAGCCGGAGTTCGAACTCGTCGCCGGTCGAAACGTACTGTTCGAGCGTTTTGGTCGCTGGATCGAGAATCCAGTACTCCCGGATGCCGTGCGCCGCGTAATCGGCGAATTTCACCGTCCGGTCTATGTCTTCGGTACTCGGCGACAACACCTCGGCGACGAAATCCGGCGCGGGAAACTTCATCTGCTTGGGCGAGAAACCGTCCGCGATCTCGGAACGGAAAAAGCACACATCCGGCTCGTAATCGTTTCTGGTCAACGTGACGAGAATCTTTTCATGTCCGACAAATCCCAAGTGGTGCCTTTGAACAAAAACCTTCAAAAGCGTGTAAAGGTTTCCACTGGCATCGTTGTGTTCAAGTTTGACCGGTGAATGCACGACCACTTCCCCGTTGATGAATTCGACCTTTTCCTGCTCGGTCATTTCCTCGTAAAACCGCTCGCGGCGCGCGCGCTCCTTTTTGATGAGCGCGTCGATGCGCTGCTGGAACAGCACCAGCATTGGAGATTGCTCGATTTGACGGAGAAGCGAGGTATCCATCGCCGGACCCTTCAAAAACGGAGGAATTAGCGCGACGCCACCACGCGGAAGCCGATGCTGCGCTCGCGACCGCCGGCCGCTTCCTGATATCCCGCGCGGGGACCGCAGCGATTGGCGGGTTCCTCGAACGAGCCGCCGCGCACGAACGCGCCTTCGCACCATTCCCAGACGTTGCCGAACATGTCGTACAACCCGAAGGCATTCGGTGACTTCATCCCGACTGGGTGGGTGGTGCGGCTTGAGTTGCCGTTGTACCACGCCATGGCATCCAGACCGCTATCCATATCTCCCGCGGCGTACTCCCACTCGGAAACCGTCGGCAGGCGATAGGTCATGCCGCGTTCGCGGTCCAGCTCATTCAACTGTGCCAGAAAACCGGCGACATCCTGCATTGAGACCTTCTCGACCGGAAGATTGGTTCCCTTGAAATAGCTCCGGTTGGCCCCGGTCACGGCCTGCCACTGATCCTGCGTGACCTCGGTCGTACTCATATAAAAGTTCTGACCGTTCATCGTGATCTTGACCATCGTCATGCCGATCTGGTTGACGAACTCCTTCGGGAGCGCGGGCGGACGGGGCGTCGCCGGTTTGCCCGAAGGCTTGCCCGACGGCTTCGACGCGGGCTTGCCGGCGGGCTTGGTGGTCGTCCCCGACGGCTTGGTCGTGCCGGCCGGCTTTTTCCCGAACGGGTTGTCCTGTGCCTGTCCGAGCAACGCCACCGAAAAAATCAGGATCGAGATCAACGCAAGGGAACGCAGTCGTCGCATGGAGGGTCTTCCTTCAAAAAATCACTTGGCGTCCTTGGCGCACCGGAAACCGAGCGCGGGATCGATGGTATTCGGCGGAACCTGTGTCCGCTTGGTGGCCGAGGCGTATTTTTTCCCGAGCGAAAATCCGCCGCCCCGCACGATTTTCGAACCTGGCGCCAGCTTCGCGGTCGAACCGGGATAAAGGGAATCGTCACTGGCCGTCCATTCCGCCACGTTGCCGGCCAGATTGTAAACTTTCTCCGGCGTGGCCCCGTCGGGGAAATCCGCGACCGACTTCGCCTGCTGATTGCCGCTTTCCTCGCTATTGAGCTTTTCCTTGTCGAAATCGTTGCCCCACGGATATTTGCGCCCTTCAGTCCCGCGCGCCGCAAATTCCCATTCCGCCTCGGTCGGCAGGCGCTTGCCAGCCCATTTGGCGTAGGCCGCGGCATCGTCCCACGTCACATTCGCGACCGGATAGTCGCCTTCTCCCTCGGGGTAGTTCCCGCCGCGCCAGTTTTCGGGAGCTTTGTGGCCGGTCGCCTTCACGAATTTGGCGTAATCGGCGTTGGTCACTTCGTTGCGGTCGATAAAAAATGAGGCAACCTCGACGTCATGAGCCGGCTTTTCAGAATCTTCCTCGGCTTCATCATTGCCCATCCTGAACTTTCCGCCCTTGATGAGCGCCATTCCTTCCGGTGTTGCCGGAGTTGCCGGCGTCGTTGTACCGCCATCCACGACAGGCTTGCCCGGATCGGCGGGAGGATTCGGCTTGCTGGGGTCTTCCTGTGACTTCATCACATACCAAACGCCCACGCCGCCCACCGAAACCACGCCAAGCAGAAACACCACCACCAGCAACGGTATCAGCAAACCGGACTTCTTGCGTGCGTTCTGCCCCGACGACATCGAATTGATCATGTCGGTGACGCCCTGAGAGGCCGTCTGGGGACTCATCGTCGGATTCATCGAGGGATTCCCCGATGGACTCATCGTCTGGTTCACCCGCGGGTCACCGCTGCCGAAGGTACTCCCCGGCCCCATGCTCGTCGCCGCCATCGTCGCCGGATTGGGCCGCGGCCCGGAAGTCATCGCCTGACTCACTCCCTGCAACGCCGCCGCCATGTCCTTGGCTGACTGATACCGCTCGCGGTCAAACCGCCGCGTGGCGATGTCGAGCACATCGGCAAATCCCGGCGAGACGTGCGGGGCGAGCGGCCGCCAGACGATGTCGCCCGACTGAGGATCGGTCAGTTCGCGCGGATGCTTGCCGGTCAGCATGGTAATGGCCGTCATGCCGAGACTGAAGATGTCGCTGGCGAAAACGGGGCGTCCGGCAGCCTGTTCGAGCGGCATGAATCCGCTCGTGCCGACCATGATCGTGCTTGCCTGCGCCCCACCCGGATCAATTTGGGTGACTTCCTTGACCACGCCGAAGTCAATCAGCACCGGCTGGCCATTGGCGCGGCGAATCATGATGTTGTCGGGCTTGATGTCGCGGTGAATGATTGGTGTCGGGCGGGTGTGGATGTATTCCAGCGCCTGAAGCGAGCCGAGCAGGATGTTCCTGACGATGTGTTCCGGCAGCGGGCCTTCCCGACGCAGCTTGTGGGTCAACGTCTCGCCGTCAATCCACTCCTGCACGAGATAATACTGGTCGTTGTCGATGAAATAGGCGAACAGTTCGGGGATACCGCCCTGCGACCCCCGGCCGATCATTTCCAGAATCGCCGCTTCCCGCTTGAAACGGTCGCGGACGAGGTCCGCCATGCGCGGATCGTTGTTCCAGGTGAGGTGCTTGATGACGCACCGGCGGTTCGACGGCGAGTGGGTGTCTTCCGCGAGGTAGGTTTTGCCGAACGCGCCGCTGCCGAGTTCCTGCAACAGGCGATACTGATTTTTGAGCAAGGTCATCGAACCGTATCCACCCAATTTCCGGAATCGTGTACCGAAATGTAATTCCTTGAAGTGATACGGTTTTTACACGCTGAACAGGAAAACGGCAAGCAATGCCCCGGAAAGGGTACAGAAGACGTTGACGGCCTCGTTGTCGAGGTAGCCCCATTGTTCGACCGTGGCCCCGAGCAGGCTGTCCACCAGATTTCCGAACATTCCGGAAATTCCGATGACCACAACGCCGAGACCCGCGCGCGGCGAGCCGGACATGAAAAAGACGCTCGCCATCAGAAACGCCGTTGCCAGCCCGGCGAGCAGGCCGACAATCGACACCGCGCCGTTTTCGCCGACTCTGGCCGGGCGGAAGTTCACGATGGAAAACGGATGCCGACCGTACACCCGGCCGATTTCTCCGGCGACCGTGTCGGATGCCGCCGCCGCGAAGGATGCCAGCACACCGACGGCAAAGACTTCCGGACTCCCGGTCAGGACGGTAAACGGCGCGAGCAGCCCCGCCACCCCGGCGTTCGCCACGGCGTTGCGCCACGTTCGAACCTCCTGGGCCGTTCCCTTCTTCCGTTTGAGCGAATAGCCGACCCGGCTCGTCACCGTCCCGAGGATGAAGAAAGCCATCAAGCCCGAGACGCCGGTCCAGCCCATCCCGGCGAATAAAAGAAACGCGACCAGCGCCCCGGTAAGCGCGCCCGACCAGTCCACCGACTTCGTGGAACGCGCCATCAGACACAACCCCGCCGCCACGGCGAACGCCACAGGCAGCCGGCCGACGACCGCCGCCTGAACCGCCGCGAAAGCCGCAAGATCAACCTGAGCAACGAGATAGAGCGTCCCGGCGCAGGCAATGGCGACGAGCGGGTTGTCGCACACGTCATAGTTGAGCGATTCGAGTACCGCCGCCGCAACCGCCGACAGCGTGACCGCCACGGCAAGCGTCCAGAGATTCGAAAAGGGATGATGTCCGACGAAGGCGATGGTCAGAAATGTGCCGAGCGACCCGAAAACGATGAATCCGAGCGAGCCGAACAGCGATTTCCGGCGATTCCAGGCCAGTTTCGGCCCCTTGATGTTCTGACCGCAGACGACCGCCATGCCGTCGCCGTAGGCCATCATCGCCCAGCCGCCCGCCACGATCCACAAATGGTTTCGAAACAGAAGCGTCAGCGCGACGACCGAAGCGGGGTAGGCGATGATGCCCACCGAATAGCCCTTCGCCTGCTCGTGCGCGCGCAACAACCCCGGATCGCGCTTCGGCAATACCCACGCGAGGGCCAGCCCGGACAGCCCCATCAGCAGCGACTGCCAGAAGGAGGTCACGGCAAGGGCGAAAATGCCCATGCCGATGTGGGTGATCCGGCGGCGCAGTTCGGAACTGACCGCCTCGTCCGCAAAGGACGATGCGTTGTAATCGACGGCTTTTTCCACGGTGCGGTCCAGATTGCCGGGCGCGGAGTCGGTTTCCGGATGAACGGGGAGACGGGAAACCTGTTGCCAACGTACCGAAGGAACTTCGGTCGAGGCAACCTTTTCAGACCGGAACGGCCGAAGGATCTTCCTCGGTGACCGAATCACAGCCGTTCCGGAAGCCGTACGGACAGTGTCGGCAGCCGTATTCGCAGCAGTATCCGCGCTTTACGAGATATGCCGCCGTGAAGACGTAGTTGCCGTTGTCGATGTAGAAATCTTCGCCTTCGATCATGGGAGGAATTTTCGATTGAAGATTGAAGATTGAAGATTTTCGATTTCTCCGATCGGTCGTCGGAGCGCTTTCCCCAATCGGAGCATTTTCCCAAATCGGAGCGCTTTCCCAAAGAAGAAGCCCGGGAAGTTCGCAATCGAAAATCTTCAATCTTCAATCAAAAATCATCAGGCCGCGGATTCGATCATGGCTTCCTTGCCCCGGTGACGGAGGGCTTCGAGCAGGAAGTTTTCGAACATGAGCCGTCCGTCGCGGCTTTCGTTGCGGTGTTCCCACGGGCTGGGAATCTTGCGCCAGTCCTCGAAGGATTTTTCGAGGTGGAATTGAACGCCGTACATCAACTGCCCGTCGCCGCGCTTCACGATCATCTGCGTCCGGCAGATGTCGCTTTTGGCGATGAGCGAAAAGCCTTCCGGCACGCGGTCGATCATCAGACCGTGGTTCTGCCACACGCGGAGGTTGTTTTTCGGCAGTTTCCGCCCCTTCGCCGTGAGGATGCCCGCGAAAATCGGGTCTTCCGGCTTGGTCGCGAGAATCGTGTGGTACTGGTATTCCCGAATCCGGTCGCGCCGCTTCTCCCACGGGTCGAAGCCATCCATGGTCACGACCCGCGTCCCGAACGCCTGCCCCATCAACTGATGTCCGCCGCAGATGCCGAGGACCGGGATCTTCGTCACGCGCAGAATGGACTCGATTTTCTCCATCATCCGGGGGTGATAGAGGTCGAAATCACGCAGCGTGCCGCTGATGACGATGGCGTCCGGATCGAAGTCGTCGAGCTTTTCCTGCGTGATCTCCGCCAGCCGCATCACGAGCCAGTGCGGACGGTGCGCCAGTTTGTTGATGTTCTGCGTAATGTTTTCCATCGCGAAACCGGCAATCTTGCGTTCCTCGGCGACCCACGCCTCGGCGTCGTAGTCAGGCTCAAGTTTCGCCTTTTCCGACAGGTCGGAAACGCGGCCGATCAGATTGTCGATGACGAGAACGCGAATGTGGTCGATTTTCTGAGAAATCGGCTCGAATTCGCAGTAATTTTTCCATTCTCGGGGCATGGAGTGGCGTCCTCGGAAGGTTACGGTGGTATTCGGGCGAGGTTACCGAAGTATTCAACCAGCGTAACGACTGGATTTCAGGTTGTCAAAACGTCTCGAACCTTTGGTTTGAAAAGGAGGACGACGAAAACGCGGGGTTTCGTGCATTGCGGAACGGACAGGAATGGGGCAATGTGGCTTCATTCCTCCGAACCAAGCCCCGACGTCCCTGCACCTAACGATTGGAGACAACCAACATGTCTTCGCACACCGACTCGGCGGCCGTTGCGGTCGCCACCCTCGATTCCGCCGCCGAAGAACTCCTGCGCGACGCCCGTGCCCGTCGGTGGGTCTTCCCCGACGAGAAGTTTCATGGCTTCCGCGCCGACGTCGTCCTGCACGACGACGCCCGGGCCTTTACCGGAAAACTCGAATTCAAATCCGTCCGCGAGATGAGCTTCGACCTGCCCGGCGCAGGCGAGGACACGCTCGGCTGGCTGCGCGGCGTTCTGGCAATGAACGTGGCCCATCGCCTCCAGCGCACCGGCGGGATGCCGGTCCCGACCGACTTCCCCGTCCGCTTCGAAGCCGGAGCGGAAAACGCGCTCGGCCCGAAAATCGTCTTCGAAGGTGACCCGCTCGGTTCGAGTTATCGCATCAAGGACGGCATCATCACCGAAGTTCACCGCCAGATGCATGGCTCGCTGTTCACCATCACCACGCTTGAAGTCGTCGCCGGCGCCGACGGGCGGACGATGCCGAAACATTACGTCGTGACCTACTTCGACCCCGACACGAAGGCCATCAACGGTGTCGCGCAGTACACCGAACACTACGCCGACGTGGAAGGAATTTACCTCCCGATCCACATCCGGGTCATCGAGACCTCCGGAACCACAACCACGGTCAGGGCCATCGAACTGAACAACGTTACATTGCTGTAGGGCGATTCAACCGACCAGCGGGGGTACGGACGCAACGGGTGTCCGTCCCCCCCTTCCTTTTTTACCGTGCCGGGAGTTTCCGGAAACCACCGGGAAGAAAAAGGAATCTTTTCTCCGTAACGGACGTTTGTACCTCCGAATCATTGATCCATTACAATTATTTCATCCTGAAGAGGCAGTGCGTGGTTGACGCATGTCGTCATTCGGACTAGGCTTGAAAGTACACGAGACAATCGAACCAATCCTGCCCAATCGTCCTCCGGCGTAGTCCCGAAACGTGCAAACGCCCGAGGAACCGTCAGCCAGCGTATCCAGGCACAAACCAGATGAAATCTTCAGACAACGATAACGACCGCACCGCGCGCCCGGTGATGCGCCGTCCGACGCGCTACCGGCTGGACAAGAAAATCAACGGAATCTGCATTTTCGAAGTCGTCGGGCGGCTCGCGCCAAGCACCGCCGACGAGGAACTCTGCGCGCGCATCGACGACCTGATCGCCGGCGGCAACGTGAATTTCCTGATCGACCTTCAGGGCGTGAGCTACATCAGCAGCACCGGTGTCGGCAGCCTCATTCAGTGTTATCACCATGCCGAACGGGCGGGCGGGAAGTTGAAAATCCTCACGCCGTCGCAGGCAGTGAGTCAGATTCTGACGGTTTCCAAACTCGACAGCATTTTCGAAGTCCACCACAACGAGGAAGAAGCCATCCGGAGCTTCGGCCTCCCCGCAATCGCCCCCGAACCGGCCGTCGAGGAAGACACGACCCTCGTCCCGAATGCTCCCGCGCCGGCGTTCCCGATGCCGAAGGCCGTACCTGCGAAGGCAGCCCCCTTCCGCGCCCCGCTCGCCGCGCCGCCCGCACCGGCACCGCGCCCGGTGTCCGCTCCGACGCCTCCGCCGACATCATCCGCGGCAACCCCGACGCCAACCGCACCGGCCGGACCGCCCCGGACGCGCGTAGTCAAGGCCGCCGATGCGCCGCCGATCAAGAAACCGCGGTCGCGTCGCGCCAAAACCGACGGTTGAATCCGCCGCGCCGACGGTTGTTTTTTCGCGCGCGGTTGTCCCCGACGAACTCGAACACCGCCTTTGAGAGTCCGCCGTGCGCCGATACCGCGACCCCGTTCACAACATCATCCCGCTCGATGAATCCAGTCCTGAAAACCGCCTGATTGCGGCGCTCGTCGACAGTGCCGAATTCCAGCGCCTGCGCCGGGTCAAGCAACTCGGCCTCGCCTTCGTCGCGTTTCAGGGCGCGGAACACAGCCGCTTCACCCACAGCCTCGGGGTCATGCACGTCATGACCCGCGCACTCGAACATCTTTCCGCCGAAGTCTTTATCGGAAACGAGGTTCGCACCGCCGCGCGCGCCGCCGCCCTGCTCCACGACCTCGGCCACGGCCCGTTTTCGCATGTGATGGAAAAGGTCCTGCGCCAGCACCACGAGGAATGGACCACCCGCATCCTGCGCGATCCGTCCACCGAGGTTCATCAAATCCTCGCCGCCCACGATCCGACGTTTCCCGACACGGTCGCCAGATTCATCGAGGGCGACTTCCGGCCCCGTTTCGTCGGCCAGCTCGTTTCGTCGCAACTCGACTGCGACCGGCTCGATTACCTGCTGCGCGACAGCCTGATGACCGGCGTCACCTACGGTCGCTACGACCTGGAATGGGTGCTGTCGTCACTTGCCGCCGATCCGATGGCCGACCGGCTCTACGTCCGGGCGCGCGGCGTTCTCGCCGTCGAGGAATATCTTTTTTCGCGCCACCACATGTTCCGGCAGGTCTATTTCCACCACGCGCTGCGCGCCGCCGAAAACATGCTCGTCTCGATTTTCCGCCGCGCGGTCACACTCGCGGGCGACGGAGAACTCCGTTTTCTCCTGCCCGGCTCGGCGGTGTCGAAACTGCTGCTCGGCGAGAAACTGACGACCGGCGAGTATCTGCAACTCGATGACCCCGAAGTGCTTTTCCACATCAAGCAGTGGCGGGCCGAATCCGACCCGGTCCTGAGCGATCTTTCCGACCGGTTCATCAACCGGCGGCTGTTCAAGTCGCTCGAAATCACGCATCTGGAATCCGGGAAGGCGAAAAAGCTGATCGGAAAGCTCAAAAAGGTCTTCGCGAAGGCGGGCTACGACCCGAAGTACTACTTGTTGGACGACAGCGCCGCCGACGTGCCGTATTTCGGTCCCTACGCCCCGGACGCCCCCGAAAAGCACCTCATGGTCGAATCGGGCCGCCGCAATCCCGAACTGAGCGAGATTTCAAAGCTCTCCAGCACCATCCGCGGCCTCCAGCGGTACGAAATCCGCCGCCTCTGCTTCCCCGCCGAAATGCGCGAGGCCGTTCTCGCCCTCGTGGAAGGATGAGGATGCACGCTCAAACGGGACGGTAATATCGCCAAAGCAGATTTTTCTTGAAAACCACGGTCTGGAACCGGCAGAACTTCCCAACCGAAAACGACTATTCGATTTCCGCGAGGTTCCGGAATGGGAAGAAGCCGACTGATCGCCTCCGCTCTTGTCCTTCTGACGGTTCCCGTTGCCCCCGGCCTGATCGCCGGAAAACCCTTGCCGCGTGTTCGGCGCGCGCAGGAAACGCCGCTCCCCGACACCCCGGCGGAGCGCGAACGGGTACGCAAACTGTTCATTGAATCGCTCGTGACGGAAATCGAGCAACTTGCCTCGGACGGGAATCGTTCGTGGGCCGCCGCACGGACGCTCCCGATTGTCTGGGCGGAGAATTCCGAACGCGGACGCCGCTTCGCCGAACTGACGGTTCTGGCGGCCGCTTCGGCGTCGGCAAAGGTCGCCGCCGAAGCGCTCGAACCTGATTTCGACCCGGAAAGCGTGCCGGAACTGCTCGCCCGCGAAACCGCCATTTTTACCGATTACGGCCAGTCGCTCACCTTTGTCAGCGAACAGGACCCGGAACTGGCGCTCGCGCTGTTCCGGCAGACGAAGGACCGCTTCGTCGGCCTCGGTCACAAGGACCATTCCGACGAATTGTACGAACTCGGTTTCCGGCTTGAGACGACCGCGCTCGCCGCGCGCGAGGGCAATCCGTTCGAGATCGCCAAAGCCGTCGAACGCTACTTCGACGTCGGACTCATCGAGGACGGCGGCAAACTGCTCAAAAAACTCCACGAAAAAGCGCCTTACAACGCCCATGCCGTCTCGGAAGCCCTCATCCGGAAGCTCAACGAACCCACCCCGAACGACCCCTGGCGAAACGGGGATTACCGGCGCGTCATCAACGCCTTTCGGGCCATCGTCGAGGTTTTCCCCCACGGACTGAAGGAAGGGGCCGGCGCCACCGTTCCGCCTTTTCCCCTGAGCGAGGACGCCCGCGGGCAACTGGTGCGGGCCTTTGCCGATGCGTCAAGCGCGGTGGTGATTCAGTTCAAGCTGAAATCACCGGGAAAGGTGATGCCCGTCACCGATATCTGCGAGGATTTCCGGAGCTATCTGCCCGCGCTGCGGGGGTATGCACCGGGCGAAATCAATCAGCTTCAGGCGATGCTGGACGATCTCTCCACGACCGAGCCTGAACCTGGAACCACTGAAACGGCAGTCGAGACCAACCAGCGGATGACGGTTGCGCCACCATTTCCACCGCGGCCGGCCGCGGGAGTGGCCAAAGACCCTGTCCTGACGCTGGAGGAACGGCTGGCGCGAATCGATCAGCTTCCGGAACATCTGAAAGTTGGCGAACTGGTCCGACTGGCCTACCAGTACGGCAACGCCCGTCAGGTCGATACCGGACGCGGATTTCTACGACGGATTCCCAATCGATACCTCCGGCGGCTCGCGATTGAATCCTTCAACGAACGCTTCGCCGAAATTCCGTCGCGAACAACTCGCAACAAAAAACCGAAAATGACGGGGCCGCTGGCAATCACCGAATCGCGCGAGAAACAGGTTGAACGACTGATTCAGCAGGCGCGCTCGGAGGTCAAGAACGGGCGGAAGGAAACCGCCGCCCGACTGTTGTTCGCCGCCATCGAACGCTCCGGCGGACGCGTTCCGCGCAATCCCCTCCACCTGAAACAACTCAACGCCATCACCAGCCTGTACCTCGTGGCCGACCCGCTCGTGGGCATCGACCTGCTCGGCAACCTCATCGCCAAAATGAACGATAGCTACGAAGCGCTGGCCGTACTCGACGGATTTGTCACCGATAAACAACAGAACCAGATTCAATTTCCGGAAAACGAATTTCCGCTGGCTGAAAAACTCCCCCTCGACATCTTCTACGAACCGCTCCCCCGGATGCTGGCGGATCTGTCGGAAAAACGGTTCACGCAGACCGCGCTGCTGGTTGAACGGGTGCGTCGCCCGGAGCTGCGACTGCGGTTGCGGATTCAGATTTTGACCGCCTTGCAGCCGAAAAAGTAATCGAACCCGACCGCCTTCCGGTCGTTTGCCGAACGGCGACCATTTTTCAAATTTTCACCGAGGATATTCCATGCCGTTTTTTAAACCCGCCGTCGCCGGACTGCTCCCGCTGTTTCTCCTCGGAAGCCCGTCCCTCGCGTTCGCGCAGCAACCCGTCCCCACCGCCGGATCGAAAAAGCCGACCGAGGAGGACCGGAAGAAACTTCGCGAGAAGGCGCTGAACCTGCTCGATGAAACGCTCACCGACACACAGGCGCTGACGATTCCGAACAATCGGGTCACGTTGCTGGCGGAAGCCCTGCCCTGTCTGTGGAAAAGTGACCCGACGAAAGCCCGCGAAGTCGCCGGAACCCTCGTGGCAACGCTCGCCAATCAGGAAGGCCAGCCGCCGGGTTCAAACGAGGAGGAGGATTTCGACGGCCCGGTCATGAACGTTCGCGGGCGGGCCGACGGAAATTACCGGCTTTACACCCAGACGATTTCCAAAATCGGGAACGCCGACCCGCAGACGGCCCTCGAACTGCTGACCAGTACGCGCGGAACGATGACGGCAACCCATCCTGAACGCGGGAAGTACCTCGACGAAATCACCCGGACACTGGAAGTGGCCGCCGCCGCGAAAAACCCTGAAAAACTCTACGAAATCGCCCGGCGGAGTCTGGAGAAGTCGGAATTCGGAGCGGCGATTCAGATCGTCCCGCGCATCGCGGAACGGGATGCCGCGCTGGGCGCGAAACTGTTCGGGGAAATCGTCCCGAAAATCGCCGCGCTGCCCGAGGTTTCATCGGAAAAAGTCGACCATTTCATTCATCTCGCGGACCTGCTCTCGTCGGAAAAGGAAAAACCGACGGCTCCGTCCGGAAACGCCAAACCGCCATCGAGCCGGAAGGTGACGATTGATGAAAACGGACGGCGCGTCTTTTTCACCGCGTTCGCCGAAGCGGCGCTGGCGATGCTGAAAAAAGCCGACGCGGTGGAAGCGCAAGCCGAATCGGAAACCGACACGGAAACCAACGTTCAACTCGAAGTTTTCGTCAGCCCCGACCAGTTTCGGCAGTTTCTGCCCCAGTTTCAGAAATACGCCCCCCGCCTGGCCGAACAACTCAAAAAGAAGATGTCGCAATCCGAAGAAGCCGCCACCCCGGACGGTTCGTGGGAAAAAGACCTCATGAAGCGGCTTGAGGAACGCAAACTCAGCAACGAGGAGATGGAATTCGTCGTCCAGGGGATCTTTCCGAGGCTGCTGGTTGAAGGCAAGGTTGAAGAAGCCCGCAAAATCATCGAAAAAATCCCCGATCCGGCCACCCGCGAGCGGCTGACACGCCAGATTGAAAACAGCGAGGCATTGAAAGCCGCCGAAAACGACAAGGCCAACGACGGCGACGCCGCGCGCCTGCTCGAACAGGCCAAATCCGGCGGTCAGCGTTTCCGGTTGCTGATTGCTCTGGCCGAAAAGGCGATCAACCGAAAGGACGAAAAACGCGCGACGGAACTGCTCGATCAGGCGCTGGCGCTGACCGGAGCGATTCAAAACCCGCGCATCCAGATGACTTCCCGGATGGCGGTGGCGGCGCAGTTCGTCAAATTCGCCCCGAATCGCGCGCTCGACATCTATGAACTGATGGTGGACCGGTTCAACGAACTGCTCGGCGGCGCGGCGGTCATCGGGAGCTACATCGGTTTCGGCGGCCCGGAACTCGTGGTCGGGAACGAATTCAACCTCTCGGTTTCGAACGGCCTCGGAGAGTTCAGCCCGACGAGCCTCATCCCGCTCGTCCCGCTCGCCCTCGCCGATTTCGATCGGACCCGCGCACTCATCGACCGCGTCCGGTTTCCGGAAATCCGCGCCCGGCTGCGGATGGAAATCCTGAAAGCCGTCCTGATTCCGGAAGAACCGCCGACCGAAACACCCGCCGACGCGCCGGCAACAGCCGAAAAGAAACCGGAAGCCGCCCCGTGACCTCAAGATTTTTCGCCATGCGTCTTTTCAAACCCGTTTTCGCCGGATTGCTCCCGCTTTTTCTCGTCGGAGGGCCGTCCCTTGCGCAACAGCCCGCGCCGACCGCCACCGACGCGAAAAAACCTACCGAGGAAGACAAAAAGAAACTCCGCGAAAAGGCGCTGCTCCTGCTCGACGAGACGCTTGCCGACACGCAGGCCCTGACGATTCCAACCAACCGGATCGTTCTGCTGGCGGAAATTCTGCCCTGCCTGTGGGAGCGCGACCCGGTCAAGGCTCGCGAAACCGCCACAACGCTGGTTACGACCATCGCGAATCAGGAAGGCCAGCCATCAACCACCGACGAGGACGATTTCGCGGGTCGCCCCACCGGATTAAGAGGCAATCTGGATGGGAATTTCAGGCTTTACACTCAGGCGATTGACAAGATCGGGGAAGCCGACGCGCAAGCCGCGCTTGACCTGCTCACCGCCACACGCGGGAGGATGACGGCAACACACCCGGACCGCGTCAAAACGCTCGACGACCTCGCCCAGACGATGGAGATCGCCCTTGTCTGGGAAAGTCCGGAAAAACTCTACGAAATCGCCAGGCGAAATCTCGACAAGGACGACTTCTGGAACGCCATCACGCTCGTACCGACCATCGCCGAACGCGACCCCGCGCTGGCGGGCAAGCTGTTCAGCGAAATCGTCTCGAAAAACGCTGCCTGTCCCGAGGAAGAGTTCATCAAAATCAGCAGGTTTCTCCAATTGGCCGAACTGCTTCCCCGCGAAAAAGATACGAAAACGCCAAAAGGATCATCCAAACCCGTCGAATCGCCGGCAAAGGGGAAACTGGTGGTGGATGACAACCAGCGGCGGGCGCTGTTTGTCGCTTTCGGGCAGGCGGTCTTAAACCTTTTGAAAGCCAATCCCGACGCGGATATCAACGGGGGGTACGGCCCGGACGTCAATACCGATCAGGTTTGTTCATATCTGCCGGAATTTCAAAAGTATGCTCCCCGCGTCGCCGAACAACTCAAAAAGAAAATGTCGCAGTCAGAAGAGGCCGCCAATGCGGAAATCGATTCGGAAAATGACCTTCTCAAACGCCTCGAACAAAACAAACTCGACAGCGACGAAATGGACTATGTCATCCAGAGGATTTTCCCCAAGCTCCTCGCTGATGGCCGGATGGAAGAGGCCCGCAAAGTCATCGAAAAAACCGCTGACCCGGCCATGCGCGAACGGCTGACACGCCAACTCGAAAGCATCGAGGCATTGAAAACCGCCGAAAACGACAAAACCAGTGAAGCCGACGCCGCCCGGTTGCTCGAACAGGCGAAAACCGGCGGCCAGCGTTTTCGGCTACTGCTCGCCTTCGCCGAAAAGGCGGTCGCCCAAAAGGATGAAAAACGCGCGGCGGGACTGCTGGATCAGGCACTTGTGCTGACCGGACGGATTCAGAACCCGCGGGATCAGATGATTTCCCGGATGGCCGTGGCGGCGCAGTTTGTCAAATTCGCCCCGAACCGGGCGCTCGATATTTATGAACCGATGGTGGACAAGTTCAATGAATTTCTTGGCGGCGCCGCCATCATCGGCGGGTATCTGGAACAGGGCGGAAGCGAAACGGTTCAGGGGAATGAATTCGACCTTGAATCGTCCAGCGGGATCGTGGGATTGCTTCCCCTCAAACTGATTCCGCTCGGGTTGATCGCCAAGGCCGACTTCGACCGGACCCGCGCGCTCATCGACCGGGTCCGGTTTCCCGAAATTCGCGCCCGGCTGCGGATGGAAATCCTGAAAGCTGTCCTCCTCCCGGAAGAACCGCCGACCGAAACGCCCGCCGACGCACCGACAACCGCCGAAAAGAAACCGGAAACCGCCCCCTGACGTCGAGGTTTGCCCCATGCGCGTTTTCAAACCCGTTTTCGCCGGACTGCTCCCGCTTTTTCTCGTCGCCGGGCCTTCCCTCGCCCTCGCGCAACAGCCCGCGTCCGCCGTCGAAGCGAAAAAACCGACCGAGGAAGACAAAAAGAAACTCCGCGAAAAGGCGTTTCAACTGCTGGATGAAACCGTCGCAGAGATTCCGGCACTTCAAATTCCTGAAAATCGCATCCTGTTGTTGAGCAACGCGGTCCCGCTCCTTTCAACACAGAACCCCGAGAAGGCTCGCGAAGTCACTACGTTCATCGTCGCAGAAGTCATGCGTTGTTTTGGGGATGAGGAATTTGCCCCGGAAGACCCTGAATTTCGTCGGCAAGCACGGATACGGCAAAGGGTTTTCGGCTTCTATTCCACAACCTTGCTCCAACTCGCCGAGGTTGACGGAGAAGGCGCGCTCGAACTGTTCCAATCCAGCCGGATTCGAATCGAGGCGCGACTAGAGGACTTTCAGCGGATCAATCTGGCGGAATTGAAGCGTACGCTTGAAATCGCCGCCATCCGGACAGACCCCGCGAAACTTGCCGCCCTGATCCGAAAACTGGTTGAGAAAAAACAGTTGGACGAAGCGGTTCGTGTCCTGCCTTTCCTTACTCAAAAACACCGCAAGGAGGGGGAACAGGTTTTCGAGGAAGTTTTGAATGCAGTCATCGCCTCGAATTTCCCGGAGAAGGACAAAGCGGACCTTTTTTCCTCCCTTGCGAACCTGATTGGCGCCAAATCGGACCTTTCGCACACCGCGCCGGACACGAGCGTAAACGCCTTCACGGTCTCGGTGGAAACTCGCCGGAAACTTTTTTCCGCGTTTGCCCGGACAGCCGAAATCTCCGGGACCGTGGCGCTCTATTCCGATCAGGTTACGCGCTATGCCCCCGAATTCCTCCCGAAACTGAAAAAGTGGACGGATGAAGCGGGTCCATTTCAACCGGTGAATCAGTTTGAAAGACTTGAACGGGAAATTGCTTCCGGGAAATTACCAATTGAACTCCTCGAAGGGATTATCTCCATCTTCGCCTCATCATCGCCAAAGCCCGCGCAAACTGCCCGTTTCAGAAAAATACTTGAGTCAGCCCCCGACCCGAACCTCCGCGCGCAACTTCTAAAAAAGCTCGAAGCCACTCAAACAATTGAAGATGTCGCCGCCGGGAGGTCCACGACCGAAGAATTCACCCGTTTGGTCGAAAGCACCCGATCCGCGACTGTCCGGCACCGGCTGCTCGTCGATCTCGCTCAAAAATTACTGAAGAAGAAAAACTACAAACAGGCCGCCGAACTTCTTGAACAAGCACTAGTTAACGCAAACGCCGCGGGAAATCCCCGAGAAAAACTGACCTGGACACTCGCGGTGGCCGACCTTTTCGCGAAATTCGACCCTCAACGGGCCTTTGATCTCTATGAACCGCAGATCGACCGACAAAATGAAATCCACGCCGCGATGACAACCCTCGGAGGGTACATTGACGCCGACGGCGAAATCCCGGTCAAAGGGGACGAATTCAATCTTCTACTTTTACAGGCCACAGGGGAAATTCTGCCTCCCGTCCGAATACCGCCCGCTCGCCTCGTCCGGGCCGATTTTGACCGCGCTCGCGGCATGATTGACCGCATCAAGTCCCCCGAATTTCGGGCAAAATACCGGCTCGAACTGGTACAAAGCGTCATTCTCACCGAAGAACCGAACCCCGGCGCAACCGCGAACAACGACGCGCCATCCGACCAGAAAGAAGAAACCACACCTCAATGAATCAGGAAGAAGCCCGCGAAAAATTCGGAAAACGCATTCAACGCTGCTGTAGCTGCTATGTCGCCTTCTATGTAAAGGACCTCTGGTGGGCCGCCGACGGCAATTACTACTGTGAAAACTGCCACGGCGAGTTTGACGGCGTGGCGGTCCACTTCAACGACTACGCCGACGGCTTCGACTTCACGCAACTGCCGAGCCTTCAAGAAGAAGGATGAAGGATGAGGAATGAAGGATGAAAAAAATGGCTGACTTGTGGAGAAAGCCGAAGGCGGAAAAAGCCGGCCACAAACCATTCACTTCATTCCTCGTTTTTCATCCTTCATCCTTCATCCCTCATCCTTCATTTCCGAGGTTTCAATGCACCGAACCGCCCTGCATTCCGCGCTTGCGCTGACGCTCTCCGCCGCCTTCATCTTTCCTTCCGTCGCCACCGCCCAGAAGGCGGCGCGTCCGGCGGTGCCGCCCAAAGTCGCGGCGAGCCTTGCCAAGACACAGCCGATCCTCAAGGAAGTCAGCAAGTTGCGGGAACTTCCGATCAAGCGTCCGGTCCCGGCGGGCTATCGGTCGCGGGTCGATCTGGAGCGCGACCTGATTCAGGATTTCGATGAATCGCTGCCTCCGGCGGAAGCGGCGGCGCAGACGAAGATGCTCGTCGCGCTCGCGCTCGTGCCGAAGGATTTCAAACTTCGCGAGGAAATGCTGAAGCTGCTGACCGAGCAGGTGGCGGGGTTTTACCGACCGAAGACGGGGGAATTCGTTTTGACCGAAGGCACGTCGTCGGACGACGCCGAGGAACAGGAAACGGTCATCGCCCACGAACTGACCCATGCGTTGCAGGACCAGCATTTCGACCTGAAGCGGTTCGACAAACCGATGAAGGGCCAGAGTGACCGCGAAATGGCGATTCACTCCCTGATTGAAGGCGACGCGACGGTGGTGATGCTCGTCTACAACCTCGGCGGCTCGACCAAAATCCTCGATCTTCCCTTCTCCCTGACCGACCTGATGATGTCGGAAATGAAGAAGGATGACCCGAAGAAAACTCCCGCGCTGGCCGCCGCGCCGAAGGCGCTCAAGCAGAGCCTGATTTTTCCGTACGCCGGGGGGGCCGGTTTCGTGCAGGCGCTGATCAAGCAGGGCGGCTGGGCGCGGGTATCGCAGGCGTTCACGGATTTGCCCGAAAGCACGGAACAGATTCTGCATCCGGAAAAATATCTCGCGGGCGAGCATCCGATTCAGGTGACGGTTGTCGATCCGGGCAAGGTCCTCGGCGACGGGTGGAAGGAAGTCACGCGGGACGTGAACGGCGAATTCGGTTACCGGCTGATTCTCGGGGAGTTTCTGGAAGAGGCGGAATCGAAGCGCGCGGCGGCGGGCTGGGGCGGCGACGCGAGCGTGCTGTATGAAAACCCAAAGACGGGCGCACTTTTTCTCGTCCACCACACCGTCTGGGACACCTCGGCGGAAGCAGCCGAGTTTTTCGACTCCTACACCGACCGGACGGCAAAACGGCTGCCGACGGAGAACGTGAAGATGCCGACGCGAATGTTGCGGACCATCGGAAATGTCCGCGTCGAGCGCGTGGATAACGAAGTGGTGATTCTGGAAGGGATTCCCGCCGGGACCGACGCTGACGCGCTGGCGGTGCATTTCTTCAAACAGGACCGGAAATCGCGCCCCGCCCCGCCGAAAACCGGCGAGAAAAACGAAACCGGCAGGCGGTGAAGCCTGCCGGAGTCTTGCGGTGGTGGAGATGAGGGGGGTCGAACCCCTGACCTCCGCATTGCGAACGCGGCGCTCTGCCAACTGAGCTACATCCCCGCAAAGTGGGCCGGATGTTACGGACGGCCGGCGACCTTGTCAAGACGTTTGAGAATGAAAATCGTACATTCCGGCTTGACAGACCTTCGCCCTGATTCGTATAGTGCCCGCTTTCGTCAGAAACCAGCCAGTCGTCGCTTCCGGTGCCGGAAGCGGGTTCGAGAAGGAGAACGGTCGTGTCATACGCAGTCATTGTTACCGGTGGAAAGCAGTTCCGGGTCGCCGTCGGCGATCAGGTCGAAGTGCCGAGCATCGACGTCGAAGTCGGTCAGCCGGTTGAGTTCAAGGAAGTGCTCGCGCTCAACACCGGCTCGGAATTGAAGGTCGGCGCGCCCACCGTCGAAGGCGCGGTCGTCAAGGCCACCGTCGTCGAACACGGACGCGGGGACAAGGTCATCGTCTTCAAGTTCAAGCGCCGCAAGCAGTACAAGCGCAAGCAGGGTCATCGCCAGGGCTACACCGCCGTCAAGATTGAATCGGTGGCGTAAGCGCGCGACCCGCGAGAACATACAAGTTTCAAGCATCACGTTGGGAGATTCGGAAAATGGCTCATAAAAAAGGCGTAGGTAGCTCACGGAACGGACGCGACTCAAACGCACAGCGGCTCGGCGTCAAGCGTTTCGGCGGTCAGTTGGTCAACGGCGGTGAAATTCTGGTCCGCCAGCGCGGCACCAAGTTCAAGCCGGGCCTCAACGTCGGCATCGGCACGGACCACACGCTGTTCGCCCTCATCAAGGGCAACGTCAAGTTCGAGGACAAGGGTCGCAAGGGTCGCTTCATCAGCGTTTACCCGGCGGTCGCGCCCGCGGCGTAGTTCTCGGGAATTCGGAAGTTCAAAGTCGAAGGTCCAAAGTCTCGTGGTCGTCCCCGACCGGCTTTGGACCTTCGCTTTTTGGAATGGAACTGTTCCGCCGCCATCTGCCCGGCCCTCAAGGACCGGGCTATTCCGTCCAAAGCTCCGTAAACGGAGCTAAAGGCAAAGAAATCAAATTGTTAGCCTCGTTCACGAGGCTTGTTGTCGGGTAGCCCGGTCCTTGAGGGCCGGGCAGAATCGCTGGGCGACGATTCACCTCCGCCTGACTCCAGACTTCAGACTCACGACTCCAGACTTTTTTCATGTTTATTGATCGCGCGAAAATCAAGGTGGAAGCGGGTGACGGCGGCAACGGCTGCATGGCGTTCCGGCGGGAGAAATTCGTCCCGCGCGGCGGACCGTCGGGCGGCGACGGCGGCGCGGGCGGCTCGATTTTCCTGCGCGCGTCGGACCAGATGAACACGCTTTTAAAGTTCCGGTACAACCCGCTCTACCGCGCCGAACGCGGTCGCCACGGCGAGGGGAGTACCTGTCACGGACGCAAGGGCGACGACATGATCGTGGATGTTCCGGTCGGGACGCTCGTTTACGACGCGGATACGGAAGAACTTCTGGCGGATATGACCGAACCGGGCCAGGTGCTGCGCGTCGCCAAGGGCGGCGACGGCGGACGCGGCAATGCCCGCTTCGCCACCTCGGTCAACCGCGCCCCGCGCCGCCACGAACCCGGCTGGCCGGGCGAAATCCGGACGCTTCAGCTCGAACTGAAACTCATCGCCGACGTGGGCCTGCTCGGCTATCCGAACGCCGGGAAATCCACCTTCATCTCCGCCGTCTCGGCGGCGCGGCCCAAAATCGCGGATTATCCGTTCACGACGCTCGTCCCGAACCTCGGCGTGGTTCAACTTTCAAACTTTCGAACCTTCGTCATCGCCGATATTCCCGGACTCATCGAGGGCGCGCACGAGGGCCACGGCCTCGGCCATCAGTTCCTGCGCCACGTCGAGCGGACGCGCTTATTGCTTCATCTGGTTGATGTTTCGGAATTTTCGCAGCGCGACCCGGTGACGGATTTCGAGACGATCAACCGGGAACTGCGGCTCTACAACCCGGAACTCGCCGCCCGGCGACAGATCGTCCTCGCCACCAAACAGGACGCGGTCTACGAAGACGACGAACGGACCGCCGCCCTTCAGGCCCACTGCGAACAGCACGGGCTGGAGTTTTACAAGATTTCGTCCGTGACCGGCGACGGCGTCCCGCCGCTGCTTGAGCGGGTCTACCAGTTGCTCAACGAAAAGCCGGAAGAAGAGGCCCCCGCGCCACAGGAACTGACCGTTTCGATCCCCCGGGACGAAATGCCGCCGAACGAAGCGGACTGACCTCGCCATTCATCCACATGTAAATAAGATCGCGCGCGCGTACGATTGCTGAAGCCTGAAAGTTTCAGGAATCGGAAGGCGCGCTAGATGGTTTTTGAAAAATTATTCCGGTAATAAGGATGGGCCAAATTGCCTCGGACAGGCGCGGATGCGCCGGTAGGTAATAGCCCCACCCGTGAGGGTGGGGTACGCAACGGGTAAAACGCCGAGCCGCAACGCGGCGACACCACCTGTATCGCGTCTTCGACGCTCTAAAATTTGCCTCAACGCCACCCCACCCTCACGGGTGGGGCTATTACCTGACGGCGCATCCGCGCCTGTTCGGTGCAATTTCAAACCCACCGTAATTACCGTTTTAAATTTTCAAAGATCATGAAGCGCGCGCTCCCGTTACTTTTTCGGTTTCGGGTCGTAGCGCGTAAACCTCCGCTTCCAGACGGTCCAGTTGTTGAGCATCGCGAGGGCCGTCCGGCTGTCGGTTTCGTCGACGTAATCGGCCAGAAGTTCAAGTAAAAGGTCGAGATCGGCCTCGGCGAGCGGCGACGGCACGAGAAACTGGTCGTTGATGTTCGCCGGGACGACTTCCGCGAGGTACAACACCCCGCCGGTCATCCCCGCGCCGAGATTCTTCGACGTTCCGCCGAGAATCACCACCGTTCCGCCCGTCATGTACTCGCAGGCGTGCAGGCCCACGCCCTCCACGACCGCCGTCGCGCCGGAATTCCGTACCGCGAACCGGTCTCCCGCGAGGCCGTTGACGTACAAAGTTCCACCCGTCGCGCCGTACAACGCGCAATTTCCGATAATCGCGTTCTCTTCCGGCGCGAAACCGGCTTCGAGCCGGGGCCGGATGACCACTTTTCCGCCCGACATGCCCTTGCAGACCGAATCGTTGGCCTCGCCGCGCAGTCCGAGCCGGATGCCCTCGGTCAGAAACACGCCGAACCCCTGGCCCGCGCTCCCGGTAAAGCGCAGAATCGCTTTTTTTCCTTCCAGCGAATGCCCGTCACCCGCCGCGATGTGCCGCCGGTGGGCGTCCGCCGCGAAAATCCCGGAAAGCGTCGCCGGAACGGCCCGGTCGGTGGTTTTAATGACGTAATCGAACACGCATTCGTCCGCGGTCAGCAGCGCGCCGGTCGCGTCGGCGGTGATTTTTTCGTTCAACGGACTGATTCCGAAGGACTTGAGCGATTCCGCCGCCGGACTCGCCTTCCCCTTCCCGACCACCCCGTCGAAGGCGTCGAAGAAATACTCCAGCCGCAATTTTCGAGAGGCGACCAGTTCCGCGTGGAGCGGATTGACCGCCAGCAGGTCGGTCCGGCCCAGAAGTTCCCCGAGGGTGGCGACGCCGATGGCCGACAAGTGCCGCCGGACGTCTTCCGCGAGGTATTCAAGCATCGTCACGACCTGCTCGGGCGTCCCCTGGTACTTCTTTTTCCACTTTGGATCGTGGGTGGCGATGCCCGCCGGGCAGGAATTCGTCTCGCAGATGCGGGCCATGATGCAGCCCTGCGCCACGAGCAGCAGTTTTCCGAAATCAAAACCTTCCGCGCCGAGAATCGCCGCGATAACCACGTCGCGTCCGGTGGAAAAACCGCCGTCCACCCGGACCTCGACCGCCGCCCGCAGGTCGTTTTCAAGCAGCGTCTGATGAACTTCGGTCAGTCCGATTTCCCACGGCAGTCCGGCGTGGCGCATCGAGACCAGCCCCGCCGCCCCCGTGCCGCCGTCGCCGCCGCTGACGTGAATGATGTCGGCCCCGGCCTTGGCGACACCGACCGCAATCGTGCCGATGTTGGCCCCGGCGACGAGCTTTACGCTCACTTTCGCCGTCGGATGAAGCTGTTTGAACTCGTAAATGAGTTCCTTGAGGTCCTCGATGCTGTAAATGTCGTGCATCGGCGGCGGCGAAATCAGGTCAATGCCCGGTTTCGCGAACCGCGCCCGCGCGATGTCGTCGGTGACTTTCGGCGACATCAACTGGCCGCCCTCGCCGGGTTTCGCGCCCTGCGCGATCTTGATCTGAATTTCGTCGGCGGAAATCAGGTACTGCGCGGTCACGCCGAAACGCGCCGAGGCGACCTGTTTTATCGTGGCGGTGACGCCGTCGGAAAAATAGTACGGATTTTCCCCGCCCTCGCCGCTGTTGCTGCGTCCGCCGGTCCGCCGCATGGCGATGACGAGGTCGCGCTGCGACTCGGCGCTGATTGCCCCGAACGACATTCCGCCCGTCCCGAAGGTCGTCAGGACGCTTTCCTTTGCCTGCACGGCGTCCGTCGGAAGCGGTTCGGCGGTTTTTCTCAATGAAAAGAGGTGGCGGAGGTTCACCGGCTCGCTGTCGCCGCCCATTTTCAGGTACTCGTCGAACAGTTTCGGGGATTCGACGCCGACGCCGGTTTCGCGGACGAGTTTGTGAATCAGCTTCGCGCGGGCGTTGGTCATCGAGTGGCGTTCGCCGCCCGCCGCCGCGTTGGTACTTTCCTTGTAAATGAACGTATGCGGGAGTTTATCGCTCTCGGCTTTCTCGGGGAGTGAAATCAACCGTTCGGCGATGTCGCTCAGTTCAAGACCGCCGACCGGCGAGGCCATGCCGGGGAAAAACTCGTCCATCAGGGTTTTGCCGAGGCCGACCGGGGTGAAAAGTCGGGCGTTCTGGTAGCTGCGAACGACCGAAATCCCCATTTTCGCCATGATTTTCAAAAGTCCGTTTTCGAGCGCGTCGAGAAAATGGCGCTCCTTCACGTCCGCCGGGATTCCCTGAAGCTTGGCGTGGTTCTCGGAACGGGCGATGTCGAGCGCGAGATAGGGGCAGACCGCCGTCGCGCCGAAGCCGACCAGCGCCGCCGCGTGGTGCGACGATTTGACTTCGCCGCTGTGGACGACCAGCGCGGCGTCGAGCTTCATTCCGGCTTCGTTCAACCCGTTGACCACCGCCCGGAGCGCAATCAGGCTCGGAATCGGCGGTCGCTCGCGGCTCGCGCGGCGGTCGGAAAGAATCAGCACCGCCATGCCGTGTTCGGCGAGAAAGAGCGCCCGGCGGGTGAGTTCGTCGAGCGCCTCCCGCATTCCCTTCGGACCGGCGGCGCGATCGAACGTGATGTCGAGTTCCTCGACTCCCAGCCCGTACTCGCGGTGCAACGCCCCGATCTGCTTGAACAGCAATTCCATTTCGCCGAGCGAGAGCAGCGGGCGCGGCAGTTCAATGGCCGGACTCGGCGGAACGAGTTCCTTCGGCGCGAAAATGTTCGGCTTCGCCCCGAGGTAGACGGTCAGATCGGTCACCATCGCCTCACGCAGAAAATCCACCGGCGGGTTCGTGACCTGCGCGAAATCCTGATAGAAGAAATCGAAAAACGACCGCGGCTGGTCTGAGAGCACCGCCAGACACGACGTATCTCCCATTGATCCAATGGGTTCCTTTCCGGTCGTCGCCATCGGGACGAGCATTTTCTGAACGTCCTCGTGCGTCCAGCCGAACAGCCGCTCCATGCCGAGATGGCTGGTTTCCGGCGGACAGGGCGCTTCCGGCAGGCGGACGAGCCGGGGTTCGAAGGTCACACCGAGGTTGTCGCGGGCGATGCTCGGATCGCGGAAGTCGATTTCGCCGTTTCGCAGGTCGAGCGACAGCCCCGTGCCCGCGTGGAGCGCGCCCTTGCGGACGACCAGCGCGTCGTCGAGGTCAAACGCCCCGGCTTCCGAGCCGAGAAAGAAAAACTCCTCGGTTTCGGCCCAGCGCGCCGGGCGGAATCCGTTGCGGTCGAGCCGCGCGCCGACTTTCTGGCCGTCGGAAAAGATGATGATGGCCGGGCCGTCCCACGGTTCGAGCGCGCGTCCCCAGAATTTGTAGAACTGGTTTTCGCGGTCGGCGGGCGGCATGAGAATCGCCAGGACTTCCTCGATGTTCGGAATGCTGCTGCGGTAAAGCAGGGCTTCCGTCATCTCGTTCATGCTGCCGGTGTCGCTGATGCCGCCGTGGGTGAGCAGTTCCCCGACCTGAAGGCCGAGCGATTTTTCGCGCGAAAACGACCACGACCGGTTGCCCGCGATGGTGTTGATCTCGCCGTTGTGGCCGATGAGGCGGAACGGCTGGGCTTTATCCCACGTCGTGCGGGTGTTGGTGCTGAACCGGCGGTGAAAAACCGCGAACCGTGTCGTGTAGGCCGGATTCTGAAGGTCGAGGTAGAAGCGGTCGAGCCGGTCGGACGGCGTCAGCGCCTTGTAGACGATGGTCGTCGCCGAGAGCGAGGCGAAGAAAAACTCGCCTTCGAAACCGAGTTTCCGGATGCGGATCGCCGTCGCCTGTTTTGCAAGGTAGAGCAGCCGATTGAACGCCGCGAGCGTCCGCGAGTGGACGGGCCGCTTGATGACGACCTGTTTCATCGTCGGCAGGAGCTTGCGCGCTTCCTCGCCGAGCACCGCCGGGTTGGTCGGTACGTCGCGGATTTCGAGGACGTGGAGATCGTGGAACTCGAATGTTTCCGTGAAGATACGCAGGGCTTCGGTGGCCCGGTCGGCGGTTCGGGGCAGAAACAGGAACGCGACGGCGACCGATTCGCGCGGATAGTTGAACAGTTCGTACGGCAGATCGGTCATCACGCCCGCGCCGTCGCCCGTCAGGGCATCGGCCCCGCAGGCCCCGCGATGCTCGACGCACCGCAGCGCCCCCAGCGCGCGTTGAAGAACTTCATGACTGGCTTCGTTGCGGCGGTTTGCGAGAAAACCGACGCCACAACTCGACTTTTCCACACCCATCGGTAGGAGCCCTCGGATCGGGAATTGGGGGGATGGGCTTCTCGGGTTGTCCGGATACCCCTATTGGCGGGTAAAACGCGCGGATTGTCAACCCAAGGGAATTGAAGACGGGGATTTTCGATTGAAGATTGAAGATTTTCGATTGAAGGTCAAAGGCCGGGGAGGCGGGGCTTTCGTGTGGCATTTTCAGTAGACGGGAAAGGAAATTGCCCCAGTCCCCGACCCGAAATCGAAAATCTTCAATTTTCAATCTTCAATCAAAAATCAGAACCGCACGCACAACGTCGTAATCTCGATGGTTCCCTTCCCCTGCGCTTCCTGAAGGGATTTCCCGTGTTCGACGATGGCCCGCGCGAGATCGGCCGGGGCCAGATGTCCGAAACCGCCGAGCGTCTTGATGACTTTCTCATCGAGTTCGGGCGAACCGGACTCCATCTCAAAAAGGTCGCTCAGCCAGTCGCTGGTCAGTACCAGCTTGTCGGAAGGATCGAATTGCTTGGAACAGACTTCGAAGGAATGTCCGTCGGCCTGTCCGACGGGCGGCTGAGTTCGTCGGTCGGCGGAGTTGGCTTCGGCTTTTCCGGTATTTTTCAGCAGAACGGGTTCGACGTAGCCCGCGTTGCAGTAGCGAAACTCGCCGACGGAAAAGTCGGCGATGCCGTACAGAAGTTGAACCCGCGAATCGGTCTCGCGCAGGCGCGGCGTGAGGAACTGATTGACCCGGTCGATGACCTGCGCGGGACAGTCGGGAAAGCGTGACGCCTTTGATTTGAGGGTTGCGAGCGTCACGGCGAGGAGCATCGACGCCTGAAGTTCCCGCCCGCTGACCTCGCCGATGCCGATGCCGAGCCGGTGTTCGCCGAGTGGGATAAAGACGAACAGTTCACGCCCCTGTTCGGGCGTGTGAAAATACTCGGCGGCGATGGAGGCGTCGCGGAGGGCGATGCCGGATTCCGGAATCAGGTTCTGGTGAATCGCCCAGCGGACGTCAAGTTCCTGCCGGACGCGCTCGCGGTTGTAACGGTCGCGGACGTAGGGCGGCGCGAGGTCGAGCGCCTCCGCCTTGGCTTTTCGGGGAACGACCCGGCGCAGCGCGCCGAGGCCGGACGGAATCGCCAGCACGAGCAGGCCGAGCAGGCTGGCCGGATGAAAGGCGGTGGGATGCCGCAAACACCAGAGCAGCGGGAACAACGCCGCCTGAACGGTCACGCCATACACGGCCGCCAGCCAGCCGTACCGCAACAGGACAAACACGAATCCCGCCAGCAGCGGCAGAATGAGGAGCGGGAGAATTCCGACTTTGAAAAAACTGAACGGCAGGGTCAGCACGAGAAGAATGACCACCAGGACGATACCGACCGTCCGGTCGCTCCACCGCTCCCGCATCCAGGCCGTCAGCGGGAGGATCCAGAAGGTCACCAGACCGATTCCCGTGAATAATTCCGACAGTATCTGGGATGCGGGGAATCGCCCGGCGGCAAGCCACTGCGCCCAGACGGTCAGGTCGTTCCAGAGGATGACCTTGTTCCCACCGATGAAACGGCCGAGGGTTTCCAGCGCCAGCATCCCCAGACCGAGCATCAACCCCGCGCCGTAAATGACCCGGACGCGCTCGGCTGAAAGAACCCGCCGCCGCGAGAGGCGGTAGAGGTCTTCCAGGAGTTGTCGGGGCTGATTCCAGTCGTCGGACTCGGCGACCGCCAGCGAGATGCCTCCCACGAAGGCAATCGCCATCAGCGCAAAGAACAGGACGGCGGCAACCAGGATGAAGATCAGCAATCGGGCCGCCAGCGGGAAGTAGGTCAGGAACTGGTTTTCGCTGGCATCGGAAAACTGCCACTCAAACGGCAGGAGAATTTCCTGCAATGAAGCGAACAGAAAAAGCAGGTAGATCAGCAGACCAAATCCGAACCCGACCATCAACGCGCTGCGGGAGCCCATTTCACGCCGGAGCAAGCCCCGAAAAAATCGGTAGATCATCGGCAGAAAGCCGAAGATGAAAATGAGGACGATCCCGACACCGAACACCACGATCGTCAGGCTTCCCGATGGGCGCGACGCCGGAGTGAGGTTCAGGGCCTGAAGCGCATTGTCCTCGAAAGCGATCTCAATTTGATAACGACCATTGCCGACTTCCACGTCCGGCCAGCGAAGAAACTGCCGGGGACAAATGCGGCCCGGATCAACCGTCTCGACGCTGATCTTCGGTGATTCGGCCACCTCGGGAATCGGCAACCCGCTTTCCCGGCGTAGAAAACCAAGCCATTCGGTCGCCCGGACACGAGCCTGATCAGGCGTCAGCGCCGGAACCGAAGCCGCCGCCGGTTCCTGGGCGGAGAGTTTGCGAAATCCGCTGAACCCGCGGAAATCACCGCTTCCCGTCAACGTAACCCTGTAAAGCCGCATGCCGTCGGGAGAAAGAAACCCGACCCGCCAAAGCGTTTTTCCGGATGCGTCGGGAGAGGCACTGGCCGAAACCCGAAAATTCTGGAGGGGAATCCGGGGATTTTCAGCCGTCCGCAGACGATCGAGCCAGATCCCCGCCTTCTGGACCGCTCCCGCCTGATTCAACCTGCCCGGCTCGGGCGCTTCATAAACGCGGCCCGCCAGAAGAAAAAACACCGCCAGACACAAGGCAGCCCCGATAAACCAGCGCAGATTGGCCGGATTTTTCAGAAGCGTCGCCGGTGATTCCGGTACCGGAAGCATCGAGGTATCGAGCGATTTGGTCGGGGGCAGCATTCGGCGATAGTAATGAAGAATTCGCCGTTGACAAACCCGAATCGTCACTGGATTCCGGGTCAACGAGTTAGCGTGCTTTGAGACGTTCCCGCGCGAGGTCGCGCCAACGGCGCGTCTCGGCACGACGGTTCGGCGGCATGGTGGCCACGGCTTCGAGAACCCGTTCGTAGCACTCCCGCCCCCGGTCGGGAAATCCGGTCGTCCGAAAGACTTCGCCCAGATAGTACAACCCTTCGGGATCGAACGGGCGCCGGTTGGTGAATTTTTCGAGCGCCTCGCGGGCTTCGTCGGTCATACCGGCCCCGAGGTAGGTCGCGCCGATTTCGCGCCAGATTTCACTGGTGGCGAACTTGTCGTCCTGCCCGACCACGATCTCGAAATGGGCCAGCGCTTCGGCATACCGTCCCTGCTCGCGGGCGATGCAGCCGAGCTGGTAGTTGGCGTCGGGTTCGCGTGGCGCGATGGCGATTGCCTTTTGAAAGCGGGCGACCGCCTCGCCCGTCTGTCGCCGCTGAAGGTACAGCAGACCGAGTTGCAGGTGGGCGTCGAAATCGCTCGGATTGAGGGTCGCCAGTTCGAGGTTGCGCCGGAAACGCTGCTGGGAGAGATGCGCGGAACGGAGGGCGACAAATGCCGCCAGCCCAAGCGGGATCAGGTACAACAGTAGAAACGGCCGGAGCAGGGCGAAAAGGAAGCCGCTCATCAGCAGCGACAGCCACGAGAGCGACACTGTCCCCACCGCCGGCCCCAATCCGACCCGGAAGACCGTCCGAAGGGCGATCACCATCAGAATGCCGAAATATATCGTGGTGACCAGCCAGATGAACCCCGGCGTCAACCCCAGAACGTTCGGCAGAACCAGTCCAAGCGCAATGCCAGGCAGGTGGGATGCCACCCAGGCCGCGCAGGTACAAATCATCAATGGACCGAAATCACGGCGAATGGCGACCGTGAAGCTGCCGATGTAGGCCAGCAACGTCATCGTGAAGATGCTGGCCGGAACGTAAAGGACCAGAAGGTTGACGATGGTCGAGAAGCCGTCCACGAGGGAAAAACTGAACAGCCACCCGGCGACGAGGGGTACCCACGACCGGACGGCGGGATTCCGGGGGGCCGGAATGTCCTCTTCATCAGATTCATCCGAATCGGGACTGCCGCCCCACACCGAATCGGTTGCCACGGGCGCACGCGAGGGTTCGTCAACCACGCCCCGCAACGACTGCGTCATCAGGGCAAACTGAAACCCCATGGACACGACCACGACCGCAAGAACCGCGAACAGCCAGTTTCCCCGATCGATCAGACTGCCGAAGGCCGCCGTGGGGCGGAAAAAAACCATGAGATAAGCGCGGAGGTTGTCGAGCATGGGCGGTGGCCAGCAGTCAGCAGTTAGTGGTTAGTAGTTAGTGGTTAGTAGTTAGTGGTTATTCCCCTACTTCTCACACCCCTCACACTCCTCACACTCCTCACACTCCTCACACCCCTCACACTCCCCACCACCCCATCACCCCATCACTTCTTCACTGCTGCTTGAATCGCTGCGATATCTTCTGGAGTCAGTGGCATCAGCGCCTGTAATTGAAAAGATGTAGAAATAGGTGCTGGTCCTATCCGCACTAGCGTTTTGCCTGGTTCTGGAGCTGGTTGGGGAGCTAAGGTAGATTGATAGTCTTTTACTATCAATAAAGGCTGCAAACGCTCAATATTGCGGAGTATTGATTGCGTTTGTTCATAAGTTCCGATAATTTCCACATTCACACTTCTACGCTTCAGCTTGCCGTCTACCTGTTGTCCCAATGAGCCATCAATAATTGGTTCAGCTTTATCTGAAACTGGTACAAATTTCTTCAGTTCGGCTCTGGTAACATTGATGGAAACTGTGGCATTGTTAGACTCAACTAGACGATTCAAGTCCAGCAGTAAGGTATCTAAGGTTTTCTCATTCGCAAACAAACCTAAAACTTGAGTTTGTTGCTGTTTGGCGTCTGCTAGTTCCTGTTTGACTTTATCCATCTGTTTGATGGTGGCTTTCTTTTGGTCAACTTGTCCTTGCAGTTCACCTTGTTTTGCTTGGTTTTGTCCAAAGGTTTCCCAAGCTGGCATTACTAAGTTGAACAACATGTAAAGCGCACCAGCAAATCCCAACACCCCCACTAAGATGCCTATAACCTTGGGTGTAAAGCTAATACCAAAGACAACGGGGTAGGCTGATGCAGCCTCTAGTGATTCCCCATCTTCCACAAAATTAATATCTTGACTCAGCGTCATTTTTGAATGA
>JBDRAL010000060.1:0-8959 GCA_039793685.1 Blastocatellia bacterium NZW_1522
GATTGGTAAAGAGCCAAAACCTGTAAATAATTTATTTGAATGGGTTTAGATAAGATTTTAAGACTACGCCACCAAACTGCTAATTTGTAGATTTGGCTGTTTTCAGGTCGTTAATTGGCCTTGGGTCCGTTCGTCAGCCAGATCGATTTCGAGGAAGTCCTCCTTCACGGGATGCTTTCTTTTCTGCTTTTTGCCGGAGCGCTCCATGTCAACTTTGATGATTTGCGGCGTGAACGCTTCCCCGTCGCCGTTCTCTCGACGATTGGCGTTGTCATTGCGACATTTGTGATTGGTGGCTTGTTCTGGATCGGGGCGGGCGCCGTCGGCCTCCAGCTTTCCTTCCTGAACGCCCTCCTGTTTGGAGCGCTCATCTCCCCGACTGACCCAATTGCCGTCCTCGGCATTATTAAACAGGTTGGGGCGCCCAAACGGCTCGAAACGCAGATTTCAGGGGAATCGCTTTTCAACGACGGGATTGGAGTTGTGGTCTTTTTGACCGTTCTGGGAATTTCCACTGGGCAAAGCGCCTCCGACCCACAGTCGGTTGCCTTCCTGCTCATCAAGGAAGCGGGCGGCGGCGCGGTTCTTGGGCTGGTCGTCGGTTGGGGCGTGTACCTGATGCTCAAATCGGTGAACGCGTATCAGGTTGAAATCCTCCTGACCCTTGCGCTGGTGACCGGCGGGTATGCCCTGGCTGAAGCAATTCATGTTTCCGCGCCCATTGCGATGGTTGTTTCGGGCCTGTTGATCGGAAATCGCGGCCGGGCCTTTGCCATGTCGGATCAAACACGGGAGCGGCTTGATGCCTTTTGGGAACTGATCGACGAGATCCTCAATGCCGTTTTGTTTATGTTGATCGGCCTTGAACTCGTGGTTCTCACGCTTCAGCCTTCCTATTTCGTGGCCGGTATGATTGCCATCGCCGTATCACTTCTTGGACGGCTGATCAGTGTCGGCCTTCCCATTAGTTTTCTTGGAATCAGAAAGCCTTTTCCGAAAGGGACCATCTGGATTCTTACTTGGGGTGGCCTGCGCGGGGGGATATCGATTCCCCTCGCCCTCTCGCTTCCCATTTCAACCGAACGCGACATCGTCATAGCGGCAACCTATGTTGTCGTGGTTTTCTCGATACTGGTCCAAGGTCTTACCCTTGGTCCCCTCATTCAACTTTTAAGTCGTCCAAGTAAAAAAGGGCCGACCAAATGAGTTCCGGTCGTACCTGGTCCCCATTTGGACTGGTTTGTCTGACGACATTCTAAAAATCCCACACATGGACTCCTCGTAAATCTTACCCAGAGCTGACTCTCTCCTTTTGTGAGAACGGCCTGAAATCCAAGAGGAATTTCAGGCCGGGTTGGAGATGGGATACTTGGCCTTTCAGACTTCAAGGAGATCGGAAAGGGCGATTTCCACGATTTGTGGGTTTCCTTGAGCCACGTCAAGACGCAATTGAATTTTCTGGTCGGGTCGAGGCAGCTCGCATATTCCTTCAAGTCCGACCAGTTCCGGCCTTTGTTCACAACGGATAATCCGAAACCGCTTGCCGATATTGGAATCGTCGGCCCAGTTTTGCGGATTGTGGGTATAGGGACGCGCCTTCAAGAGCGCCCGATGTAAACGTCCAACTCTCATTTTCGTTTCCTTTCGTCTTCCGTATGTTTTTTGTTTGAACCAAACGATCCGATTGATCACGGACCGCGAGTCCGCTTCGGAGCAATGGGATCAGGTTAAAAACAATTGGGGCCGAATGGAACCGATGGCTCCGGCTCTTTTAAAAAATCCAAAATTCAACTACTGATTGAAAAAAGTTGGCTTCTCCAATGCTTGGAGAACAACGGAATTACCCGATGTGGCCAAGTCGCTGAACGGCAATTTTCTCGATGGCGGAGAATTCAATTTGACGATTGCCCTGGATGATTCCACTGAAATGGTTTCGGAGAACCTGTGGGTCGGCCCCCAGAAGTTCAAGCGCCGCTCCGGCGCTCAGAAAATTTCTCGAATCGGCTACCGGGTTGACGCGCCGTCGGTCGTCATCCTGAAGAACCGCGTCCCACTGCATGAGGTCGAGGATGTGAATGTAGCGTTCGAAGGTAACCTTCAAATCCGCGTGTCCGAGTAAAAACTGGATGTCGTGAAGATTTGAAACCGCCCGTCCGTCAATTCCGGGCCGATAGAACTCCCGAAGCAAACGACGCGCCCGGTTCTGGCCGAAGTGGCCAAAAGTCGCCGACTCGCACCACCATGCGGCAAGTTGGCTGTTGGCGAAGGCGTGCCGCAAACCGTGGGCGGTATCACCCCTGACCTCGTCTCCCCCCATGAACCGGCCGACCCGCGAGGCAAGTTTTTTCGGCGAAATCGGTTCTCCTTCAGCATCCTCAAAAAGCCAGGCATCTTGACCAGCTTTCCGGATTCGGAGCCGTCTCCATTCCTGAATCCAGTCCAGTTCATCATCGGAAAGTAGAAAATCGAGTGGAAGTACACGACGGCCAGCCCTCGTTTTTGACCGCAGGACGAAAAGACGAGGTTGGGTGACGCCGAAAACACAATCCGCCGAAAGATTCGCGGCCTCAACCGATCTCAGGCCGCAACGCCTCAAAAAGGTGAAAATCACCCGCGCCTCCAGGGATGACCGGAACGGCCTTCCACCGGTTTTTTCAATACGAGCGAGGATGTCCAGGTATTGTCGTTCGGTCAAAACTGGGCGTTCACGATATTGCTCGTAGGCGCGCAGGGACGCGCTGTTCCAGGAAATCGGCTCTGAACGTTCAATGCGACCGTTTGTAACCAGGAATTGGTCGAAGAGACGCAATACGGTCCGGATTAACCGAACGGAACTCGGCGTGGTGTAGTCGTCGATAAACCCGGCGACATCATCGAGGGTCAAGGATTCAAACGGTACGCCGCCAAAGGCTTCCAGAAAACGAACCACGATCCCCGCGTAAGTGATGACCGTATTGGGCTTGCGACGTTTCCGAACGAGATGATCAATCCATTCAAGCAGATACGCGGCATCCTGGTGTACCACCCGCTCTCGGCACTCGCTCAGATCGTCCTTTGAAATTGCCACCGAACCGGCTTCCTCGATCTTTCCGAGGAGTTTACGAATCAGGACGAGATCGTGCTGCTCCTCGGCCTGGGTGATCTCATGGATGTCGTCTCCGTCGAAGGCTTCTTCCTCTGAAACATCATCCTCCGGCTCATTCCCCCAGATGAATTCTCCCTCGGAAACCGGCTCGCGGATCGAGGTAAGAAGCGGCGGCGTGCCTTCCGAATCGCTGAGGTCGTCAACCCAGGCACGGTAATTCATCAAGGCTTGAAAGTGCCCATCCGGGATTGAAGTGAACCGATTTTTTTCGGAACGAAACCCGACCAGAAACGAAAATCGATCCTGTTCCAGAAGACGCCATCGAGCGCGGGCAACCACCGCGTTCCACCCTTCCCTTGTGGAGGCCGTGTCGTTTCCGACACTCCATTCAGGAAAGACACCAGAATGCAGGGAGTGAGCCTTGAGTTCCGTCCGGGCGACCTCAAGGTGACGAGAAAGCCATTTTCCGAAAATGGCGGTCCAAGAAACCTTTCCTCCCCCCTTGGTGAGCCAACCCATTTCGGGGCCGACGAGCTGGCGGAGTTCCTTCCATGTCTTCGGCAGCGGCGGGAGTAACGGTTCACCGGGTTTGCCATCCATCCGCCGACATCTGAAAAAAACAAAGGTCTGAAGGTGAAGTCGGCCCATTCGGTGCAAAAACTGGCGACTCCCCCTGGTTGAAGTCCCGCGCCTTTCCTTCGGTAGCGCGCGCGGCTGAAGCCGAAGATACCCGGTCTTCGCCCCGCCCGGATCGATGGTCAACCGTTCGATCTGCCGTTCCGGACTTCGAAGGCATAACCCGCCATCGGCAATCAGCGCGATGAGAAGCGTCGCCGAACGGTGAATGGCTTCCGCGAAAACCGGGATTCCCTTCTTCCAGACCGGCGTCAGACAAAGATTGAGAAGGTACTCAAATTCACCGGGCGATATGGCGCGAATGGCCCCAAAATCATCCACGGCGAGAAAGCGCTCGGGTGGGACATCGGAAGGCTCCTCCGGCTGGGCGGTGTCCTCCGAATTTTCAGAATTGTCGTTGATGACGGGATCATCACTGGCCGGAGTGGTCATCGCTCAGCCTTCTCCCGGCTTGAAGCCGCGGTCGATTCGCCAACCTGAATCGGGAAATGCGGCTCAAGCCATGAACGGTCCCATTCAGGCGGTCGTATACCGAGAACGGTTTCGATACGTCGGGAAATCCGCTCCCCGGTTTCCGCAATTGGGCCAACCGGTACCGTGGCAAACAAACCCAGCGCCTCGCGACCTCGGGTCATGTGTCCAAGGAGCGCGTCGATCATTTCCTTTGGCTCTCCCATCCGGAGCGCGGTGGTCCGAAAGAAATGTCGGGTGGCGTTGATTCGCCAGGGGAATTCTCCCGCCACGTTCTCTTCCGGATCCCGGAACCATTCGGCCAATGTCGCTGGCGTCACCCTCCGCAACAACCCCCGTCTGGTCATCAAGCAAAAGACCGAGGACCTCCGGGATTCAGCGAAGGAATCGACATTCCGGTTTGGGTAACGTGCGCGAATCCGTTCGAGGTTGGCCCCAAGCGCCGCCTCGATGAACCCAACCCACTTTCGCGCCACGTCGGGCAGCCGGACGACCCGCCACTCACTGTAATGACGGTTGCGTTTCGCCTCGACGCCCCATTTCATGGTTCTCCCCTGCCAATCGACCCGAAACGGCGTGAGATGCTGGAGTTCCGCCGGGCGCACGCCCGTCAGCGCCAGGCAGGCGAGCGCGCCGTAAACCACTGCCCGGTTGTAGCGAATTCGCCAGTCCGCCGACGAATCCGAAATCGACATAAACAGTTTTTCCAAAAATGAACGGAAGGCGTCCGGACGCGGAACAAACGGCGAACCGAAAAACGACGGAAGGGAAAGCTCGTCTTCGGCAGGCAGTTCATCCAGCCCTTCGATGTCGGCAAGACTTATCCACCCTTCCCCTACTTCGACAGCATCCAACGCTCCGGGATCGGGGGCGTCCGCCACATTCAACGTCAGTTTATCGGCCAGATACCGTTCGTCGGGAAGAATGTTCAACGAGCGAATCGCCGTCGAACTTTGTTCCACGACATGGTTGAGAACCCGCTCCACCGCCACCTGGTGTTTCTCGATGAGGTTTTCGATTTCAAAATTTGAGTAATGAAACGCCGCGACCAGGTGGCGGGGTACTCTTCCCCGGATCAGGGCCGTTTCCATCTCCGTCAGGCCACCGATGTGCTGAAGCAGCGCCGTTGCCGTCCGTGCCAATCTCCGAAAGCGAACCGGTTTTCGGTCAACCAAAAACTGTTTGCGGCTTTCCAGTTGAAAACACATCGAGAAGATCGTGTTGTCCACCATCGGCTCGGTAATCGGAATTTTCGGTAGATGAATGTCCTCGCCAGCCTGCGAATGACGAATGGTTCGCGGCACTGTGAAGATTTCCGGACCGATTGACGGTGACTCTCCCCAGGACTGGTTGAGCGCGGGCTGGTAGCTTTGAATCAATTGAATGGCGGTTTTCAAAGCCGGTGAAACGGGCATTCTGAAAAACGGCGACGCAACTTCGCAAACCGACGGATCGGTTTTGGCCGTTCCGCAGATGGATTCCCCGCTTTCGGTTTTCGGCCAGATCCAGAAACCCTCGCCGTCAAAAATGATCCGGTCCCCGGAAACATCGGCCTGGGTGCCGGACTGGATGCGAAGCGCCATTCCCGGCTCGAAGCCGAAACAGAGCAGCGAAAAAAGAAGTGAAAAAACCGTGAGATTTTCCGATTCGACGAAAAGCGTTTCGCTTTTTCCGATCAAGGAAGCAAGGATGACGCCGAAGGCCTCGGCCGTGACGTACCGCCCGGACCACAACGGGGTCAGACCCGGAGGGACGAATTGCCGACTAAAGGCGACGGTCCCCGGAGTTCGTCCCGACTTGCGCCGGATTTCCGGCGGTACGCCCCACTCGTCCTCGCAACCGCCTTCCTCGATGTCCTTGTCTTTTGTGAACTCGTCGTCAATCCGGTCCCACCAGTCACCTTTTCCTCGGTCCCCTTTTTCTCTCCTCGAACCGGGGCCGCGAATTCCACCGCCAGAACGATCCTGAAAGTCATACCATTCTTCGTTCAGGTAGGCAGTGGCCCTCCGAAGGTAGTTTTCGGCGGTCGCATCCTCAAGAGCTTTGCTTTCCTTTACCAACTCGAATGAAAGCCGAAGACTGGCTTCTTCCACTTTGACAAGGACTTTTGAAGCAACCGCGACCGGAAGAAATTCGAGCGCCAGCGCAATGGCACGGGATGACCCTTTGAGCCGGCCTAAATGTTTCTCCTGTTCGTGGATGGGCGCCCGGCTTAAATCCTCGGTCGTTTGCTCAAGCGCCAAGGCAGTTCCCCGAAAGCCCGCGAGACAAACGTTTCGCCAACGCTTTCTTTTTGTGTCCGCATCGCCATGCGACTTCCGGAGAATGTCGCGTCGCACGCCAACGAGGTAAAAACCGAGAACGTTGTTTCTTTTTTCAACAATCCCGTTTTCCGGCAAATTGTTTCGACGCGCCCGGTCCTTGAACGCTGAATGGAATTTCCTGAATGCCTCCAGCCATTCGAGTTCCTCATCCGGAAGAAGTTGTTCAACCGCGAAAAGACATTCGAGTAATTCCCCCAATCCGGCGCATGCCATCACCAACCCGTATTCCCGATCTTGGAGGGAAGCGAAGTTATCAATGCCGAGCGCCTCAAGAAAAAATTCGAAGGCCGGTTCGAACTTTTCCATGCGTTGCCCGTCGAGCATTTCGAGCGTGACATCCCTCGCCGCGTCCGAGGCGGTTTCCGGCAAAAAAAGAAGATCGCGGAATTGTCGCGCGCGCGGTTCGAAATCAATCAGCATCCGAATTCACTTCCTCCAGCCCATCGAAGAGACTCGGCGAAATTGATGACGGTTCACGTCTTTTTGTCCGACCACTCTTGACCGTTTTCGGAATTTCAACCACTTCGTTTTTTTCTTTTGGATTTTCTGTAAGTTGGTTGAGCATCCATTCCAGTCGTTCGACGAGCATTCCCTTTTCCGGACCGGATAATTTCGCGACTGCGTTTTCAAAATTGGTTTCGTCGGCTGACCGCGTTTTTTCGATCAACATCGGAATCGCCTTTGAAAAGATGTCGCGCGATTTTCCGTTTTTCCGCGGACCGGTTTTCCGAGATTCAGCGAGCGCGCTTGGTCGGTAATGCGTTTTCAACCACCGGGAAACCGGAACATTCGGATCGAACAATTCCCGCAACGGCGGCCAGACATCCAAATCGAGAAACCGCGCGACTTGCGCCACAACGGAGAGCTTTTCCATCGACTTCTTGTCGTCGATGAGTTCGATGCAATTCGCGATGGCGAAATTCACGCAGGTGAGTGCGCGTTTGAGCGTAAAGAATTTTCTTTTTGATTTTTGAAGGAGCGTTCGCGCGCTCAGATTTTCGCCTTCGAGTTTTCGGTACTCGTCGTAAAGAATGACCGCATGTGCGAGCGACAGATCTGCGCTCGACGTACCGACACCAAGATTTTTTTCGAGGCATTTTCGTCTCGCCTCGTCTTCATTAAGGTTTGAAATCACGCACGGCAATTCCGAAATTCCGATTCGTTCGGCGGCGAGAACGCGCCGCACGCCATCGACAATCTCGAATTTCTCGTTCCCAATTGATCTGACTTCCACCGGGTTTGAATCCGAAAAACCTTTTCGCAGAAGTTCCTCGGCGAAGTCTTCGATTTGTCGTTCCAGTGGAAAATAGACCCTATACCAAGGCGGTTGGACGAGGGCGCTGCATGAAATGCGTTGAATAGCCATAATTTTAGTAGTTATTTTTGCAATTTTAAAAACTGGTAGCAAAAGCTACTAATCAGCGAAAAGCCTTTATTTACTTTATTTAGCGTATTTTACAAAAAGGTATAATTGCTCAACAAGAAAAAACTTACCCCCCTTCCCTTTTGTCTATCAGTTCCACCAAATCCTTCAATCCAAGTTCTCGAAGGCCATTTCGGATTTCTTCAACCCGGTGCGCTGGTATGCCACCATCGGGTTCAATTTCGACTCGAACAGAAATGGTCAGCCCGCCCGCGCCGATCTGCTTTGTAATCACCTTGTTGTAAAACAGTGTCCATTTCTGCGGCGGGATTTCACCCGACCAGGACGCCCGCGAAAATGATTCGCCAAAATTGAATTCATTTTGAGCGGGTTGAGTAACGGTCTCTTTTGAAGTGGAAGATGATTCAGGCGCGGAAACAGATTCGGGTTTCGGTAAAGGTTCGCCGGTTGAGGAATCCGAAGCAATTCTCAAATCCTCAGTTTCGGTTTTGGTTCGAGCTTCAAACTGTTCTTTCCGGACAATGAACATGTCGTCGGAGATTTCGATGTCCGAAAGACCGATTGGCGATTTGAAAAAAGCGGGTTCGTATTTGCCGTCGCCAGTTTTTCCAACGTACGCAAATTGTCCACCGCCAACGCCGCGCGCGATGACGTCGCGCACGGTTTTCGGATCGAGCAGTTTCGGGAAAATGGGCGACGAGAAAAATGCGTCGCGCACCGACCGCGTACTCCACTCCGTAAATGCGGGCGGCCAATTGCGAATCAAAAACTGCGGACTGATGGTTTCCTCGACTTCCCCGTCCTTCTTTAATTGAAAAAGAAGGTACTCAGTGAGGGATGTGCTTGAACTCGAACTCATTTGTCCCAGATCGATCCGCTGAAGCTGGTTTTGTTTATCCAACAGGAAAAGATTCCGGTATGTCCGCCACACGAATTCGACCGTCGCCGATTTGGCGGATTTCAGATTTTCAGAAAGTCGCCGACGTTGAGAATCATCCAGTCCGAGAATTTCGCGCTCATCGTCGATGTCTTCCCACGCGAGCATTTTTCGAATTTCGT
>JBDRAL010000007.1:0-159210 GCA_039793685.1 Blastocatellia bacterium NZW_1522
TTTCGCTTTTCCCGTCAAGTTCTTTTTTCCGAGTTACTCTCAACTTCGGATTTTTCAAACTTCATCGCTCATCGTTCATCCTTCATCGTTCGCTTGACTCCCGACTCTCGACTCCAGACTCCAGACTTCAGACTTTTCAGCCCTGACTTTTAAAAATTGAACTTCACCCCCGCCTGCACCAGTCGCGGCGTGCCGGGAAGGATGCCCCGGACGCGGTCCACGATGAACACGTCGTTGGCAAGATTCTTGGCGGTGATGAAGAAGGTCGAACGCCACGGCTCGACGCGGTAGTTGGCCGTCGCATTCCAGATCGTGTAGGCCGGAAGCAGCCCGAGCTGGCCGTTGGCGAAAATCGCCGGATTGACCGGTGAATCGGGCCGCAGGTTGAGGTCGTCGCCGAACTGTTCGCCGACCCGAACCGCCTCGAACTGAAGGTCGAACCCGCGCGTGTGCGAGTAACCGAACGCCGTCGTGAGCAGATGCTTCGGCGCGTAGGGCAACCGGTTGCCCGTCACCAGTACGTTGGTAAAACCCGGAACACTGCTGAACCGACGACCGAGGAAGTTCGCTTCGCCGACGAAGGTGTAGTTCACGCGGGCGAAAACGTTGTGTTTCGACTTGAATATCGTTCCGCTGTCCACCCGTCCGAACAGTTCCATTCCCTGCTGAAGCGTCTTGCCGCCGTTGGTGAGCGACGAACCGACGCCGCCCGCGAGACTCGCCGGAATGATCTGATTCGAAAAGTCCATCCGGAAGTAGGCCGCATCCAGTCGTACGCCCTGGAACGGCACGCTCCGCACCCCCACTTCCGTGTTCCAGCTCAGTTCCGGATCCAGGTCGATGATCCCGCCGGTGTTGCTGACGACATCCTCCGCGCGCGGCGGCGCGAACCCGCGGTGAATGCCCGCGAAAAACGTGGCGCGCGAGTTCAGGTTGTAGGAAACCCCGATGCCCGGAATCACCTGCGTGAGCGCGACGTCGCCGCGCGCGCCGAGGCCGCCGTTGGCGAGGCGGTTCGTCCGCTCGAATGAAATCTGCTCGACGCGGATTCCCGGCGTGATGGTCAGTTTTCCGATGATGAAGCGGTTTTGAACGTAGGCCGAGAACGCCTTCACACCGCGAAAGTTGTTTTCCACGACCGTCCCGGTCCGCGCCGTCGGCGTGTTGCCGTTGATCTGGCGGCGCTCCTGGCTTTCGACGTGGTAGCGGATACCGAAATCCGCCTCGTTGCGGATGCCGAGAAAACCGTAACTCGCGCGAACCTGCGGAGTTACGCCGAAGGTGTAGTAATTCCGCACCCGCCCCTCGTTGCCGCAGGTCGTGAGCAGGTTCGCCATTCCGCCGCAGTTGGGGTCGGCGCTGTCGTTGGGCCGCTGGCTGGAATTGCTCGACTGCCGCCACCACGCGCGGTCGAAGGTCGAACCGTAAGCGCTCGTCGTGAGCAGGATGTTCTGGTTGACCACGAACGAATGCACCGCCGAGGTCCCGAACCGCTTGAAGTCGGTCCGGTCGTTGACGAACGGGTTGCCGCGCGGGTCGGCCCGAAACTCGGCGAGCGTCAGCCCGGAATAGGTCACCTGCGAATCTTCATCGTAAAACGCGGCCTTCATCGTCAAAACGTGGCGCGCGCCGAAGGTCGTCACCGACTTGAAGTTGAAGTCGTTGAGACCGCTGCGCGTGTTGACCCGCGATCCCTCGCCCTGCTTCCGCATGAAATCAAGAAGAAAACCGGTGTTCTTGAGCTTGAAACCGAAATTCGCCACCCCGTTGAAGTAGTCGCGGTTGCCGCCCGTGAGCGTCACCGAACCGGCGGGCTTTTCCGGCGGGTTGGGCGTGATGTAGTTGACGACGCCCCCGACCGTAACCGGACCGTAAAGAATCTGCCCCGATCCCTTCAAAACTTCGATGCTTTCGAAGCGTTCAATCGGCGGGTGGTAGTAGGACGCATTGTCGCCGTAGGGCGCGAAGGCGAACGGCAGCCCGTCTTCCAGCAGTAAAACCTTGGCCGAACGGGTCGGATTGAGGCCGCGAATGCCGATGTTCGGGCGCAGGCCGAAGCCTTCTTCCTCCCGGACGTTGATGCCCGGCACTTTTCGCAGCGCCTCGTTGAAATTGAACGGGCGGCTCGCCTGAAGCGTGCGCGAATCGACGATGTCCACCGTGCCGGGAACCCGTTCCAGGGACTCGCTGTCGCCGATGATGCTGCCCGCATTGACGGTGACGTCCTCGGCGACGGCGGCGGGCTGGAGCGTGAATTCGGCCGCGCGGTTTTCGTTTGGCCCAAGGGAGATGTTTTTGGAAATCGAGGCGTACTGCTCGGCGGCAACCGTCACGGAATAGTCGCCGGGTTGCAGCCGTTCGAGCCGGAACGCCCCGTCGGCGTCGGTCTGAATCGTCCTGACGAACCCGATCGTCACCCCGCGAACGATGACGGTCGCACCGCCCACCGCCGCGCCGGAGGCGTCAATCACCCGTCCGGAAATCGCCGGCGGCGAAAGCGTCGGCGCAACCTGCTGCGCCGGGACCATTAGCGGCACCCCGCCGCAAAACGCACCGATTCCAGCCGCGCACAGAAATGCACGGGTACAAGTCCCGAAAAACATCGGAATTTTCTCTCTAAATAATGGGATGGAGCCGACCGCCCGAGGATGCGGTCGTCAAATGTCACCAATCAGATTGTCGATTGGCCGGACGCAGGCGCGTCGCCAACTCAACCGACCGGACAGCCCTTGCAGCGCTTTCCGCACTTCTTGAACTTCTTGCAGCACTTCTCGCTTTTACGCTTGAACCGTTTGATGACCATGACAAACCTCGCGAAAACATCTTGCTGATTCAATTTCTACTTGAAATGAAAATCGTTTTCAAGAAAAACATCCACATTCTCGAATAAAGCCTCCGGTTTTGAGTTTAAAACCGTCATCGGGCGGGTCGGTACTTCCCGACGGGAAAACATTTCGGGAATGGGCCAGTGTCCAGGCAAAGCCATAACGTCTTTTGTTCAAAGGACTTTGAGGCTGTTAAAAAATCCCTGAAAAAAACCTGATCCGCGCTTGAGACTTTCCCCTCGTTTCGGCGCTCAATCCTCCACGTTTTCCCCGCACCTTTGTCGAATAGGTAGCAGTCAAGCACTCGATTATACCCGACGCCCCGTCGCCGGTTTCGCGCACGGGCTTCCCGGACGGGCGGGACGCGTTTCAAAACGGAGGATTTCAATGAACGCCTTAGCATCCAACGGCTATTCACCGGTCGCCCCGTTTCAGGCGACCTGCCAGAGCATCCTGAGCCAGGACATCATTGTCACCGACACGATTCCGGTCGATTCGACCAGCCCGAATCCGGTCGGGGTCTTCACCAACCCAAACGCCGGCGGCGTCACGGGCAACGCCCTGACCGAGGCGCTGGCCATCGTTCAGGCGGATCAGAACGGTTCGCCGGTCGGCCAACTGGCCCACGTCGCCCGCGATGCCTCGACAGACGCCGGCTGGACGACCGTCATCCTGTTCGGCGGAGTCGCCCCGACCGAAGTGGCCACCGGGACGGCCTTCGCCAACACGTCGAGCAGCGCGGTCTACGGTTTTTATCAGGATTCGAATGGCTTCAACGTCACGCAACTTCAATCGGACGGCCGGACGTGGTCGCAACCCGATACCATCTCGACCGAAACGGTCGCCAACCTGCGCGTCGCCTATTCTCCCGCCGGGGCGCTCGTGGCCTACGGCAACACGTCGGGCGGCGATCTCTTCACCGCGACGCAGGCGAGCATCGGCGGCGATTTCACGGCGACCGTCACCGGGATGAATCAGGGGCTGATTTCCGGTGATTTCCAGCTCACGCTGGTGGACGAGCAAAACTGGACGATCATCTCAAACGTCAACGGCGGGCCGGTCGTGTTCCTCGGCCGGCTCGGCGCCACCGAGTTCAGTTCCTCGAACCAGGTCACCACCTTCGGCGGTACGCTCGCCCAGACGGTCCTCGGCTACTGGAGCATCACTCAAAACACCCTGATGTTCCTGCTGGTGGACACCGACAACGCGCTGCACGTCTGGTCGCAGGGTTCGACGACGAACGGCGCGGCCATCCGGCAGATTCCGAACAGCAGCATCAAGCAGGCCGTCGGGCACGTCACCCCGGAGGGCGCGCTGTCGGTCTATTCAATCGACGCGAACCAGAATCTGTGGGTCCTCCACCAGTCGGCATCGAATCCCTGGAATTTCGACGGAACGCCGAACTGGGCGCCCTACCTCCCGCTCGACACCAGTATCGCCGGACTGGCCGCCGACCTGACGCCGACCGACGCGCCGAGTCTTTTCGCGCTCGACGCCGCCGACTTCTCCCTCCGGCTGCATGCCCAGGACCCGGTCTCCAGCCTCTGGAAAACTGGGCAGGTTCTTCAAACGGGAACGTCGGTCTTCGATGTCACGCGCTTTCGCACCGAAGTCAGCCTGATCGACGCCAACGGCGTGCCGCTGGCGGAAACGGCGGTCACGCTGGCCGTTCAGGAAAACAATTCCGCCGTCACGATCTGGTCCGGCGGACAGACCTACGCGGTCGGGACCACGCCGCTCGCGCTCACGACCGACAGCACCGGCAAACTGACCTTTTCCATTCTGGCGACCGAGGGAATTTCGGTGTCGAACCTGACACTGACGCTCGACGGATTGCCGAATTCGATGACGATTGTTCCCGCCGGACCCGTTCACACCTACCTTTCCGGACAGGGGATTCTCAATCCGACCAATCCGGGCGGTCCGTTGTCGATTTTCGATGCCCAGGGCATCACGCTCACCGGCGCGACGGTCGGCGGCCAGGCGCTGGCCCCGGCCATCGGTGGTCAGCCGTCGCTCGCGCCGGTCGCCGCGCAGTCGATCCAGGCCATCGCCCAGACCGGTCTGGGAACGTCAACGACCGATGCCGCGGGCTTTTCGATGAGTTTCCGGACCGACGGAAGCCACGTTTTTCGCCGCCATGCCACCGCCGCCGAACTCGCCGAGCAGCGAAAAAAGCTGTTCAGCGGCTCTCCCGCGTCGCTCGACAGCGTGTGGAGCGACATCGAGAGCTGGTTCGGCGATCTCTGGGAAGGCATCAAGAACGGCGTCATCCAGATCGTGGACGCCCTCGTGACCATCGCCGACGACGTGGCCACCTTCACGCTGAAAATCGGCGATGCCATCGCCCAGGAAGTTCAAATCGCGCTTCAGGGAATCGAGCACGCCGCGCACTTCATCGCCGGCGTTTTTCAGGCCGTCGGGGCGGAAATCGAAAAAGTGGTGGACTGGCTCAAGGCGCTGTTCGATTTCGGAGCAATCTGGCGGACCAAGATGGCCTTCGAACAGGCGCTGACGACAATTCCGTCCTACATTCAAAACCTCACGACGCTCGGCCAGATGGCCGCCGACAAGTGGTTTTCAAAGCAGAAAAGCGCGGTTGACGCCTATTTTTCGAAAATCGAGGCCAAATTCGGCGGTCAGTCCTACGATCAGCTCCCCGGCTGGCAGCCGCTCGGACAGCCGCCGAACGGCCAGACGCCCGTCGCCGGAAACGCCACCCCGGCGGACCTGACCGGCAACGTCCACCACAACTGGCTTCAGGACAAGGTATCGAGTTACGCCCCGGCGACCTCGCCGTTTGCCTCCGATTCGAGTTTCGAGCAGGCGTGGTCGAATTTCGCCGATGCCCTCAACACCGCCGCGACCGATTTCGTCGCCGCCGTCACCGATTTCAAGAACGGCTTTTCATCGTTCATCGAAAAGCCGACGTCATTCGGATCGGTCGGACTGCCGGAACTGCTGGCGGGCGTCCGGAAACTCATCGACACGCTGCTCGACCTGCTCGACGCCGTTCTCGACGGGCTGCTCGCCATCATCAATTCCGCGATGGCGGCGTTCGACACACTGCTCACCACGCAACTGAACCTCGGTTTCCTCAACACCATCTGGAGCTGGCTGGCGAAGGAAGCGGGATTCCCCGATGACGACCAGCTCACCGCGGCGGCGCTGCTCGCGCTCGTCGGGGCGTTTCCCTCGACCGTCGTTTTCAAACTCATCAACGGGGTGAACACCGAACCCTTCCCCGCGAACCAGTCCGCGACGCGCGCGGCCGCCGTACCCCGGACGGTTCAACAACTTGCCGCCATCGTGGGGATTCTGGAAGTCGTCCCCGATGCCGTCGGAGCGATCCTCGCATCGAAAAGTCCGTGGTGGCTGGCCCTGATTTCGGTCGGGATGGGCGGCGGAAGCTGGGCGTTCAGCAGCGGATTTCCGGACCTGTCGAGCCTCGACTGGTCCACCGCCGGAGCCGTGGCCGACAACCTGCTCTGGATCACGACCGCCGTCGGCCTGAGCATCCGGGCCGCCCAGGCAATTTCCCCCGGCGCCGCGAGCCAGTTGAAAGATGCCTCCAACGTCACGCTCACGATCGTGGGCGCGAGCCAGCTCATCGTGGGCATCGTGGACGCCGCCGAAAACGCGCCCGACGCGGCGACCATCGCCGGGAATTTTCTGTCGCCGCTCTCGAACCTCTTCTCGTTGCTGAACTTATCGGCTTTTCAGGGAGACCCGCTCGTCATCGCCGCGCTGGTGGTCGTCAACTTCATGAGCGATGTGGGCGGCGGCATCGCCGACCTGATCGACGCTTCCTCCAGCCAATCGGCGCTTGCCGCGTGAATCGAACCGTTTTCCCGGTCGCCGCGCGCGGCCACGAAAGGAATCGCAGCCATGAACTTTCAGGACCTTGTTTCGAAACTTTCCAACCAGACCGTCACCGGCGGATGGGACGCCGTGTTCGCGGTTGACGCCGCCCAGATCAACGCGCTGTTTTTTCAACAGTACCTTCAGAACGGCCCGACCTCGCCGGCGGTCCCGCTCCGGACGGTCGCTCAGAACGGCACCGACTTCTGGGTGCTCGACCTCACGCTCGGGCCGCCGGAAATCGCCTTTTCAAGCAATTTCTCCGCCGAACAGGCGCAGGTTTCGATGTTCATCGTGGGCGGCCAGTTCATCCAGTTCGACCCGATCAGCCAGACCGTCATCGCGGCGCTGAGCCTTGCCCCCAACCAGTCGAGCCTCTCGGGGGTTCTTTCCCTGACAAACGTCACGGGTGAAGTCAACCAGCTCGGGGCGGTGGCGGTCGATCTCGGCTCCAATGCCTACCAGCCGCAAATCACCGGAATCCCCACCAATTCGGTACTGGCAACGGAAATCGGTCTCGCCGTGCAGACCTTTTTCGCCAACAACCGGACGCAATACCCCCTCGGGACGATCAGCGAAAGCGACATTTCCGCGGTACTCCAGCCGACCCAGTTCAGGTTCGTCACGCAGGCGAATCCCGATGTCGCCGACGACGGCGCGGTTCTGCTTCTGATTCAGACGACCGGCAGCGGCGGCACGCCCTCCCCGCTGTCGGTCTATCCGATTCCCGACGACGCCGGCGTGGCGCTCATCGTCTCCAACAGCGTCATGTTCAACAACCTCATTGGCGACGCGCTGACGCCCGAATTTTCCAATTTCAACGGAACCTTTGCCGGGCAGCAGTCGGGCGGCCTCTGGCAGACGGTCGCCACCGGTGGCGCGATTTCAGCGGGGCCGTATGAGGTGATGTCATCCTTCAACGACAACACGCCCTATACCTCGGACGACCGGACGAATAAGACCCCGGTCTCCTTTCCACTCGCGGGGATGACCGTCGTTCCGAATCAGGGCGCGATTACGGTCAATCTCGACACGACCTGGACGCAGTACTACACGATTATCGGAGGGCATTCGCAATTCGAGGCCGTCACCAGCCAACTCCAGGCGACCTACAACCTCACCGCAACCCCGACGGTCGACTCGACCACCGACATCGTCAGTTTTTCGGGGAACGGAACGCCGCAAATCGTGGATCCCGACCCGCCAGGGTGGTTCAAGAAGTTTTTTTCGGCTGATTCGCCCTTCCCGGAGCAAATGGTCCTCGACATCCAGCCGACTCTGGAAAAGATTTTCAGCAATTTCGAGCTTCCCTCGGTGAACACGTTCGCGCTTTCGAACATTCTCTTTCCGTCGCAACACATCGCGAACTACCAGAATGTTTCGGTGCCGGGCGATCTGCTGCTGGCGGGTCAACTTTCCCAGCCGGTGAGCGTCTCGCCGGCGACGGCAACCGTCTCGCCGGGCGGAACGCAGTCGTTCACCGCGTCTTCCGGCGGGCAAAACCTGAACAATGTCACCTGGGAACTCACCCCGAACATCGGATCCATCGACGCCAACGGCAACTACACCGCGCCACTCACGATTTCCCGCCCGCTCGTCGTGGTCGTGACCGCCATCAATTCCGACAATACGCAACAGACCGGAAGCGCGATGATCCAGTTGTTCGAGCCGCCGCCCCAAACCGGACTGCTCATCAGCCCGCCCGAACTCCTGCTCACGGCGGGACAGACGTTTTCGCTGCAAATCACCGATTCATCGGGAAATGACATCGACGCCACGGTGACGCTTTCGCCCAATGTCGGGACGCTCTCGCAGGGGTTCACCACCGGCGCATGGATTTACACCGCTCCGACGGGGGTGACGTCGCCGACCGTCGTCACCCTCACGGCGTCGGGCACGACCGATCCGTCCCAGACCGGAACGGTGACAATTGAAGTCCTTTCTTCGGACCAGGTTACGCTGTCGCCCGCCAGCACCACCGTCGCACCGGGCGGTACGTTGAATTTCTCGGCGGCGAGCGTTTTCGAGGACCTTCTCTGGTTTGTCTCTCCCATCAGTGGAGGAACCATCACCCCGAATCCGTCCGACCCCACGCAGGCGACCTTTACCGCCTCGGCGTCCGCCCAGACGGGGGAACTCGTCGTGGTCATCGCCCTCGGCCTCGCCGACGCGGCGGGCGTCGGGCTGGCCCGCGTCACCATCGGCGGTTCGTAACGCCGTCCGTTTGAACTTTTTTGCACACCGCCGGAACGCCTCCGCGACCGGCGGTGTTTTTTCCGTCCATCGAATGGATGCTGGAAAGCCTTCACGCTCTTGAAGATAATGGCGGGCGAACGATTTCCCCATCTTTTCTTCTTCCGGCGAGAAGCGGCATGACCCCGGCGCGGTTCATTCTCGACCTCAGTCCGCTCGTGATCGCGACGTTTCACGGGTACGGCGCAGCGTGGCTCGCGGTCAAAATGCTGTTTCGGCCACTCTACCCGATAAAACTTCTCGGCTGGCGCGTGCCCTTCACCCCGGGCCTGCTCCCCGCCGAACGTGACCGCTTCGTGGACGCCTTTGCGGGCGTCATCGCCGAAAAACTGCTCACCGCCGAAATCATCGAGGAAGAACTGGTCGATCTGCGCATCGACGGCGACGTGGAAGCCATCGCGCGCCGCCGCTACACCGAACGGTCACGCCCGGAAGCGCTCGTCCAGATCATCAGCACCCAGATGATCGAGGTGCTGACCTCCCTCAAAAGTTCCCACGAGGCAAAACTTCAGATCGCGCGCGAAACCCGCACGGTCCTCGACCGCCAGATGGGGCGGGAATACCATCAGGCCGTGCAGTATGTCGCGCGAATGCTCATCAACGAGGACCTCATCTTCCGCATCGTGGACCGCGCGGTGGACGACCTCGCCGACCAGCTCACCGAAAGCATCAACATCCGCGAACTTCTCGGCGAAAGCATCAACCAGCTTCCCGATGCGATTTTCACCGGCGAGCGTCCGCTCCAGAACCGGGTCGCGCTCGACATCATCCATCGCCTGAGCCAGAAACTCGACTTCAAGGCCATCATCAAGCGCCGTTTCGAAACCTTTTCGAACGAGATTTTCGAACAGATCATCTACGAAACCGCCGGACGCGAAATTCAGGGCATCATGAACTTCGGAGCCATGATCGGTTTCGCCATCGGCGTGTTTCAGACCCTGATCAATCTCGGACGGCATCTGTTCGGGCAGTAGTCAGTGGCCAGCCGTCAGTTGCCAGTGGTTTGTCGTCCGCGAGCGCTCACCGAGCCACAGGTCTGACACTGACCACTGGCGACTGGCCGCTGACGACTATTCATCATTGGCTTTTTTCCCCGAAGCAGGGTAAAACTCCGTCAAAGTGAAAGACCCCAATCCGCTTCGGCTTTTTTCCCGCACCAAGGCCGTCGAAACCGTCTTCACGGAGTCAGCGTGACCCCGCCAACCACCTCCCCGTCGTTTCCCATGAATGCCGCGACTCCGGTGCCGTCCCTGATCGGACGGCTGGCCGTTGCCGCGCTCATGCTCTGGCCGGCCGTGGTGTTCCTGATGTTTTTCGCCATCCTGCTCGGCGTCGGGTTCGTGGAAGGCATTCAATCGGGACTTTATTCGCTGGCAATGGCGCTGTTCGTGTTCACTCTGTTCGCGGGCCTGATGCGGATGGCCCAGATGGGACTGTCGCTCGCCAACATCCGGCGGCGGAAGCTCAACCGCGAAGTCGGCATGGAGTGGACACTCCCCGATTCGCCGCGCGTTCTGCCGGTGTCGGTACTGGTCTGGGCGCACAACCGAGCCGATGTCATCGTGGACCGGGTCGAGCGCCTGCTCGCGCTCGACTATCCGAAATTCGAGGTCATCGTCGTCAACGACGGCTCGACCGACGCCACCGCCGACATTCTTGAGGAAACCTTCGATCTGCATCCGGTTCAACGGGTGATTCGGCGCAGCCTGCCCGTCTTGACCGACGGAACGATTCTGGCCTCGCCCCGGCATCCGAACCTGATCGTCGTCGAAAAACCGGCAACCGGCCGCGACGACTCGCTCAACTTCGCGATGAACGTCTCGGGCTTCCCGCTCGTCTGCCCGCTCGACCTCAATCACGTTCTCGAACCCTACGCCCTTGTCGAACTGACCCGCGGCTTCATCGAGGACCCCGCCCACACCATCGCCGTCGCCACCCTCGCGGGCTTCCTCGACGATCCGGCAACCGACATTCCGAACGAACTCGGCGTCAAACTGTCGTCCGAGGCGGAAGGCGGGATCATCCCGGCCGACACCACGACACCCCGCCCGCTGCCCGCCGTTTTCATGGCGCGTCCGCTCGACGACCTCCAGCGCATCGACCGGACAATGATCTTCCACAGCGCCTTTCTGTTACAGGAAGGCATCGGGAACGTCGCGCTCGTCCGGGGCGTCATCTCGCTGCTCAAGAAATCGGAAATCGTCGAGGTCGGCGGTTACACCTACGGCGACAACGGCGACACGCTCAGCCTGCTGCTCAATATCTATTCGGGAGGCGACGAAGGCGGCGCGCGCATCCGGCGGGTCGTGTTTCTCCCCGATGTACTGGCCCGCTTTTCCTCGCTCGGAACGATGGATGAAGTGATGGAAGCGCGGGAACAGATTCAGTACCACACGCTCGACGCCGTGACCCGCCACTTCCCGCTCGCCTTCGGCGGACAGGGCGGCTGGCAAACCCGCGCGGCCCTGCCGGTGTTCCTCATCGCGTCGCTCATCGCGCCGATGCTCGAACCCCTCGCGATTCTCGCCATTGACTTCGCGGCTTTTACCCAGGCCCTCACTTTCGAGGAAATCGCGACGCTCCTGTTCGGTTTCGCCGCGATTGCCGTCACCGACGCCCTCGGCGGCCTGCTCTGCGACGAATACTCCGGCCGGACCCGCCGCTCGCCGGGCGACATCCAGCGCCTCACCCTCTCCGCCTTCAAGCACGCCTTCGGCTTCCGCTGGATGATGACCCTCGCCCAGCTTCGCGGCACCCTCGCCTTCATTCTCGGGCGCTGACGGGGCTGCGCCCAATGGACAATTGACAATGGGCAATGGACAGTTCAGTTATTGGACGGTAACTGTCCATTGTCCACTGTCAATTGTCCATTGCCCTAGGCAAGCGGCAGAAAAATATCCGTAACCATTTCATTTTCAGCTACATCCGGGAAAAACGAGACGCGCTGAAGAAAGAGCGGGAAGTCTCGCAACGCCTCGCCGCTGGCGGGCAGCCACTCGCCGTAAAGCCACCGGACGACCGGGTCGAGGCCCTGATCCGGGCCGACGTGCCGGATGACCGCGCAGCGTCCGCCGGGAATCACCTTTTCAAGAATCCCGAAATCGTTTTCCGCGACCGGCCCGGTGATGGCCGCGCAGAGGTCGAAGCGGTAATCCGCCGGGTCGGTTTCCGCGATGTCGTCATAGACGAGGTTGAACGTCGCGCTTTTACTCGGATGAAGTTTGTTTTCCTTCCGCCATTCGATGAACCGGCGAATCGAATCGCCGAGGCGGCGCGGGTCGCCCCGATGTTCCAGCACGGCGACGCGGGTTTCCTGAAAATCACGGATGATGACCGGCGGCGCAGTCGTTTCGGTAGGCATGGCAAGATTCCTCGCTTCTGAAAAAAGTTGAAATTCGGCGTGCCAGCGGGACCAGTCCGGCGTGGCGCGAAACTCGGTCGGCGTCTGGCCGAACCGCTGCTTGAAGGCCCGCGCGAAGGCTTCGGGGCTTTCATACCCGGTGTCGAACGCGATGTCGGTCACCGGATCACCCGCGCGGAACGCAAGCCGGTAGGACGCGCGCTTCAGCCGGACCAGCCGGAGGTACTCGAACAGGCTGATTCCGAACCGCGCCGAAAACTGGCGGTGAAGGTGAAATTTCGAGAACGCCGCCACCCGGCTCAGGCTTTCGGCGGTCAGTTCCGCCTCGGGGTTGGCGTCGATGTAGTCAAAAATTTTCCGAAAACGGGCCAGATAGGCGTCCGTCGGGCTGGTGGTCGGCATTGATCGCATCTCCTTTCGACGCCGGGAACGTAGCACCGCCGCCGTCCCGTCCGCCTGACCGAAATTGCCGAACTTCATCGCGCGGGAAGAATTTCGCCGACCCGTTTCGAGTCCCCGCTTATGGGTTCTTGAAAATTTGAACCGGTCAAAAAAAGAAGGCGCGGATGCGCCTACTCGAAATAACCTCAATCATTTTTGCCGCTTCAAATTTTCAAAAACCATCAACGGATGACTTCAAACAGTTACAAATTCGCGTTGACTTCCGTCGGTGTCCCGTGCTTAAAACGGAATGAACATTCATTCTTGAAGTTCAAAAAAGGATTTTTTGTGGGACGCGACGAATCACCCGCCAAACGGGACGCCATTTTGAAAGCCGCGCTGGACCTGTTTTCCGAACGTGGCTTCCACGGTACGGCCATGCCGCTCGTCGCCGAGCGCGCGGGCGTCGGCGCGGGAACGATCTATCGCTACTTCGCGAGCAAGGAAGCGCTGGTCAACGCGGTCTATCAGCAGTGGAAACTGGCGCTCCGGGAAGCGATTCTCCACGACTTCCCGTTCACCGCCCCGCCGCGCGAACAGTTCCGGACCTTCTGGTTCCGGCTCGCCGATTTCGCCGCCAAAAACCCGGAAGCCTTTCTTTTTCTTGAACTTCACCACCACGCGCCGTACCTCGACGACGAAAGTAAAACGATGTCGGAACGGGGCCGGGGCGAATTTCACCGGTTTTTCGAAACCGGACAGGCGATGGCCGCGCTCAAGCCGCTGCCCCCCGAACTGCTCGCCACGCTTGTCTGGTCGGCCTTTGTCGGACTGTTCAAGGAAAGCCGCGCCGGTCAGGTCGAACTGACGCCGGAACGGCTCGCCGAGGCCGAAACCTGCTGCTGGGAAGCCGTCCGCCTGTAATCTCCGCGCCCCCGACGCGGAAGCAGGCGGCTTTTTTTGATCTTTTTGCGGAATGAACATTCATTCCTTTTGAAAAATTGAAGGAGTACCACCGATGTCGCCGTCACAATCCGTTCTCATCACCGGCGCAACCGCCGGAATCGGTCGCCACGCCGCCCTGCACCTCGCCCGCGCCGGCTGGCGCGTCTTCGCCACCGGACGCAACCGTACCGCGCTCGACGCCCTCGCCGCCGAAGCCGCCGGAACGCCCCTCGAAACGCTCGAACTCGACGTCACCGACGCCGATTCCATCGCCCGCGCCAAAACCGAAATCCACCGCCGCACGCGCGGCGCGGGCCTCGACGCCATCGTCAACAACGCGGGCTACAGCCAGCCCGGCCCGCTCGAAGAAGTCAGCGATGCCGATCTGCGCGCCGTCTTTGAAACCAATGTTTTCGGACTGATGGCCGTCACCCGCGCGTTTGTCCCGGCCATGCGCGAGCGCGGACGCGGGCGCGTGATCAACGTGAGCAGCGTCATGGGCCGCCTGACGATGCCGTTCAACGGGGCCTACTGCGCGACGAAATACGCCGTCGAAGCCCTTTCCGACGCCCTCCGCAACGAACTCGCGGCCTTCGGCATAAAGGTCGTCATCATCGAACCCGGCCCGATTAAAACGAATTTCAACGATACGGCCCTGCGGCAGATGGAAAGTTACCGGTCCGGGCCGTCGCCCTACGCCGGGATTGCCGAAAAGGCCGATGAAATCGTCAAGGAAATCGAATCGCGGGCATTCGGTCCGGAAGTCGTGACGAAAGCCATTGAAAAGGCGCTCACCGCGCGCAATCCCGCCGCCCGCTACCTCGCGCCGCGCTTCACGCCGGAGGCTGTCCTGATGCACCTTCCCTCGTGGATTACCGACCGGCTCATCGGACGCATCCTGGGATTGAGCAATTTGAAGTCGGCCATCACGGCGACGCCGCAACGGGCGTAAGGGCGTAAGGGCGGGGGATGGGGGATGGGGGATGGGGGATGGGGGATGGGGGATGGGGGATGGTTCGCTATCCCGAAGAAAAATCAACCACTTCCCCCGATTTTCAATCTAAAATCTTCAATCTTAAATCTTCAATCCCCGAGGTTTTCGCATGCCCCTCGACGGTTTCACCGAGTTCGATTTCACCCACGACGGCGCGGCGAAGAACGTTTTTCGGCGCGGAAACGGTCCGGCGGTCGTCGTGATGCACGAAATTCCGGGCATCACGCCGGAAGTCGCCCGATTCGCGCGGCGGGTCGCGGATGAAGGTTTTACCGTGATGATGCCGCACCTGTTCGGGACGCCCGGCAAGCCGATGACCGGGTGGTACAAACAGTCGCAAATCCTGCGCGCCTGCATCAGCCGCGAGATTTCGGTGTTCGCGCGGCGCGAGTCGAGTCCCGTGACCGACTGGCTCCGCGCGCTCTGCCGCCACGCGCACGCGGAATGCGGCGGCCCCGGCGTCGGCGCGATCGGGATGTGTCTGACCGGCGGTTTCGCGCTGAGTCTGATGGTGGATGAAGTGTTGATGGCCCCGGTGTTGAGCCAGCCGTCGCTTCCGGCGGACCTCGGGGCGAGTTTCCGGTCGGCGCTGGGCATTTCCGACGCGGAACTGGCGCGGGTGAAGGAGCGGGCGGCGGCGGGGTGTCCGGTGCTGGGAATGCGGTTCACCCACGATCCACTCTGCCCCGGCGAGCGGTTCGAACGGCTGCGAAATGAACTCGGCGACCGGTTCGAAGGGATTGAAATCGACTCCGGGCCGGGCAATCCGTACGGTTTCGATAAAAAATCCCACTCGGTCGTCACCACGCATCTCGTTGACGAAGAAGGGAATCCGACGCGCGCGGCGCTCGACCGGGTACTGGAATTTTTCCGCGAACGTCTGCTCCAACCCGTCGCCTGAAAAAATCCGGTTCCGTTTTTGCGAGTCGCGTGCTACGTTTCGGCTTGCAATGGGGCGGCTGCTTGAGTGTCGCCGATTCTGACGTTGCAAGGAGGTGATCCATGAGTTTAGGAACACATCCGAGTTCGCCGTCAGCCAGCCTCCGGGTCAGTCGTTGACGCCGCGAGACTCGGTTTTCAGGCGCATTTTCCTGAACGCGAACCGCCGCCCGCAGTGATTGCGCGCGGCGGTTCGTGCGTTTCAGCGACAAACTCCCCCGGAAATCCCTTTTTGAAAGGGCGCGGATGCGCCCGAAAGATCGTGAGCCTATGGCGCAAGCCATAGGAAACCGGGAATTCAACCCCGAAAAGCAAAACGGACGGCGAATTCGCCGTCCGTTTCAAGTGATTGGCTCCTCAGGTAGGACTCGAACCTACAACCCTTCGGTTAACAGCCGAATGCTCTGCCATTGAGCTACTGAGGAATATGTTTCAAAAAACCGAGCGCAAAATGTAGGCATCGCCCGCCGTTTTGTCAACCGCAAATTTTGCGCCCCCTCGCTAACGCGCGGGGTTCCATACCGATGGGCGGGTTCCATACCGTCCGGGAAGCGGAAAGACGGCTGCGGGAATTGCCGACCGGGCGATGGTCCGGTAGGATGCCGCGTCCATTTTCTTCATCATCAAGCGATTGCGCTGTTTCAGGAGCGAAGTAAAAGCGGATGAAAACCGTCGTCTGTACCTTTTGCAATACCGAACTTTATTCCTACGAAGGCCCCGAGCCGGTGCAGTTCAAGGCCGCGAACTTCAAACCGTTACGCAGCGAATGGCCGCAACCGAAGTCGGGCGACCCGCTCTACTGCCCGGTTTGCGCGAGCCAGTTTGTGGGCGTTTCGGTCCAGAACAAACAGCTTCGCATGGTCATCAGCAGCGAGTACCGCGGCTCAGGCAACGCCGGCAAGCTGTAACCGTCCGTCCGGGGCGGTGACGACCTTCCCTTCCTCGATCAGTTTTTCAAGATGGGCGACGACCGAGCGCTCCGCCATCGCGTGGAGCGCCTTCGGCGTCGCGGCGTAGGCGATTTCCACGATGGCGGCGGGTGAATCCGCGCCGTCGCGAATCGCCGCGATCACCTGCGCCTCGCGGGCGAGCCGGTGGTGGATATATTCCTGAATCACTTCGCGCGGACGAATCAGCGCCGGGCCGTGGCCGCCCGCGATGAGCTGGATCGGCAGTTCGCGCAGGCGTTCGAGCGACGCGAGGTAGGTTTTCATGTGCCCTTCCGGCGGATTGATGAGGACGCTTCCCTGCCCGACGACCATGTCGCCCGAAATCAGGATGCCGCTCGATTCCTCGAAAAAGCAGTGATGGCCCGGGGCGTGGCCCGGCGTGAAGATCGCGCGCAGACGCCAGCCGCCGGAAGGATGAAGGATGAAGGATGAAGGATGAGCCGGAAGGTCGATGACATCGCCATCTTCCAGGATTCGGTCGATAACCACTTTGCCCTCAAGGAGTTGGGCGGTGACGGCGTGCGCCGCCACCGGTACGCCCCAGCGTTCGCGCAGATGCGCCGCGCCGCCCGCGTGGTCGGGATGGTGGTGCGTGAGCCAGATTTCGCGGAGTTTCGCTCCGGTGCGTGCCCGCTCGCGTTCGAGCCAGTTGTCGAGCCGGGCCTGTTCATCGGGGTAAGGCGACGCCGGATCGATGATGACCAGTTCCGGACCACCCACGATGTAGCAGTTGGTATGTGTCGCGGGCGGCAGGGTGGGCGTCCGGACGGGAAACGTCACGACGCCGGGCCGGAGGTCGATGACTTCGGCGGATTCGCCGTTGGCGTAGGGCGAATCGAGAAAAAGCTCGGTCAGCCGGGCGAAATCGCGCGCGGCGGCGGCGGGTTCATCAACCCATCGGACCAGCGACCGGACCGCGTGAAGCGTCGGCGGCGACAGCAGGATGCGGCCCTCGCCCCACGCCGCGAGCGCGGCTCGGGGCGTCAGCCATTCGCCGTCGGTCATTTCGGCTTCCCACATCCGGGGCGTCTGGTCATCAGTCAGTTCAAAGGCGAAAAAGCTCGTGTCGAAGCGGCGCGGCAGTCCGGCGGGCGTCACCCAGCGACCGGCGGGGATAAAACCCCGCGCGCTGATGTTCAATTCAAATTTTCGGCTGAAATCGGCCCAGTCGAGCCGATTTTCCATCAGTTCGGCCTGGTGAAACAGCCGGTCGGCGTGGTTCATCGGCCGCGCGGCGGCGAGCAGGACGGCGGCTTCTTCAAAAACCTCGCGGACGGCACAGGCGACCCGCGCGGCGTGGTCGGCGTCGGCCGCGTCGGCCACCGGCGTATTGGCGTCGGCGTCTTCCATCCGTCCGCCGGGAAAGGCGTGAAAACCGCCGAGAAAGGGCGTCGTTTCGGCGCGGCGCGCCCAGAAAAACAGCCACTCACCGGAGGCGTCCTGCCGCAGCAGGATGACGGCGGCGGCGGGTTTCGGAATCACAACGTTCATCGCAGGTTCGTTTCGGTCGGTTCAAGATCGCAGGCGGGCGGATCGGCGAGGAGGGGGGAGTCGGCGACATCTTCAAACGGCGAAACCGGTGGAACGTGGGTCAGTTCCGCTTCCAGTAAAGCGTACTGCCGATTGAAGACTGCCCCGATGAGAAAGACGAGGGCGGTGAAGTACATCCAGATGAGCAGCACCACGCCCGCGCCGATGCTGCCGTAAATCCGGTTGTAGGAAGCGAAATTCGTCACGTAGTACCCGAAACCGAGCGTCGAGACGATCCAGAGGAACGTCCCGAGAACCGCGCCGGGCAAAATGTGCCCCCAGCGCGGCGCGCGACTTGGCGCAATCCGCAACAAAAGCACCATAATCAGAAAAACCGTCGCGAAAATGACGCCCCACCGACCCGCGACCCACGCGCTGCCGAAGGTGACCCGCCCCTGCGACCAGCGGGTGATGACCCGTTCGATGGCCGCGCCGATGGTGGCGGCGACCGTCGCGAACAGCAGCGGCACGCCGATGACGAACACCAGTCCGAGACTCATTCCCTGCTCGCGCCAGAACGACCGGCGCGGCGCGATGCAGTAAATCCGGTCGAGCGCCCGCGAAATCGTCGCGACCAGCCCGGTCGCGGGCAGCAGCAGCACGAGAAACGAAATCCACAGCAGACTCGTCGGATCCCCCTGAAACAACTGGGTTAAGTAGCTTTCAATCAGCGAATAGCTGTTCGGCGGCAGAATCCGCCGGAGCGTTTCCAGAATGTCGTGCATGTTGTCGCGACCGAAGCGGGCGAACGCCGCGACCCCGAAAATGAGCATCGGGAAAAAGGAGAGAATGAACGAGTAGGCCGCTTCCTTCGCGTAGCCGATGCAGTCCTTGTCCAGCGCGTCGAGCGCCGTTTTCCACAGAAGCTTGGGAAGATGACGCAGAGCCTGCATGGGCGGTCAGAATTGAGAATTGAGAATTGAGAATTGAGAGTGCCGATTTTTGATTGAAGATTTTCGATTGAAGATTTTTCAATTCGAAATCGACAGGCGGCGAGAAATCGAATCCGCCCAATGAGAAATACGGCCACTGGGCGGAAGTTCGAATTCTCCATTCTCAATTCTGAATTCTCAATTCCTCAGACGGAGGAGTTGTCGGGTACGACGGCGTCCTTCGGGATGATGATGATGCCGTCGCGGATGCAGTAAAAGTCGCCGTCGGCGTCCTGAATGTTGTTTTCATTCAGCAGCCGGACGTTGTTTCCGATGCGGACGCCCTTGTCGATGATGGCGTTGCGGATGGCGCAGAACTTGCCGACACCGATGTCGGGACGACCGATTTCGCGGTTCTGGCGCAGTTCATCGAGCGATTCGTACTCGTCGGCCCCCATCATCAATACATGGTCGAAGTTCGTCCCGCTCTCGATACGGCTGCGAATCCCGATAATCGACCGCCGGATGGTGGATTCGTTGATGATGCAGCCTTCCGAGACGATCGAATTGATGATCTGCGCGTTGCGGACCTTCGTGCCGGGCAGAAAGCGCGGGCGGGTGTAGATCGGTGACTCCATGTCGAAGAAGTTGAAGCGCGGCAGCACGTCGGTGAGTTCCATATTGGCCCGGAAAAACGCGCTGATGGTCCCGATGTCTTCCCAGTAACCGTTGTAAAGATAGGAACTTACCTTGTAATCGTTAATCGCCGCCGGAATGACTTCCTTGCCGAAATCGACCCACGACGGCGTTTCGAGCAGCCGTTCCAGTACGTCGAGCGAAAAGACGTAAATGCCCATTGAGGCAAGAAACGGACGCCGCACGGCTTCCTCGGCTTCAAGACCGAGGACCGACGTATCCACCCGCATCGTTTCGAGCATCTCGCCCTTGGGTTTTTCACGGAATTCGATCACCCGGCCCGAGTCGTCCACCTTCAACAACCCGAATTCGGACGCCTCGTCGGGCGGAATCGCCGTCACCGCGACCGTGATGTCGGCCCCGCTCTCGCGGTGGTGACGAATGAACTTCTGGTAATCCATCCGGTAGAGGTGGTCGCCGGACAGAATCAGGATGGTCGAGGCGTGGGTACTCTTGATGTGCCGGAAATTCTGCCGGACCGCGTCGGCCGTCCCCTGAAACCAGTCGGGACTGTCCGGGGTCTGCTCGGCGGCGAGAATTTCGACGAAACCGTTGGCGAACTGGCTGAAACGGTACGTCCGGGCGATGTGCCGGTTGAGCGACGCCGAGTTGAACTGCGTCAGAACATGAATGCGAACGATCCCCGAATTGATGCAGTTGCTGACCGGAATGTCGATTAAACGATATTTTCCTCCCAGCGGAACCGCCGGCTTGGACCGCTCTTTCGTGAGCGGATGAAGTCGCGTGCCCTTGCCGCCGCCGAGGATGACGGCCAGAACATTATCCATTTCATTCATCATGGGAAGGTTGCTCCGTGGGATCGAGTAACGCTTCGAACCTGTTGTATCTGAAACTGTTGACTACCGTGGAGGAATTCGGGAGGCGGCATCCTTGTGCATCCGCGCCGGACTGTCAAGGCGCGCCTCTGAACGAAAACTCCGGCACACGGGGTAATCTTTCACGATGGACCTATGGCTCGCGCCATAGGCTATCCATCTTTCGGCGCATCCGCGCCTTTTCGGGATTTCTGTCGGTTTTACTTGCCCTTCATCATGCTTCCGGCGATGCGCGTGGCGATGTCGCGCGGGACAAGCCGTGACGACATCGACATCAGCGAATTGATGAACCCCGAAACGACCACGCTGTTTTTACTCCGCAGCCCCTGCATCGCCGTCTCGACGACCTGTTCGGGCGTCTGGGCGTTGCGGAGCATGTTGGTCGTCGTGCCTTCGGCAACCTGCGCCACGTCGAAAAACTCGGTTGCGGTCGCGCCGGGGCAGAGCGCCATCACATGGACGCCCTTGTCGCGGCATTCATCCCAGACGGCTTCCGAAAAACTCAGGACGAACGCCTTCGTCGCGGCGTAGGCCCCGAGGTACGGCACGGCCTGAAACGCCGCCGTCGAGGCCACGTTGATGACGGCCCCGCTCTTGCGCTGAATCATTCCCGGCAGGTAGCGGTGGGTCAGTTCAACCAGCGTCGTGATGTTGAGCTGGAGCATTTCCAGATTGCGTTCAAGCGACGACTCGACGAACTCCCCGCCGATGCCGAATCCGGCGTTGTTGATGAGAACATCAACTTTCAGCCCGAGTTCTTCCGTTTCCGCGAACAGTTCACCCGCCGCTTCCGGCTTGCCGAGGTCCTTGGCGATGACGTCCACCGTCACGCCGTACGCCTTGGCGATGTCGGCGGCGATGGCTTCCATCTTTTCCTTCCGGCGGGCGACGAGAATCAGGTTCGCCTTTTCCTTTGCGAACCGTCGGGCGAAACATTCGCCGATACCGACCGACGCGCCCGTAATCAGGACGGTCTTTCCACTCCAAGTCATAAAAACTCCTTTGCGCCTTCGCGGCTTTGCGTCTTTGTGTTCCGAAAAACCGCGTCAGCGCGCGATTTCTTCCCGGAAATACGCGATGGTCTTCGCCAGCCCCTCGTCGAGCGGGACGCGCGGCTCCCAGCCGAGTTTTTCCTTCGCGACCGAAATATCGGGTTTGCGTCGCTTGGGGTCGTTCTCGGGCAGTTCGCGGTAGACGATTTTCGAACTCGAACCGGTCTGCGCGAGAACCTTTTCGGCCAGTTCGAGCATGGTGAACTCGCCCGGATTGCCGAGATTGACCGGACCGATGAAGCCGTCCTCGTTGTTCATCATCCGGATGATGCCTTCGACGAGGTCCGAGACGAAGCAGAACGACCGGGTCTGCTCGCCCGTGCCGTAGATCGTCAGATCGTTGCCGCGCAGCGCCTGGCAGATGAAATTGCTCACCACCCGCCCGTCATTCTCCAACATGTTGGGGCCATAGGTATTAAAAATCCGGATAACCCGTGTATCCACAGCGTGTTGGCGGTGATATTCGAACGTCAGCGTCTCGGCGATGCGCTTCCCTTCATCATAACAGGCGCGCGGACCGATGGGATTGACGTTGCCCCAGTATTCCTCCGTCTGGGGATGCATGAGCGGGTCGCCGTAAACCTCCGAGGTCGAGGCGAGCAGCACCCGCGCCTTCGTCCGTTTGGCCAGACCGAGCATGTTCATCGTGCCGTCCACGCTGGTCTTGATCGTCCAGATCGGGTTGGCCTGATAGTGGACCGGCGAGGCCGGGCAGGCGAAATGGTAGATGCGGTCCACTTCCAGCCGGATCGGCTCGATGACGTCGTGGCGAATCCACTCGAAACGCGGATGGTTTTCAAACCGACGAATGTTTTCCCGGCGTCCGGTGAAAAAATTGTCGAGACAGATGACGGAATTTCCCTCGTTGAGCAATCGCTCGCAGAGGTGACTTCCAATAAACCCGGCCCCGCCGGTGACAAGAATACGTTGATTCATAAGGAGTTAACCGCTCTGGTGGGCCGCAATCTGGAGCGTTTCCCGGAGCGTCGAAAGAATGTGATAGATGACGTAATGCGAAGTCGGGACCTGTGACAGCAGTTCATCGACCGAGGAAATCTGCGTGTGGAGGCGATACCACACGTCGTTGGCCGCCACGAGATATTCCTCCTCGCCGTCCCATTGAAGTTCCTCGCGCAAAGGACGATACACCGTGTCGCGCGAGATGCGTTCCTGAAGGTCGCGCAGTTCGTCCTGCATGCGGACGGCTTCCATCAGCATCGTCATGCCGGGCAGAAAAATGTCGCAGACCGTGCCCTCGGTGCCGTCCACCCGCTCGCCGCCCTTGAATTCAAACGTCCCGTCGGTCGGCGGAGGCTGAAACAACTGGTAAAACGCCTGCGGACCGCCGAGCTGGCCGAGTTTCGCGGTGCACAAGTGGCCGCCGTCGAAGAAAAGCTCGGCGTACGGCTCGCCGAACATGTCCGACACGCGCAGCGTCCCCGTCATCCGCGACCCGATGATCGTCTGGATGACCGTCGGCAGGTCGAAAAACTTCAAATTTCCGCTCAACTGCCGCTGGCGTTCCTTCCGCATGTTCTTGACAGTCGCTTCAAGCCGCCGCGCGAAGACGTAGCACAGCTTCACCGCCAGTTCCGGAAACGAGCCGACCAGCGTCGTGAAGGTGTCGCGGTCGAGCATGAACACCTCGCCGCCTTCCGGCAGCCGCGCCGCCGATCCCCGGATCGCCTGCGTAAACATCGCGACTTCACCAAGCACGTCGCCCGCGCTCAGATACGCCACCGGGGTCAGTTCGGTCCCGCCCTCCTGCGCCGGACGGAGAATTTCGATGACGCCCGATTTCACGAGGTAAAGCGCCTCCGCCGGGTCGCCGATGTTGAACAGTTCGTCGCCCGGCTCGCACTTCCGCAGGTAGCCGCGCAGGTACAACGCCTGCAACGCCAGGTCGGAGATACCGTTGAACAATTCGCATTCGGCGAGAAACGAAAGGTCGGTTTTGGAATCCTGTACGGCCATCGTGGGGCGAATCGGCACTCAGTTCGGAGATTCGGCGGGAAAAGCGCGACATTGTGGCAAAAATGTTTGGTACTTCTCAACCGCTGGTGCTCAGAGTCCCCCGCCTGAGCGGGAATCCGAAAGAGACGGTTGGAAGATTTTTTCCCGCTCCCGGTCTTTGAAAAATTAAAACGGTAATAACGGTAGGGTTGAAATTGCCCGAACAGGCGCGAATGCGCCGTCAGGTAATAGCCCCACCCGTGAGGGTGGGGTGGCGTTTGAGGCAAATTTCAAAGCGTCGAAGACGCGGCACGAGGTGTCGCCGCGTTGCGGCTCGGCATTCCGTCGTCTGTTACCCCACCCTGACGGGTGGGGCTATTACCTGACGGCGCATCCGCGCCTGTCCAAGACAGTTTCGGCCCATCGGTATTACCGGTTCAAATTTTCAAAAACCACATCAGCCGGAGACTCCGAACGTTTTCATACAATTTTCAACTTGCGCGAACCGCCGCCCTGCTTATACTGAAATAAGTGATTCTTATCGTCGGTCGTTCATACCGCCGCCCGTTCATACCCGAAGGACATTCATACAACGCTCGCGCCAGGCGCGGGCGGGAGGACCCAACCGCATGTCGATGATGAACTTCGACCTCACCGAAGAGCAGTTGCAGATCAAGTTTTCGGTACGCGAATTCGCCGAGAGCGAAATCGCGCCGAATGTCATGAAATGGGACGAGCCGCAGGATTTCCCGCTGGAACTCCAGCCCAAGCTGGCCGACCTCGGCCTGATGGGCATCATCTTCCCCGAGGAATTCGGCGGCTCCGGTCTCGGTTACATCGAGTACGCCACGATCATCGAGGAACTCGCCCGCGTCGATCCGTCGGTCGCGCTGGGCGTCGCGGCGCACAATTCGCTCTGCACCAACCACATTTATCAATTCGGCACGCGGGCGCAGCGCGAACAGTTCGTCACGCCGCTCGCGCGCGGTGAAAAACTCGGCGCGTGGGGCCTCACCGAACCGGGTTCGGGCAGCGACGCGGCGGGTCTGCGGACGACGGCGGTCCGCCAGAACGGCCATTTCGTCATCAACGGAAGCAAGAACTTCATTACCCACGCGAGTTACGCCGACACCTGCCTCGTCCTCGCGGTCACGGATAAAACCAAAGGCAGCCACGGGGTTTCGGCGTTCGCCGTCCCGACCGACACGCCCGGCTTCATCCGCGGCAAAAAGGAAAACAAGCTCGGCATGCGCGCCTCCGACACGGCCTCGCTGACGTTCGAGGACATGCGCGTTCCGGCGGAAAACCTCATCGGCAATCTCAACGACGGGTTCGTGGACAGCCTCAAGATTCTCGACGGCGGCCGCATCTCCATCGCGGCGCTCTCCATCGGCATTGCGCAGGGCGCGTACGAATCGGCCGTCCGCTACGCCAAGGAGCGTCATTCGTTCGGGCGTCCGATCGCCGAATTTCAGGCGATCCAGTGGAAACTCGCCGACATGGCGACGCAGATTGACGCGGCCCGGCTGCTCACGCTGCGCGCGGCGGCGATGAAGAACGCCGGCAAGCGGATGACCAAGGAATCGGCGATGGCCAAGCTTTACGCTTCGGAAATCGCGGTCAAGGTTTCCGAGGAAGCGATCCAGATTCACGGCGGGTACGGCTATACCAAGGACTACCCGGCGGAAAAATTCTGGCGCGATTCGAAACTCTGCACCATCGGCGAAGGCACGTCCGAAATCCAGCGCCTCGTCATCGCCCGCGAACTGCTTCGCGCGCAATAAACGTTCCCCGTCACGCCTCCCAAGCCGACGAACGCCGTGTGGTCCCGTATCGCGCGGCGTTCGTTTTTAAGGATGAAGGCGGAAGGATGAAGGATGAAAAAAGGCCGGAATTGTACGTCCTGAGAAAAATGAGAAGACATTTGGATTTTGACCTTTCCCAGTACGCGGTTTGTTTACCCAATTTTGTTTTTTCATCCTTCATCCTTCCGCCTTCATCCTTATTTTCGGCTGGGTCCGGTACGCGGCTTTGGCTGGGGAAGCGGCTGGGGACGGATGCTATAGTCGCCGACTGATTTTTTTACCCTCCCGTTTTCCGTTCATACCGCTCAGTTTTCGTCTTCATCCGCAAAGGAGTCATACCGCCGTGCAAGCGAAATCCGTTCTCGACACCAAGTACGCCGGGCTGCAACCCGAACAACTCGTCGGCATGTATCGCACGATGTACCTGTCGCGCCGCATCGACGATAAAGAGATTCAACTCAAGGGGCAGAATAAAATCTTCTTCCAGATCAGCGGGGCCGGTCACGAAGGCATCCTGACCGCCGCCGGTCTGGCGCTCCGCCCCGGCTACGACTGGTTTTACGGGTACTATCGCGACCGCGCGCTCTGTCTGACGCTCGGGATGACGGCGCTCGAAATGCTGCAATCGGCGGTTGGCGCGGAAGCCGATCCAAGCTCCGGCGGACGCCAGATGCCGTCGCACTGGGGCCACAAGAAGTACAACATCGTCTCGAAGTCGAGCTGCACGGGGACGCAGTTCCTCCAGGCGGTCGGTTGCGCCGAGGCGTCGCTGCGTCAGACGCAGGGCGGTCTCGATCCGTCGCGGCTCGGCACGAGTTTTCATTCCGATGAAGTGGTCTACTGCTCGTCGGGCGACGGCACGACCAGCGAAGGCGAGTTTTTCGAGGCGCTCAACACGGCCTGCAACCTCAAGCTGCCGGTGGTGTTCGTCATCGAGGACAACGGCTACGCGATTTCCGTCCCGGTCGAAGTCCAGACGGCGGGCGGCAGCATTTCGGAACTGGTGAAGAATTATCCGAATCTCCTGGTTTTGAAGTGCGACGGGACGGACCCGATTGAAAGCTACGCGACGATGACGGAAGCGGCGGCCTACGCGCGTCAACGGCTCGGCCCGGCGCTCGTCCACGCGAAGGTCATCCGCCCCTATTCGCACTCCCTGTCGGACGACGAACGGCTCTATCGCCCCGCCGCCGAACGCGACGCCGAAGCCCAGCGCGACCCGCTCCGCACCTTCGCCGATTTTCTCGTCGCCGAAAACATTCTCACCGCCGAAGGCGTCGCGCAGTTGAAGGCCGAAGTAGACCGCGAAGTGAACGAGGCCGCCGACCTCGCGCTCGCCAGCCCGCAGCCCGCGCCGGAAAGCGCCCACAACTTCGTCTATTCGCCCGACGTGGACCCGACCGGACCGGCCTTTCATTCGCCGAAGACCAACACGGAGGGCAATCCGGGCACGATGGTGGACCTGCTCAACGCCTGCATGCGCGATGAAATGGCCCGCGACCCGCGGATTCTCGTCTTCGGCGAAGACGTCGCCGACGCGAGCCGCGAGGAAATTCTCGGCGACCTGAAGGGCAAGGGCGGCGTGTTCAAGGTCACGCACAACCTGCAACGGCTCTACGGCGCGAATCGCGTCTACAACTCGCCGCTCGCGGAAGCCAACATCGTGGGCCGCGCCATCGGCCTCGCAACGCGCGGGTTCAAGCCGGTCGTGGAAATTCAGTTCTTCGACTACATCTGGCCGGCGTACATGCAGATTCGCAACGAACTCGCCGTCATGCGCTGGCGCTCGAACAACGCCTTTTCGTCGCCGGTGGTGATTCGCGTCCCGACGGGCGGCTACCTCAAGGGCGGCGCGGTCTATCACAGCCAGTCGGGCGAGGCGCTCTTCACGCACATTCCAGGGCTGCGCGTCGTGTTTCCGTCGAACGCGGAAGACGCCAACGGCCTGCTCCGCACCGCCATCCGCTCGGACGACCCGGTCATCTTCCTCGAACACAAGCATTTGTACCGCCAGGCGTACAACAAGGGCGTCTATCCCGGACCGGACTACATGATTCCGTTCGGCAAGGCGAACATCGTGCGGCAGGGCGCCGACGTGACGATCGTGACCTACGGCGCGCTCGTGCAGCAGTCGCTCGTGGCGGCGAAGGAAGCCGAAAAGCAGCACGGAATTTCCGTGGAAGTGATTGATTTGCGGACGCTTTCGCCCTACGACTGGGACGCCATCGCCGCGTCGGTGAAGAAGACGAACCGCGTCATCGTGGCCCACGAGGAATCGCTGTCGTGGGGCTACGGCGCGGAAATCGCAGCGCGCATCGGGACGGAACTGTTCGACCACCTCGACGCGCCGGTTCAGCGCATCGGCAGCATCGACACCTTCGTGGCCTACGCCCCGCAGGTGGAGGACTACATCCTTCCCCAGATTCCCGACGTCCTGAAAACCATCGTCAAACTCGCCGAGTATTAGGTTGGAGCGCGCGCATCCTGCGCGCATGAATCTTCAAAACAAAAACCGGGAGCGGAAACGTTCCCGGTTTTCTTTTTTCGGCGTATCGTCCGCTGGAGAAAGATTTACAAACAACAACTTCAAGAACTGAGCGCAGGGGAAACCGTCATGAACCAGGTCTTTACGTCAAAAAGTTTCTGGCGACTTTACTTCCTGCTCGAAAATGATGATTTGACCGAGGAAGAAATCGCGCTCCAATTTGAACTTCTGGGACGCGACTTCGGGGTTCGGGAAAAATCGTTTACCTACAAAAAATTCCTGAAGACACAGGTGATTACCCAAAAGTGGATTGGTTTTTCATTTTCCGGCGGAAACGGGTTTGAACTTTGCATTGAATACCGCCCCTCCCCCTACGGATGCGAAATCAACCTTCTTCTTGTCGAGACCGAAGCCAAAGGGGAACATCAGATGGGCTGGTGGGACCTCGCCCGCTGGCATCCCTTCTGCCTTCGCTTTGAAGAACTGGAACTCCTGATTCGCTACTGGTCACAATTCGATCCGAGGTGGCCGAATCCTGAGATACCGCTTCTCCTGCTCTGTCGGTTTGTCGGCGTTGATGACGAGACACTTCCGAAACTGGCGGAAAAAACCGACGCCGCGCTGAAAGCCATCGGAATCACCGAACTTGACCTCCCCGGCCCCCTCATTCAGAAACAGACGGGCGAAAATTACCGATGGGAGCAACATCCCGATCTCGGCTGGGTTTTCACAAGCGACGACTATTCCTGCTACTCGCTGCGAAATCACCCACACACCGACGAAGATTCCGGAGAGGGACGCTTCCCGTTCACACAATTTGCCGAAATGATGGAAGGTATTCGGCGTGCCCTTGAAACCCGGTGACCTGAAAAGACCGGAACAATCGAGCGTCCCCCCCGTTTTTATCCCCCGGACGCCCCCGCCCGATTCCTGAAACTTTGTAGATTCATTCATCGTACGCGCGCGATCCTTAATATATAGCGTGATTGCGGGGCGGTTTTTCGTTTGCGAGATGTTTGGATTCCCAAACCACGCCCGCCAACGTACACTTCGCCCGAACCCGAATTGAAACACCTTTGCCACCACGGGGAATTTCCATGCGTACCTTGCCCGTTCGCGTCCTTCTGATTCTCTTTGCGCTGCTCGCCAGCGGCGCGGCAAACGCCCAGACTCCGCCAACCAATCCCCCCTCCGAACAACGATTCAGCAGGGAATTCAAACTCGGCGAAACCTGGCCGGAGACGCCCCTTTTCACCGCGCTCCGCTCGGAAGTGGAAAAGGTGTGGGTTCAAAAAGGCGAGAGCTGGTTCACGCGCGAGGAAAACGGAATCATCCAGCAGATTGACCGAATCAAGGTCGGGATCACTCATTACGGCGGAAAATCCGAACGACCGGAAGATCTCGACGGGGAACTCAGCATCAGTTTCGAATGGGAGCGGGAGCGGTTTTACATTCCCAACCTCGGCCAGTGGACACCGTGGCTGGGAAACAGCTATGTGCACTTTTCCCTCGCAATTCGGGAAGGACAAGTCGTACCGGGGAAACTCCGGCATCATTACGCCATCTTGTCGCAAGCAAAACGGACAATCTCGAACCGGCCCGAACTCGACGAAGTGAAAATGGCGTTATCCAGGCCCGAAATGACGGGAGCGGAGTTCAAAGGACTGACTTCGGACCGCCCGAGGGTTATTTCCCTGCCGAAACCTGAATCCACCCCGGAGGCTGTCGCGGCACATATGACGGGATCAGTGATTCTGTCGGTTGAGGTTTTGCCCGATGGCAACGTTGGCGGAGTTAAAATCCTTCGATCTATCGGCTACGGACTCGACGAAAATGCCATCGCGGCCATTCGCAAAGGGAAATTCAAACCGGGCCTGCGATTCGGCCAGCCCATAAACGCGAAAATTCGGGTGGAAGTCACGTTCAGTCGCCAAAGCTCCCCTTTCTCACCAGGGACGCAAAAGTGACGTCCCAATCCCGTCTTGTTTTGAGGTGACCGATGCGGAAATTTTTCTGCCTGATCGCTCTAGCCACTTTTCTTTCAACTATTTGTGGCGAGGCCGTAGCGCAAAAACATTCCCGAAGAACCTCCCGCGGAGCCGTTGCGTCACCATTCCCGAAGTCCGAAGTTGAAATCAGTCTGGCCGGAACGTGGCCAAAAACGACGCTCCTGGCCGGACTCAAAACAAAAATTGAAGAGCAGTGGCTGCAACAGGGGCAATTCTGGTTCAGTCGGGAGACCTCCGATGGAACGATTCGCCACATCGGCGACCTTTCCTGCCGATTGCAGCCCACTGAACTCACCTCCCCGGACCACCTGAACGGCATCCAGTGGCGCGGGCTGGTCTTGTTTTCATGGAAGGCGGAGCGGTTTTACCTTCCTGGCGAGGAAAAATGGACACGTTGGGAAGAGGGGAACACGCTTCTGTTTCGGATGACCGCCGAGAACGGAAAAACCAAACTTGAATCCCTGTCAGCGATATTGAATCCGCTGACCCGCGAAGTCAGTGAACTTGAAAAGCCCGAAGCCGAGCAGGTCAAGCTCATACTCGGCAAACCAGCAATGACTGCCGCCGAGTCGGAACAAATGTTTCCCCCGAAACCTTCCGACAGTCGCCCGGCCAAACCTGGAGAGAAACGACCCTCCATCCTTTTCATGCCGAAACCTGAATATTCCACCGAGGCCCGCACCAACAAAATCTCCGGCAAGGTGGTACTATGGGTTGAAGTGCTTCCAGACGGAACGACCGGGCGCCTCCAAATCCTCAAACCACTTGGATACGGGCTTGATGAGAAGGCAATGGAAACGGTACGGAAAGGCCGGTTCCTCCCTGCCCTGAAAGGCGGGAAACCTGTCACCGCAACAGCCAGAGTCGAGGTCAGCTTCAAAATCTCCGTGGAATGAACCGGCTGGAGCAGTAAAACAGTAAAAGCACTGTAAAAATGCCACGCTTCGGTTTCCCCGGCGCATTCCCTTTCGGGTTGGGGCATAATCGGGCCGTTCATCCGTCAATCCGAATGCCCTTCGATGGAGGCCCCCGATGTATCCAAATTCCGGTGGACGGCGCGGCGTCACGCCCGTACGACTGATTCTGGCGCTCGTCATCGCGCTCATCAGCGTCGGGAGTTACTACTTTTCAACCCAGAAAAACGAAATCACCGGCGAAACGCAGCGGGTGAACCTCACGAAAGACGAGGAAATCGCGCTCGGTCTGCAATCCGCGCCGCAGATGATCCAGCAGTACGGCGGGGAGTCGGCCAATCCGAAGGAAACCGCGCTCGTACGCGAAATCGGAAACCGGCTCGTCGAGCGGACCGCCGCGCGGACGAGCGGCTACCGCTTCGAATTTCACGTCCTCGCCGACCCGAACACAATCAACGCCTTCGCGCTCCCCGGCGGGCAGGTGTTCATCACGCAGGCGCTCCTGCGTCGCCTCCGGACGCGCGGCGAACTGGCGGGGGTTCTCGGCCATGAAATCGGCCACGTCATCGCGCGTCACGGCGCGGAACACCTTGCGAAACAAAAACTGACCGGCGGACTCGTCGGCGCGGTCGCGGTCGGTTCGGACAGCCAGATGGCAACGCAGGCCGCGCAGGCCATCGCCGCGACGGTCAACATGAAATATGGCCGGGATGATGAACTCGAATCGGACGCGCTCGGCGTCCGGCTGATGTCGGAGGCGGGATTCGACCCGCGCGCGATGATCGGCGTGATGGAAGTGCTGGCCGAAGCGTCAAAAGGCGCGAACCGCCAGCCGGAATTTTTCAGTACCCACCCGAATCCCGAAAACCGCATCGCCAAACTTCAGGCGCTGATTCAGGAAACCTACCCGTCGGGTTTGCCGAAGGGACTGGAGAAGTAGTCTTGGAGTCTGGAGTCGAGAGTCTGGAGTCAAATCCGGACTTTACCTTGGAAGCGGTTTTCAAATGCCGCGCATCCCGAAGGGACTGGAGAAATAGTCTGGAGTCTGGAGTCGAGAGTCTGGAGTCAAATCCGGACTTTACCTTGGAAGCGGTTTTCAAATGCCGCAACTCCGCCGCGCATCCCGGAGGGATGCAAAGAAAATAGCCGGTGGTCAGGCAAATGCCGCAGGCATTGCCGCCACCACCGGTTGATGGCCCCAAAACAATTCGCATCCCGGAGGGATGCACAGAATCAGGCGTTTCTTCGCATCCCTCCGGGATGCGTTTTCCTTTTTCGCCTCGTTTCCGGTGGTGGCGGCGACACCTTCGGCGTCACCTGACCACCGGCTAATTTCTGTGCATCCCTCCGGGATGCCCTGAAATGCGAACAACTGGAAAGTGCTTTTTTGACGAGGCGGGAGCGATGACGACCATCATTCTCAAACTTGAACCTGAAAAGCTCGAAAATCCCGATCTCGATCTCCGCTATCTCATTCCTGACCTTTTGCGGGATCGGTCAAACGGCCTGATTCAGGACGATGGCTACGACTACGGAACCGAATCAGATACGCTTTACCTGTTTCTTCTGACCGAGAACGCCGATGTTGCCGAGAAAACGGTTCTGGAGTTCATCCAAAATGAACGCGTTCTCGGCAACGATCTTCGAAACGGCGTCACGGCGGCGATGGCAAAGGATGCCGAATCGACGGATTACCGCGTCTTTTTCCCCGATAATTTTCAGGGGCAATTCAATTTGAAATGAGAAAGGCCGTATCAACCATCTGGCTTTGTCGAATTTTTACGACGTTTCGACAAACCAGAGCGCTCTCAGCTTGAACTTGGCCGAGTTGACGGCCCAGTTGAGTGCATGCTGAAGGTCGTTTTCCGGGTCGGGAGGCATCGAAACCGATCCATCCGGCTCCATTTTCATTTCCATCAGACGAGCCAGACCAGTCCGCAGAACGTTCAAACCACCTTGGGCAATCGAATACTGGAGCAGTTCTTCCTGCAACTGAAGCCAGGAACCGACGTTGATGGACGTTTCGCCGACCTCGATTCGTCCGGGCGCGATTTCAAACGGCAAAAGAACGCTGATGGGAGGGGCGATCACCGACAGGTGCGGCGACGCCCCCAAACTCGCGGCGACTTTTTCCTGAAACGTTCTCAAAAGCGTCCATTCAAACCGGTCGGGCCACGGCATCGGCTGATTCATGAATGACTTGAATGGCTCCGGGATGGGGAGCGGATTGCCGGATGCGTCGGTCGGCAACTTGAGCGGCTGCCGGGCAGGCTCGTCAAACCGCCGCCCGTATGCCTTTTCCAGCGCATCCGCGACCTGACGGGCCAACGGTTCCGGCAACACATCGTTCGTACTTCCCGCGACAAATCGAACCGGCATTTCAATCTGTCCCTCCCCATTCCCTGCCGTTGTCAGTTCGCGACCGTAATCGACTTGAACAACTCGTCGAGTTTTTCGAGGTTCGGCGTGAAGTCGCGGGCGGGCGAGGCTTCGAGTTTCTTCGCCGTTTTCGCGACGTAAGCCGCGTACCCCTTTTCGTTGGTGATTGAATAGCCGTCGTGCGACTCGCCCGGCCTGGGGGCGGCGAGCGGCGAGGCGACGTGAAATTCGGCCAGTACATAGTACTTTCCGTCCGCCGTCACGCCCTGAAGGACATACACGAGGTTTTCGTTGTTCACCAGCGTTGGCTCGATGTCGTACTGCGTGAGAAAACCGAAACCCTTGCCCGATTTGAACGCCACCCGCGTCGCGTGGGCGCGGAACGACTGGTGCGCGTCGATGAACAGGCCGTAGGGCAGTTCCTTTTCCAGACCAATCGCGCCCGAGCCGTTACCGATGGCGGAAATCGCCGCCATGTCCTCCGTGAAGCCCTTCACCATCTCCGGCGACAGGGCGTAGACCTTTTTGAATTCCTCGATCGGGTACACGCTGATGTGCGGAATCAGGTAGGGGCTGGTCGCGTCCTCGCCCTTGGCGGTCGCGCCGAACGTGAACAGGCGATGGCGTGGCAACACGCCGTCCGGCTTTTCATCCGCCGACTGCAACGGCGTCGCCGAAACGAACTGGCCCTTGGCGTCGCCGAACAGCTTCGGGTCGTACTCGAAACTGACGCCTTCAAACGAAACGAGTTTGCGCCCGTCGGGCAGGTCCTTCGACTGCGTCGCGGGCGTCACCGGAGAGATGGCCGGCGGCGGAGCGGCGACAGTGCCCGTTTCGGCGGGCTTGGGCGCGGCGGGAAGCTCGGCGCATCCGGCGACGAGCAGACCGGAGGCGAGCGTCAGCGCAAGCCCGGTCGGATTCAGCGAAAAAGTGATTCTGGTCATGGCTTTTTATCGTTTTGAAGGTTCAAAATCGGGAAAGTAGTACTTCAAAATCTCGCGGTAGGAACGGCCCGCGCGCGCTTGCGCGGTCGCGCCCGCGACGCACAGCCCGACCTGATGGCCGAAGCCGCGTCCCCTGAAAATCAGCGTATCACCCCGCGCCTCGATGTCGTAGAAGTTACTTAAAACCGTGTTCCAGCCGATGGCGCGACCGGCGAGATGGCGAAACTGTCCGTTCGGAATCGTCACCGTCCGGCGTCCGTCGGAGAGCGCGAGCGCGGCCACCGCACCGTCGGGCGTCCGCCCGGCCACGCGCAGGGCGAGGCCGTCGGGAATCGCCGCGCCCCATTCGGTTTTGAAGATGGCGAGGAAACGTCCGCGTTCGATGCTGCGCTCCCAGCGGTAAAACTTCGCGTCCCGGCACCAGTCGCAAGCAACGCCGCGCTCACCGCTGACGCGGCTCGCCCCGCCGAACGCCGACGCGGGGGAAATCGTCCGTCCGCCGCAGCAGGCGGTGGTGAACGCCGCGAGGGGACGCCCCGCGCCGTTCAGTAAAAGTTCGCCGCGGGTGGCGCGAGCCGCGTCAGCGGTGAGGGCGCTGGCCGCAAATTCGCGCGGTGCGTCGTCGAAGGCTTCCTCGAAAACCGAGGTGGCGGCACCGTAGTACAACTGACAGTGGGTCGAGTCGCACAGGTCGAAGCCTTCCCGCGCGTGGCGTTTGAGATTCGCCGCGAGGTAGCTCCGCGCGACGACCGCCATCGCCTTGATCGCTTCCGGGTTGTCATTGCCGACAAGTTCCGAATTGGTAATCACCGCCACGGCGTCCTCGAACGGCTGCGTCAGGACGATCACCAGCCGCGTTCCGTCGCTCGTCATCCGCAAACGGCCCGAAAATTCGCGCGTCAGCCGGGTTTTACGGCCCGCGACCGACAGCGTCACCGCCGGACCGTCGAGTTCGATTGAATTTCCGACAAAAACGGCCGTTTTGGAATTTTCAAAAAGCGCCACGCCGCCCGGCGCGAGGGCGATCCGCCAGGTTGCGTCCGACGGGATGGTTCGTGCCGTACCGTCGGTCGTCACCATCGCCCCGGCGCACTGAATTTCCTTCGGTTTGAACAACGTAAAAACGCCGATGCGGACTTCTTGCAGAAGCGGCGCGGCGGCGGAGTGCGGAAACGCGGTCAGCAGAAAGAACGCCAGCAGTCCGACCAAGACGACAAACCGGACGAGATTTCCCCGTCCGGTCGCCGTATTCCGCATTCGTTGTTCGAACCGCCGCCCGTTGAAAAACATTGGCTTGCGTTTAACCAATCCCCATAGCCTCGCCCGAGCGCTCCAGCTATGGGCTATCCTCTTTGGAATCAAAGGTTTGACTAACTACTAACGACTAACTGCTACTCCGCATTCCGGAACCGGTCCGTCGCGTCCACCAGCCCGTCCACCGTACCCGGCTCCCCAGCCGAGTGCCCGGCGTCCGGAATCACCCGGAAATCCGCTTCGGGAAAGGCTTTATGAAGTTCCCAGGCCGTCATCATCGGGCACACCATGTCGTAACGGCCCTGCACGATGACCGTCGGGATATGCCGGATGCGGTCCACGTTGTCGAGCAGTTGCGATTCCTTCTCCATAAAGATGTTGTTCACGAAGTAGTGGCATTCGATGCGCGCGATGGCGAGCGCGCGTTCGCTGAAGTCGGCCATCAGGTCCTTACTCGGGAACAATTTCGAGGTCGCCCCCTCCCAGACGCTCCACGCCTCGGCGGCGGCGGTCCGGACGGCCTCGTCGTCGCTCGTCAGCCGCCGGTAGTAGGCCGTGAGCAGGTCGTGGCGTTCGTCCTCGGGAATCAGGTTGTAATACGGCTCCCAGAAATCCGGGAAAACCGCGTTCACGCCCTTCTGGTAGAACCAGTCAATTTCCGTCTTCCGGCACATGAAGATGCCGCGCAGCACCAGCGCGCGCACGCGCTCCGGGTGCGTCTCGGCGTAGGCGAGCGCCAGCGTACTTCCCCATGAACCGCCGAACACCACCCAGCGGTCGATGCCGAGCTTTTCGCGCAGCCGCTCGATGTCGGCGACGAGGTCCCAGGTCGTATTTTCCTCAAGCGAGGCATAAGGCGTGCTTTTTCCCGATCCGCGCTGGTCAAAAAGGACGATCCGGTAGGCCGCCGGGTCGAAATACCGCCGGTGGTCGGGCGAAATGCCGCCGCCGGGGCCGCCGTGGAGAAACACGACCGGCGTGCCGTTCGGATTGCCGCATTGTTCGTAGTAAAGCGTGTGAAGGTCGGAGACGGGAAACATCCCCGCGTCGTACGGCTCGATGGGTGGATAAAGCGTTTTCATGAAAGCGATTTCCAGACGTTCAAAAAGAATTCGGGCAATACCGAGCCTGACATGTCGTGTGGAACTTCGGCAAGCACATTGACGCCGAACGACCGGAGAACCGCCGCGTTCGTCTCGACTTCCGTCTTTGCGTCACCGTCCGCGTCATTCAGGATGACGCCCGCGCAGGTCAGATTGCGCCGTTCGAGTTCGCGCACCGTCAAAAGTGTGTGGTTGATCGTGCCGAGCCGCGCCCGCGCGACGACCAGCACCGGGAAACCGACCCGCGCCGCGAAATCCGCGACCGTGACGTAGCCACCCGCCGCCGTCCCGGCAAACGGCACGAGCAGTCCGCCCGCGCCCTCGACCGTCACGAAATCGGCGTCCGCCCGCGCCCGTTCGACGAGCGCGAGACATTCTTCCACGTCGATTTCCACCTTCTCCCGTTCGGCGGCGACCGCCGGGGCCACCGGCTCGGCCAAGCGGTAGCGGATGACTTCGGAAAGCGGCGCGTCGGGAACGCTCGACGCCGCGCGAAGTTTTAAAGCATCGGCGGGGACGAGTTCGCCCGCCGCGTCCGTTTCGCAGCCCGATTCGATGGGTTTGAGCGCCCGGACACGCGCGCCCGACGCAACGACGGCGCGGACAAACGCCGCGCCGACCGTGGTTTTTCCGATTCCGGTGTCAGTACCGGTTATGAACAACCCCTTCATGCAGGTTCCGCCTCCAGCCGACGGGCCGCTCTGCGACGACGCCAGCGCATAAAAAGATAGATGGCAATACAACCAACGATCACCGTGATGACCGCCGCCACAATCGGCAAAACAATCGCCAGAACGGACATGATTGTCGCGAGCGCCAGTTCTCCGGTCGCCACGACGAAGTTTCCGAAACCGCCGGTGGTCACGGTCGAACCACCCCGGACGAGCGCCGACGCACCGTGAACCGCCGCCGCCGCCCCGCCTCCGCCGATAATCGCGATGGACCAGTGAAAGAGCGGCGACATTTCGCCCGTCATCGTCGAGGCCGACGCCAGCACCCCAGCCATCACCGCCACCGGGGCCGCGACGGCGTCAAGCGCGTGGTCAACCCACGGAATGTAGAACCCCGCCACTTCCAGCACCGTCGCCACCCCGAACGAAATCAGCGCGGGCGTGGACTTCATCCAGATGAAGTTTTCGGCCAGCCCGAGATTTCCCGTCCGCGCGGCGATACCCATCGCGAGCAGCGGCACGAAGACGCGGAATCCGCACGCCGCGCTCAATCCGACGCCGATGCAAACGCTGAGAAGAATTTGAAAGAGGTTCATTGGGGCCTCCGGAAAAGGTGTCGGGTTTCGGGTGTCGGGTTTCAGGTAAAACCTGCCTGCCTGAACCTTGAAACCTTTCTGTTTCCCTCAAAGCGCGAAACTGATGTTGAAACTTCAGCGGAGGTTGGTCACCCGCCTCAAAGGTTTCAGGTGTCGGGTGTCGGGTTTCAGGTCAAACCGGTTTTGGGTTTTGGGTAAGTGCTGGCCGGACCTGAACCGGGTCAATTCCTTTTTCCGTACCCCAAACCCACTACCCAGCACCTAAAACCTAACCTGAAACCCGACACCCGAAACCCGACACCTTTTCAAATGTGGATCGGCGCGCCACCCACGCCGTGCGCGGCTTCCATCACGGATTCCGACAGGGTCGGGTGAGCGTGAATCGTCCGGACGAGTTCTTCCGTCGTCAGTTCGCCGGTGAGGGCGACGCAGGCTTCGGCGATGAGTTCGGTCGCGCGCGGGCCGATGATGTGGACGCCGAGAATCTCGTCGTACTTCGCGTCGCTCACAATCTTCACCATCCCCTCGGTGTGACCGAGAATCCGCGCCTTGCCGCTCGCCGCGAACGGGAACGACCCGGTTTTCACTTCATAACCGCGTTCCTTCGCCTTCGCTTCCGTCAGACCGACGCTCGCCACTTCCGGCTCGCAGTAGGTGCAGCTCGGAATCCGGTCGTAGTTGATCGGGTGCGTTTCGTGTCCGGCCATGTGCTCGGCGGCGAGAATGCCCTCGGCGGACGCGACGTGCGCAAGCCACGGCGTATTGATCACGTCGCCGATGGCGTAGACGTTCGGCTCGCCGGTCTGCATCCACTGGTTGACCTCGATGTAGCCGCCGCGATCCAGCGTCGCCTTCGTCGTTTCAAGGCCGAGATTCTGGCTGATCGGACGGCGGCCGACGGCGACGAGCAGCTTGTCGAACAGCGTCGTCGTGCGTTCGCCGTTGGAATCCACGAGCGTCACGCTGACGCCCTCGGGCGTCACTTCCGCCTTTTCGCACTTGGTCGCCGTCTTGACCTTGATCTTCTGGCCGCGCAGCGAACGTTCGAGTTCAGCGCTGACGGCTTCGTCTTCAATCGGCAGGACGCGCGGCAGCATTTCGACGAGCGTCGTATCCACGCCGAAACGGCTGAACACCGATGAAAATTCCACCCCGATCGCGCCCGCGCCGAGGATGCAGATTGATTTCGGAAGGTCTTGAAGGTCGAGGGCGTGGTCGCTGTTGATGATGCGGTCGCCGTCGGTCGGGAAGATGGGAATGTCGCGCGGCGCGGAGCCGGTCGCGATCATCACGAAGCGCGTCGTGAGCGTCTGCGTCTGGCCGTCCTGTTCGACGGTGACCTCGTTCGGGCCGTTGAGCCGTCCGTGCCCTTTGACGACCTTCACCTTGTTCTTGTTCATCAGGTATTCGACGCCCTTGGCCGACTTGATGACGATTTTGTGCTTGTACTTGCGAACGCCCTCGAAATCGAGCTTCACGTCCGCCGCGATGACGCCGTAATTGGCGGCGTGCTTGGTCTGTTCAAACACCGCCGCGCTTTCGAGCAGGGCCTTGGTGGGAATGCAGCCGCGCAGCAGGCAGGTGCCGCCGAGGTTTTTATCTTTTTCGACGATGACCGTGTTGAGGCCGAGTTGCGCCGCGCGGATGGCGGCGACGTAGCCGCCCGGCCCCGCGCCGATGACGACCAGATCGTATTGATGGGTAGCGGTGGTCAAGGTGGGATTCTCCTGAATGAATCGGCGCGCCGTCGGGTGGGAAAACTTCAAAAATGGACGCGCGCCATGATGACGGATGAATTACCGGAGCATTGTGCCGTAACGGTGACTGCGAAGACAACGCATGGCGATGGATACAAAAACGCGATGGCGGAAGGGCTTCCGCCATCGCGTCGAGAATGAATCGACAAGGTGTCGTCCGTCAGGGCTGTCCGTCCCAGTTTCCGGTAATCGGAATATCGGTGTCGGTCCCGTAGGTCAGGACGATGTCGGCGAACCCGGTGTTGTTCGTATTTCGCAGAAACCACTGGTTTCCACGAACAACCCCGATCGTGTCGCGTCCGTCGCCGTTCCAGTCGCCCGCAACCGGCTTGTCCCCCGCGATTCCGTAGAAGAATTCGAGGTCCGCAAAGCCGGTGCTGTTCGAGTTCCGCAGGTAGACGAACCCGTTCGAGGGACGGAAACAGCCGATGGTGTCGATGCCGTCGCCGTTCCAGTCGCCCGCGATGTAGATGTCTTCCCCCGTACCGTAAACGAACGTCAGATCAGGCGCGCCGGTCGAGTTTGAATTGCGCAGGAAAATCACGTTCCCGCGCACCAGACCGATGGTGTCCACGCCGTCGCCGTCCCAGTCGCCCGCAATCGGAATGTCGCCGGGCGCGCCGAACGCGAACTGGATGTCGGCAAAGCCCGTGTCATTCGAATTTCGCAGGAAGAACTGACCATTCCGGTAAATTCCGATGGTTTCGGTGCCGTTGCCGTCCCAGTCGCCGGTCACCGGAATGTCGGCCGCCGTGCCGTAGAAAAACTCGTTGTCGGCAAACCCGGTGGTATTGGCGTTCCGCAGATAGACGAACCCGTTGCCCGGCCGGTAGGCCCCGACCGTGGTGGCGACGGTCTGCACCACCGTCACCGTCTGACCGGCGACCGTGATCGTCGCCGTTCGAGGGGCGGCCGTGTCGTTCGGCGCGACCCGAACGGTAATGACGCCGCTGTTATTGCTCGATGAGCCGAACGGGAAGGTGATCCACGGCGCGGTGTTCACCGTCGTCCAGTCGCAACCAAGCGAGGTCGTGACATTGACCGTCAGATCGGCGCCGCGCGATGGCGCGGTCAGACTCGTCGGCGCGACGACAAAGGAGCAGTTCGTGTTCTGGGTGATAGTGACAGTCCGATCAGCCACCGTGATGGTACCCGTACGCGGGCTTCCCGTCGTATTCGGCGCGACCGAAAACTGGAACGACCCGCTTCCATTCCCGGAACTGCCGGATGTCAGCGTAATCCAGGGCGCGTTGCTGGTTGCCGACCAGAAGCACCCGGAATCGACGGTCACGAGGATGGTCCCGGTCCCGCCGTTTGGTCCGGCCGTGACGGTTGACGGTGTCAGCACATAGTTGCACCCGTCGTTCTGGGTGATCGTCACGGTGCGACCGGCGACCGTGAGGATACCGACCCGTTGCGTACCGGTATTCGGAAGCACATTAAAGGTGATGGTTCCGTTGCCGTTTCCGACGGAACTTCCCGCTACCGTCATCCAGGGCACTTGGCTCGCCCCTCCCCACGCGCAGCCGCTCGCGGCGGTGACGGTCACCGTCACGGTTCCGCCCGCCGCGCCGAACGTCTGTTCGGTGGGTGTGACGGCGTAGGTGCAGTCCGAGCCGCCGAGTTTGGCGATGCCGTTCCGGATTGCCCCGTTCACCCGCTGGAAGCTGCCTCCGATGACGGCTGAATCGTTCGACAACGACAGAACCGCGTTGACGTCGCCGTCCGCACCGGCCCCCGGATTGAGGCCGAGGTCCACACCGCCATCCTGTGCGAGACGGGCAACCCGGACCCGGCTCACGCCATTGACCGCCAGAAACGCGCCGCCGATGACGATTTTCCCGTCCGGCTGGATCGAAATCGACTTGACGTCGCCATTTGCGCCGCTGCCGGTGAAGAACGACGTGTCGGTCGTTCCGTCAGCATTCAGCCGGGCGATCCCCGGACGGTTCACGCCCCCGACCGATGGGAATATCCCGCCGACCAGAATTTTCCCGTCCGCCTGAAGGGCAACCGACGAAACCGGCCCATCCGGCCCTTGCGAACCCGTATTTGCAAGGAAGGTCGTATCGAGGCTGCCGTCCGGGTTGTACCGCCCCAGATAGCGGGTTCCGAAAGGGGAATCTGATCGCTCACCAGCGACGAGCGCCTTCCCGTCGGGCTGAAGAATCAGCGCCGTCACTGGCCGGTTGAACTCACGCGAATACTGTAAATCGAGCGCACCGTCGGCACTGATGCGAATCAGCGACCCGAGCGCCGTTCCGTTGTAAGTCGAGAGATCACCGGCAATCAGGATGCGTCCATCGGCCTGACGGGCCAGCGCCTTCACTTGGCCGATGATTCCGGTTCCGGAATCGAAGGTCGTGTCGAGCGTTCCATCGGCGTTGAGACGGGCAATCCCGTTTTGAGTGACGCCCCGGAAGGAGATGAAAAAACCGCCGACCAGGATTTTCCCATCCGGCAGGGGCAAAATGGCACTGACATCGCCGGTGTTGACGCCGGGTTGAATCACCCCGAAACCGCGTCCCGGATCGAACGTGGTGTCGAGCGTTCCGTCAACGTTCAGACGGGCGATGCGGCTGCGGCTCACTCCGGCCACGGCGGCGAAGTTCCCGCCGATGAGGAATTTGCCGTCCGCCTGCCGGACGACCGTGAAGACGCTCGCCGGGGTGTAAACGCGGGCGTCGAAGTTCGAATCGACAGTTCCCGCCGCGGTCAGTCGCGTCAGCCCGGCCCGGCTCACGCCGCCGAGAAACTCGAAGGACCCGCCGACCAGAACGCTGCCGTCCGGCAAACTCAGGAACCGGTTGATGCTGTTGTTGGCCGTACCGGGGGTGAGGGTTGCGTCCAGCGAACCGTCGGGATTGAGTCGGCCGAAAACCTGCTGCCCGTCGGAAAGAACGGTCGCCGCGTTGCCGCCGACCAGGATCTTTCCGTCATTCAGAACGGAAAGGGCCGTCACGCCGAAAAGGCCGATTGTCGCCGTAGCCGATTGGGAGTCGAACGATTCGTCGCGACTGCCGTCCGGGTTGACCCGATACACCGGGCTAAGGCTGGTCGTTCCACCACTCGAGAACACGATCTTTCCATCCGGCTGAAGCCCGATTTTCCGGATGAACGTTCCCGTAATGAAAAGCCCCGCGTCGAACGTCAGATCAAGCTGCCCATTCACTTCGAGACGGGCGATGTTGCGCCGGTTGCCGGTATTGAACGACTCAAACGAACCGCTGATCAGCAACTTCCCATTGTCCAGACGAACAATATCGGTCACAACGGACCCGAAAATCTGGCCAGGATTGAAGATTGTATCCCGGCTGCCGTCGGCATTCAGTCTCGCAACCAGAACGCGATTCCCGGAACCCGCGAAGGTCACGGCCCCGCCAATCACGATCTTTCCGTCCGGCTGAACCAGGATGGCATACACTTCGCCACCGAGAGTCGAGGTGTTGAATCCCATGTCGAGGCTGCCGTCGGCGTTCAGGCGAGCCAGCCCGGCGCGCGCTGTCCCGTTCACCGTCGTGAACATCCCGCCGATGAGTATTTTGCCGTCCGGCTGCACCGCAACCGCGAACACGTTTCCGTTCGTACCGCTTCCGGCGTCGAAAGAGGCGTCCACCGTGCCGTCCGGATTGATGCGGGCCACGTTGATCCGCCGCTGACCGCCGACTTCCGTAAACGTCCCGGCAATAACGATTTTTCCGTCGGACTGGCGCGCAAACGCCTGAACCGACCCGGTTTGATTGACACCCGCGATAAAGGTCGGGTCGGGAAGCCACCCGAACGCCGGTGGGGCCGCTTCCTGCGTCACCGTGTAGGTCTGACCGGCGATGGTCAGCGTTCCGACCCGTTCCGGTCCTTCATTAATAGCAATGGTCAGTGTCACCGAACCGTTTCCAAAAACGGGCGTCGGGAATACCGGGACTGAAATCCACGGCACGTTGCTCGTCGCCGTCCAGGGGCAGGTCGGGTCGGTCGTAACCGTCACCGTACGCAATCCGCCCGACGCCGTCACGGTCGTCGTGGGCGGGGTCAGCGTAAAGACGCAGGCGCTTTCCTGAACCACCGTGAGCGTCTGCCCGGCAATGTTGATCGTTCCGGTCCGCTCGATGCTGGTGTTCGGGAGTACCGTGTATCCGACCGTGCCGCTGCCGGTTCCCGACGGCGTATTGACGATAATCCAGGAAACATTGCTGATCGCGCCCCACTGGCAGGCGCCGTCGGTCGTCACCGTCGCGCTCTGGGCGCCACCGGCCACCGGGACCGTCTGCTGGGTTGGCGCAATCGTGAACTGGCAGTTGGAGGATGCCAGCCGGGCCAGTCCGGTTCGGGGCAGTCCGTTTACCGCCGTGAAATCCCCTCCGATGAGAATCCGGCCATCCGGTAGGATGGCGGAAGCCAGCACCTGGGTCAGCGATGAAAGTCCGGAAACACCCGCCGCCGGATCGAACGTCGTGTCGAGGGAGCCGTCGGCGTTGAGTCGGGCCACCCGTCCGCGAAGCGTTTGATTGACGGCCGTGAAGCTCCCGCCGATGAAGATTTTTCCATCCGGCTGGATCGAAATCGTGTTCACCAAATTGTTGACCACGGTGGTGGACTGGAACGTCGAGTCGACCGTGCCGTCGGAATTCAACCGGAAAATTCCGCCAAAAACGCTTCCGTTGATGAAGAACGCCGTTCCGCCGACCAGTACCTTGCCATCCGGCTGCAACGCCAGCGACGCGACCGGGTTTCCGCTTAGATTCACGCTGAACATCCCGTCGAGCGTGCCGTCGGAATTGGCCCGCAGCAGGTAAGTGCTCCCCCCGACGATGACTTTTCCATCCGGTTGAAGGACGAGCGCCGAGGCATTGGAAAGGAATGAGGGCACGGGACTGACGAACGAGGTGTCAACGGTTCCGTCGGCGTTGAGCCGTGCCACCCGGTTGCGGGAGATCCCCGAAACGAATGTGAATGCGCCCGCGATGATGATTTTTCCGTCCGGCTGTACGGCGACCGCGCTGACCGTGCTACTGGGGCCGACTCCGGGGTCGAAGGTGGTATCGAGCGAACCGTCGGCATTGAGTCTCGCCACCTGGTTGCGGACCGCACCGTTGACGCGGGTAAAGAAACCGGCGATGACGATCCGGCCGTCGGATTGAATTGCCAACGCGGAAACGTTCCCGTTGACCCCGTTCCCAAGACTAAAAGTGGCATCCAAAGAGCCGTCGGCATTCAAACGGGCGACGCTGTTCCGACTGACGCCACCAACGGATGAAAACCGTCCGGCGATGACCGTCCGCCCGTCCGGCTGAGGCGCGATTGCGTTGACCGCGGGCACGCCGCGGACCTGCGGCGCGAAGGGGGCATCCGGCGTGCCGTCGGCGTTTTGACGGGCCAGCCCGGTTCGGGCCGTGCCGTCAACCTGGGTAAAGAAGCCACCGAAAAGAACCCGGCCATCAGCCTGAATCTGAATCGCGCTGACTCCGATCCCGGAATCCCGATTGCCGACGACCGGCGCAAAGGTCGTGTCAAGCGTCCCGTCGGAATTCAGTCGCGCAATCCGGCTCCGTGCCGTTCCGTTGATCTGCGTGAACGTCCCGCCAACCAGAACCCGGCCGTCCGACTGAAGCCTCAAAGCCTGAATACCGTCGGAAGTGCCGGTCCCGGGATTGAACGTCGTGTCGAGCGTGCCGTCGTCGTTCAGACGCGCCAAACCGACGCGGCTTGTTCCGTTGACGAGCGAAAAGGTCCCGCCGATGAGGACCTTTCCATCGCCCTGAAGGGCCAGCGCCGCGATCGTGCCGTTCGCTCCGGAGGACGGATTGAACGACGCATCGAGCGTACCGTCGGCGTTCAGCCGGGCAATCGACCCGCGCGGAACGCCGCCCACGGCGGCAAACCGACCCGCAATCTGAAAACGGCCGTCCGGGAGGTCAGCGATCCTGACCACCTGAAGCGACGACCCCGTCAGCCCCGCGTTGAAACCGGTATCGAGGCTGCCGTCCGCGTTCAAGCGGACAAGGGCAGAACGCGTCAGCCCGAGAAAGCTGGTGAAGGAGCCACCGACCAGAATCCGCCCGTCGGATTGAATGGACAGAGATTGAGGAGTCCCATTGGTGTTGCCGGTCGGCGGGACAAATGTCGTGTCGAGGCTGCCGTCGGCGTTCAATCGGGCGATCACCTGTCGGGTGACCCCGGCCACGGATGAAAAATTCCCCGCGATGACGACTTTCCCGTCGGACTGAAGCGCAATGGCCGTGACCGAGGAACTCGCCCCGCTTCCCGGATCGAAGGTGGTATCGAGCGTGCCGTCGGCGTTCAGCCGGGCAATGTTGCCCCGACTCACCCCGTTGATCTGGAAAAAGTTGCCGCCGATAAGAAGTTTGCCGTCCGGCTGAAGGGCGATGGCGTTCACCGAGCCGGAAAATTCGATATCGGGCGCAAAACCCGGGTCGGGAAGCCAGGTCTGCGCTTCGACGGAGGTCGTGTGCGCGAGACCGATCAAGGTCAACAGAAAGAACATCGCCCAGGAAGTCACGGCCCGGCGGCCGGCAACTCCCCGGAAAAGAGTCGGAAGAAAAGTCATGGTGCCCTCTAAGCAATAAGAACTGCGTTGTAACGGAGGTATCGGCTTTCCTCGGAAAACCCGAGCAATCCCAACCAACGTATTACAATTTACAGTTCAGTATGCTAGGCAGTCCTAACTTTTCCAAGCTGAAGCCCCGAAGAAATCCCTTATCCTTAGAAAATTTTAACCGACTTTTACGGATCGAACACCGAGCGGCTGCCGGTAAGGACACCCTACTTGCGCCGCCGCCGGTAGAACGGCTTCCGCTGGTTCTTGCGCTCGGACATGGTCTGGCGCGCGCCCTGATAGAGGTTGTGGATGTCGGGATGCAGTCGCTGGCTGTCGTTGAGGTCCTCGAACAGCGGCTGGAGGCGGCCGTTGGCCTGGACGAACGCCGTCCGCAGTGGAACGGGTCGTTCCGGATGAAACACGAGGCGGCACTCGACGCCGCGCGTCCAGGCGACCCAGTCGGCGAGTTCCTGGGCGTTGCCGACCGTGGCCGACAGCATGAGGATGCGCGTCGAGGCCGGGGTGTAGATGATGGATTCCTCCCACACCACGCCACGCTCGCGGTCGCCGAGGTAATGAACTTCATCGAAGACGACCAGCCGGGCCGAGGCGTAGGAATCGGAATAACTGATGCCGTTCATCACGTCATAGAGGCCGTTGCGGTAAATCTCGGTCGTCGCGATTTTAATTTTCGCGTCCGGGTTCACCTTCCGGTCGCCGGTGATGAGGCCGACGTTTTCCGGCCCGAAAATCCGTCCGAACTCGCGAAACTTATCATTTGAAAGGGCTTTGAGCGGCGAGGTGTACCACGCGGTACCGCCTTCTTCCAGCGTCCGGCGGATGGACTGCTCGGCAATCCACGTCTTGCCCGACCCGGTTGGCGCGGAAACCATCACGTCCACGCCCTGATGCGTCACGAAATCCACCGCGTCGAGCTGAAATTCGTCGGGGAAAAACGGTTCGGGTTCGGGCGTGCCGAGGCCGTCGAGCAGGACGCGGACTTCCTCGCGCCGGTGGCGTTCGGTCTGAAACGCGCGGAAGTCGATGATCGTCCCGGCGCGTCCGCGTTCCATTTCGCGAAGTTCCCGAACGACCGTTTCAAGGCCCGTCGTCAAAATGCTCACGACCGCGTGCGCCGGAATCACCGCCGGGTGCTGTCCGTGACGCGGCGAGGCGGTCAGCATCGCGATGACCCGGTCGAGCCAGTCAGCAGGCGCGTCGGGTTCGCGGTCGGCCAGCCAGCGGCGCGCCTTTTTCGGCGATAGCGTCACCGTTTCGCACAGGCGATGGGCGATGGACGGCACGTTCAAACAGGCCGCGACCACTTCCGCGATGAGTTCGTCGCGGCCGAGCGTGGCGGCGCGGCGCGGGAGTTCGGTCGTTTCCTCGCCCGCGCGCGACCGGCGGCGTTGCGAGAGGAGACTCCGCAGATGCGGGGTGTCGAGCGTTTCGGCGAGGGCGCGCAGTTCGTCGGCGGAAAGGGCGATCATCAGGGAAGAAAAAGCAAATTGCGGAGATTCAATCAGATACGGCACTATGCCCGAAGGTCGCCGACGGAGGCAACGTTTCGCCCGGTTCGCGCACCACTCGGCGGTAACTCAATTCCGCGAAGGCGGAGAAAAGGAACGATTGGCATGCGTACCCGGACGAAAGTGATGATCGCCATCGGTTTTGCGATGATGCTCGGCGCGATTGCGGTTCACGGCACGGTGCAGGCCGCCGCCGGCTACCGCGTCTACTGCGCGAAGGGCAAAATCGAAGTCGACAGCCGGTCGCTCGAACAGATGAAACGCGCGCGCGGCGACGATGTCTGCCTGCTGCGCGAATTTCCGACGGTTGAAGCCGCCGAGGCCTTCGCCGATTCGAAAGGCGGCAAGGGCGCGCCCTGCGACTGCAAGTAGTTGAAATTTCTTAATTTAGAGAGAAACGCCGGGGACGGATTCAGTCCCCGGCGTTTTCCGTTTGAACTCCGAACAGCCGCCGCTTCCATTCGTCCCAGACGACGTTGACCGACCGTTTTCCCTTCAAAATCACCTCGAAATCGTCGAACCGCCGCGTCAGCACCGCCTCGCGCAATCCGTCGCACTCGCCGGTCAGCCGTTTTTGAAGTTTTGCGGTCAGTTCCTCGACGTTGATTTCCCCGCCCCGGATGACCTCCGCCGCGCCGTACGCCATGAACGCCTCCGGTCGCGCCTGCCCGACGAAATCGTACCGCCAGGCGAACGGCACCGCCCGGCACTCCGGCACGCGCCGCAGAATGTGCGCCGTTCCCGGCAAAAACGTCACCGGACGCACATCCGGCGCGACGATTTCGCCCTGCGGGAAAATCCACACCGCCGCGCCATCCTTTAAAAGATCGCCCGCGTAACGCACCGACCGCGCCGCGTCGCGCGGATCGGCCCGATTCACCGAAAAACCGCCGATGAGGCGAAAAAAGGGGTAAGCCCGGACCTGCTTCTCCTCGCCCATCAGGTAGCCGTCGAGCTTGTACCGCCGGGTGATGAAAAATGCGAACAGCGGATCCCACCAGCCGGGATGATTGCCATATAAAAGGAGCGGGCCGTCACCGCGCAGGTTCGCGCCCCCGCGTACGCGCACGGCATCGAACGCGCCGCGCATGAGCCGCCGCGTGTACCACTCGAACAACCGCATGAAGGCTTCGTTCTTTTTGGCTGGAAGCATCTGGGAAAGGATGAAGGCGGAAGGATGAAGGATGAAAAAAAGGAGGGATTGAGGTCGGGGGATTGAGTACTGGGTTTTGAAAAAATGGGGAACGCGAAAGCGCTTCAATTCCCGGCTTCAAAAAACAGTCTTTTTCATCCTTCCGCCTTCATCCTTCATCCTTTTTCTTATCCTTCCCCGAACGCCTGCCGGACCGCCGCCGCGAGCCGGTCGCAGGCGAGGTCGAGATTCCACCGCTGGCGGTCGCGGTCGCCGGTGAAATTGCTGATTGCGCGGATTTCGGCGAACGGGATTCCTGCCTTGCGCGCCGCGCAGGCAAGCGCAAACCCTTCCATCGCTTCAACTTCCGAGTCGGAGCGGGTTTCCATTTCGGCGGCGAGGGCGTCCGTGCCGGAGCAGCAGTGAACCGACGCGACGCCGACCGGCTGGGCGTCGGGCAGCCGCGCCGCGAGCGTTTCGGTCCACTCGTTTTGAAGGTCGAGTTTGTTCGGGAAGGCCGGCGCGAGCGGAAAACCGAGTCCGCCGAGGTCGCGGAAGCCCTCCGGCGTGAGAATGCCGGACTGCGGGTCGCATTCGCTGACCGCGATGGTCAGGTCCCCGATGTTCAAACCGGAATTGGGATAGGCCCCGCCGACGCCGAAATTGAGGATGCGCGCGAACGGTTCAACCGCCAGCACCGCCGACGCCGCCGCGCTCGCCCGCACTGCCCCGACGCCTGTCAGCAACAGCGCGACCGGCGAGAGTCCGAGCCGCCCGACGGTCAGATCGTATCCCGCGCGGCGTTCCGTTCGTGAAGATGAAATCGCGGCGGTGACGTAGCGGGTTTCGCGCGCCACCGCCGCAACCAGAAGCGTGGTCATGGTGTCGTACCGCTCTCCCCTCTCCCGCGGGAGAGGGGTCGGGGGTGAGGGAAGGCTTTCTTAAAACGCCGCGCCGACCGTCGCCGCCGTCCGCGCCGAGCAGGAGGTCAGCCACTTTTCATAGCCGGGCAGGCGTCCCTGCACCAGTTCGGCGTAGACGGCCTGCAACTTCGCGGTAATCGCCCCGGTTTCGCCGGTCCCGATCCTGCGCCGGTCAACCGAGCCGATGCCCGCGATCTGCGCGCCCGTGCCGCAGAAGAAAATTTCCTCCGCGATGTACAACTCGGAGCGGTCGATCTGACGGAATTCCGTCTCGATGCCGAGTTCGTTGGCCGCGATTTCAACGACCGTGTGGCGGGTGATGCCTTCGAGAATGTTGGCGTAGACCGGCGTCGTTACCAGTTTTCCGTGGCGGATGATGAAAATGTTCATCGCCGCGCCTTCCGACACCTTGCCCATTTCATTCAGAACGATGGCTTCGTCGTAGCCGTTGTCGCGCGCCTCGGTCGCCGCGAGCGCCGAGTTGACGTAGCCGCCGCAAATCTTCCCGCGCGCCGGAATCGCGTTGTCCTCCAGCCGCCGCCACGTCGAGACGCAGGCCGCGAGCGGCCGGGTCGTATCGACGTAGTCGCCCATCGGCACGGCGAAAATCGTCACGTCCTCACCTGGCGAGAGCTTCGTCCCGATCTGGCACGCGGTTTTATAGGCCAGCGGACGCAGATAGACGTTTTCCTCGAACCCGTTGCGCTGCACCAGTTCCACCGAGATGTCGCACAGGTCCTGCGCCGTGTAGGGCAGGTTCATCTTCAGAAAACCCGTGTTCTGGAGAAACCGCTCGTAATGCTCGCGCAGACGAAACAGGTACATTTCCCGCTCATCGCGATTCCAGTACCCGCGAATGCCCTCGAAAACGCCCGTCCCGTAATTGAAGGCGTGCGTCATCACGTTGATGTTGGCTTCGGCCAGCGGTACGAAGCGACCTTGAAAGTAAGCGGTCACGTTTTTCATCTGTTCCGGCGTCATGATGGCGGTTCTCCCCGGTGAAGTTCCAATTTATGGAAGTCTGGAGTCTGGAGTCTGGAGTCAAGAGTCCTGAAAATCTTCAAGCCGGATTCGACAAGGACAACCCTGCTTCCAAATCCGTCGTTTTGACTCCAGACTCTCGACTCCAGACTTCAGACTGTTTTTCAGACCAGCGGCACCGTCCGGGCGCGGAATTTCTCCGCCGTCCGGGCCGTGCTGCGCGCGAGCATCGCTTTCGCGGTGCTCCCGATGACACGCAGGCCGACTTCGATCTGTTCGAGGCTGACGTGTCCGTAACTGAGCCGGAGCGTGTTTCGCTCCGGATTTTCGACGTAAAAAAGGTGTCCCCGGCTGAAAACGACCCCTTGCTGCCGCGATTGGTAGAGCAGTTCGGTCGTGTCGAGCGCGGCGGGCAATCGAACCCACAGGAAAAGGCCACCCTGCGGGACCGTCCAGGTGGTCCCGTCGGGAAAGGCTTCGCCGAGCAGCTTCACCACCCGGTCGCGCCGTGTTTTGTAAATCGGGCGGACCTTGTCGATGTGCGCTTCGTAGCGTTTCCGGCGGCAGAAATCCCAGAGCGCCGACTGCAACAGCGGCGAGGTCGTGATGTCGCTGTTCTGCTTGAGGGCGGTGAGGCGCGAAATCACCGGCTTGGCCGCCGCGCACCAGCCCATCCGCAGTCCCGGCAGCAGGCTTTTCGAGAAATTGCTGACGTAGATGACGTGATCGGTCATGTCCTGCGTCTTGAGGTGCGGCAGCGGGTCGCCCTCGAAGCGCAGATGCGAACCGTAATCGTCTTCCACAATCGGAATGTTGTGTTCCTGCGCGATGTTCAACAGTTGCAGGCGACGCTCCCAACTGAGACAGCTTCCGGTCGGATTCTGGAAACTCGGCACGACGTAAATCAGTTTCGGACGCTTCAACCGGACGATCTGCTCGACGACCTCCACCCGCAGGCCGTGTTCGTCCACCGGAACGCCCACCAGCCGCGCCCCGGCGAGGGTGAAGGCCGTCATCGCGCCGGGATAGGTCGGATTTTCCATGATGACCGTGTCGCCGGGCGACACCAGCGCCCGCGCGATGAGGTCGAGCGCCTGCTGCGACCCGCTCGTGACCAGAATTTCATCCTCGGTCACTTCCGCCCCGGCCGCGTTCATCCGCGACGCGAGGTATTCCCGCAGGCGTTCGTATCCGGCGGCCGGGCCGTACCGATAGACCTCGTCGCCGAGCGCGCGTTCGGCGAAGTGGAGCGAATTGCGGAATTCGCGCGTGGGGAAGGACGAAGCGTCGGGGAACGATCCCGAGAAGGAAATCACGTCCCGCAGGGTACTCACCTGATACAGATCGAGCAGCGATTCGATGGCGATGCTGTCGGCGCGCTCGGAAAACATCCCTTCCCACGCCATCTTTTTCGGTGCGTTGTGGCCGCGTCCCTTGCCGAACAGCGTTCCCTGCATCCCGTCGATGAGATGCCGCCGCGCCACGAACGACCCGCGCCCGACGAACGATTCGACGATGCCGTCCGCAATCAGCTCGTCGTAGGCCATCGTGACCGTACTCCGGTTCACCCCGAGCGCCTTCGCCAGTTCGCGCGTCGCGGGCAGCCGCGCGCCGAGCGCGAGCTTTCCCTGCTGGATGTGTTCAACGACCGCCTGCTTGATTTGCAGGTACACGGGCGTTTTCGATTGCGGGTCGAGGGTGATGTTCATCCGGCACGACTCCCGCGCGGTGCGCGTTCAAAAATTTCCACCGATTTTTGGCCATTTTAGGGCGTGTGGACCCGCTGAACAGAGCCAATCCAGCCGCGACCCGCCCGCCAATCCCGCTTTGGCCCGTGAGTTTTTTCTCGAATGGCGGGGTCAGTCGGCGGCGGGTTCGCCAACGTAACGGGCAACGCCCAAGCCGATGATGACGAGCGAAACCATCATGCCGATGGCGAGAAATGCGCCGCCACCGGCCATTCCGGTCGAGAATGAAAGCAACAGGAACGCGAAGCCGGCGAGAATTTCGCCGCCGCCGCGCAGTTTCGAGCGGTTCATAACGGGCAATCTGTCCGGAGGAATGTCGTTTCGGGCCGAAATACTAAAGCCGAATGCCCGGATTGTCACGAAATGCGAGCCGTTCGGCGTTTTCGCGGAATCATTTTCGCTTTCCGGGTGTATCTGACCGGGAGCTGAAAGCTTTTTCCCTCGCTGACGCTCGGGGTGCCATACCGGTGGGAAAATGACGCTATTCGGCCACCGGTATGGAACTGCGAGCGTTAGCGAGCGGGTCGGTCAATGCCGTTCCGGCACTTGCCAAAAAGAACTGTCATCCTCACAATGCACAGCGTTTCCGCCACATTCAAACCCCACCGGAGAATCGCGAAATGTCCGCCAGTTTCGTACCGGACGATGTCCGCAAAGCCGCCGAACCCGCTCCCGCGCACATGTGGCGCGACGGAAAATTCGTCGTTCCGCACCGGGGCACGTTTCCCCCTGAACGCTGCTACGCCTGCGACCGGTCGCACGGGGTTTCCCGGCGGTACGTCACGCTCAAGTTTTACCCGAACGTGAATATTCTGCTCGCATTGGCCAGCCTCGCTTCGCCAGTCTCGGTGTCGGTCCACTCCGAATTCAGCCTCGATCTGGCCTCGTGTCTGAAACACCGGCTTCTGCCGCCGCTGCTGACCTTTCTCTGCGTCCTCGGCTTTTTCGGCGGCATCATCGGATTTCTGGCCGGAATCATCCAGCACAGCATTCCGGGGATGCTCACCGGAATCGCCGTCGCCATCGGCGGACTGCTCGGCATGCTGTTCAAACCGGACGTCAAGTTCGTCCGGCATGAAGGGCCGTTCGTCTGGATCAGCGGTTACGGCAAACCGTTTCTGGAAAATCTCGAACCGTGGCCTGGAATCGAGCGTTTTCGCTGAATGACTCAACGCAACGCCATCATCATTGGTGCATCCTCGGGAATCGGACGCGAACTGGCGAAGGTTCTGGCGGAAAACGGCTATGGCGTGGGCCTCGTCGCCCGCCGCGAACCCCTTCTCGCCAGCCTCGCCCGGGAGATTTCCACCCCCGCTTTTATCCAGACCATCGACGTTGCCGACCCGGAAACGGCGATTCCCCGCCTCCGCGAACTCGTCGCGCGGATGGGCGACGTTGAACTGTTCATTCTCAACTCCGGGACCGGCCACCTCAACGATACGCTCGACTGGGAACCGGAGCGCGAAACCATCGCCGTCAACGTCGCGGGCTTTACCGCGCTGACCGGCGTGGCCGTCGCGCATCTGACGGCGCGCGGCAGCGGGCACATCGTCGGCATTTCCTCCATCGCGGCGCTGCGCGGGGGACGGTCCGCGCCCGCCTACAATGCCTCGAAAGCGTTTATGAGCAGCTACTTACAAGGACTCCGGCAAAAATTCACGAAGGCCAGGCTGCCGATTGTCGTCACCGACATTCAGCCGGGCTTCGTGGATACGCCGATGGCGAAAGGCGACGGGCAATTCTGGGTCGCCTCGGCGGAGGTAGCCGCGCAGCAGATTTTCACAGCGATTCGAAAACGGAAATCACACGCCTACGTCACGCGCCGCTGGCGGCTCATCGCGTGGGTACTCAAACTGCTTCCCGACGCGCTTTACAATCGGATGTAATGGAGCGCGCGCATCTTGCGCGCTCCGAACCCCAACCAGAGAAACCGATGCCGAATTTCACCCGCGAATCCGCCCGCGTCGCCATCAAAGCCCGCATCGCCGCCTACCTTGAAGGCGAAACCAGCTGGCTCGGCGGTTTTGAAGACATCGTCCGGAAACATGATGCCTTGCCGGTTGTCGTCGAGTTCGCCGCTTGTTTTGTGAACCCGGAAGGCGACGTATTTGAAAATGAGTTTCTTCTCGACGCCCCTAAACTCACCCCGGTCACGGAATGGGCAAGGCGAATGAATATCTATCTCATCGGAAAAGACATCGTTCCGGAAATGGAAGGTTTCATTCCGATCCGGCAACCGTTCTACCCCGATTGCCCCGACTGCCTCGGGACGGGCAAGTTGTCAGCCGACGGGAAAGTTCTTTTGGAAGGAAAACTGAGTTGTCCCCGATGCGGCGGCCTCAAATGGGTTCCGCCGGATGAACAGGACGTCAACGCCGGTCGCAAATGGGTCGTTCTCCGGCAGGACGACAACGGCTTCCGCGATTTCGTACGCCTGACCGACACGGAAGCGGAAGCCGAGGCCCTCCGCGCCGAACTCGAATCGCACGGCCACAAACAGATGTACTGGGTGGAACGCATCGGCTGAAGGATTTTCGATTGAAGGTTTTCGATTGCGGAATGATTTGAGCGTGGGGATGCCCGCTCAAGACTTCAACTGGAGAAACCGATGCCGAATTTCACCCGTGAATCCGCCCGCGTCGCCGTCAAAGCCCGGATTGCCGCATACCTTGAAGGCGATACCGGATGACTCGGCGAGCTGACCGCAGGCGTTCCGTCTTCATTTTTCGCGCCGTTTGTTCCACTATCGGCAGCCGCCGACAATCAGTCGCCAGCTTCCAGCAACACTGACCACCATCAACTGGCCACTGACTACTGACCACTGACTGCTGACCACTGACTGCTGACCACTCGAAAAAAGATGCGCCATTCAAAACCCTTTTCCGTTGCCGTCGCGCTGGCGGTGCTGTTTTCCGGATTCCTGTTTCGCTCCGCGGATGCCGCGGCGGCCCCGGCGGTCGCCCCCGCGCAGGAAGCTCAGATCGGACAGGGCGCGGCCCTCGTCACCGAGTTCGAGGTCAACGGGCTGAAAGTGCTGTTCAAGCGGCGGGCCGGCAGCCTGACGGTCTCATCGGGACTCTTTTTCCGGGGCGGCGCGCGCAACATCAACGAAAAGAACGCCGGCATCGAGGCGGTGACGCTGGAAACGGCGACCGAGGGCGGTTTGAAGTACCCCCGATTGAAACTTCGGAACGAACTTTCGCGCACCGGGGCGACGCTCGGCGCGGGAGCGAATTACGACTATTCGGTCCTCGCGCTCGGTACGCCACGCACCCATTTCGACCGCGCGTGGGATATGTACGCCGACGTCATTCTGAATCCGGCCTTCGCGCAGGAGGACCTCACGCGGATTCAGGAACGGATGGTGTCGTCGCTGCGGGACGACACGGATGATCCGGACACGCTCCTCCAGCGGTTGCAGGAACAGGATGCCTACGCGGGGCATCCGTACATGAACCGCCCGCAGGGCACACCCGAAAACATCGGAAAATTCAAACCGGCGGATCTGAAGGCGTACCACAAAACCTTGCTCGCGACCTCGCAAATGCTGCTCGTCGTGGTCGGCGATCTGGAAGTGGCGGATTTGAAGGCGAAGGTGACGGCGGTGTTCGGCAAACTGCCAAAAGGCAACGACATCGCGCGACCGCTGCCGCAACTGGCGTTCGACAAACCGAACGTGGCGGTGACGGCAAAGGATTTGCCGACGAATTATATTCAGGGCGTGTACGTCGCGCCGCCGATGACCTCACCCGACTTCGCGGCGATGCGGCTGGCGTCGGCGATTCTTCGTGACCGGGTGTTTGAGGAAGTACGCATCAAGCGGAATCTGTCCTACGCGCCGTCGGCGTTTCTCAATTCGCAGGGCGCGAACATCGGCGGCATTTACGTCTCGGCGGTGGACGCCAACCGCGCGACCTCGGTAATGCTCGACGAAATCAATCGGCTTCAAAACGATCTGGTGGACGAACGCGAATTGCGCGGGACGGTGTCGCAGTTTCTCACGACGTATTACGTCGGACAGGAGACCAACGCGGCGCAGGCGGCGGAACTGGCGCTGTTTGAACTGGTCGGCGGAGGCTGGCGCAACGCCTTCACGGTCATCGACAAGCTCCGCGCGGTGACGCCGGTGGAGGTCCGGCGGGTGTCGCGCGAGTACATGAAGAATCTCCACTTCGTCGTCATCGGCAATCCGGCGCAGATCGACAAGGCGACCTTCACGCGGAAACTCCCGGTCGGCGACAACCTGCTGTCGAAGTAGGGTGCCCCTCACCGCTGACGCGGCTCGGCGTTGTGGTCCCGGGCCGCTCCGAGGGCTTCGCTCCGCTCGCCCTCGGCTATCGTAGCGCCGCCCCGATGGGGCGTTCGTCGGTCGGTGGTCAGCCTGAATTGATTCCGGCAAGGGCGTTCGTTCGGAAATCGGTAATGAACAGGCGCGGATGCGCCGGAAGGTAATAGCCCCACCCGTGAGGGTGGGGTAGGCTCGAAGTCAATTCCAGAGCGTCGAAGACGCGACAGGCGGTGTCGCCGCGTTGCGGCTCTGTATTCCGCCCTCTTCCACCCCACCCTCACGGGTGGGGCTATTTCCTTCCGGCGCATCCGCGCCTTTCTCTTATTTACCCTCAAATCGGTACGGATGGTTCGGCGCGTTCCACCCAGTACATCTGTTTGTGGCCGTGCGATTCGAGTTCGGCCTGAAGGCAGCGCGCGTCGCGCTCGCCGTTGACGATGGCGACCGTGTCGCGAAATTCGTTGTCGTCCTGTCGCATCACCCGCCAGCGCGCCGAAAAATCCCACGCGGCGCAGTCCCGCAGGTTGGAAATGACATGATCCGGCGTTTCGGACTCGGGACGGCATCGCTCAAGCACATTTCTGGCGGTTCCCAAATACGTTTCAAAATGCTCCGGGGCTTCATCCAGCCGCCACTCGACCTTTCCGGGCAAATCGAGGTGTCGCAGAACGTGCGCGGATTCGGGCAGATCGGAGTTTATGAACACCCGTCCGCTCATTCGCCCGAAGATGACTGAAACTTCCAGTCCGCAGGGCCAGCGGAACAGCCACTCGAAACTCGGTTCGGGAATCAGGCATAGCCCGTCGTCGTCACGGTCGTGCGGCTCTCCGAATCTGGCGACCATCGTTTCAAAATCCAGCCCCGAGAAATGGACGTGTTCCCATTGAATGCCGTGAATCTTCGTAATGCGTTCCATGAGAAACCTCGTTAGTATCCACTGAAAGTGAACCGTCAACGATTTTATCCGCCCGTTTTTGAGCGAGGACAATGTCGAAATCCGGCTCAACACTCGTACGCACCGGCCTGCTCGCGCCCGCCGTCGGCTGGCTGGCGGTGTTTTTTCTGCTGCCGCTCGGGGTGGTCGTACGGTACGGCTTTGCCGAGCGCGGCACGTACGGCAGCGTCATCTATTCCTGGGTGACGACGAATTTCGCGCAGGCGGTGCAGCCGATCTACCTCGCGATTTACTGGCGGTCGCTGTGGATGGCCGCGCTAACGACGCTGCTGTGCATCCTTCTCGGTTATCCCGTGGCGTATTACATCGCGGTCCGGGCCAACCCGAAACGCAAGCCGCTCTGGCTGATGCTGACGGTCGTGCCCTTCTGGACGAGTTTTCTCGTTCGCACCTTCGCGTGGATGTTCATCCTGCGGACGGAAGGACTGGCGAACACGCTGCTTTTAAAACTCGGGCTGGTCAGCGCGCCGCTGCCATTGCTTTACAATGATTTCGCGGTGTTTCTGGGGCTGGTCTACTGCGAACTGCCGTTTTTCATCCTGCCGCTCTACGCGAGCCTTGAAAAACTCGATCTCCGGCTGCTCGAAGCGGCCTCCGACCTGAACGCCCCGCCGTGGCGGACGTTTCTGCGGGTGACGCTGCCCCTGAGCAAGCCGGGGCTGATTGCCGGAAGCGTGCTGGTGTTTGTCCCGAGCCTCGGCTGCTTCATCACCTCCGACCTGCTCGGCGGCGCGCGGAGCATCCTCATCGGCAACCTGATTCAGAACCAGTTCACGCAGCGCAACCAGCCGTTCGGATCGGCCATCGCGTTAGTACTCACGGCGGCGGTCCTCGCCGTGACGGTCGCGGCCGTGCGCGCGGGGGCGAAGCTGGAGGAAGGGTGAAGAAAATGCGGAATGCGGAATATCGAATGCGGAATGAAATCCTCCCTATTCCGCGTTTTCCTCCCATTCTTCATTCGATATTCCGCATTCCGCATTCTCTTTAGCTGACTGCCGGTTCGAGGATTTCAATCGTCCGCGCGTCGGCGTCGAGCGCGGCGCGAATGCCGAGCGGGAGCGTCCGGTTGCCGATTTCGCTGTGGCCGCTGCGCCAGCCGTAAATGATTGGAATCTTTAAAGGTTCGAGCAGTCCGGTCAGGATTTCCTGCAACGTATAGCCCTGATTGACGTGCTGGACGCAGTCGGCCATCTCGCCGAAGACGACCCCGCGCACGCCGTCGAGCATTCCCGAAAGTTTCAACTGGGTGATCATCCGGTCGATCTGGTAGGGCTTCGTGCCGATGTCTTCCAGAAAAAGGATGGAATCGCGGGTGTCGAGCTGCCACGGCGTCCCGTTGAGGGCGGTGATGAGCGGCAGGCAGCCGCCGACGAGGCGCCCGGCGGCGCGTCCACCGACGAGCGTTTCGGTATGCGGCGAGGTCAGCACGCCCGCCGGTTCGGGGCGTCCGACGAGGCGCAGAAACGAATCTTCATCGTAATGTTCCGGTCCGCCGTTGAAATCCTTCGTCGTCATCGGTCCGTGAAAGGTGACGAGATCGCATTCCTTCGCCAGAAAAAGATTCAGGACGGTGATGTCGCTGTAGCCGATGAAAACCTTCGGCCGCGCGCGCAGGCCCGCGACGTCGAGGTACGGCAGGAGGTGAATCGCGCCGTAGCCGCCCCGCGCCGCCATCACCGCGTCAACCTCGTCGTCGAACCAGATTTCATGAAATTCGGCGAGACGGCGGTCAAGCGAACCGGCGGTGTAGCGGTCCTTTTCGAAGATGTCCGGGCGGTGTTTCGTTTTGAAACCGAGCCGTTCGAGTTCGGCGATGCCGGCGGCGAGCCAGTCGGGCCGGATGTTGCTCGCGGGGGCGACGATGCCGATGGTGTCGCCGGGTTTCAGCGCGGGCGGTGTGACCACGTATCCTTCTCCTTGGTGTCGCGCAGGGTTTCGAGGCAGATCGCGATTCCTTGCGCCATCGTTTCGAGCGGCAGCGACGGATCGCCCATCTCGGGCGTCATCGGAATATGGATGAAGCCGTAGCGGCAGGCCGCTGCGTCGGTGCGTTCGAGATGATGCCGAATCGAATAGAACAGGTGATTGCAGATGTAGGTCCCGGCCGTGTAGGAAATCCGGGCCGGGATGCCCGCCGCCGTCAGTCGGCGTTCCATGTCGCGCACCGGCAGGGTCGTCCGGTGAGCCACCGGGCCGTCGGCGGCGATGAGCCGGTCGGTGATGCGTTCGCCCGCGTTGTCGGGGACGTTGTAATCGTCGAGATTGACCGCGATGCGTTCGAATTCGATGAACGACCGGCCTCCCGCGAGGCCGAGGGAAATCATCGCGTCGGGGCGCTCGGTTTCAAACGCCTCGACGGCCCGCGCGACGGCTGTTTCGGCCACGACCGGCAGATGCCGGACCGCGAGCGTCACCCCGGCGGGCGGCGCGGCGGCGAGCCGGTCCGCCACCGCTTGCGTCGGATTGACCGGGAAGCGGTCGAACGGCTCGAACGCCGTCAGCAGAATCTTCATTCCGGCTTTTCCTTCACCGTGACAGTCAGGCGGACCGCCGGTTCCGGCTCTTTTTTCGTGTCCGTGTCTTTCGGCGCCCGGTCACGCTCTTTTTTCAGTTCGGATTGATTGATGGCGCGAACCCGCGCGGCGCAGGCATCCACCTTGTCGCCCGGCACGACGATTTCAATCGAGGAACCGTTGACGGAAATCGTACCGCCGAATTGTCCGGCGATGCTTTTCAACTGGCTGATTGCGGGATCGCGATTGGCCACGGTCAGACTGACCGCCTGCCGCCGCGCGGGAGCGGGTTCGGCGCGGCGCATCTGGGACTGGTCGCGCGGTCCGGCTGTATTCGCGCCGGGCGCTCCGCGGCTATTCATTTTCTTCTTGGGTTCCGCCGCGCGACTGGCGGACAGGTTGTTGTCCGTGTCTTCCGCTTTTCCCTTTTCGCCGCCACGCGCTTCCTCGGTGGTGGTCGTCGCGGGCGCTTTGGGAGCAGGTGAAGGCTGGGCGGGCACTCCGCCGCCCATTCCGGTGCTGCCGACGCTGACCGGCGGCGGTGGCGGCGCGGTTTTCGGCGCTTCCGGTTTGCTTTCCGGCGCGCGATCCCGGCTGGCGCGCTCGTTGTCCGCGATGACGCCGTCATCGCGCGTGTCTCCGGCCTTCTCGGGTTCTGGGTTCGCGGGTTTCATCACCGGGGCGTTGGTCGGGGCCTCATCTCGCTTTTCGTTGGCGTCCAGTTTGCCGTCCCGGCTGTCCACCGTCTTTCCCGCCGTATTCACGTCTCCCGCCGGAGGCGTGGCGGGCGGAGTGGATGCATTGGAGGCAGGCGCGGCGATGGGCTGGCTGCCATTGAAGATCGGCGTATTGCCCGCCGGGTCTTGCCTGGACTTCCCATCCGCGACCGATTCCGTTTTCTGGCTTTGATTTGAACGAAAAACGAGCCACGTCCCGCTCGCGAGCAGCGCGATGGCGAACCCCGACGCCAGCGCCGGACGCCACATCGCGACCCCGAACCAGTCCTTCATTCCAGCCAGAAAGGATTTTCGCGCCGTCGGTCGGCTTTTGGCGCGGTCGAGAATCGCCTGCGCCGACGGCAGCGCGGCCGGCTCGGGCACGTCCCAGACCGGCGTTTGAAACAGGGTTTGCGCTTCGGTGAATTCGGCGAGGAGCGCGCGCGCTTCGGGCGAGGCTTTGAGGCGCGCGTCGACCTCGCGACGACGGGCTTCCGGCAGCGTCCCCGCGAGGTAGTCCTCGAAGTCGCCGAACAGCGCGTCATCCAGATTGTCGAGCGTTTCCGCCATGACCGTCTCCCAGCCCGTACCCGTCCGAAATGTGAAGTCGTTCCTATGGTCGCGCGTCACCCGGAATGGTTCCGCGCCGAAGTTCCAAAATTTTCGATTGAAGATTTTTGATCGAAGATTTTCGATTGAAGAATGAAGATTTTCCATTGTCGAATGAGGCAGCCGCGTTCATCGGGCATCCCAATCGAAAATCTTCAATCCGCAATCTTCAATGAGAAAAGGGTTTCGAGATTGTGCCACCAATCTAAAATCTTCAATCTGAAATCTTCAATCTAAAATTCCCTCATCGGCCTTCCCGCCACGATTGCACGAGCGCCCGCTGTGCGTTGGTCTCGGGGGACATTCGGTATGACTTCGGGTCGTTCCGGCGCAGCGTTTCAATCACGCGCAGTACGTTTTCCGGCGTCGCCAGCCCCCGGCGAATGAGAAACGTTCCGATGACCGTGCCCGTCCGGCCGATGCCTCCCCAGCAATGAACGTACGTCGGACGGCCCGCGTTCAAACCTTCGTCCAGCCGATCGAGGATTTCGGTCAGGAATTCCGGCGTCGGCGTCGAAAGATCGTGAATCGGAAACCGCAGCGGATCGACCGCGACCTCATGTTTTTGGGCGATTTTATGAAAAACCGTCGCGTAGTCGGTGAACTTTTCCCCGTCGTGGTCGAGTTCGTCCGGTTCCATCAGGTTGAAAATGCGCCGGATGCCGCACTCGAACAGTCCGCGAATCTTCTTTTTTTCCAGCGCCGGGTCCTTGCTGCCGGGAAAATGCCCGGCGAGCAGCAGATTCGGCACCACCCAGTACGATCGCTCGAACGGCGTACCCTCGGTCGGATTGTCGGCGATTTTCAACATAAATCAGTCGTCGGCAGCCAGTGGTCAGTAGTCAGCAGCCAGCGGCCAGTGGTCAGTGGTCAGTAAAAATTTCATCCAAAAATCGAAGTTGGGAAATTCCGGCAATGTGTAGTGGTCTTTTTCTGGCCACTGGCGACTGGCCACTGCCTTGCTACCGTCGCGTAAACGGGTCCACGTCATTCGTCTTCAGATATTCCACGAACGCCTGCGGGCCGTTGTTGGCGAAGACGAAACTTTCATAGCTCGTGAGCGGGATGGCGTAGAGCATCCGCACCTCGCCGGTTTCGTCTTCGAGCGTGTCCGGGTCGTCCTCGACGAGCGCCGGGTGAAACAGTACGTCATGGCAGGTCGGAAACAGCGGCACGCCCGAAGCGTAGGTCACGCGCTCCCACCAGTCGAATTTCGCCCGGCGGCGAAACGGAAATTCCGCGAGGTTCGCCAGAAATTGCGCCACCGAAATCTGCTCGGCCTGCGTCGTTCGTCCTTTAATCAAAAGATGAACTTCCGCCGTGAAATCGGTATCGGGAATCTCCCGCTCCGACATGCCGAGCGTGTTGAACGCCGTCGCCGTCCCCTCGCCGTCTTCCCAGATCGCGATGTGCAGATGGGTGAGGCTTTCCGAGCCGTCGGGCGCGAAATTGAAGGCGGCGACGTTGGTCGGGCGGCCCCAGCGTTCGGTGAGTTGCTGAAAGATGCGCCGCATTTTCGGCGTCGGGGCGAGATTCGGGTTCATTTGGCGGGGGCGTTGATCGGCGACGGCTCGGCGGAAACCAGCACGCCTTTCTGAATGATGACCGGGTAAACCGAGCCGGGTTTGAATTTTACGAATTCATCGAATTTCGTCTCGAATTCATAGACGCGGGCGCTTTTCGTACCGCGAAACCGGACGACGTACCGCTCGGTCCGCTTGCCCGCGCGGTGATTGCCGTCATCGGGAATTTTCGGCCAGCGCGGCTCGAAATTGGTATCGCTGTCGGTCACTTCGCGCAGCGCGATCCAGTGTTCGGACGGGTCCTTGGCGGTCGGCGGCTGGCGCTGTTCAAGCTGGATCGTCCGCTGCCATTCGACGCCGACAACCGTCATTTCATGCTTTTGCGGACTCGTCGCCCAGTACAACAGACCAGAAAACACCGCCGCGATAAGAAGAATCATCCCGCCGCAGCCGAGCGCGACGTGCTTGATTGGAAAACCGGGATCGGGAGAAGCCATTGGGGAAAGGATGAAGGATGAGGGATGAAGTGAAAGGGATGAATGATGAGGGATGAGGGATGAAAAAAGCAATTCGTGTTGCTCGAAAAGCAGATTCAACTCCGCCGCCTCCTTTTTTCATCCCTCATCCTTCATCCCTCATCCCTTGCTCATGTCCGACACCAGTCGCGCGAGCCACGGCTGCTTGTGATGTTCGCGGACGGATTTCCCGACGCGCTTCATCCAGGCGAGTTCGTCGGCGGACATCGGGCCGCGGTCGAGGGCTTCGAGCGCGCCGTCGAGTTCGCCGCCGTCCGCCGGTCCCGCGAGGACGACGTCCACGTTCGGGTTCGTCAGCGGAAAACGGTAGCAATCCGCCGGCGTGGGCAGTTTTTCGCCCGGCGGACAGAATTTCGGGTCGAGCAGCGATCCCCAGCGCGTCGCGGTGTAGGCCACCACGCCCACCCGCCGCTGATTGAGGAAGGGAAAAACTTCTTCTTCCGCGCCCGGATGCGCCGCGTTGTAGCGGACCATGATCGAGTCGATTTCCGGCGCGGCGATAAAGTCTTTAAATACTTTGCGTTCGTGGCAGGAAATCATGACGGACCGCGCGCGGCCGGCGTCCTTGAGCGCCTGCGCGGCGTCGAGGATGCGGCGCGGCGGCAGTTTGTTCCACCAGCCGAGCAGGAGAATGTCGCAGTAGTCGGTGTCGAGCGACCGGAGCGCCGATTCGAGCGCGGTTTTCATCAGAAAACCGACCCGCGTGTAGCTCTGCACGACGATGGCGATGTTTTCGCGATCGCGCGCGCCGATTTTCCGCAGCGCCTTGCCGAAATCGGGCCGCTGGATGGAACCCCAGTAGAAATAGTTGATGCCCCGCTCGTACGCCCGCTCGACGTCCGCCGCGCCGATGCCGTAGCTCGACGCCAGCCCGATGGGCGAGACCATCTGGCCGTTCTCGCCGAGCGGCACTTTTTCCCAGTTGCAGCCCATGAAAAACGCCTCCGCAACCCGCGTGATGTCCGTTGGTGGTGAATTCGCCGCGATAGTAGCAAAGAAAAGGATGAAGGATGAGGGATGAAGGATGAACTTGGAAAGCGCGCATCCCTGCGCGCAAGGAATTTCGGCACAATCGAAAATCTTCAATCTTCAATTTTCCCGCGCGGCTGAGGGTTTTGACGAAAACGCCGCCCTCCGGCAGAGTGTCGGGGAGACAGGGTTTTCCGCGCAGGAAAAAGTTGAAATGTCTGGGTAAAACCGAAGGAAGCAAAGACAAATGAGCTACGATGAAGCAGTTCGGCGAATCAATAGGGCGCTAAAACAAAATGAGTTTCGCTTAGATTTAAGCGAACTCAGCTTGAAGGCTCTTCCTGAAGAAATTGGAAATTTAAGCTTCCTGAGAGAACTTGATCTTTCTGGTAATCAACTAAAAGATTTACCAGAGAATTTTTGTCAGATGGTAGAGCTTACAGATCTTTTTGTGTCAAATAACCAGATAGAAAAAATCCCAGAAGTAATAAGCCAATTAAAAAACTTACAAGCTTTATCAGTTTCAGCAAATAATTTAACGTATATTCCAGGTTGGCTTAGTCACTTAACAATGTTAATTGAGTTAAATTTTTCTGAGAATCAACTGACAAGTATACCAGAGAATATCGGACACCTCGCATTGTTGCGCCATTTTAATCTTTCGGAAAATCAATTAACCGATTTCCCTGCGAAGCTTGGTCAATTAAAAGAGCTTCGGACACTTTGCCTTTGTGGTAATCAACTGGAGAGATTGCCCGAAAGCCTCGGAAAATTAAAAAAATTACAATGCTTGTGTCTCTCTGATAACCAGTTAGCTAGCTTGCCAAGGAGCTTTGGCCAATTGAAGGCGCTAAATGTCCTTGATTTGTCATATAACGAATTAATGGAAATTCCTGAGAGCTTAGGAAGATTAACGGAATTACACTCTTTGGGTGTTCATGGAAATCAATTAACAAAAATACCTGATAGTTTGGGGAATTTGACTAGGTTGCGAACCCTTGATCTTTCTGAAAACCAGCTAACAGAAATACCAAAAAGCTTAAATCAACTTTTAGATTTAAAAGGCTTATTTCTTCACGAAAACAATTTATTAGGTATACCACTTGAAATACTTGGAGCGGATCGGCTTGCTGTTGAAGAGGGTGAAGAATCGACAGATCCTCAAGATATTCTTTATTACTACTTTAATTTGCTTCAGGGTAAGAAACCGCTCAATGAAGCGAAGCTAATCATCGTTGGAAGAGGTGGTGTCGGGAAAACCTCACTTGTGAATCGGCTGGTCGAAAATCGGTTTGAATCCGACGAACAGAAAACCGAAGGCATCAAGATCACCGGTTGGGATGTTCCGATTCCGCGCAAAGATCGAACCGTACGCCTCAATGTTTGGGATTTCGGCGGGCAGGAAATCATGCACGCCACGCACCAGTTTTTTCTGACGAGTCGAAGCCTCTATCTGCTTGTCTTGAGCGGGCGTGAGGAAAGCGAGGAATGGGACGCCGATTACTGGTTGCGGCTGATCGAGAGCTTCGGCGACGGTTCGCCGGTGATTGTCGTACTCAACAAGTACAAACAACACGCCTTCGACGTGAATCGCCGCGCGCTTCAGGAAAAATTTCCCTTCATTCAAGGTTTTATCGAAACCGACTGCCGGAACGGCTTTGGTATGGCTAAACTGAACACACTCATTAAGAAAGAAACCGACCGGTTGAACGATGTCTACGCCGAGTTTCCGAAAAGCTGGTTCGAACTCAAGGAATACTTGGCGACAATGAAGGAAAACTACCTGAGCCTCGAACAGTTCCAGGAAACCTGTCGGCGACATGGGGTGGCAGAAGAGAATGATCAGACGATGCTCACTGGGTATCTGCACCGGCTCGGCACGATCCTCAACTTTCCCGAAGCTCAATTGTGCGACACCCACGTTTTGAACCCTCACTGGGTGACAGGCGGTATCTATGCTGTGCTCAATTCAAAACGGCTCACTGAAAACAAAGGCTTTTTCGGCCTCGAAGACCTCGGCGCGATGCTGCCGTCGAACGGCTATCCGAAATCGAAGCACGTTTTTCTGATTGAACTGATGAAGAAGTTCGACTTGTGTTTTCCGTTACGCGATCACGGCGACCGCTACCTGATTCCCGAACGCCTCGACGAGCAGGAGCCGGAAGCGGCAGGCGAATTCAAACCGGAAGACTGTCTGAATTTTCAATATCACTACCCGGTGCTGCCGAAGGGATTATTGCCGCGGTTCATCGTGCGTACGCATGGGTTGAGCGATGATGAACCGCGCTGGCGGACGGGCGTCATTTTGAAACGCGACGGCTGCCGCGCACTCGTGAAGGCCGACATTCAGGATAAAAAGATGTTCATCCGCGTTTCGGGCGCGGAAAACCGGCGGCGCGAACTGCTCGCGGTCATCCGCAACGAATTCGACATCATCCACGGCGACATCAAAGGGTTAAAACCGGATGAGATGGTCCCGCTGCCCGAGCATCCACAAACCGTCATCCCGTATAAGAAACTGATTTCGTTCGAAGAGGATGGCATTGACAGCTTTCCCGAGTTCGTCGGGCAAAAGAACATAAAAGTTGACGTTAAGAGTCTGCTTGACGGCGTCGGACGCCCAAAACCTTCCCGACGAGTCGTCATTGATACGCTTTCAGACCTTATGGAGTCCCAACTGGAGCTTCTCAAGGTTCAACTACCGCCCGAAGCGAGAAAATTTCTCGCCGGCGGGACCGCCTCGCCCGCTGAAAAGGCAAAAAGCATCATCGAATGGGCCGAAACTCCCGGCGGATGCGGTCTGGGGGTCGTCGCCGAGTGCATCGACGCCGTGACCCGTGATTCATCGTGGCGCAAATCGCGTCATCGGGGCTTTTAACTCGCGAACGACCGCAAAAACGTCGCCACGAGCCGTTGAAACATCAAAAGTAGTCGCCTCGCACGCGAAAGTGGTCGCCTCAACAGGCAAAGTAGTCGTCTTGCACGTCAAAGTAGTCGCCAAAACGGCAAAAGTGCCCACCGTACAACCCGAAGTAGCCACCTGAACGGCCAAAGTAACCGTCTCGCGCGTCAAAGTAGTCACCAAAACAGGCAAAGTGACCACCGTACAGCCTAAAGTAGCCACCTGTACGGTCAAAGTGGTCATCTGACACGTCAAAGTAATGACCGAAAGGGCAAAAGTAGTCATCTTGCGCGCGAAAGTGGTCGCCTGAACGGTGAAAGTGGCTGTCTGAACGTTTCCTCGCTGACGCTTGGGGTTCCATACCGGTGGAACGGGCAATGAAAAACCCCGGACACCGCGTTTCGGGCGGCATCCGGGGTACAAACACTTCCGATTTTTCAAAAACGGCTGACGGAGAACGGCAGAGAAAGGATTTTTTTCATCCTTCATCCTTCATCCCTCATCCTTTCCGCCCTACTCCCCGACTTTATGCAGGTGGACGAGATTCCCGACCGGCAGGCCGGTGAGTTTTCCGGCGAGAACCACGATCCGGTCGCCTTTCTGGACCCAGCCGAGCTGGACGAGCAGTTCGTCGCCGAGGCGAAACAGCGTACTCATGTCGGACGGACTCGCGAGCAGCAGCGGTTCGATGCCCCACGCGGCGGAAAGCTGGCGATAGGTGTCGGCGTACGACGTCATCGCGGCGATGCGCTGGCGCGGGCGCAGCAGCGCGAGCGAACGGGCCATTTTCCCGCCCTCGGTGTAGACCGCGATCACCTTCGCGCCGATGTCTTCCGCCGCGAACACCGCCGCTTCCGACAGCGCGCGCAGCGACGACCCGCTCTGCATGTGCATGAACGACTTCGCGCTCGGACGCCACGAGTTCTGCTCGATGAGCGTTTCCTCGGTGTAATCAATGATGCGGCGCATGGTCCGGACCGACTCGACCGGGTAGTGACCGGCGGCGGATTCCGCCGACAGCATCACGGCGTCCGTGCCGTCGAGGATGGCGTTCGCCACGTCGGAGGCTTCGGCGCGCGTCGGGCGCGGGTTTTCGACCATCGACTGCAACATCTGCGTCGCGGTGATGACGATTTTGCCCTTCCGCATCGCGTGGCGGATGATTTCCTTCTGGTAAATCGGCACGCGCTCGGTTTCGGCTTCCACGCCGAGGTCGCCGCGCGCGACCATCACGCCGTCCACGATGTCGAGAATCTCGTCGAGCTGGCCGAGCGCTTCGGGTTTTTCGATTTTGGCGATGAGCGGGGTGTTCGCGCCGAGTTCCGCGATGTACGCCTTGCACTGGTGGCAGTCCTCCGCCCGGCGGACGAACGACAACGCAACGTAATCCACGCCCATTTCGATACCGAATTTCAGGTCGAGCCGGTCCTTCTCGGTCATCGAGGGCAGCGAAGTCGGAATGCTCGGCAGGTTCACGCCCTTGCGCTCGCTGAGCATCCCGCCGTTGATGATGAGGCATTCAACGTCGCTGCCGTGGATGGCCGTGACGGTCAGCTCGATGAGGCCATCGTCGATGAGGACGCGGTCGCCGGGCTTGGCGTCGAACGCCAGTTGGTCGTAGCTGCACGTCACCCGCTGGGCCGTCCCGAGAACTTCCTCGGGGGTCAGGACGATGCGGTCCCCGGCGTGCAGTTGAACCGGATGGCCGTCCACGAGCTTGCCGGTCCGGATTTTCGGACCGCAGAGGTCGAGCAGAATCGAAAGCGGCTGGTTGAGTTCGGCGGCGAGCGACTGAAGGTTGCGGATGACCGCCGCGTGCGATTCATGCGCGCCGTGCGACATGTTGATGCGGGCGACGTTCACGCCCGACAGCAGCAGGGCGCGCAGCATTTCCGGCGCGCTGGACGCGGGACCGATGGTGGCGACGATTTTGGCGCGTGCCATAAGCGAAATACCTGTAAAGCGATGGAGGATTCGACTGATTGCGTCGGCGAGTGTATCCCAACTCACACTGGGGAGTCTAAAGGGTCTGACTAAAAGTCTGGAGTCTGGAGTCTGGAGTCGAGAGTCTGGAGTCAAAGAAACGATGAATGATGAACGATGAAGTAAAAAAAAACCGGAGTTGAGAAAACGGCGGGCGCTTTTGGGAAAAAATGACTTGATGAAAAAAGCAAAAACGGACGCTCAGCCCCGGACCCACCTTTTTCTTACTTCATCGTTCATCATTCATCATTCATCGTTTGTCTGACTCCAGACTCTCGACTCCAGACTCCAGACTGTCCCCGAACGAGTCTTTTCTTGGCAAACCGCGAGGGCCGAAGGTATAGTGCGTGCTCTCCCATACATTTCCATCCCGGTCGCACGCGAGTCCATGACCAGATGGCAGAGGTTTTGAACTTCAGGCTTTCTGTGCTGACGACGTTCCAGTTGTTTTTCTCGACGGACAGGCTATGACCACCACCACCACGCAGACCCAGCAGCGCAAGGAAATCACCAACCACCACACGATTCTGGAAGCCATCCGGGGCATTTCCGCCATCGAGGAACTGGTCGAGTATGAAGACGGCCATGGCTACAAGTTCGGAGTGGACCTTGAAGTTTCGATTTATGGCCGCAACTACGGTCCCGGCAAGAAAGTCGGGCCGTACATCCGCATGTTCGACTATGCGCCGGGGCTGGAAATCGTCCATCAGGGTGACTGGGAAACGAACACGTTCTTCATGATCGTCGAGGGTGCGGCGGAGGTGTTCGTCGCGGGCGTGCCCGACCCGGTGGCCGTGTTCGAAGGCGGCAAACCGTTCGGGGAAATGGGCGTGCTCGCGGGCGTGCCCCGCAGCGCCACGGTCATCGCCCATCGTCAGAAGGGCGTCCGGGTTCTCGAAATCCAGCGTCCCGCGCTGCGCGTGCTGCGCAAGCTGAAAAAGTTCGGCGCGGCCCTCGACCTGACCTACCGGAACAACAGTCGCAATTCGTCAGTAAGCCAGCTTCTTATTTCCGATGAGTTGAAAAAGAAAATCAACGACATCGCTGAATTTCGCCTCGTCGCGCGCGGACACGTTCTCGCGAGCAGCGGGAGTGAAATCGAGAATCTGACGATTATTCGGGACGGCTGGGTCAAGCGGTCCGGCGAGGCGCAGGGCGGCGAGGTTCATGATTTCATCGGACCGGGCTATGTACTCGGCTTCAACGCAATCAACTTCAAGGGCGCGCGCTATCCCTACCGCGCGTTCGCCACGAGCCGTACCGAAATTCTCGAAATTCCCATCGCGGAACTCCACAAAAACCCGCAACTGCTGGCCGAATTGAAGGCCGCCATCGAACCTTCCGCCGACATCGGCACGCCGCTTCAGCCGTCCAAGGCGATTGCGTTCAACAATGCCGTCAAGGAAGGTCAGGACCGCATCCTCGACAAGGGGCTGGCCGACGCCAACAACCTGCTTTTAATGGACATGGACGAGTGCATTCGGTGCGGCAACTGCTCGCTCGCGTGCCATGAAATCCACGGCCACGCCCGCCTCAAGCGGACCGGCATCCACGTCCTGCGCCCCAAGACGCCGGGACACAAGGCGCTCGACCAGTCGCTGCTGATGCCGTCGGTCTGCCTCCACTGCAAAGACCCCGAATGTCTGACCGGCTGTCCGACCGGGGCCATCGCCCGCTTCGAAGGCGGACAGGTGGACATCATCCCGCCGCTCTGCATCGGGTGCAGCGATTGCGCGACGCAGTGTCCGTACAACGCGATCTCGCTCATTCCGCGCAGCGAACTCAGAAAGCCCGGCGCGCCCGCCAAACCGGCGGCGAAAGCTCCGGCCAAGGACGCCAAGGGCGGTGCCGCGGCGAAGGGCGGCAAGGGCGCTCCCCCGCCCGAGGAAGAAAGCTTCAATCCGTTCGCCGCCATCGGCCTTTCCTACGATCCGAAGCCGAAACCGGTCACCAAGGACGAAGACCTCGTCGCGGTCAAGTGCAATCTCTGCAACAACACGCCGCTCAACCCGACCGACAAGGCCGGCAAAAAGGTTTATAAAACCCACAAGTACAACTGCGAGGAAAACTGTCCGACCGGCGCGCTCAAGCGCGTGAAGCCGACCGAGTACTTCAACGAAATCGCCCAGATTCACGGACCGGCCTTCAAGCAGAACGGCTCGATGATCGTCGGCAATCGCTTCGGCCACGCCGACCGGGCCAAGCAGATGGCCCACATCGTCGGCATTCTCACGACCATCGCGCTCTGCGGCGTCACGATGGCCGGCATGGTGAAATTCGGACTCGGGACGCCGCTGTTCAAGTCCGACTGGTTCAACTTCCGCTGGATTACCGGTCTGGTCGGGCTGGCGGGCATCATCATCGTGATGCTTTATCCGGTACGGCGGCAGATGTGGAAGAAGCGGTCCGGCGCGTTGAAGGTGTGGATGCTCTCGCACACCTACGCCGGGGTCATCGCGGGCATTCTGCTTCTGCTCCACGGCGGCACGGGACTCGGCGGTCCGGTGACGGCGGTCCTCATGATCTCGTTCGACCTCGTCATTCTGACCGGTATCTTCGGGATTCTGCTCTATCAGATCGGGCCGCGCACGCTGACCAAGATCGAGGGCGAACCCCTTCTAATGGAAGATTTGCGGCGGCGGCGCGACGAGCTGTATCAGGAAATCGCCGACTATGAAGTGACCGCCGAGGAAAACGCGGAGAAGGAAGGCCGGAGCGCCCAGTTCAAACAGACGTTCCTGCCCGCCCGCGACCGCGTCCTGGCGACGGTCATGTCGGTGCCGTTTCTGGCGCGGCAGTACCTGAAGCGCGAGTCGCTGGAAGACCTGCTCGCCGACGTCCGGAAGAAGTTCGCCAACGATCTTCAGAAGATGGCGACGCCGCAGGAGCGCGAACTGTTCGAACAGATCATCGACGCGGCGGCAACGTCGCGCCGGGTGGACGCGCTCGTCTACATCCATCGCGCCTTGAAAATCTGGCTGCCGCCGCACGTCATCTCGACGTCGGTGATGCTGGCCCTGCTCGTGATTCACATCCTTCAGGTGACGTACTACCTCTGGCGGTAATTTTCAGGGCTGGGTGCTGGGTCTTGGGTACTGGGATTGAAACTCAGCACCCAGCACCCAGCACCCAGCACCCAGGATTGGGATTATGGCGACGAAACTGACGCGGTACCTGATTCAACGCAAGGATCTGCTCGAACAAGGCGATCTGGTTCTTGAACTTGAAGGTCTGGCCATCGGGACGCAAATCGACAACGACCTGGTCCTGAACCACCCGACGGTGTCGCGCCTCCACGCGGGCATCCGCGAGGTGGAGGGGCGGTACTGGCTGACCAATCTGTCGGCGACCAACGGGACGCTCGTCAACGGCGCGCTCGTCGAGACGGTCGAGCTTCAGCCGGGCGACGTCATCCGCATCGGGATTTTCGTCATCACGCCGACCGCGACGCCCGCCGGCCTGACGCTCGAAATCGACCGGCAGGTGGACGCCTACGCCGCGTCGGAACGCGGCACGCAACTGCTCGGCGACCCGAACCAGGCGATTCTGTCCGGCAAGACATCGGCGCTGCCGAATCTGACCCAGTATCTCCAGCAGCGCGCGACCGGCCAGATGCCCGCGCAGGACAAGTCCGAGGAGGACGACCAGCCGAAATCCGCGACCGGCCTGCTCCGGCAGGGCCGCATGCAGCGCGGGATGACCGGCCTGCTGACCTCGATTCTGTCGCTGCCGGAAGACGAGCAGCAGCGCTTCCGGCAGGCGATCAACGTGTTCTGGGAACGCCGCAAGGCCGCCGGGAAAAACGAGCAGAAGATGGGCGAAAAATCGCCCCTCGAACCGCGCGAACTCGACGAGGAACTCAGGAAATACAACCTCCACCTCGGCAAGAAGCGGTTCAACTGGCTGCCGACCAACGACCTCATCCGTCCCTGGCCGCGCGGCTATCTCTATGTCTTCGGCGCCATCGGGGCACTGCTCTCGGTCGTGGCGTTCTTCGCTTGGGAAAAGGCATATGTACCCGCCCCGACCTCGAACCCGCACGCCCTGAAGGTGGCCGACATTCCGAAACAGGAGCCGTTCGTCGCGCGCCGCCTCGAACAGAAACTCGTCGCCAACCGTCCGGCGGAAAACAAGTGCTCCGCCTGCCACGCGGCGGTGTCCTCGATGCAGTCCAAATGTGTCGAGTGCCACGAAACGAACCACTTCAATACAACGGTCATCGCGGCTCATGAAAAGGCCAAGATTCAGTGCGTCGACTGCCATACCGAGCACAAGGGCGCGAACTTCCAGCCCGGCGTCGTCTCGCGCAGCCAGTGTATCGACTGCCACCGCGACCAGCCGACCCACCCGAAGGCGGTCAGCCTGAAGGACGGTTCGCCGCTCAAGGAACCCCATCGCGGTTCGTTCGGCTATCCGGTCGAAAACGGCAAGTGGACCTGGACCAAGCCGAGCAATCCGAAGTGGGAAAAACTTTTCACCCAGAGCAAGGCCCCGCTTGATCCCTCGACGCAGTTCCACCTCGTCCACGCGGCGGCGGCCCCGGCCGCAAGCGCGTGGAAGTGTTCCGAGTGCCACGACGGGTCGTTCAAGCAGGGTGCCTCGCCGGAACAGGTCAAACTGATCAACAAGGACAAGTGCGCCGTCTGTCACGGCCAGGCGTTTGCGCCGGCGACCTCGCTCAAGAAGCTCGATACGGACGCCCTGCGGCTCGGCATCGACTGCAATTCCTGCCACGGCCAGCATCCGCAGTCCCAGACCCTGACCGCCGCCCTGCGCCGTCCCGACGGCAAGCGTGAAACGGTCGTCTTCACGAAAGACGGCGTCTTCCGCGGCGGCAAGGACTGGCAGTGGTCGAGTTTCGCGGCCAAGTTCGGCGGCTTCACCATCACCAATTGGGGCCTCTTCCTGAGCCTCATCCCGCTCACGGGGATCGGCTTCCTGACCTTCGACACCATCCGTAAACGCCGGATTCAAAGCCAGTTGAAGGGCAACGCGCTCGACCTCGCGAACCGTCACCGGAAGTTCGCCGACACCAAGTACGCCGACCGGTGGGAATCGGCCGCCCAGAAAGCACGGGCCAAGTCCTCCTCGAAGGAAAATCCGGTCCCGCATCCGGTCATCAACTACGAAACCTGCATCGGCTGCCACGCCTGCATCCTCGCCTGTCCGCAGGACGTGCTCGGCTTCGACGAGCAGGAACACCACGCCATCGTGGTCAATCTCGAACAGTGCATGGAAGACACCGGCTGTCAGCAGGCGTGTCCGACCGTGCCGCAGTCGTGCGTGCTCATCAACACGCGGCAGAACATCCGCGAAGCACCGAAACCGCTCCGCAAGGGCGGCAACGACGGCTTCGAAACGGAAAGCGTCGAAGGCGTGTACCTCATCGGCGACGTCTCGGGCGTGCCGCTCATCCGCAACGCCATCAAGGAAGGCCGGACGGCGATGGACAAGGTCGCTGAGAAGCTCAAGTCCGAACCCGCCGCGCCGGGCGCGGAGTACGACGTGGCCATCATCGGCATCGGGCCGGGCGGAATTTCCGCCGTCGCCCGCGCCGCCGAACTCGGCCTGAAGTACATCGCCATCGACCAGAGCCGGAAGTACGCCACCATCGCCGAGAAGTACCCGGCGGGCAAATACGTCGCGTTCAACCCCTTCAACCCGGCCGATCCGCCGCTCGGCGCGATCAAGCTCGACGGTCCGGGCGACCTGAAGGAAAAGATGCTCGGCTGGTGGGATGAGTGCTGCGAGAAACTCGGCCTCGTCATCAACGAGTACGAAGGCTGCAAGGAAATCACCAAGGATGCCGGGTTCTTCACGATTAAAACCACGAAGAACGCGACCGGCTACAAGGCGCGCAAGGTGGTGCTCGCCATCGGCAACGCGGGCGAACCCCGCAAGCTGGGCGCGCCGGGCGAAGACCGCAAGCATGCCTCGGGCGACGACCGGGTGCTGTACCGGTTGCAGGATCCGTCGGCGTTCAAGGGCAAGCACATCGTCGTCGTCGGGGCCGGCAACTCGGCGGTCGAGGCGGCGGTGGACCTCACCGGCAAGCGCCAGTCGAACGGGACGGTGATTTTCCCGCCGGAAGGCGAAGCCAACACGGTTTCGCTGGTCGTCCGTTCGGATTTCCCGAAGGACCTCACGCTCGAAAACAAGATGTGGATTTACTACTGCATCGACTCGGGCCGCGTGAAGGCGTACTTCGGGGCGGGCGTCAAGGAACTGACCGAGAACGAGGTCGTCATCGAGAAGATTCGCGACAAGTCGGAAATCGCGCGCTTCAAGAACGATTACGTCTTCGCCCTCATCGGCAGCATCGCGCCGAAGGAATTCCTGTCGAAGATCGGCGTCAAGTACGCCGGGGACGACAAGAAGCGATAACCACCGTTCCGACGGTGATCGGTATCCCGACCGTATGGGAGGGGGGAAAGGCGGGAGTCATCCCGCCTTTTCTTATTCGCCGAACTGCTTCAGGTGGTGGTCGATGTGGTAGTGCGCGAGTTTCCCCATCTGGGTCAGGTCGAGCCGACCGAAGATGGGGTGGTTGAACACCGTGTCGGCGGGCAGCGCGGCCAGACGCTCGACGAGTTCGACGAGTGCCTGACGGTCGGCGGCAAAGGTGGTCGGTTTCGTCATTTTTTCGAGCGCCGGATCGAGTTCGGGCGCGGTCCGCAGGTTTTTCAGATTCGGCAGCGGGAAGTTGAACAGCACGAACCGGGCGACGGCGGCCGTAAGGGCGTTGCCCATCGGCGCACAGGGTTTTTCACCGAGGCAGATGCGGATCTGTTCGGCGCAGTGGGTGAGCATCTGCTCAATGGACATCGTGCCCCACCGGCGCTGACTGGATGCGGTCAGCCGGGCGAGGCGGGCGAGCAGTTCCTGCTTCTCGGTCGGGTTGGTGACGGTCTGTCTCATGCGGATCGGTCTCCGGCGATGGTCTCTGGATAAAAGCCGGCAAGGCCGGAAAAAAAGCGCCCCGGCGGATGCTGGAAAAGTGCGGCAATGAATTCTTGTGAGCCGTGGACGCGACCACTATAGTGCGGCGTCACTTCATTAGAAATGCCTCAACTCCACTTCTGAGCCGATTCGGGCGGTTCTTCCGAATCGGAGTCCGCGCAGCCCTACCCGCCGGGAAGTTCGAGTACTTTCCGGGGGACGCATTTGCCCGATTTCGTCGTGTCGCCTCCGTCTCCGGAGGTACTCGTTGGCGCTGTGTGTCTGTTTGTGGAGTCGTTCGGTTGGTGTTTGAAGAACACCGATCGGTGGCGCGTCGTGAAGCCGATAAGAATTTCAGGCAACTGCCGGTCGAGCGTACCGACCCGACTTTCGTTCGGTAGCCCTGACCAATTCCACTTCGTTCCAAAGGAAACCCCGCATGACCAAGAAAATCGTTAGCATCGCTTCGTTGACCGGGTTGGCCTTCCTCGCCGCCGCCTGCGGCGGTGCCGCTCCCGCCCCTTCCAAACCCGCCGCTCCGGCAACCTCGACGGCCAAGCCTGCCGATACGGGCAAGCCGAAGTCGAATGCCCCGAAGAAGGGCCTGCCGGAAAACAAGAAAGTTCCGGTTCCCGCCGACTGGGAAACCATGGCCGATGAAGTCAAGGGCTATGAATTCCAGGTCCCGAAAGACACCACCCACAAGGTTGATCACGTCGATGGCATCGATGTCTACGCCGCGGTGACGCCGAAGCCGTCTGAAGTCGGCATTTTCGTCATGGCCTTCAAGGACAAGACCCTGAGCCGCGCCGACCTGCTCAAAGTTGCCGAAAAATTCCTCGAAGGAACGGGTGAGACGGAAATCAAGTTCGGCACCGCCGAAGACCTCAGCCCCGACTACGCGCTGGTCGAAGGCACCTCGGTGGACAAGGAAAAGAAGAAGTCGAAGTATAAGGTTCTCGTCGCGACCGACAAGACCGACAACTACATCATGATCGTCGGCACGGATGACGATAAGTACGAAGCCAACAAGCAGATCATTGACGAAATCTGGGGCAGTTTCTCGATGTACAGCGGCGGCGCCAGCGGCCAGAGCTAAACATCGGCCAAAACCGATCAGGCCCGGACATCGGCGGTTGACGCGGGTGTCCGGGCTTTTCGTTTTCAGAGGGTCGGAATGGAGTTCCCCCCTCTTTCATTCACCAAAAAAACAAGGAGGAATGCAGATGAAATTTCAATCCATCGCCGGTCTCACGCTCGCGGGCGTGCTTGCGTTCAGCGTCGCCTTCGGCGCGCCACCCGTGAACGCGGCCGCCGCCGCGCCGCAAGGACAGAAGAAGACCTCGCCGGGGGCGAAAAAGCACCCGGTCCCGGCCAACTGGATCACCATGGCCAACAAGCGCAAGGGCTATGAATTTCAGGTCCCGGAGGGAACGACGCAACAAACCCAGACCATCAAGGGAATGGACGTTTATCTCGCCGTGACGCCCAAACCTTCGGAAATCGGGATTCTCGTCGTTGCATTCAAGGACAAAACCCTGACGCGCGAGAATCTGTTCGAAATCGCCGGGGCCATTCTCGAAAACTTCGGTGAAACCGACATCCATGTGGACGCCGTGGAGGAACTCAGTCCCGACTACTCGCTGGCCGACGCCACTTCGCTCGACAAGGACAAGAAAAAATCCCGCTATCGCGTTCTCGTCGCGACCGACAAGACTGACAACTACATCATGATTGTCGGCACGGACGAGGAAAAATTCGACGCCAATCACGCCATCATCGACGAAATCTGGGGCAGCTTCGCGATGTACAGCGGGGGCGCAAGCGGTGACAGTTAAACCGCGCCGGGATTCCGACCTGAACCGAAAACGCCGGGAGCAATCCCGGCGTTTTCTCTTGCCGCAACGGCATTACGGTTTCTTCGGCTCCTTCGGCTTGAGGAGGGTGATCTTCGTCAACTGGGTCGGAAGTGATTCACGGTAAACGACTTCCAGCCGCTGACCGGGCTTGAGGTCGGCGAGTGAAAGCTCCTTGCCGCGCCCGATGATCGGAAATCCCTTTTCGGTCGCGATGCGCGCCGACCGGACCACCGTGTAGGTCAGGTCTTCGTTCGTGATTTCGTCGCGGGCCTCGATGGTCAGCGTGTCCGCGTTGACCGACTTCACGACGAGAATCGTCTTGAGATTTCGTTTGATTTCCCGCGACGTACGCGGGGCCTCGCCCGCGCCCACGCGCCCCTGCGCGGCGGCGGAATCGGTCGCGGCGATGACGCCTCCCGCGACGAACAGGGCGGCGAGGACCAGCCGGGTCGAAAAAAGACGGTTCATACGGCACTCATCCTTGAGAAAAATGAATCGGCGGGCATCTTACCACGCCCGACGGGTCCGGATGGAAGATTGCGCCGGACGCGCAAATACGGCGGGGAACAGCGGATTCGGCTAGGCGAATAAAACCAACCCTGTCATCGTGACCGGCATCACGCCCGGAGCAATCGCCAAAGTCCGGCGACTCCCGTTCATCGTCATCTTCCTTTTCAAAAGTCAACACCCGTTCGACCGCGCGGCCGTCCGGGGACCGCCTGAAACGCCGTCATTTGACTTCAACCGGCGGCGTCTTGCGTCCCTCCATCGTCGAACGAGGTACAACCTTGCGAAAACAGGATGTGGTCAAAGCCTGGGGTCGAATTCTGCGGGGCTTCCCGCCTTCACTCTCGATTGAAATCACCCGTGAATGCCCGCTCCGCTGTCCGGGTTGCTACGCCTATGAACCCGAGCATCTCGGCGAGGCGGGGCCGCTGCGGTCGCTCGCCGATTACAAGGGCGAGGCGCTCGTCGAGGGCGTTCTTGCGCTGGTGCGTCGCTATCGTCCGCTCCATCTCTCGATTGTCGGCGGCGATCCGCTGATGCGGCGGAAGGAACTGGATATCCTGCTGCCGAAACTGAGCGCGATGGGCGTTTCGGTTCAGGTCGTCACCAGCGCGGTCGTTGAACTCCCGGCGGCGTGGCGCGACATTCCCCATTTGAGTCTCGTCGTCTCGATTGACGGTCTGCGTCCGGAACACGATGCCCGACGCGCGCCCGCCACCTACGACCGGATTTTGAAAAACATCGAAGGCCACTCGATCATCGTCCACAGCACGATTACCGGACAGACGGCGGGACGCCCAGGCTATTTCCGCGAATTTCTCGATTTCTGGTCGAACCGGCCCGAAGTCCGGAAAATCTGGTACAGCCTGTTTACCCCGCAAAAAGGCGCGCAAGGCGAGGAAATCCTGACGCCCGTCGTGCGCGGCCAGGTTCTCGACGAACTGAGCCGGTTGCGGAAGGATTTTCCGAAGCTGGAATTGCCCGATCTGATGATTCGCGGTTTTGAAAAGCCGCCGCAATCGCCGGACGACTGCATTTTCGCCCGGACGACGCTCAACATCACCGCCGATTTGAAAACCCGGATTGCGCCGTGTCAGTTCGGCGGCGATCCCGATTGCTCGCAATGCGGTTGCGTGGCGTCCGCCGGGCTGGCGGGCGTCGGAGAATACCGGTTGTTCGGGATGATGCCGCTCCGGTCGATCTTCAAACTCTCGAACCGGGTCGGCGACGTGTTGCGGCCGCGCGAGTGACGCGGCGCGTCCGCCCGGCCCTCAAGGACCGGGCTACCCGAATGCAAGCCTCGTGAACGAGGCTAAAAGGTTTATTTCTTTGCCTTCAGCTCCGTTATGGTCTTTGAAAAATTAAAACGGTAATTACGGTAGGTTTGAAATTGCTCCGAACAGGCGCGGATGCGCCGTCAGACAATAGCCCCACCCGTGAGGGTGGGGTACGCAACGGGCAAAACGCCGAGCCGCAACGCGGCGACACCGCCCGTATCGCGTCTTCGACGCTCTAAAATTTGCCTCAACGCCACCCCACCCTCACGGGTGGGGCTATTATCTGCCGGCGCATTGTTGCGCCTTTTATTACCGGTTCAATTTTTCAAAAACCATTACGGAGCTTCGAGGAAAACAGCCCGGTCCTTGAGGGCCGGGCGATGGGCGATGGGCGATGAAACAAAATTTTACTCAACCGCGAGTGACCGCCTGACGCCGCCGCGCGTGAAATAGCGGGCCGCGCGGGCCGCGTCGCGGACGATCTGCGCCCGCAACTCATCGAAACTGGGAAACTTGCGCTCCGGGCGAAGCCGGTGGAGGAAGCGTGTGCGGAGCGTCCGGCCGTACAAATCACCGTCGAAATCGAGCAGGTGCGTCTCGACGACCCGGTTCAAATCGCCGCCGACGGTCGGTCGGACGCCGATGTTGGTCACGCTCCGCCGCCAGACACCGTCCACCAGCGTGGCCGTGACGTAGACGCCGTTCGCCGGAAGGACGCGATTGATGATGTCGAGGTTGGCGGTCGGGAAGGAAATCGTCCGTCCGAGCTGCCGCCCGGTGACGACCTCGCCTTCCACGCCGTAGGGCCGGTCGAGCATCCGGCGGGCGACGTTGATCCGCCCGTCCTGAATCGCCTTCCGCAACAGCGTCGAACTGACCCGGATGCCGCGCAGCACCACTTCATCCACTTCCTCGGCCAGAAAATTGTGTTCCCGCCCCATCGCCTGCAAGGTGGCGATGGTCCCGCTCCGCTGACGCCCGAAGCAGAAATGTTTTCCCAGATAAATTTCCTTCGCCCGCAGCGTCTCGACGAGAATGTGGCGCGTGAAATCCTCCGCCGTCAGCCCGGCGAGGTCCCGGTCGAACTTCAAAACGAGGGTTTGTCCGATGCCGAGGATCCGCAGCGCTTCCAGCCGCTGGGAAAGCGTCTGGAGCATCGGCGGTGCGCTCTCCGGATGTAGCACCGCGCGCGGGTGCGGGTCGAACGTCACCACCGTCGGGACGTACCCGGTCGCGGCGGCGCGCTCGACCACCCGCCGGACGATGGTCTGATGGCCGATGTGGAGGCCGTCGAAGACGCCCATCGTGAGGACGGTCGGCCCCGCCGCGACGGCATCCTTCAAGTCGGTCAGAATCTTCATTGAACGTCACGGAGCGCGGGCGTCCCGGTCATGCGGACAGGGATGTCCGCGCTCCAAAAACCGTGCGGACAGGATGTCCGCGCTCCAAAAACCATGCGGACAGGATGTCCGCGCTCCCTCGGCTTATTCTTCCGAGACTTTTACGACGAGTTTGCCGGTATTCGAGCCGTCGAACAGCTTGCCGAGCGCCCTGGGCGTGTTTTCAAGTCCTTCGACGACGTCCACACGATACTTCAACTTGCCTTCCGCGAGCCACTTGCCGAGTTCGGCGAAGGCTTCCGGCGCGCGGTTGAAGTAGTCGAGCACAATAAAGCCCTCGATGCGCGCCCGGCGGACGAGTACGTTGGCGAAATTGTAGGGTCCGGGGACCGGCTCGGTCGCGTTGTACTGCGAAATCAGCCCGCAGACCGCCACCCGCGCGTAGTCGTTGATCTGGCCGAGGACCGCGTCGAGGATTTTTCCGCCGACATTGTCGAAATAGACGTCAATCCCCTTCGGGCAGTATTCCTTCAGCTTCGCCGCCACGTTTTCCGACTTGTAGTCGATGGCCGCGTCGAAGCCGAGTTCCTCGGTAATCCACTTGCACTTGTCGGGACCGCCCGCGATGCCGACCACGCGGCAACCTTTAATCTTTCCGATCTGGCCGACGAGCGAACCGACCGCGCCCGCCGCCGTCGAAACGACCAGCGTGTCACCCTCCTTCGGCTTCGCCACGTCGAGCAGTCCGAAGTAGGCGGTCATCCCGATGGCTCCGAACAACCCGTGATAAATCGTCAGCGACTGACCCGGAATCCGCTGGACCGGCGTCAGCCCCTCGGCGGGACCGACGTAGTAATCCTGCCAGCCGAGCAGGCCCATGACCGGCGTGCCGACCGGCAGATTCGGGCTGTTGGATTCCTCGACGACGCCGACCGCGCCGCCGCGCATCACGTCGCCGATGCCGACCGCTGGCAGGTAGGAATCCGTCGCCGCCCAGATGCGGTTTGTCGGGTCGAGCGAGAGATAGACGTTGCGAACGAGCACCTGCCCGTCGCCGAGCGCCGGAACGGGTTCTTCGTGCCACGCGAAGTTGTCTTCGCCGATGGCGCCGACCGGGCGCGCCGTGAGCCGCCACTGGCGATTCGTTTTGGATGACATGAGAATCGGATTTCCTTTCGGGAAAGTCTTTGGAGCGAGGAAAAATTCAGGGCCGAAGCGTGTCGAGAACGCGGAAGATGTACTTGGCATCTTCAATTGCCGCCCCCGCATGCTCGGTCACAATTATGGCTGAAGAATTGTAGTCGCAACGTTCACGCATTTGTCGGAGCTTGCTCAATCGTTGCGAAAGCGCGGCGTGAAGTCGTTTCGATTTATCCACCACGCTTCCGTGGAATTCTCCCTTCCGGTCATTGAAGGAAATATTCCGTGCTGTCAGTTTGCCCGCCACCGCGTGAACGGAGGCGTAATAAGCCCGACTAATGATGCTTCGATGCGCGGCTTCAACGTTTTGAAAGGGACAGGGATCGCCTCCGAGCGCCTTCCAGGTATCTTCCGCAAATTCAAGATAGGCACGGAAATCAAAATCCGGCAATGGAATCGCTCCTGCGGGGGAAGGCTAAATTCACATTGAATGGGATGTCGTTTTCAACGATCCATTCGTAGTGAGCGTCCAGTTTGCAATCAAGAATATCGTTGAAGCCCGGCTGCGGCTTCGGTCGATGTTGCCAGAGGGTCAACATGGAGTCGCCTTCCTCGATTGAGGTCCAGACTTCAAGGCTCAGGTGGCTCGTTTCCGCGTCGGTAATCTCTTGGACAATCCGGCAGATTTCGGGAAGTCGGGGGATGAAGTCGGGAAACGGCGCGAGAAATTCCGCGACCTCGTCGGGATTCGGGATTTCGACGTCCAGTGCCTTCAATTCCCGAAATGTCGCGTCAATCAGTTCCGAATGAATGGCGGCCCGCGCGTCAGGCGCGGCCAAGCCGGTCGCCGGCGCGGACGTGGTTTGAGAAAGATTCATCGGGCGCGGCCTCCTTCTTCACATTGATTTCCGGGTTGAAAACGCATCCTACGGCAGTTTCGACCGACCGAAAAGCGGCCCGCGAAGGTTGGGCTACCAGCCCAGCACAAACGTCGTTTCGTTCGATCGCCGCCGCCGGACGAGTTCCAGAATCGCCCGGACGATCTTTTCGCCGCCATGTTCGGACGGCTCGATCGGGTTGGCGAAGTCCGCCGCCTCGTCGCACACGGCCCGCAGGTCGATGACCGGCAGATGGTGGCGGAAGGCGGTCCGCAGAATCACGTCGTTGAACACCGCCAGCACCGCTTTCGCCGATTCCTGGAGTTCGGGTTCGGGAAATTTCGGGTAGTACACCGTGCAGACCCCGACCGGACGCCCCTTCCCGAGCGCGGTCCGGACGGCGGCTTCGTACTCTTTTTCAAACGCCGCCTGCTCGTACGCGAGGTCGATCAGCACTTCGGCATAAAGTTCGACGCCCTGCCCGAGCCGGGAAATCAGTTGGAGCGCGTTGTTGCCGCCCGCGCTGATGACCAGAAAGGTGGCGTCGCCGGGGAGTTTTTCAAGTTGGTCAGGGATGTGTCCGGCGAGGTTGCCGTCCACCGCGAGCAGCGTCGCGTGCCAGCCGGCGGGAATCGCGGCGCGAAGCTGGGCGACCACGTCGGGGCCGCTGACGTATGCCCGATTGTCGAAAATCGAGTCGCCGAGCAGGACGATGTGTTCCATAAAAGACTCATTTCAAAGGGGTTTTATCCGAATTCGAGAATTTCGGACTGGTTGCGAGCGTTTTGAGGAGGTGAAAAATTCCGGTGTATTTCAGCCGGGGATCGACGTACCGCTCAAGCACGTAGAACAGAAAGTAGTAAAATCACGCGGCGCTCCACCCGAACAGCACGAGCAGCGCCGCGGTTTGCCACGACGGCAGGGCGAGCCAGATGAGGACGGCGGCGGCCAGCGCCAGCCCGAGAAAGAGAATTCCCTTGAGGACAATCAGCCGCCGCGAGGAAAGGTCGCCGGTGAGGTTCATGGGTGTATTCGGCTCTGGTTGCCTATGGCTCGCGCCATAGGCTAACGGTATTGCGGCGCTTCGCGCCTTTTCGTCCCGGTTTCGCCATCTTCACGTTGTTTCGATCATCCCCGTCATCCCCGTGGGTTCGGAAGAAAGCGCGGACGCGCTTGAAATATTGATAGCCTATGGCGTGAGCCATAGGCCAACGTCGCCCCGTCCGATTACACCTCGAATTTCAACCCGTCGTAGGCCAGTTCCACACCCTGCGGCAGCGTCGGATTCACGTCCGCGTGGCGAAAATCGTGCGCGATGTGCGTGAGGTAGGTCTTTTTCGGCTTCAAACGTTCCACGTACCGCAAGGATTCCTCAAGGTGCAGGTGCGTCGGGTGCGGACGGTAGCGGACACAATCCAGAATCAGGACGTCCAGCCCGGAAAGGATTTCGCACGAGGCGTCCGGAATCAGGTTGCAGTCGGTCACGTAGGCGAAATTTTCAAACCGGAAGCCCAGCACCGTCATGTTTCCGTGTTCCACGTCGAGCGGCGTTACTGGCTGCCCACAGAGCGAAAACGGCACGCCGCCGGAAATCAGGTGCGGGACGATCTGCGGCTGGCTCGACTGGGTCGGCGGCTGAAAAACGTAGGCGAACATTCGCCGTAAACCCTTCCACGCCTGATCGTTGGCGTACATTTGAATCGCGCCCTGCCGGTAGTTGAGCGGCCGCAGATCGTCGATGCCGAACACATGGTCGGCGTGGCAGTGGGTAACCAGCACCGCGTCGAGATGTCGAATCCCCGTCCGCAGCGCCTGTTCCCGGAAGTCGGTCGAAGGGTCGATTAAAACGTGATGGCCGCCGTATTCGACGAGCAGCGAGACCCGCAGCCGCTTGTCGCGCGGGTCCTCCGAAAGACAGGTCGCGCAATCGCAGCCGATGGCAGGTACACCGACGGAAGTTCCGGTGCCGAGAAAGGTGACGTTCATGCCGTCACCCTAGCGGCACGGCGCGCGCGGCGGCAACCATCGCCGCCGAATGAAGAACCTCCGGCACGAGCCATTCCGGATTCAGAAATTGCGGATAGACCGTGAGCCGGGGCCGGAGTTCAAAACCGGCGGCGGCGAGTTCCCCGGCATAGACGGCGGGCGCAAGCCAGCGTTCGTCCGGGTTGATGAAATCCTGTTCGGGCGAAATGCCGCCGAAATCGCGCGCGCCAGCCGCGACGAGCGCCAGCCGCGCCGCCGGATCGGGTACGAGATTCGGCGGAATTTGTACTTCAACGTCATCGGGAAGAATTTCGCGGGCGATTTCGACCGTCCGGCGAACGGTTTCGAACGACGGCGGCGGAACATCCGCCATCGGCGTGCCGGGATGCGGGGTGAACGGCTGGATGATGACTTCCTGAACGTGGCCGTACCTCAGATGAAGTTCCGCGATGGACCGCAGCGATGCAACCCGGTCGGCCTCGTTCTCGCCGATGCCGACCAGAATCCCGGTCGTGAACGGCACTTTGGCGCGTCCGGCGGCAGCGATGGTCGCGAGCCGCGCGGCGGGCGACTTGCACGCCGCCCGGCGGTGGGCATCCTCAGAAAGCAGTTCCTCGCTGGTCGTTTCAAGCATCATACCCATCGAGGGCGAGACGATTTTCAAATGGCGAAAAGCAGTTTCGTCGAGGTTTCCGATGTTGATGTGCGGCAGCAGGCCCCGGTCGAGCGCGCGGCGTCCGACCGCGACCAGATAGTCGAGGTAGCTTTTAAAACCTTCTTCTTCAAGGATTTCACGGATGGCCGGAAAGCGTTCGACGCCTTCGCCGCTCAGGATGAGAACTTCGCGGCATCCGGCGGCCCGGTCGAAGCAGGCGTCGGCTTCCGCGAGCCGCGCAAGCGGTGAGGGGCGGGCGAACGCGCAGTAGCCGCAGGCAAACGCGCAACTGTGGGTCGGAATGAAGGTGATGCTCGGCGAGTAGGTGACGACGCCCTTTTCGGACAAGGCGCGGCCCGACGGCGAAACGGAAGACGGATGGGCGTTCGCGGTCGGGCCGGCGTGCATGCAAAAAACCGGTTTCGGCTCAGGCGGTGACGAGATACTGCTGGAGCTTGTCGAGGTGCGGCGTGACTTCGCTCCGGCGGTAGTCGATCAATCCTTCCTCGCGGAACTGGTTCATGATCGTCGTGATGATTTCGCGCGAGGTGCCAACCATCTGGGCCAGTTCCTCGTGGGTCAGCCGGAGGCGTTCCTCGCCCGAATCGTGACTCGACTTGATAAGAACGCGGGCGAGGCGGCGAGTCGTATTGTCGAAGGCGAGCGTCTCGATCTGCTGCTGCGCTTCCGAGAGCCGCTTGCAGAACAGCGAGAGCATGTCCACGAGCGCCTTCGGATTCTCCCGAATCATCGCCAGAAAGTCGTTGACGCGGATGGCGAGAACGCGGGTGTGTTCCATCGCGACGGCCTGATCGCTGCGGCGGTCGTCGATTTCGCAGAAACAGAGTTCACCGAAAATTTCGCCCGTCCGGTGAATGCTGATGATTTTTTCCTTGCCGTCGTCGGAGACGCGCGTGATTTTCACGCTTCCCGACACGATGTAGAAAATGTGATCGGCCGGGTCGTCGAGGTGGTAGATCGTCTCGTTGCGCGAGTAGTCGCGTTCGCCGCTCACCACGCGCAGTTCGTTCAACTGTCCCTGAATGAATTCCGCAACCGGGTCCATCGTGACCATAAACAGCCTCTCCTTGATTCCGTCTTCTGTAAAAAACCTATATCGCGCTCGCGGAAAACACGAGCCGCTCGCGAACGAACGGATGCAGCCGCACGCGATTCGGGTGACGATGGGGACGTATGAGCGGGCATCGCTCGCCGACCTTGGGAAAGTAGAGGCGAGGGAGAAACAGGGGGGCGGTGCGCGGAAACCGTTCGCGCGATTGGGGTTAGACCGAAGCTATTCCTTCTTCGTATCGGTCGCCGGGTCTTCGTTCATCGCTTTTTTGAAGCTGCGAATCCCGGAGCCCAGACCGGAGAAGAGTTCGGGGATACGCTTGGCTCCGAAAAGAAGAACCAACACGACCACGATCAGAAGAAGTTCCGGTGTTCCAAGTCCAAACATAATGACTCCATTGGTGCGCCGCGAAAAGTGGCGGCAGTGTACTCTGTGCGTTCAAACACTGTCAATTCGGGTGCAGAAGCGATTTTGGATTCACTCTTTTCGCCCGCGCCCGCTTGCGCTAAGTTTGCGCTCTTCTTGTTCTTCCGACTCGAATCCGCCCCGAAAAGTCTGTTCGATTACGGCGCGCCCGCCGTGTCGGCCCCGGAGTTGTTCCCGCCATGAAAAAAATTCGCAAAGCCATTTTTCCCGCCGCCGGTCTCGGCACCCGTTTTCTCCCCGCCACCAAGGCGCAACCCAAGGAAATGCTTCCGCTCGTCGATAAGCCGTTGATTCAATACGGCATCGAGGAAGCCATCGCGAGCGGCATCGAACAGGTCATCATCGTCACCGGTCGCGGCAAGGACGCCATCGAGGACCATTTCGACATTTCGTTCGAACTCGAACAGCTCCTGCGCGAAAAGAACAAAACCGACCTGCTCGAACAGGTGCAGGCGATTTCAAAGATCAACGTCTCTTACGTCCGGCAGAAACAGGCGCTCGGCCTCGGCCATGCGGTGCTGGTCGCGCGCGACCTCGTCGGCGACGAGCCGTTCGCGGTCATCCTCGGCGACGACATCATCGACTCGCAAACGCCCTGCCTGAAACAGATGATCGACGTTTATGAACGCTACGGCCGGTCGGTCATCGGCACGGCCCGGGTGGACGGCCCGGCGATTTCGCGGTTCGGCGTGCTGGCGGTGGACGACATCGAAGAACGCGTCTACAAAATCCGCGACATGGTCGAGAAACCGCCGTTTGAAAAGGCCCCGTCGAACCTCGCCATCATCGGACGCTACATTCTGACCCCGGAAATCTTCCCGATTCTCGAACGGACGGCCAAAGGAACGGGTGGCGAAATCCAGCTCACCGACGCCATGCAGACGCTGCTCAAGGAACAGGCGATGTACGGGCTGGAATTCGAGGGCGTCCGCCACGACGCGGGCGACAAACTTGGCTTTCTCATCGCCACAGTCGAATTCGCGCTCAAGCGGAACGACCTCGGCCCCGAATTTCGTGAATACCTGAAATCGCTGACGCTGTAGGACCACCGAAACGGGGAACCCATCGCCTCGCGCCTAGAGCGCGGACATCCTTGTCCGCATGGGTTTCCCGTAACCTCGCGCGTGCCCGCCGAAACAAGAAACCCATAGCCTCCCTTCGGTCCGGCTATGGGCTATCTTCTTTCAATCCAAAAGCTTACGACTAACTGCTGGCCGCTGACTACTGACTACTGACTACTGACTACTGCCTCCGTAATTCGACCACGGTTGACTGGTAGAACCGGCAGTTGACGTGGCGGGTGCGTCCGACGCGCATCGGGGTTTCGGCGGCGATGCGATCAAACAGCCGCCGTGCCTTGATCTGGGCGATGGCGGGCGACGTGTTCCCTTTCGGAAAAAGCTGGCCGACCATGTGCATCATTTCGAGCAGCATCGTACTCGGGGTGAACGTAAACAGAATCGCCTCCCGTGTATTCGCCGCGAGGTGCTTGATGAGGGCCATCAGGTCGTCTTCGTTGTAGTAGATGAGGCTGTCGAGGCAGACCGTGAAGTCGAAGGTTTCCTTCACACCGTAAAAATCGGCCACCTTAAAACTTGCGTTGTGGAATCCCTCGCGGGACGCGCGTTCGTTGGCCGATTCGACCTCGCGCTCGGAAATGTCCACTCCGGTCACCTGCGCGCCCGCCCCCGCGAGTCGAAACGCGAACGCGCCGGGGCCGCAACCGGCGTCGAGAACGCTTTTTCCCTTTAAATCGCCCGCCCATTCAAGCATGGCCGCCATCGTCTGCTCGCGCCCCTCGATGATGCTGCGCTGGATGCGGTTGCGGGCCTCACCGCGCGAAAACCGCTGCCATTTATCGAAACCGGTCGTGTTGAAGTAGTCGCGAATGCGCTCCTGCGCGTTGGTGTAGGCGGTGGTCATCGGGACGGCTCCAAGGAATTTTCGATTGAAGATTGAAGATTTTCGATTGGAAATCTCTGACTGGAGATTGACGGATTCAATCTCGTCGGAAGGGGAAACCACTTTCGACGTCCTGATGCAATCGAAAATCTTCAATCTGAAATCTGAAATCTGAAATCTTCAATATCCAACGTCCAAAGCCGCCAACCGAAAGTCAAGACAAGGATTTCCGTCCGTGGTTGTCAGGGCGGGAAAGTTGGCGCAAGCTACCGCGCGAGAAGACCCTTCCCCGAATTTTTCGCCGTTTTTCGCGAGGATACCCGCCGATGGCCGATTTTCCTGAAAATTCCGACCAGCCGATTGACGCCGACAACAACGCAGCCGAGAACGCCGCCGAGAACGCGGAGGCTTCGTCCGACGAACCGAACCTGAGAAAAGCCGATGATTCCGCCGAAAACGGCGAATCCGATGGTGCGCCGGTCGGCGAACCGGTGACCAACGGCGACGCGCCGCCGGACGACCGCGTCCGGGTGCGCTGCCAGTACTGCAACCAGCTCAATCAGGTTCGCGCGGGCTGGTCGCCGACCTCGGGCGTCCGGTGCGGCAAGTGCCGCCTGCCGCTCGCGGCGGACGGACATCTGAAACTGGGGAATATTTCCCCGCATGAATACATCCATCCGCTGGATTCACAAGCGCTCAAGACGCTCCAGATGGTTCCCGGCATCGACCCGATTTTGAAAAAAGTGCTGGAAGTGACCGGCGAAAGCTATCTGCGGGTCATGTTTTCGGCGAACGGCGTGCGGGTGTCGGAAAAACAGTGTCCCGACCTCCACGCAAAGCTGGAAGTCGCCTGCCAGACACTCGGGCTGAAACAGCTTCCCGAAATGTACCTGAGCGTGACCAATCCGATGGGCGGCGGCGGACTCGGCTTCAACGCCTTCACGAGCGGCGTCGAAAAACCGTTCATCGTGCTGTTCACGCCGCTCATCGAACGGCTCGACGACACCGAGGTGCTGGCCGTCATCGCCCACGAACTCGGCCACATCCACTGCAACCATCTTCTTTATAAGGTGGCGGCGGAACTGCTGTTTCTGGCCGCCAGCGCCGCGCTCGGGGCCGCGCCGCTCCCGCCGGGCGTCGCCGAACTCATCGCGATGCCGATTCGGGGCGCGCTTTCGACCTGGTATCAGAAGGCCGAACTCAGTTGCGACCGCGCCGCGCAACTCGTCGTCCAGGATTCGAACGTCATCACCAACGTAATGATGAAACTCGCGGGCGGCTCGATGACCTCGAAACTCAACCACGAGGAATTCATCCGGCAGGCGCGCGAGTTCGACGCGAACAACGAAGGCAGTTTCGTGGACCGTTTCTGGACGTGGCAGATCGCCGCCGGACGGACGCATCCGTTCCCGATCTGGCGCGTGTCGGAAATTCTCAAGTGGACCGACGACCCGAACGGCTACCGCAAGCTGGTGGAACCGCCCGCCGCCAGCGGCGCGTCGGCGTAGTACCGTTCCCTCGCTCATGCTCGGGGTTCCATACCGCACGCAAACGTGAAACCGTAGCCGACGGTATGGAACCCCGAGCGCCAGCGAGGGAAAACGTTCCGATGGACAACCTCACCTTCACCATTCGCGTCCAGCCGAATGCGCCCCGCTCGAAAGTCGTCGGGGCGCACGGTGACGCGCTCAAAATCGCCCTTGCCGCCCCGCCGGTGGACGGCAAGGCGAACGCCGAATGCGTCCGTTTTCTGGCCGAACTCTTCGGTGTCCGGCGGGGCGACGTGACGATTCTGACCGGCGAAACGGCCCGCACAAAGGTGGTCCGGGTCGCGGGTGGTACACAAAAGCGGCTTGAAGAACTGATTTCAGGGTAGTACCGTACCAGACCATCTTCCCGCCTTGTCGCGGATTTTTCCGATTTCGAAAGGGCTTTCGCACGCGAAAGCGACCTGGTGACCCAATGTCCTTTCTGAACCAGATGACGAAGGAACTGCTCAAACGCTACGGCCGGATGGCCGTCGGCAAGCCGTTCGCCCCGATTTTTCTGAACGTACTCGCCACGTCGGTGTGCGATATGCGGTGCGTCCACTGCTTCTTCACGGAGGAACTCGACGACAAGGAACGCAAGAAATCGCAGATGAAGACGGAAAACCTCGTCCGCGTGAGCGAAACGCTCGGCGGCAACCTGTCGGTGCTGGTCGTCGCGGGCGGCGAACCCTTCACCCGAATGGACCTTCCGGAAATCGCGCGGGCCTTTTACGAAAACAACCAGTTGGAAGCCATCTACCTGATGTCGAACGGCCAGATCCAGAAGCGGATCATGCCGGACGTGACGCGGATTCTTCAGGAATGCCCGAATCTTCAGGTGACGGTCGCGCTCGGCATCGACGGCCTCGAAACCGAGCATGAGAAGATTCGCCGGAAGCCGGGAAGCTGGTCGCGCGCGATCGATACGGCGCGGCAGTTGCAGGAAATCAAGAAGGAATACGGTCGGCTCGACATCCAGACCTGCACCTGCATGATGAACTCGAATCAGGACCGGATTTTCGAGTGGTACGACTTTTTGAAGTACGACCTGAAGCCGGACAAGATCAACATCAACTACATCCGTCCGCCGGCGGCCAGCCCCGAGGAACTCAACATCGACCTCAGCCGCTATCGCAAGCTGTCGGACATGATTCTGGAAGATTCGCGGTCCGGCCAGGCGAAGAACGTCTACGGCGGCGAGGCGGGCGCGTTCAAGGCGGCGGTGGACATCTACATGCACGACCTGATCGCCAAGACCGAAGCCGAGAAGAAAGCCCAGTTGCGGTGTTTCGCCGGAACGGCCGGGGGCGTGATCTACGACGAAGGCACGCTGTCGAGCTGCGAAAACCTGCCGCCCATCGGCAACCTCCGCGATTACGACTGGAACTTCTCGAAGCTGTGGTACTCGGAAGAAATGAACATCCGCCGCGAGCGGGTCAAGGACGGTTGCTTCTGTACGCATGAAAGCAACTGCTACTACCCGTCGCTGGCCTTCAATCCGGGGCATCTGATGAAGATCAAGAAGCTGGAAAAGGAAATCGTCGCGGCCCGGCGCAAGGTGGATGCCGCCGAAGCGGCCAAGAGCGCGGCGAAAACGGCCACGGCGTAAGTTCACTCAAATCAGCGCGATTCAACGGCGGCTCGGTCCTTGCGACCGGGCCGCCGTTTGCGTTTGCCCTCACCGCTGACGCGGCTCGGGCGACTTTCCGCCGAAAGCTTTTCTGACGTTTTGCGACTTGTTCAGCCCGACAGGACCGTGCCAGAATGCCCAACCATCTTTTTTCAGCGGAATAACGCAAATTCAAGGTTCGGGGAGGAATCGCCGATGATGGGCGAGGTGTGGCAGGTCAAAATCGACGGCAAGGTGTATGAAGCGGATACCAACACGCTCGTCGAATGGGCGGCGGGCGGGTACGTCCAGCCGACCGACAAGGTGAAAAAAGGCGCGCTCGAATGGACCGAGGCGAAAAACGTGCCGATCCTGCGCGGACCGCTGCACCATTTCCAGATGAATCCGCCGCAACCGCAGCCGCCGATGTCTCCGGAACCCGCTCCCTGGGGCCAATCCGGGTTTGCGTCGGTTTACAACATGGGGGTAAAGGAAAAAAACTTCATTCAGGAATTGTTTTCGGGGATGACCCTGGGGGCCATGGTGGTCGCCTTCATCGCCGCCGCGGTCGGATTGACCGGAGCGATCCTGCATTCCATTGAATTCATTTTTCTCGGTTTTCTCATTGCATTTCTGATTGGGCTGGTCGGCTGGCTGGGACAGGTCATCGAGGCGTTCAAGGAAAACATTCTCTGGGCCTTGCTCGTGCTGTTCGTCCCCGGGGGAAATATCGTGTTTCTCGTTCTGAGGTGGGGAATCGTGTGGCGCCCGTTCGCAATTCAGGTCATTGGGCTGTGCGGAACGATCTCGGTGGCGCTGTTTTACCAAATCTGGTTTGTTTCTCCCGTCGCGCCGAACTGACACGGACAATGGTTTTGTCTCTTCGCGTACGTTTGTCGTAGGATGACTTTTCTGTATCCATCCGAATCCGCGGGAGTCCTCACGCGATGTCCATCATCACCGAAGTCGTCGATACCGTCCGCGCGCTGGCGCAGGGCATGGCGTTGACGCTCAGCTACATTCCGAAGCGCAAGCTGACGCGCGAATATCCGGACGTGCCGGTCGAACTTTATCCGCGTTTTCGCGGCGAGCATTACCTCGCGCGCAACGAGGACGGCAAGGAACGCTGCGTGGCCTGTTTCCTCTGCTCGGCGGCCTGCCCGGCGGATGCCATCTACATCGAGGCGACGGAAGATCTGCGGCCGTATGAAGAACGACCCGGCATGGAAAACCGGTTCGCCAAGGTCTACAACATCGACTACGGCCGGTGCATTCTCTGCGGCTACTGCGTCGAAGCCTGCCCGAAGGACGCCATCAAGCACGGCCACAACTTCGAATTCGCGGTCACGAACTTCGCCGATCTGGTGAAGGACAAAAACTACCTGCTGACCAACTACGGACGGCACGAAGGCGCGAATCCGGAAGGAAATTTCGTCATCCGCAGCGACGCCTGACGAGGAATGCAGAATGCGGAATATCGAATGCGGAATGGGCCACTGAGTTTTTTTCATTCCGCATTCGATATTCCGCATTCCGCATTTCCCTTTTCGCCGGTCGCCCGGGCCATCGCCGCCGTCGAATCCGCGCCGAACCGCTTTTGAAAGATTCGCGCCACGGGAAAACCGAGCAGGGCGAGCGGGTGCGCCGGGCGTGAAAAGGCGAGAATCCGGTACCACACCGCGTCGTCGGCCGCGTCGCGAAAAACCTCGAAGCGTTCCTCGCCGGTTTCGACGTGCGCGGGCAGCGTCCCGTAGGCGAAACCGAACCGCCTTCCCTCCGCCGTTTCCTCGTCGAAGGCGTACACAATCCGGCTTACATTGATCGAGTGAAAGCCGAAATGGTCGGGAACGACGGCGACCATCCGCCCCGGTTCAATCGGGGTGTCCGGGCTGATCAGCCGCAACCAATTGAAATCAAACATCTTCCACGCGCGAATCGCCGCCTTCGCGCGTTCCCACGTCGCGTCGCCGCTGCCGAGCCGGACGCGATAACGATCCACCAGATAGCCCGGTGGTATCCGCGTCGGGTCGGCGGTCGTCCCGACGCCGTCGTAGGAATAGTCCGCGTCGGCCTGCGCCGCGATGACCCGCGTGACCGTTTCATCGGTCGGATTTTCAAAAACGAACATGATTTCTCCTCCGGAACTCACCGGCTGGACATTCCTCCGCCCCATCTTCCACTATTGGGGAAATCGTTTGCCATCCGCGCATCCCGAAAACGAGGCGACCCATGTCACCTGATTCCACCGTCATCGCCGCCCTGTCCGCGGCCCTCGAAAAGACTCCCGATGACCTGCCACTCCGGCTGCACCTCGGAAAACTGCTGCTCGACGGCGGCGACCCGTCCGGCGCGCTCGACCACTTCGCCCACGTCCTTTCAAAAGAACCGGCCAACCTCGACGCCCTGCGCGGCGCGGCAGCGGCGGGGGAAACGACCGGCGATCCACGCGCGGCGGGCTGGCGGCAATTGCTCGCCGCGCTTGGCGGCGCGACCTCTTCCCCGCCGCCGGTTTCCGATCACCGGCCCGTGTCGTCGTTCCTGCCGCCACCACCACCAGGGAAGGACGGCGACCGGCCCAAATTGCGCGTGGTCGGCAACGATGCCGCCTTCGATGACGACGACGCCGAGCGGCCGGACGTGACGCTCACCGACGTCGGCGGAATGGAAGCGGTCAAGAAACGGCTGCACGTCGCGTTTCTCGGACCGATTCGAAATCCCGAAATCCGCAAGGCGTACAACAAGTCGCTGCGCGGGGGCCTGCTGCTCTACGGCCCGCCCGGCTGCGGGAAAACCTTTATCGCCAAGGCGTTGGCGGGTGAACTCGGCGCGCGGTTCTTTTCGGTCGGGCTGACCGATGTGATGGATATGTACATCGGGGAAAGCGAGCGCAAGCTCCACGAACTGTTCGAAACGGCCCGCCGCAACGCCCCCTGCGTCCTGTTTTTCGATGAAATCGACGCACTCGGCCACAAGCGCAGCCAGATGCGCAACAACGCGGGCCGCAACACGGTCGTCTCGCTGCTTGCCGAACTCGACGGCCTCGACGGCAACAACGAAGGCGTGTTCGTCCTCGCCGCGACCAACCACCCGTGGGACGTGGACGCCGCCCTGCGCCGCCCCGGCCGCCTCGACCGGATGGTCCTCGTCCTCCCGCCCGACGCCCCGGCGCGGGAGGCGATTCTGAAAATGAACCTCGTCGGGCGCCCCGTCGGAGATGTGGATACGGCGTGGATCGCCAATAAAACCAATGAGTTCTCGGGTGCCGACATCGCTCACCTGTGCGAATCGGCGGCGGAGTTCGCGCTGGAGGAATCGCTTGAAACCGGCCAGGTGCGCCCGCTCGTGACCGAGGATTTCAAACGGGCGCTGCGCGAGGTGCGGCCGAGCATCCGCGCGTGGTTCGACACGGCGAAAAACTACGCGCTGTTCGCGAACGAGGGCGGGATGTACGACGAGTTGCTCGCCTACATCAAGACCAACGGTTACTGACCGAAGGCAAGGCGGAAAATTCGTGCTTAAAGATGGACGTTTCGGGTATCGTTTGGGCCGCTTGCGGTCAGGGCCATTGATTACCCGACCGGCGGGCATCACGAACGCCATCACCGCCCTTTTGGTATTTTGAACAGGAACGGCAGGCATGAATCCTTCCGGCAATCCGGAACCGTTCGAAGGGGAATACGCCGCGCTGCTGCGCGATGCCCTGACGGACGCGACCGTCCCCTCGCTCCGTGATTTCGGTCTTCGGCTGGTCGGAGCCGGCGTGCCGGTTTCATCCGCATGCCGACTGCATCAGCGCGCGCTGGCGCGGCTGATCGCCGAGATCCCCGGACTGGAGACGCAACGGGCGGGAGAAATTCTGGCGGAAACGTTGTCCGCCTACGACGACCTGCCCCGCGCGGAAAAACCGCCCGCCGAACCGCTCGTCGGCCCGCCCGCGTTTTTCCGGCAACTGTTCGAGGAGCACCCGTTCCCGATGTGGGTGTTCGAGGAGTCGTCGCTGCGGTTTTTAACGGTAAACCAAGCCGCGATAGAGGTTTACGGGTACAGCCGGGAAGAATTCCTGACCCGGACGATCCTCGATATCCGACCTGACGATGACCGCGACCGGGTCGTGGATTTTATCTTCAACCGGTCCACCGACCATCCGGCCAAGGGCGAATGGCGTCACCGGCTCAAGGACGGCCGGCTCATCGACGTGGAAATCTCCAGTCGCCGGTTTCTGTTCGAGGGAAGCCCCGCCCGGCTCGTCATCGCCCGCGACATCACCGCCCAACGACAGACCCGCGAGGCGCTCGCCCAGAGCGAGGAGCGGCTGCGGCTGGCCGTCGAAGGGGCGGGCATCGGAACGTGGCATTGGGACCTCGTCACGAATGAAGTTTTCTGGTCTCCAATCTATCGAACCATTTTCGGTCATTCTCCGGACGAACCGGCCGAGTTTGATACTTGGACGCAACAGATTCATCCCGAGGACTTTCCGGAAGTCAACCGGACCACTCAGGCCGCGTTTTCATCTGCGGACGGTGCCTTCCGCCTCGAATATCGGTTTCGGCATTCCTCCGGTCAGTGGCGACAGGCGCTGGCGCGGGGGCAGGTGCATTTCTCGCCGACCGGAACGCCGCTCCGGATGGAGGGAATCGTTCTCGACATCACCGAACGGAAACAGGACGAAGCCCGGCTGCGGCTGCTCGAAGCCGCGATTTCCAACGCGAACGATGTGGTAATGATTACCGAAGGCGATGAAACAGACCCGCTGGAAGGAAAAATCATCTACGTCAACCACGCCTTCGAGCGGGTGCTGGGATTTTCGCGCGAGGAAGCCATCGGCAATACGCCGCGCATGCTGCACGGCCCGGGGACGTCCGAGGAAACTCCGGCGGCCATCCGGCAGGCGCTCAAGGCACAGCAGCCGTTCACGGCGGAAATCCTCAATTACCGTCGGGACGGCTCCGAAATCTGGCTTGAGCTGGCCATCCAGCCGGTTCGGGACGAAACGGGCCGGTGTACTCACTGGCTCTCCATTCAACGCGACATCACCGACCGGCGGCGGGAGGAAGAGCGGCTGCGGCATTCGCAGAAGATGGAGGCGGTCGGGCAGTTGACCGCCGGTATCGCCCACAATTTCAATAACTTGCTGACGGTCGTTCAGGGGAACGCGGAACTGATCGGCCGCCGGACGCCGATGAACGAGTCACTCGGCAGAAAAAAAGAGGCGATTCTGACGGCGGCGCAGCGCGGCGCGGACCTCGTCCGGCAACTGATGGTCATCAGTCGGGGCAGTTCCGGCGCGCCGCGCCCGCTCAATGTCAACGCACTCGTCAGCGAAACGGGCAGCATGATCGAACGGATTCTCCCGGCCAACATCCGTTTTACGCTTCTGCCGTCGGAAGAACCGCTGTTTGCGACCCTCGACGCAGTTGAATTTTCACAATCTCTGCTGAATCTCATCGTCAATGCGCGTGACGCCATGCCCCACGGCGGCGACCTCACCATTTCGACCGGTCACCGCGAGGTTTCCGAGTCGAAGTTCAGCCGGGCCGGAACGGTCTTTCTGCTCGACCGTGAAAAAGTTCGTCCTGGACGCTTCGCCGAGGTGGTTGTCGCCGACACGGGAACCGGAATGACCGAGGCCGTCCGGCAACGCATTTTCGAGCCGTTTTTCACAACCAAACCCGAGGGACAGGGGACCGGTCTCGGACTGGCAACGACCCTCGGCTTCGTTGCCGAGCGGGGAGGCTTCATCGAAGTCACCTCCGAAGTCGGCCGGGGAACGATTTTTCGTCTCCTGCTGCCGCTTTCGCAGCCGGCCCAACCGGCGCCAGCGCCGCCCAGACACGCCAGCGGTGTTTTCCCGGCACTGACGGTATTGGTGGCCGAGGACGATCCGGCGGTCCGGCGGCTGGTGACCATCATCCTGGAAGAAAAGGGGTTCCGGGTTTTGACGGCCAAGGACGGCGCGGAAGCGATCCGGGTGGCGACCGAGTTTCCCGAACCGATTCATCTGGTACTGACCGACAAGGCCATGCCGACGCTGTACGGCGACGCGGTCATCCGCCTGCTGTCGGACCTGCGTCCGGACTGTCGTTTCATCCTCACCAGCGGCGCGCTCGGTCCGGCGGATTCCCTCCCGCCACGCGCCCACTTCCTGCCCAAACCGTTCGGGCGCGACGAACTCATCGATGCCATTCGCAGGGTCATGCTGGGACTTCCCGAATAAGAAAAGATCGCCCGACCGAAGGTTTCCAACCGAAGATTTCCGCGAAGCGGTGTTCAACCGGCCCAAAAGTCTTTATAAAAAGGACGGATTCGATTTTCTCCACCCCTTGAACGCCGATGGACCACGCCGCCTCGACCGATGATTTCACCCGGAAGTACCGCCAGCTCTGCCGGCAGGCCGAGCGACTGGCCGAGGTGAAGCGCTGGGGGGAGGCGCGAAAAATCGCGCAGGACGCCATCCGGCTCAATCCGACGGACCACTACGCCTACTGTCTTTATTCCTACCTGCTGACCAAGAGCGACACGTCGCGCGGCGGGTTGCGCGAGGCGCTCGATTACGCCGAAAAAGGCATTCGCTATCGCCCGGAGGATGAATGGGGGTACCGGCTGCGGTCGGTCTGCCTGCGCCAGCTCGGCGACATTCCGGCGGCCATCGAGGCGGCGCGGGAGGCCGTGCGCTACGACCCTTACGAGTCGAAAACGCATTACGTCCTCGGCTGGGCGCTCATCGAAGCTCAGGCTTTTACCGAGGCCGAAGCGGTCAGCCGTCATCTCGTGGAACTTGCGCCGGAGTGGAGTTCGAGTTTCTACCTGCTCGGCAGCGTCGCCCTGAAGCGGGGCCGCAATTCCGAGGCCGAAATTCATTTCCGCCGCGCGCTCGAACTGGAGCCGGACGCGCCCTACCTTTTGAACGACCTCGCCGTGGCCGTCGAGCGGCAGGGACGCAAGGCCGAGGCGGTCGAGCTTTACTCGCTGGCATTGAAACTCTCGCCTGAGAGCGAACTGTACCGCGAGAACGTCCGGCAGGGGGTAACGAACCAGATCGACAAGAATCCGGCGGTCCTGTGGCCGGCGGGCGTACTCGGCCTCGGCGTCGCGCTGGTGCTGCTGGCCGTCCGGATGAATGTCCTCACGGTTCAGGTCCGGCTCGGCCTTGCCGTCGCGGGCGTGGCGGTCGCGCTCGGGGGCGGGTGGCTGCTCGGAGAAAAAACGAAGCGTCTGAAGGCCGGATTGAACCCGGTGGCGGCGGCGGTCTATGACGAGGCGCGAAAAAAGGAACAGCAGCGGGCGCGGGTGCAGCTCGCCGACTCGGGGATTCGGCTGGGGCTGGTACTGGCAACCGTGGTGGCCATCGTTTTATGGATCGGACTGGCCGGAAAAGCGCTCGGCGGGTGGGCGCTCATCGGTATCCTCGCCATCGTCGGCGCGGCCATCTGGCTCTGGACGCGGATTCCCGATTCCAATGCCGCGAAGAAGAACGTGGACAATTGAATTTGGACCGCCGACAATCCGTTCCATTCATTCGGTTTATCAGGTATCCGGATATTTCGCCCGGCCCGTCGAAGCCCGACAAATTTCAACATTCAATTTTCGGTAACACGCATGGTTGATGCCAATCCTGATTCCCGGACCTACACTGAACTGTGCGACAAGGCGGAATATCTGATGGATGTGAACCGCCATGCCGAGGCGGTTCGACTGCTCACGGACGCCGTCCGAGTCGCGCCCGACGCGGCGCGGGCATACATTCATCTGGCCTGGTGTCACCGAATTCTGAAAAATCCGTCCGATTCGCTCAAGTGCGTCAATCGCGCGGTCGAGGCGGAGCCGGAAAGCGCCTGGGCGCACCGGGTTCGCAGCCTCATTCTGTTCTGGCTCGACAAACCGGTCGCCGCCTTCGAGGCCGCCGCCCAGGCTCTCAATCTCGACATTGACGATGTCCAGTCCATTTACGTCTACGGACTGACCGCGCTGCACGCGGAGCGGAACGCCGAGACGCAGTCGGCCATTGAACGCCTGTTCCTCCTGGCCCCGGACTGGTACTCCACGCATGAACTGCTCGGCTGGGCCAATTTCCGCTGGAAACGGCCCAGGGAAGCTGAACGGGCCTTCCGGGAGGCGCTGGCGCGGAATCCGGAATCCGCCGAACTTCAAAACATCATCGGCGAACTCTGCCGGGAATCAGGGCGCGTTCATGAAGGGACCCAATTTTTCGAATCATCCCTTCGGCTTGACCCGACCAATCGGCAAGTTCAGCAAAGCTTGCGCGACAGTCAAAAAACGCTGACGCAAAACGATCCTTTCGCGCGGACCACAACATACGAATCGAGCGCCGGCCTGGATTTCGAAACCCAGCTCGGCGTCCGGCTTCTGTTCATCGTTGGATTCATTCTCGTCATCGGCTCGATGAGCCTGTTTGTTTTCGTTCTCGGAGCGATCCTTCTTGGCTGGCTGTTCTTTTTCTTTCGTGTTCGGGGATACAACCTCTTGAAATGGCCGTCGCGGAACGGCGAGACGCCCACGGAGTCCAAAATGACCTCCGGGAAATTTCTGAATCTGAAGTAATTCCCTCGGACGTGGCGACCAACCCAATCCGAAACTGGCGGTGGACAAGAAGTCCGGAACGGTTGACAATTCATTCCATTCATTCGGTTTATCGCGTATCCGGAATTCCGGACGCCGTCTGGAGATTTTGGGATTTCCGAAATTTCTCAATTCTCAATTCTCGATTCTCAATTTTCTCCGTCATGCCCATCGTCAATCCGTATCTGAACCGCGTCGCCATCCGCGACCACAGCCAGTTTTTCGGTCGCCGGAAAGAGGTATCGCGCATTTTCTCCCGCATCGGGGCGTCGCGCCCGCAGTCCATTTCGGTGGTCGGCGACCGGCGCATCGGCAAATCGTCGCTGCTGCAATATCTTTTAACGCCCGAAATCCAGCGTCAGCATCTCGCGCGGCCGGACGAATACGTCTTTGTTTTCTTCGATTTGCAGCAACGGCGAAATCTGTCGCTGAACGGGTTTCTGGAGGAATGGCTGACGGAAATCCGGCGTGTGCTGGGCGAAGGCGCGCCCGCCGCGCAGGGCAGTTTCGACGGCGTGCGGGCGGTGCTGGAACATCTTCGGACGGCCCACCGGAAACTGATCGCGGTGTTTGACGAGTTCGACATCATCACCTCGAACCGGGCCTTCTCGGCGGACTTCTTCGCCTTCCTGCGGTCGCTCGCGAACAACTACGAAGTGGCCTACATCACGTCGTCGGGGCGCGACCTTCAGGAACTCTGCCACACCGACCAGATCGCCGATTCGCCGTTCTTCAACATTTTCACCAACGTCTATCTGCGGCAGTTCAATGCGGAGGAAACGCGCGAACTCATCGAGCGTCCATCGGCGCTGGCCGGGATTCCGCTCGAAAGTTACGCCGACGAAATCCGGCGGCTCGGCGGCAATTTCCCCTTTTACATTCAGATCGCCTGCTCAAATTACTTCGAGCAGTTGCAGGACGGCGCGCTCGACCGCCAGGCCATCGAGGCGCTGTTCGACGACGAAGTGCGGGGGCATTTCCGCTACCTCTGGGAACATTTTTCGGAAGTCGAGCATGACGTCTGCCGCGCGGTGGCCGAAGGGCGGTCGCCCGCGAAGGAGCAGACGCACGTTCTGGAGGACTTGAAGCGCGCGGGGTACGTCATCGAGGAACCGGGCGGGGCGGTCCGGCTCTTTTCACACCGGTTTCTGCCGGTCGCGACCCGGCCCGGTCGCGGGGGCGCGACACCGACCGACGAATATCTCGTCAACGAAGTCCCGATCGAGGAAATCGAAATCCCGGCAACCGATCCGGCGCTCGATCCGTCGCGGTTGTCGGGCGACATCACGCGGCCGATGTCGGCGTCCGAAAGCATGCGGAAGGTGCCGAAGCGGATTGACCATTTCGAACTTCAGGAACGCATCGGCGGCGGCGGAATGGGCGATGTTTTTCTCGCCAAAGACACCGAGCTTGGCCGCAAGGTGGCAATAAAGCTTTTGAAATCAAGACATGCGGGCGACGCCGAAACCCGGAAACGGTTTCTGCGCGAGGCGCGTACGGCATCGAGCCTGAACCATCCGAACATTGCCACGGTCTATGAAATCGGGGAAATCGGCGACGTGCCGTACCTCGTGATGGAATATCTCAAGGGCAAGACCATCAGCCAGAAGCTGCGCGAGGAAGGCCGGTTCCCGATTTCCGAGGTCGCGCGGCTCGGCGCGCAGGCGGCGCAGGCGCTCGCGGAAGCGCATGCGAACGGGGTCGTCCACCGCGACGTGAAATCGTCGAATCTGATGTTCGACAAGCACGGAAACATCAAGATGCTCGATTTCGGACTGGCGAAATTCGACCGGTTCGCCCGGCGCGGCAACGGTGAATCGGACGAGAGCCTGCCGCCCTACACCGACATCACCGAACCGGGGATTCTGGTCGGGACCGTCACCTACATGTCGCCCGAGCAGGCGGCCAACGACTCGGCGGCCTCGCCCGCGAGCGACATTTTCTCGCTCGGGGTTGTCCTTTATGAAATGACGACCGGACGGCTGCCGTTCGACGGGAAATCCTACTATCAGGTGATCGACGCGATTCTGCACGCGACGCCGACGCCGGTGCGCGACCTGCGCCCGGACGCTCCGCCGGAATTGGTGACGATCATCGCGCGCGCCCTCGCGAAAAGTCCCGACGACCGCTTCCCGCACGCCGATGAAATGGCGGCGGCGCTACGAGCGGTTCAATAGCAGTTAGCGGTTAGTAGTTAGCGGTTAGTGGTTGGTCGTCTGAATCCGGGAAATGAAAAACCGACGACTAATCACTAACTGCTAACCACTAACTACTAACCGCTTGCCTTGCCACAAGCCACATAAACTTCGCATTTCCAATCAGATAGCGTCGCCAGAGGCGGCGGGGTTCGCGGATGAAACGGTAAAACCATTCCAGTCCGCATTTCTGCATCCAGCGGGGCGCGCGGCGGGCGCGTCCGGCGAGGATGTCGAGAACCCCCCCGACGCCGAGCGCGAATTTCGCTCCGGTGAGGTGGCCGAATTCGGCCAGCCAGAGTTCCTGCCGGGGCGATCCCATTCCGACGAGTAAAAGATCGGCATTCGCCGCACGGACGGCTTCCGCGACTTCAACCGATTGATTCCATTCGAAATAACCGTCGTGAACGCCCGCCAGCGCGAGGCCCGGGACGCGTTCCCGCAGGCGCGCGGCGGCGGCGGCGGCCACGCCAGGGCCGGCGCCAAGCAGAAAGACGCGCCAACCGTGGCGGACGGCGCGGGGAAGAAGTTCATCCACGATGTCGGGCGTGGCGACACGCTCGACGAGGCGTCCGGTGGGCAGCAGTGTTGACGCCCACACGACCGACATGCCGTCGGCGGTCACGAATTCCGCCGTGGTGATGGCGCGATGAAAGTCGGGATGGTGTTCGGCTTCGACGAGAATGGCCGCGTTGACTCCGGCAAGGCGGGTGAATCCGCCCGTCCGGACGCGGCCTTCGATACGTTCGAGGGTTTCGGCGAGGGTCAGATTCGCGATCCGGATATCGGCAAGAACCGCCGCCGGCCGTGATTCATTCTTCATTTCCGCCGTCCCTCGCTGACGCTCGGGATTCCATACCGGTGGCGGCGGAGTTCCGTTCATCCTTCATCCCTCAGCCTTCATCCTTTCAATGAGTTCCGCGAGACTCGGCAGCCGTTTGTCCTTTTCGGAAAGAATCGGATCGGCGACCGGCCAGGCGATGGCAAGGGCGGGGTCGTCCCACGCGGCCCCGATTTCGTCGGTCGGATCGTAGAGGTCCGTGCATTTGTAGAGCACTTCCGCCGTGTCGCTCGTCACGCAGAAGCCGTGCAGGAGGCCCGGCGGAACGTACATCTGGCGAAAGTTTTCCGCCGAGAGCGTCGCGCCGAACCACTTGCCGAAGGTCGGCGAGTCGGGGCGAATATCCAAAGCCACGTCGAAAATCTCCCCCGCGATGACCCGGACGAGTTTCCCCTGGGGACGGCGACGCTGGCCGTGCAGCCCGCGAAGCGTCCCCCGGACGGATTTTGAATGGTTGTCCTGCACGAACGCCACATCAATGCCGCCGGCGGAAAACTTTCCGGCGTGGTGGGTTTCGAGGAAAAAGCCCCGTTCGTCGCGGAAAACGCGCGGCTCGACCAGAACGACGCCCGGAATGTCGGTTGAGATGAATTCCATCGGACCTCCTACTCGTCGCCCGCCGTCTTTTCGCGTTCGCGTTTTTCGGCGACCAGCTTCGAGGCCAGATGAAGGCTTTCGAATGTCCCGGCGTCGGTCCACCAGCCGTCGAGCAGTTCCCAGGTCATTTCCCCGCGCTCGATGTAGGCGTTGTTGACGTCGGTGATTTCGAGTTCGCCGCGCTGACTCGGCTTGAGCGGCTTGATGAGGTCGAACACCGTCGCGTCGTACATATAGAGGCCGGTCACGGCGAAGTTTGACGCGGGGGTTTTCGGTTTTTCGTCAATCCGGACCACCCGCTCGCCATCGAGCGTCGGAACGCCGAAGCGGTGCGGGTCGTGGACTTCCTTCAGAAGAATCTTCGCGCCGCCGCCCTGATGGCGGAACCGTTTGACCGCCGAGGCGATACTTTTCTCGATGATGTTGTCGCCGAGAACGACCACGATGGGCGAGCCGTCGGCGAAATCTTCCGCGAGCGAAAGCGCTTCCGCGATGCCGCCCTCGCCCTGCTGGTAGGTGTAGTTGAGGTGCTTGAGGCCGAATTCCTTGCCGTTGCCGAGCAGTTGCAGGAAATCCCCGGCTTTGTTGCCGCCGGTCACGATGAGAATTTCGTCAATACCCGCTTCGACGAGTGTCTGAATCGGGTAGTAGATCATGGGCCGGTCGTAGATCGGCAAAAGATGTTTGTTGGTGATTTTGGTCAGCGGGAACAACCGGCTGCCCAAGCCTCCGGCGAGAATGACACCCTTCATTGGCGCACCTTGGTTCTAACGGAGTAAAGCTGCAAAGTAGTCGCCGATGATGCACCAACCTGACGGAAAAGAAAACCATGGGAAAAAGGAAGGAAATGCGGAATGCGGAATTAAAAAACCTGAATTTCAAGAGAATGCTTGACAGGTCAGGCGAGGGCATACAATTCGCCGCATTCCGCATTCTTTTAGTTGTTGCGGTTTCGCTTGTGGCGGACGATTTCAAAAATCGAGGATGCGCCCGCACCGGAAGCCGCGCCGATGACCGCGCCCTTGCGGCCGCCGATCAGGCCGCCGACACCCGCTCCGGCGAGCGTACCGCCGCCGATGGTGATGAGGGTGCGGTGGCGTTGCCAGACGGAACGTTTGCGCCGCTGTTGCGCGTTGGCGTCGGCGGTGAACACAAACATCGCCGCCATGATGGCGAACATTGCAACGATGGCCCCTGGTTTCTTGTAAGTGGTCAAACTCATGGGTTTTGCCTCCTGAGAGTTCGGGGGAAATTTTCGGGATTCCGTTCGGATCAGGTGAAAATTCAGATGCCCCCGGAATATGGGTCGCCGAAAAAATGAACGGCGAGCGTTGAGCGTTGCGTTTCGTGAGACAATCGGCGTGCCACGCAAAACGCAGTCCAGCCAGAAAAATCCGATAGCTTCAACGATTCGGAAATTTACGGTTTTGAAGAAAAATTCCGGGACTGGAAAAAAGCGCCGCGAACGCGGGTATCCTGTACCCATATCGTGCGCGCCGGTTGCCGCGATATTCCATTTCGGGTATGACCGACGGCAAAACAAGAACGAAAAGGAGTCGGTGTAATGGCGGATGAAAAAGGGCCAGGTTGGGCCACGCTCAAGAAACGACTGACGACGCTGGAAAAAAGCGAACTGGTCGCTGTCATCAAGTCGCTGCACGATCTGTCGTCGGAAAACCGCGCGTTCCTCGGGGCACGGTTCGCCCCATCGGAGGAAAGTCATCTGGACGTCATCGAACGATATCGCGAACGGGTCGTCGAGCCGTTTTTCCCGAAACGCGGGTTCGGGAAGCTGAATCTGGCCGACGGGCGGAAAGCGATTCGCGAATACCGGAAAGCCACGGGCGATGCCGCCGGAACGCTCGATCTGTGCCTCTCCTACGTCGAGGCGGGCACGCGCTTCACCCTTGAATTCGGCGACATCGACGAGCGGTTTTATTCAAGTCTCGAATCAGTCGTGATGGACATCGGAAAAATGCTCCGGACGCCCGAAGGCGCGGAACAGGCCGGAACGGTTCTGGCTCGTCTGAAAACGCTCGCCCAAGCCGCCGACGGGCGGGTCGGCTGGGGGTACGCCGAATTTCTCTCCGACGTGGTCGAGGAAATCGAGGAATACTTCGACGGATATTGATTCACCCTGTTGCCTATGGCTCGCGCCATAGGCTAACGATCTTTCGGACGCTCCGCGCCCTTCCCAAAACCGAAAACCCAAGACTTAAAACCTGAGACCCCCACCCCAAAACCCAAGACCCCGCACCCCAAACCATGCCCCATGCCCTATTCCCCGTGCCCTAAGGCATAGGTGACGCGGTGCGCCTCGCTCGCGTCGGGCAGATCGAGCGATTCCGCGAGACGGCGGATGACCCGCGCCGGGACGACCGCCTCGCGTTTGGCGTTGCGGCGGAAAATGTCGTCGAGCGGGGCTTCGCAATAGACGATTTCGGTCCGCGCGCCGTACGACGTGAAAAGCTCGATGAGTCCTTCCCGGATGCGGCGCGAGGTATTGGTCGCGTTCCAGACGAACGGCGTGGCGGCGCGTAAAAAGGTCCGGGCGCGTTCCTTCGACGCCGCGATGACCCGGCCCTGATTGTCTTCGGGCGAAACATTCATCTCGCGGCGAAGTTCATCGAGCGAGACGACGGGCAGTTCGGGACGATTGGCGGCAATCCAGGTGTCCTTCCCCGCGCCGGGCAGGCCGCACATCAGCGTCACCGTGTTGCGCGTGTCGTCGAACGCCGCGTAATCCGGATCGCCGTTTTCTTTCCTGAAATAGACGAACCGCGCGTGGTCGCTCGCGAAGGCGCGCTTCGCGTCGTAACACCGTTGTTCAAGGCAGAATTCGCGAAACAGTTCGATTTTATCAAGTAAAGATTGCCGGTCGGCGCACTCGCGTCCGCGCGTGTCGGCTTCGGCCAGAATCGCCAGCCAGTCGCACCGGACGACCATGCTCGCGTGGATGATCCGCTTTGCCCCGTCGGCGTTTTCAAGCGCGAAGTAGGGCAGGCTTGACCGCCGAATCAGTCCGACAATCATTTCCCGCGCGTAAAACGGGACGGGCTTCCCGTCGAAATCATCGCCGGTCCAGAGGTGCATCCGCGTTTCGTACGCCCCGCGCCGGTTGTGGTTCGGCGACACGATCCGCCCGTCTTCCTCGATTTTCGTACAGGCCGGCTTCGCAATGTCGTGCATCAGCGCCGCGACGAACAGAATCGACCGCGCGTGGTCGGGCAGCGCGCGCCACGCGGGATTCGCGACGAGCGCTTCGCAAACCATTTTCGTGTGCGTGAGAACGTCGCCCTCGGCGTGATGAATCGGGTCCTGCGGGCAGTCGCGCATTGTCCGCAGCCACGCGAAACGCGCTTCGAGCGCGGGCCAGTCGATGCGGTAGTCCGGCGCGACCGGGCAGAGCGGGAAGGTCCAGTTGAGGGAAGCGAAATCCATATCGTTCTTCTTCTTCATTTATAAACGGATGATGAAAGGTTCGTCGTTGTCGGCATTGTTCCGCCAATGTATTTTCAGCGCAAAAGAACGGATGTGAACACAGTTATGGCAAACGCCCCCGAACGTCCCGACAATTCGCTGTTCATGGCGATGATGGGTGTTTTCTTCATTCTGTTCAGCCTTCCGGCGTTCTACTGGTCTTATTACAACTTCGGCGAATATCGTCAAACGACCCACCTGATCGAGGGCATACGGCGAAACGCCGAAAAAAGCGCCGCGCCCGACGCCGGGCAGGAAAGTAGCGAACGGATTCGGTATCTGGCACCGAGCGCGAACCGCTATCGCCTCGAAATGTTCGGAAGCGGTGTGGCCGGCCTTGTTTTACTTGGGATTTCAGGGCTTTTTTTCAGGAAATTCCTGGCAATGCGCGGTCGAAAGACAATCTATGCGCCGCTTGATCCACGAACGATTTCGCCGCCGGGCGCCCCGATCGAGATTCGCTACCGAAAACTTCACAGTACCCTGACGGTTGCCGTCATCGTCTTTTTCGGCCTGGCGGTGCTGTTTATCATTTATCAAAACTTCACCAATCCATTTCTGAACACCGAAAACGCCGTCATCCGAAGCCTGATCTTCGCCGTGCCGTCCGGTCTGTTCATCGCAATTTTTTCCTTTCTGCAAATTCGCGCCCGCCGCAACGCCCTGAAAATCATCGACGCCACGGGGTTCACGCGCGGCGACGGGCGCCATTTCGCGTGGACCGAATTCCGCGGCGCGATAACCCTGATGGCAAGAAATCGCCTCGGAAAAACCTACGTCTGGCGTACCGAACTGGTCTTTGCAGATGGTGAATCCGCGTGGCTCATCGCGCCCCGCATTCACAATTATGAGGAAGTGTTCGGCTACGTTGACGGCCTGCCGAGGGCGACGCCGAAAGCGTGAATCGCACATGAAGATCATCCACTCGGATCAACCTCTGACTGTCTCAGGTCCGTCGCTCTTTCTGGCCGGACCAACGCCACGGAGTCATCGCGTCAAGTCGTGGCGACCGGAGGCGGTTCACATCCTGAATACTTTGAAATTCTCGGGCACGGTGTTGATCCCCGAGCGTCAGGACTGGAACGTTGGCTTTGATTATCTGGATCAGGTGGAGTGGGAATTTGCCGGACTTGAGCAGGCGAATGCCCTGCTGTTTTGGGTGCCCCGTGATCTCGATGACTTGCCCGGCTTTACCACCAACGTTGAGTTCGGTCGGTATGTCGGCTCCGGTCGAATGATTTACGGTCGCCCGGAAGGTCGTCCCCACAATCGCTATCTTGACTGGCTTTACCGGAAGCTCACCGACCAGTCAGCGCACCAAACCCTCGTGAGCGCCGTTCAGGCCGCCGTTCAACTCGCTCAGCGGAATTACGGCGTTGCATCGGATGTTTCAATCAACGCGGACTGAGGAGTTTTCATTGCTCCTTTCAAATGAGTGAAGCCATGCCGCACATCCCGGAGGGATGTGCAGAAATTAGCCGGTGGTCAGGCAAATGCCATAGGCATTGCCGCCACCACCAGTTGACGGTCCCGAAACAGTTCGCATCCCGGAGGGATGTGCAGAATCAGGCGTTTCTTCGCATCCCTCCGGGATGCGTTTTCCTTTTTCAATTCGGTCCCGGTGGTGGCGGAGACGCCTTCGGCGTTACCTGACCACCGGCTAATTTCTCCGCATCCCTCCGGGATGCAATACGACCGCGCAAAATCGGAAACGGTTCTATTCCCCGTTTCCAAAGATGTCCGTCTCATCCCGCAGGCCGTTCGGAATGATCGGGCGGTCGAGCCAGTGGCCTTCGGCGGCTTCGACGGATTGCAGAAAGCTTGCGCGGATGAACTTGTACCTTCCCTTCACTTCGCCGTCTTCTTCCAGCTTGACGTAAAGCCCTTCGGCGTCGCGCGTCGGGTCGGTTTCGCGCAGGGCGCGTTCGACGTTGAGGTTTCGGTCGGCGACTTCGGCGCGCAGGCGGTCGCGGTGATTTTCCGTGATGTAGAGCGATGTCGTCAGCAGTTTCGCCAGTTCGCGCGGCGTCCGGAGCGGCCCCGCATGGACGACCGGCACGGAGACGACCGGCGTCCCGGCGAGCATCGCGTGGCGCGTCGGCGTGTCGAGAAAGACCATCCGTTCGGTGTCAAGAATGTCGAATTCCATGAAGTAGTGCGGCAGCGCGTCGTAGAAAACCGTGTGCTTGGCGTAAAGCCATTCGCCGTAAAGAACATAGCGCGTGCCAAGTACGTCGCGCAGCACGGCGGCGTGCGTCGAGGCCCACTGCTTGAACAGATCGAAGTGGATTTCGCGTTTTCCGCCGAGAAGGAAGTGGCCGCGACTTTGGAGGAAGAGGCGTCCGTCGGCGTCGAAGCTGATACCCGCGTTCGCGCCGTCGAGCTTTTCTTCAATGACGAGATGACGGCCCGCGATGTCGAAAAACGGCACGTCGGAGAGGTCCTCGTCGCCCGGCTGCAAGCGCGAGCCTTCGAGGTGCTGCGTGCGCGGATATTTGTAGAGGTGTTCCATCGGTCCGATTCTGGAATGTAGCCCACGTCCGGAGCGCTTTGGCGAGGACGTGGGAAACGGAATGCGTAGGTTTTCGTCCGAAACGTGATTCCCCATATCCTCGCCAAAGCGCTCCGGATATGGGCTATATCCCGACGCGCACAACCGCGACGAGGTGGTTCAACACATATTCGCAGTTGACCCGCGCCGCGCCCGCGTCGAGAAAGAGCGCAGTCAGCCGGTCGCGGTCGAACAGATGAATGTGTTCCGGGTTGTCGTCTTCGTGCGACGGTACCGAGACGACGGCGAACCGGCCCGCGACGCGGACGACCTCGCGCGCGACGCTCGCCGAATCGGGAATGTGTTCCAGCACTTCAAGCATCGTCACCACGTCGAATTCGTTGTCGTCGAACGTCATCGCGGTTGCGTCCATTTGCAGGCCGCGCAGATTGGCGACGCCGCCCGCGCGCACCGCCTCGATGTCGGCCACGCGATGGTCGAGCAGGTCGATGCAGGTGACGGGAAGTTCGGGGAAGCTTTCAAGGAGCGTCCAGAGAAACGCGCCGCGTCCGCTGCCGATGTCGAGCAGCGAGGCGGGTTGCAGTCCGTAAAGCATGCCGATGACACGCCGGACACGGTCGAGGCCCATTGTCCGCTTGAACTTGTGCAGGCGCAGGCCCGCCGCGAGGCCACGTTCAATGAGCGCGGCGCAATCGGCTTCGGTCAGTTCATCCAGCGGACGAGTAAAACGCTCGTCAGTTGCGGTTTCATCCAACGCGAGTCTGCCGCGTACATAGGCGGCGGCGAGTTTTTCATAGTAGAGTTCGGTCGTGTCCATCGTCATTGATCCCATTTCAGAACATCCCCCGTCGCGCCGCACGCTCGCAATCGACTGGGGCAGCAAGCGGACCGGCCTCGCCATCTGCGATGAACTCGGGCTGACGGTCCGGCCCTTTGCCACGCTCACCATCCTCAATTCAAAGGCGCTCGTCGCGAGGATTGCCGCTATCGTCGCCGAGGAAGACGTCACCCGCGTCGTGGTCGGACTGTCGCGGCGGCTCGACGGGTCGTCCAATCATGCCACCGATCACATTTTGAAGTTTGTCGAACGCCTTCGAAAAGCTGTTTCCTGCCCGGTCCTGACCCGCGACGAACGGCTGACCTCCTTCGCCGCCGAAGACTGGCTGCGCGAACACGGCGTCCCCCACCGCAAATGGAAGGAACTCACCGATCAGGTCGCCGCGGCGCTGCTGCTGGAGGAGTTTCTGGCGGAAGAGTAGTTAGTGGATAGCAGTTAGCAGTTAGTAGTTAGTAGTTAGTAGTTAGTAAATTCTGTTTCCACTAACTACGAACCACTAGCTGCTAACTGCTCTCTTCTGCCGAAAATACAGCACCACCCCGCCGATGATGAACAGCAGGGCTTCAAGCGGAATAAGCGCCGGTTTTTCCTGAATGACGATTTTGACCGGCGGCCGGAAATTTTTCTGGTCGGCGGCCTTCTGAATGACCGGATTGGCGGTCAGGATCGTCTGATCGCGTTCGGTGAAGGAAAACGCGGTGAGGAAGGCGTCGCCCGCGACAGTGATTTCCGGGTTGGTCGGCGCGAGGATTTTCAATTTCCAGTCGGAAAGCGAAATCCGGTCGGCAAAGGTCACGGCAGTGGCCGGAAACATCGGCTTGCCGTCGCGGAGAATGTCGGTCCGTTCGTTGGTCACGACGTATACCCGAAAGTTCCGGTGTTTCGGCGCCTGATCGGGAATGACGGGCGGCGGCGGACCGACGAGCGGAAGAACCGGCGTGTCGGTCGCAAAGGTGACGGCGAAGGGTGGAATGGCGACCTGCTCGTCGTAGCCCGTGTTGTTGTCGAGACTGTCGGTCCGCGCAGTAGCGATCACCCACGAAGCGCCCTGTTTCACAAAAGGTGCGGCCCAGTTCTGAAATTCCTTCGGAAGGGGCGCGACTTCCTTGACCAGCGGTTCGCGCATTTTCGGGTCGAACGGCTTTTCCTGCGGCGGCAGGACCAAAGTGGCTTGCAACGCTTCCTGAAGTGCCGGCTCGGTCGCGCTGGGCAACACGTTTCCCCGCGCGATGGCGGTCCGCCGGGCCACGACGACCTGCCCCGGTTTCGGTTTCAGCGGGTCAGCCGGCGGCAGGACCGGTTTCGGTCCGAACCACGACCAGAGCGCGGAACCGACGTGCAGTCTGACCTTTTCCTGAAACTGCACTGGCGTGAGATAGTCGTCCAGTCGCTGGAAGAACTGCGGCGAGGCGGGGGAAAGTTTGATTTCCCCCGGGAACGGCAGCAACCACGCAAAACGGTCGCCCCGGTAGCGGATTGTGGGATTGAAGATGACCGTCTCGCGCTTGCCGACCGGGTCGAAGTAGACGAGGACGCGGTCTTCGGCGAAATCGTACGGCTGGGCGTTGTAGGTAACCACCGTCGCCGCCCGCGTGGGGCGCGGCGACCAGATCGACCCGAGACAGCCGATCAGCGCCGCGCCGAGAACGCATCGCAACAGGACATTTCCACGCATGGTCAGCCCTTGCTCTCCGCGGGTTTCTTGCCGAAGTAATACAGGACGACGCCCATCGCGAGGAACGCCGCCATCGCCCAGTAATCCGACCACCAGGCGTTTTCGAGCGCCGGGACATGCTCGGCGAAGTTGATGGCGGTGAGGAACTTGTCGATGGCCCCCTTCGGACTTACAGCCGCGCCCGCGATGAGCGCCGTCAGCAGAAGTCCGCCGATGGCCCCGCCTGCGATGAGACCGGAACTGAACAGCACGCCGTTGCCCGATTCGGCTTCGGCTTCCGTCTGGGCCGCCGCGCCCTGCTTCGCCATCACGCGGTCCACAATCCAGCGAATCGCGCCGCCGATGAAGATCGGGGCGGAAGTCGAAAACGGCAGGTACAACCCGACCGCGAAGGGCAGCGCCGACACGCCGCTCAGTTCCATCGTGATCGAGATGAAGACGCCGAGCAGCACCAGCCCCCACGGCAGCTTCTGCTGAAGGATGCCGTCGATAATGAGCGCCATCAGCGAGGCTTTCGGCGCGTCAAAAACCGCGTCGCGCGTCTTCAACTGGTATTTCGCCTTGCCGGTGGAATCCACGAGGTATTCCGAAATGGGCGTCGTCCGAGCGTCCGCGACAAGCTGGTAGGAAACGTCGTCGAGACCGCGCATCATGCCGATGGGCGTGCCGTTAATCGACGCGCCGTCGGCCTTCACCATGACCTTGGTTTCCTTGCCGCCGACACCGGGGTCGATGACGAAACGGACCAGCCCCGCGTCATTCACCAGATAGCGTCCGGAAAGCAGTCCGCCCGCCGGTTGCGGAAGGCTGTGAACCTGATAGTTCTTGCCTTCGAGCGTCACGGTCTGGCCGGTCGGTACGGTCTGGACCGCGGCGGATGTGTCCTTCGGGAAGTAGATGGTCTTGGAATCATTCAGGAAAAACAGCACCCAGCCGACCGCGACGGCGGACGTCGTGACGCCGATCATCAGGCCCATCTGCTGCAACCGGGGCGTCGCGCCGACGAGGAAACCGGTCTTGAGGTCCTGCGAGGTCGCGCCGCCGATGGAGGCCGCGATGCAGACCACCGCGCCGACCGACAGCGCGATGACGCGGGCTTCGAGGCCGACTTTTCCGATGGCGAGGAAAATCAGCGAGGTGAGCAGGATGGTCGCGACCGTCATCCCGGAAATCGGGTTCGATGACGAGCCGATTTCGCCCGTGATGCGCGACGACACCGTCACGAAGAAGAACCCGAAGCCGAGAATGAGAATCGCCGACATCAGGTTGAATCCGACCTGCGGGGCGATCCAGTAGAGGACGCCGGTCAGCACCACCGTCAGTACGCCCGCGCCCGCCAGCACCATCGGCATCGGCAGATCGTTTTCGGTCCGCGCCTGAATCATTCCCTTGCCCGCTTCCGTGAACCCGGCCACGCCCGACTTGAACGCCGAGAGAATCACCGGCAGCGACCGCGCGAGGCTGATGATGCCGCCCGCCGCCACCGCGCCCGCCCCGATATAGAGGACGAAATTGCTGCGAACTTCATTCGGCGACATCTGCGAAATGAGCTTCGTCGCCGGGTAGAGCGGCGCGCTCAGGGCGCTGCCGAAAAACTTGATGGCCGGAATCAGTACGAGGTACGACAGCGCGCCGCCCCCGAGCATCACCCCCGCCACGCGCGGCCCGATGATGTAGCCGACGCCCATCAGTTCCGGCGAAACCTCGACGCTCACCGTCGCGCCCGGCAGTACCTTGCCGATGGCCTTCGCCGGATATTCCTTCCACAAATGCAGCCCCGACATCAGAAACTTGTAAAACAGCGCCAGCCCGAACCCGCCGAACACCATCGCCGCCTGACTGCCGCCTTTCTCGCCGACGATCAGCACTTCCGCGCAGGCCGTACCCTCCGGATAGGTCAGCTTGCCGTGTTCCTTCACGATCAGCGCCCGCCGCAGCGGAATCATTAAAAGCACGCCGAGCCAGCCGCCGGTCAGCGCGATGAGCGCCGTTTTCGAGATTTCGAGCGAATATCCCATGATGAGGACGGCCGGAATCGTGAACACCACGCCCGCCGCGACCGATTCGCCCGCCGAACCGATCGTCTGCACCATGTTGTTTTCGAGAATGGAGGCCCGCCCCAGCGCGCGGAAGACCGTGATCGAAAGCACCGCGATGGGAATCGACGCCGAAACCGTCAGACCGACTTTCAAGGCCAGATAAACCGAGGAAGCGCCGAAGATGACGCCGAAAATCGCGCCGAGCACGATGCTCCGCGCGCTGAACTCCGGCAGGATGGTGTCGCTCGGAACGAACGAATGAAACTTTTCGCCGACCGAATCCTTTTCGATGCGTGCCGCCATGTGGGGGAATCTCCAAAATAGGTTCTGGGGTGGAGGTTTTGGGTGTTGGGGTCGGAATTGCCGGAGGGCGTGGTTTGGGTTTCGGGGGTGTTGAACTCCCCAAAACCCAAAACCCAAGCCCCAAACCCCAAGAAGTGAAACCTGTGTTCGCCCTTCCTACTTCACGGCGAACGTTTTGTCACGCGCCGCCTTGAAGGGATCGCCGGGGTTCCACGTCGGAAGCTGGTCTTCGTTCGCGATTGTCGCCGTGATGAGCAGCGCGAACTGCGCATGCTGTTGCAGACCGCGGAAGTCCCAGTCGGGTTTGATCTCGTCCGACGGCTGGTGGTAGTCGGTCTTGTTGAATTCCTCGAACTTTTCCTTGCCCCAGTCCTTCGGCTTGCCTTCGACATCGACGCCGAGACCGAGCGTGATGCACGGAATGCCGACCTTCGCGAAGCAGAAGTGGTCCGAACGGAAGAACGATCCCTTTTCCGGAAACTGGTCGGGCTTCATCGTCAGTCCCTGCGACTTGGCGAGCTTGTCGATGATCGGCCCGAGCGACGAACGCTCCGCGCCCATCGGGACGAAATCGCGCGTCCGGCCCCAGACGTTGGCTTCATCGACGTTGACGTTGGCGGCGGTCTTCGCGAGCGGGTAGATCGGATGCTCCGCGTAGTACTGCGCGCCGAGCAGGCCCTGTTCCTCCGCCGTCACCGACAGAAACAGAATCGAGCGGCGCGGCTTCTTCGGCATGCGCGCCACGGCTTCCGCCATTCCCAGAATGCAGGCCACGCCCGAGGCGTTGTCGTGCGCCCCGTTGTAAATCTTGTCGCCGGGATTCTTCTCGCGGACGCCGAGGTGGTCGTAGTGCGCCGACACCACGATGTATTCATCCTTCAGCTTGGGATCGCTCCCGCGCACGACGCCCGCGACGTTCGCCGAGTTGAGCGTCGAAATCGTACTTTTCAGGCTGAGGTCGATCCGCGTCCCGAGCGCCACCGGTTTGAAGTTGCGCGTCTCGGCCTGCTTCACCATCTCGACGAGGTTGTGTCCGCCGAGCTTCGCGATGCGGAACGCCGCGTCAAACGTCACCCACGATTTCAGCTTCACCACCGGCGGCGAGTTCGCGTCGCGCACCAGCTCCGACCGGTTGCCGGTGTTTGAACTCTGCACCACCTGCCACGGATAGGTCGCCGTCTCGGTCGTGTGGACAAGCAGTACGCCCGCCGCGCCATGTCGCGCGGCTTCCTCATATTTGTAGGTCCACCGGCCGTAGTAGGTCAGCACCGGTCCGCCGAAGGTCTTCGGATCGTCGCGCCCCGGCTCGTTGACGAGCATCATCGCGATTTTCCCCTTCAAATCCACGCCCTTGTAATCGTCCCAGTTGTTTTCGGGGGAGGAAATGCCGTAGCCGACGAACACGATGTCGTTGCCCTTCAGGTCAACCTGCGCGACGCCTTCGCCGCTCTGGGCCGTGAATTCCTCGCCGTACTTGAAGGTTTCCTTCCCGCCGTTCGGTCCGGTGACGCTGAGCGAGGTCGCGGGATCGGCCTTCATGTTCACGATCGGAACGGTTTGAAGAAAGTTCGGCGCGGCGGGTTCGAGTCCGTAGGCTTCGAACTGCGTCGCGATGTACTTGGCGGCGAGTTCCGCGCCGCGCGTGCCGGGGCCGCGACCTTCAAGCAGGTCGTCGGCGAGAAAACGCAGATGCGCGGCGACGGTTTCGGGACGAATGGATTGCATGGCGCGATCAATGTCGGACGGCTCGTCGCCCATCGTCGGACGCGCCGCGAACGGAGAAAAGAGCAGCGTGCCCGCGAGCAGGCCGGCCCCGAGCGTACGGGAGAATTTCTGCACCGTGTTGAACTCCTTGCGTGCGAATGAATTGTGATTGGTCGCCGCATTCTTCACGCGGCGGCGGGCGAATTTCAAGCGAGGGCGTCGGTCTCGATTGAAACTGAGTCGCCCGAAGCCCCCCGGACGTTGCGCGCGGGCGCGAAAAACCGCGTCAGATCCGGGAATGCACCCGAAGCGGTGAGGGCATTGCGTGATTTTTTTAATGAAGCTGTCTTTCGAAAGGCCCGCCCAAGGTATGCGAGGAAAATCGAAAGAAAGGTGTCTTGAGGACGGCACGCCGAAGGTGTGCCGGGAAACGAGCCGGTGGTGAAGTGAAGCGAAACCACCGGAACTTGACGGAAAATCGAGCAGTTGCGAAGAAGCCGGTGCAACGGGTTACATGCATTTTCTCGGTCAGGCTTTCGCGGGTCCGGTGAGCCTGGTCGTTGAAAAGAAAAGCGAGGATGACGCCATTGAATGAAATCTCAACCGAAGAACTCGCGGCGATGAAAGCCCGGGTTGAAGCGACCACTCCGGGGCCATGGACCTCCTTCTTCGAGGGCCGCGATCATTGGGGCGGCGCCAGTTTCATCCAGACCGGGACACAGGATATCTACATCCACGCGGAGGACTATGCGGGCGGCGGCGGCCACTTCCGCGCTGACCAGGACTTCATCGCGCATGCGAGGCAGGACATACCCAGGTTAATCGCCGAAATTGAGCGATTACGCGAACTCATAAAGGCATGACCACCATGTCACGATTCGAGATTTACAGCGGTTTGTCGCTCATCGGGTGGTCGGAGCTTGAACTTGGGGATCCGCCCATGGGCGTTGCTTTGGGAAGATTTCTGCCCGCGCCGGGTTATGCGGCCATTCAGGCAGTCGTCGCGGCGGCATCGGGCGGCCCCCTCCCGGACGATCTTCAACTCTCCATTCGGGAAGCCGGCGGTTCGGTTCTCCCTGTCAACGCCGGTGTGCATATCGCGGACGGCTCTCCCGAACTTGGTTCGGAGGGGTTGGAAGTATCCATCCTTGGTTTGCCCTATCCTGACTACCAAATACTTTTTCCTGAGCATGTTGACGCGTATGAACGCCAATTCAAAGTCTCCGACTAACCCGGCATTTCGTCGGATTCCCTTCGATAACCGCGGGTATCAAAGTGAACGGAACACCCAACTCTTCTATTGGGGTGGCCAATGGGTTTCATCCTGTATGCGACAACTTCAAGCGACTGTTCCAATCTCCCGTAGGCTGAATTGGAAAGAAGTTGGTGAATAAAGAATGAAGCTCAGAAAAAGGAAAGAGAGGGTAGTCTCTACGGAGACAAGTATAGCTGCATACCAGGATTTCTTAACGGTCGCAGAAGAGATTTTTCATGCAGAGACAACAAAAATGAGCGGAGGCTTAAAGTACATCAAATGGGAAGTTAAAACGGGGGATATTGTGTTGTACTTGATGGCAGACCTCGTCGATCCCGGTTATGGAATAAGGCTAGTATCAAAGACGTATTTTTGGTTCAACGAATCTAAAATGGGTGATATGGATAAACTGATGGAGGATTTGATTCGGGAGGTTCAAAAATACTGGAATGAAGGCAAGGGGAAACTGAACGAACTAAAAAATAGACCCGTAATGGACGCGGAACTGAGGCCGGACGGCTGGGTTCAATGTCCGTACTGCCAAATCCACTTCGCGACGTACTCCAATGGTTCCTGGGAAGGTGACATTCATAGAAGTTGTGGTACTGAATTAAAGCTTATTCCAAAGTGACGTTGAATTGATTCGCACATAAACTTTGGTTTTTGAGCAAAAATGAATCCTCCATCAAAATGCCCAATTTGTGAGATCAAGTTACACTTTGGAATTGTTCAAAAAAAACTCGGCGTTATTCAAAAAAGTGCCTTCTGTCCCAAGTGCGAATTTGTTTTCCATGGCCTGAAGCAGAAAGGGCAGATGGAAATCGAAGAATCCTGTTTTGGAGTTCGGTTTGAATGGGAGGGCCAATATCCGAGCACCAGGGAAATTCTGGTGGTCAAACAGTTGGACCCCGACCTGCAAGACCAGCCGTCCGGCGAGACATTTGCACAACTCAAAATGACGACCTTTTGGCAAACCAGAGGATTTGGCAGAAGGCAATGCGCCGGAATTATGGAGGCTGCCCGCCGACAGGGCGTAAAATGCCGGGAAGTGATCGTTGAACAGGAAGAAACTCCGCTTGTTGATCGGTGGGAAGAGTGAAAAACAAAGACGGTGAAGAAGTTGAATACATGCGCTTTGAATTGATTGAACGGCGGATCGCCAAGGGTGAGCGCCTGATCATTCACTGCGCGGCATCGTGGAATTCCTACTACGACAAAAAGATTTCGACGGCACTCAGCCAAATCCCGGTGAGCGTCCATGATGCCGAGGTTGTCCTGCTCGACACGGATGAGGAATCGTCGTGGCCGGCGCTTCGACGATGGAGCGTCAGGAACCTTCCTGCCCTCGTCCTGTTTGCCGGAGAAACGCACCTGGGCACGATCATCGGGTGTCGTCCCGCGCCGGACCTTACAACGCTGCTGGCCGACTTTTTCAACACCACGACGCAATCGAATTGAAGTAGGCGGAGTTTCCGATGATTGATTGGGAAAAACTTGCCGAAGATGTCGGCTCGCGAAAAAACGGACAGGAATCCGGTTCGAGAGATTACGCGCAGGCGGCGATTGAACGAATCATCGGCGTCGAAAATATTCGACAGGCCGTCGATCACTATGTGGCAGGCGATCCCGGGTCGGGACTGATTCGGTCCGTGATTTGGCGCATTCATCCGTTCAGCGCCATGGAGCGGTGTTACGAGATCTATAAACATGACCCCGACCTGGAAAATAGAAGAATGGCCGTCGAACTGCTGAGAGTGGCCGCTGACCGTAGAGTCCTGCCGTGGATTGAAGAATTTCTGAACGACGAAGACCAGAGTATTCGAGCCTGGGGCTTTGGAATCGTCGATCAACTCTTATGGTCGGAATTGGTTTGGGAAAATGAAGCTGCCCATCTCATCGAACTGGCGGAGAAAAGCTCGGATGATTATCTGCGTGAAAAGGCCGTGTTCGTGCGGGGTTTCTTGCGGGAGCGCAAGGAGCAATGGGAAATCCTGCAAAAACACCAAAGCGAAGATGCGTGAACCCTTCATTGACGGCGGCTGTCACCCGCTTCGCGGGTTTGGATCATTTTCATCGTCCATTCCCCGCCTTCCGCTGCGCTCCAGACGGGGCTTTACGCTCTCGCCCACATTCGTGGGCGAACAAACCCGCCAGCCGTCGCCAACTACTCGCCGCCAAACACGAACCACTAACCGCTAACCGCTGGCGGCTGGCGACTGACCACTGGCGGCTGGCCACTGGCGGCTGGCGACTTCCCCCGGCAACTTCATCCTCCCTCCGTTCCCATGTATGATGGCGGGCATTCCGAAAGGGGATTTCCCGCATGCGGTTCAATCTGCCCACCATCGCCAAGTTTCTCGCGCTCGGCGTCTTTCTGTTTTCAGCGGTCTACCTCGTCTCGTTCCTCGTGTCGCGCGGGCGGCCGAAGCAGTTGCCGGTGAAGACGGACAAGCCCTCGCTCAATGTGGACATCAACGCCGTCCAGAACAAATTTCGCTACGCGCAGACCGAAAAAGGCGTCAACCGGATGATTCTGACCGCCGAGAAGGACACGGCCTATACCGACGGGCGGCATGCGCTCGAAGGCGTGAAGCTGGAAACCTTCGACGAGGCGGGCAAGCCGTCCGCGACGTTGACCGCCGGGGCGTGCGATTACGATCAGCAGGGGCAGAAGGCGAATTTCAAGAACGCGGTGGTCATCACGACGACCGACGGGCTGACAGTCAAGTCCGACAAGATGGATTACGACCAGGCGGCGGAAGTCGGCTCGACCGACGCGCCGGTGGAGTTTTCGAAGCAGACGGTGGCGGGGACCTGTACAGGCGCGCGCCTCGAATCGAAAACCGGCAAGCTCGTCATGGACCGCGCGGTGAACGTCACGGTCGGCTCGGAAAAGGGCGGCCAACCGTGGACGATCATGGGCGGGCACGGGGAATACCTTAAAACCGAGCAGCGGGTGATTCTCGTCGGCGGAGCGCGTTTGAAGAAGGGCGGCGACGAACACCGCGCCGACCGGATGACCGGATTTCTCGACGGAAACAACAAACTTCAACGCCTCGAAGCGCGCGGCAACGCGGCGCTTTCCTCTACCGAGAAGCAGGCCCGGATGACCGCCCGCGACATGGATTTTCAGTTCGACGGACAGGGCGACGTGAAGCAGGTTACGGGTACGGGCAATGTCGAACTTCAAAACGACACGACCGCCGGGGAAAACCGCGACGTAACCGGCGACCGGGTCGAAACCACCTTTGAAAAGGTTGGAACGGCGAACGAAATCCGGACGGCGAAAGTGACCGGCAACGCGCGGTTCAAGGTCCGGGCCGCCGCGCCGGGGCCGCGCAATCCGCAGCCGGAAGACAAGGACCTCACCGCCGATACGCTGACGGTCGAATTTCAGCCGGGCGGAAAGTTCACGAAAACGGCGGTCGCCGACGGCAACGCGCTGCTCGTGATGACGCCGACGGTGGCGACGGCCAAAGCGGATAAAAAGACGATCCGCGCGCCGAGGATGGAAGCCGCGTTTTACGACGGCGAAAGCCGGATGAAGACCTGTACCGCGACCGGCGGGACGGTGATGGAAACGACGCCCGTCGAAGCGAACTCGAAGCGCCTGCCGCGCAAGACGACGAGCGCGACCGCGACGGCGGAGTTCGACCGGGGCACGGGCGACGTGAATCAGGTCACGCAGGAAGGCGGCGTCGCGTTTGAAGAAGGTCCGCGCCACGGTACGGCGGAGCGCAGCGTCTATTCGAAGCCGCGCGAACTCGTGCAACTGCGCGGCGGGAAGCGTCCCGCGCTGTGGGACGACGTAACCCGCGTCGAGGCGAAGGAAATCGACCTTTCGACGGCGAACACGGGCGACCACTTCGCGCGCGGCGACGTACGGGTGACCTACTACAACGGTGAAAGCACCGGCACGACCGGAACGTTCACGAAAACGAAATCGCCGGTTTTCGTGACGGCGCGCGAGGCGCAGGCCAACAACGGAACGGGTCGCGCGGTTTACACCGGCGATGCCCGCGTCTGGCAGGACGACAACTTCATCCGGGGCGACCGGATCGAGATGTTCCAGAAGGAAAAGCGGATGACGGCGACGGGCAACGTCTCGACCGCGCTCTATCAGGTCGAGCGGACCAACACCGCGAAGCGCAAGGAAGTCGTGCCGATTTTCGGGACCTCGCGCAATTTCGCCTATTCCGACACCGACCGCCGGGCGCGCTATTCGGGCGGGGTGAAACTGGTGCAGGGCGGCGACACGCTGACGGCGGAGAACACCGACATTTTTCTGGCGAAGGAAAACAGCCGGGTCACGAAAATGACCGCCGACGGCAAGGTTGAAATCATGCAGCCGGGCCGGCGCGGAACGGGCGACGCGGCGCAGTACACGGCGGCGGACGAACGCTATGTTTTAACCGGAAACATGGCCCGCGTGGAGGACGCCGAACGAGGCACCTCGACCGGCCCGCAATTGATTTTCACAAAGTCGAATGATACGGTGCGCGCCGAAGATCAGAAGAGTTCCCGACGGGTTCGAACAACCTATAAAGTCCAGCAGTAAGGCAGTTTCCGGAGACATGTCGAAAGCGTTCAGCCCCAGCGACCACGCCGCCCGTCTGCGCGTGGTTTCGTCCGAGCCGACACCGATTCCGGAGACCGCCGAGACCCTTTCGGTGGACCGGCTGCGGAAGTCCTACCGGGGACGCGAAGTCGTCTCCGACGTGTCCATCAACATCCGGCGCGGAGAAGTCGTCGGGCTGCTCGGCCCGAACGGCGCGGGGAAGACGACGACGTTTTCGATGATTGTCGGTCTGGAGCGTCCGGACGCGGGCACGATCCGGCTCGAAAAGGAAGACATCACGACGCTTCCGATGTATCTGCGGGCGCGGCGCGGCATCAGCTATCTGCCGCAGGAAGCCTCGATTTTCCGCAAGCTCACCATCGAGCAGAACATTCTCGCGGTCCTGGAAACGCTCGGGCTGTCGTCGGCGGAGCGCCGTCGCCGCCTCGACGCCCTGCTTGAGGAACTCGACATCCGGCACGTCCGGCGGACGATGGGTTATGCCGTGTCGGGGGGCGAACGCCGCCGCACCGAGATTGCGCGCTGCCTCGTCATTGAACCGAAGTTCATTCTGCTCGACGAACCGTTCGCGGGCATCGACCCGAAAGCCGTTATCGAAATCCAGAGCATCATTTCACGCTTGAAAGCGAAGAATATCGGTGTTTTGATTACCGACCATAGCGTCCGTGAAACGCTCGCCATCACCGACCGGGCCTACATCATCAGCGAAGGCCGGCTGTTCCGGTCGGGCACGCCGGAGAGTCTCACGTCGGACGAGGAAGTCCGGCGCGTGTATCTCGGCGAAAACTTTCGAATGTAAACCGGAAAACGCCGGCCGTCGCAGCCCCGGATTTGCACGGTCCGACGGCGTTCCTTTCTCCGTGATCAGCGCGAATGCCCGTTCCGGGGCGTCGCCGTGAATTCCAGCATTCAGTTTGTCGCCACGATGAACCTCAAACCGCTTCTGTCTCCCAGAACCGAACAACGTCTCGGCATGGTGCTGACGCCCCAGATGCGTCAGCGCATCGAGATGCTGAGTCTGAATCTGACGGAGCTGGCGGAACTGACGGCGCAGGAACTGATGGCCAACCCGGTGCTGGAGGAAACCGAGCCGCACGAACCGGCGGAGGGGCTGACCGTCACGGATGAGGCGATGGCCTACGGCGACGTCATCAGCGGCGGATCGGCGCCGGGGAGTGAAACGCCCGTCTTCGAGAATTTCGAAGCCAACGGCCTTCCGGAGCGTCCGGCGGGCGACGCGCCCGGGAACGAATTCACCGGCGGCGAAGGCGGAGAAACCGCGCCGACGGGCGAAGGCAACGAAGAGCCGGTTTCGGGCGAAGTTTCAAACGATCCCTTTTCGGAAATCGACTTCGGCAGCGCCTTCGAGCAGTACCTCGACCCCGGCTACAAGACCTACGAACACGAGGAACGCGAGGAAACATCCTTCGAAAACCTGCTCACGAAGGGGCCGACGCTCGCCGAACACCTGCTCTGGCAACTCAATCTGACTCGGGCGACGCCGGATGTCCGCGCCGCCGCCGAGGCGGTCATCAACAGCCTCGACGACAACGGCTACCTCGCCGACCCGGTGGAGGAAATCGCGGGCATCGGCGGCTGGTCGGTGGAGACGGTCGAGACGGCGCGCGCGATCGTGCAGGTACTCGACCCGGTGGGATGCGGCTCGCGCGACATTCGCGAATGTTTTCTGGTGCAGCTCAAGTCCCGCGGCCTCGACCGGCGGCTCGCGGCGAAGCTCGTCGCGGATCATTTCGACCGGTTGCAGCAGTACCGCTGGCCCGACCTCGCCCGTGAAATCGGCATTTCCATCGAAACCATCGCGCAGGAAGTGGACATCATCCGCAAGCTCGATCCCTATCCGGGGCGGCAGTTCGCGCGCAACGAGGCGCAGCCGATTCAGCCGGAGGTTTATATCGAGAAGGTCGGCGACGAATACGTCATCCGCTTCAACGACGACGGCCTGCCGCAACTGCGGATCAATCCGGAATACCGGCGGATTCTCGAAAATCCCGGCTCGTCGCGCGAGGAGCGCGAGTATGTGCGGGAGCGTTTCCGCGCCGCCATCGATCTCGTCAAGAACATCGACTACCGCAAGCACACGATCTACCGCATCTGCGAGGCCATCGTGGAGCGGCAGCGGGCGTTTCTCGACCACGGCGTCGAATACATCAAGCCGATGATGCTCAAGGACATCGCCGAGCAGATCGGCATCCACCTTTCGACCGTCAGCCGCGTCGTGAACGGCAAATTCGCCCACACGCCGCTCGGCATCATCGAACTGCGCCGCTTCTTTACCGAGGGCATGACCAACGACGACGGCGAGGAAGTCTCGACGCGCATTCTCAAGCTCAAGATCAAGAAGATGATCGAGGGCGAGGACCCGCGCAGTCCGCTCACGGACGACGAAATCGCCCAGACGCTCGGCAAGGAAGGGATGAAGATTTCGCGACGCACGATCGCGAAATACCGCGACCAGATGAACATCGCCGGATCGCGCGAGCGGCGCGTCGTTGTGTGACGGTTTCGCCGTTTTTTCTTTCGGGCGGCCCCTTCCCGGCGATATAGACTGGAGACAGGAACTCGCAGTTTTCGGTTCCTCGTTCGACGCGGTTCACATCGAAAAACGAGGGAGAAAATATATGAAACTCGACTTTACCGGACGCCACTTCACCGTCACCCCGGCCATCAAGAAGTTCGCCAAGGAACAGATTCAGAAGATCGAAAAGATCCTCGAAGGCCGCGGTCCCGCTTCCGCGCATTTCATTCTCGCCATCGAGAAGTATCGTCACGTCGCCGAAGTCAAACTGACGCTGCGCGATACGACGCTCACCAGTCAGGCGACGACCGACGACATGTACACCGCCATCACTCAGGCGCTCGACAAGGTCGGCCGGCAGGTCACCAAGCGCAAGGACAAGAAGGAAGACAAGAAGCGCGTCAGCGTGAAGGAAGTGGCCGCGCAGGCGGAAGCCGAACCGGCCCCGGCGAAAGGAAAGGCCAAGGCGGCGAAAGCGGCCAACGGCAAGGCCGACAAGGCTGATGCCAAGGAAGCCGCCAAGCCGCGCGTCATTCCCACCCGCCGCTACGCCGTGAAACCGATGACGACCGACGACGCCGTGGTGAGTCTCGGCGCGGATGAACAGTTCATCGTTTTCCAGAACGTCGAAAGCAACCGCATCGGCGTGCTGTACCGCCGCAAGGACGGTAATTTCGGGCTGATTGAACCGTAGCTTGAAAAGGTGTCGGGTGTCGGGTGTCGGGTGTCAGTCCCGAACCAATTTTGAATTTTGAGTTTTGAATTTTGAGTTAAAGGCTAGACTCTGGCGTAAAACTCAAAACCGAGAACTCAAAACTCAAAACCGGTTTTCACCTGAAACCCGACACCCGAAACCCGACACCTTTTTCTTCCATGCTTGCCAAACGCCTCATCCCCTGTCTCGACGTGGATAACGGTCGCGTCGTCAAAGGCATCAAGTTTCTCTCGCTCGTGGACGCGGGCGATCCGGTCGAACAGGCCCGCCGTTACGACGCGGAGGGCGCCGACGAACTCGTCTTTCTCGACATCACGGCGTCGTCCGACCGGCGCGAGATCGTGACAAAGATGGTCCGCGACGTTGCGGATGAAGTGTTCATCCCGTTCACCGTCGGCGGCGGCATCCGGACTGTGGACGACATGCGCCACATCCTGCTTTCCGGCGCGGACAAGATTTCCATCAACACCTCGGCCATCCAGAATCCGAACCTCATCACCGAGGGCGCGCTCAAGTTCGGCTGTCAGTGCGTGGTCGTCGCCATCGACGCGCGGCGCGTGGCGGGGACCGACCGGTGGGAAGTTTTCACGCACGGCGGACGCACGCCCGTCGGCCTCGACGCCGTCGAGTGGGCGGTGAAGGCGCAGGAACTCGGCGCGGGCGAAATTCTTTTAACCTCGATGGATCGCGACGGGACGAAAGACGGCTACGACATTCCGCTCACCGCGCGCATCGCCGAAGCGGTGACGATTCCGGTCATCGCGTCGGGCGGCGTCGGCACGCTCGAACACATCCGCCAGGGGCTGACCGACGGCAAGGCAAGCGCGGCGCTGGCGGCGTCCATCTACCACTTCGGCGAATACACCATCGGCCAGACGAAGGACTATCTGCGGGAAAACGGCGTCCACGTCCGCAACTGACGCCGGATTTTTCACCACGGAGCTTTTCACCACAGAGGCACGGAGTTCACACAGAGGACCACAGAGCTTTTTCTTTCTCTGTGAACCTCTGTGACTTCTCTGCGCCTCCGTGGTGAAAAAATTTTCAACCTTCGGCCTGATTGAGACGGATTGCGCGACGGGCACGCGAGGACGCACAATCGGGCGTCCGAAAATCCCTGTTGTCAGTGGAATCCGTGGCCATGAACTTCAAACGCCCGTTCGTCCTGTTTCTGCTCTGTTTCCTGTCGGTCGGCGCGTTGCCGGTCGCCTTCGCGCGCGAAACGCCGAAAGCATCCGCGCCGCCGCCGATGCTCGCCAATCAGCCGCTGCCCGATTTCAAACTTCGCCGCGAACGGCTGATGGCCGCGCTGCCCGACGGCCTCGTGGTCGCGCGGGGCGGCGTCGAGGAAAGCCTCGGCGTGAGCGACAAGTTTTTTCAGTCGGAAAACTTCTTCTATCTGACCGGCGTGGAAATTCCGGGTTCGTTCCTGATTTTGAACCCGTTCGGCGCGCCCGGTTCAAAATCGCTGCTGTTCATTCCGCGCCGCAATCCGATGACGGAACGCTGGACCGGCCCGCAACTCGGTCCCGGCGACGAGGCGGTAAAACTGTTCGGCGTGGATAAAGTGTTGCCTTCCAGCGATTTCCAGTCGACGCTGGCCGAACTCTGCCCGCCCGACGCGGTGAAGCAGGGGCGTAAAATCTACCTCGTCGAGCCGGGCGAAAATTCGTCCGACCTGCGCGACCGGAATTTTGTCGCGACCATCCGCGAGCGCGTGCCGGGGGCGAACTTCGCCGACGGACGCAACGCGGTTCACGAACTTCGCAAGGTAAAAACCGAGGGTGAAATCGCGCTGCTTCAAAAAGCCATCGACATCACCGGCGAGGCGCAGCGGGACGCGCGCGGCACGATTGCGCCGGGTAAATTCGAATATGAACTCGAAGCCCTGATTCTCGCGGCGTTTTACCGCAACGGGGCGGAGCGAGTCGGTTTCCCCTGCATCGTCGGCTCGGGACTGAACGCGACGACGCTGCATTACAACAAGAACCGGAAGAAAATCGCGGCGGGCGATCTCGTTGTGGTGGACATCGGCGCGCAGTACAGCGGATACACCGCCGACATCACCCGCACCTACCCGGCCAACGGCAAGTTCACGCCGCGCCAGCGCGAAATCTACAATCTGGTCCTGGCCGCGCAGGAAGCCGCCGCCAAAAGTTTCAAGCCGGGCGAAAGCCGGATGAGCGACCTCAATCTCGCGGCCCGCGACTTCATGAAAGCCAGCCCGCTGCGCGCCGGGAACAATCTGACGCTCGACAACTACTTTCTGCACGGCCTCGGCCACTTCATCGGGCTGAACGTCCATGACGTGGGCGATTACGGCTCGCCACTGCCGGTCGGAAGCGTCATCACCATCGAGCCAGGAATCTACATCCCGGACGAAAACATCGGCGTCCGCATCGAGGACGACTACCTCGTGACCGAAAAGGGACTGGTCAAACTCTCGCGCAACATCCCGTTTCTGCCTGAGGAAATCGAGCGGATGATGAAGAAGTAGTTAGCGGTCAGCAGTTAGTAGTTAGCGGTTAGCAAGAAAAGGGCAGGCGGAAGATTTTCTCCAGCCTGCTCTTTTACTAACTACTAACTGCTGACTGCTAACTACTAACTGCTACTGGCAACTTGCCTGAGCAGATCGGTCGTCGAATGGTCCTTCGGATCGCCGACGATGGCGACTTCCCCGCCGTACTCTCGGACAATCGCCCGTTCCGGCACGCTGTCGGGGGTGTAGTCGGTGCCTTTCGCGTGAATGTCGGGCCGGAGCGCGCGAAGCAGGTTTTCGACGGTCAGTTCGGGAAAAATCGTCACGAAATCGACGCAGGCGAGGGCGGCGATGATTTCGGCGCGCTCGGCGTCGGGCATGACCGGGCGGGACGGCCCCTTCAGTTGTCGGACCGCGTCGTCGGCGTTGATTCCGACCACGAGCGTATCGCCGAGCGCACGGGCGGCGGTCAGATAGCGGACGTGCCCGACGTGCAGCAGGTCGAAGCAGCCGTTCGCAAAAACGATGCGGTGTCCGGCGTCGCGACGGTGGGTAATCTCGGCGACGAGCGCCTCGCGCGAAAGAATTTTAATGTTCGGATTCACAAATCGTCCTTCAAGGCGTACAAATAGGGAACCGCGCCATCGGATTTCAGCGTTTCGCCATGAAACTTCAGTCGAAATCGTCTCGCAACCTTTCCGGGCGATTCGGCATCACGACCTTTAGAAGCGGCACGAAAAGCAGCAGAAACCATTTATAGATGCCGCGGGGAATGCACTACGCGAGGACACCGCCCGATGAAACTCCGACTGACACAAGCGATTTCGAGCCTTTTGCTGGTGGCCGGTCTTTTGATCGTTCCAGTGGCCTCCTTCGCCGGGCAAAACGGAAATCCGCCCCCGAAGGACGACAAGAAGGAACCCCGTTACGTCGACAAGAAGGACAAGAAAGACCCGCCCCCTCCGCCACCAAAACCCAAGGACAAGCCCGGCCGCTGATTCCGCCGGGCTTTTTCATATCCTCCGACTCCCAAGACTCCCCCCCGCGTGCTATAAACACGCCCCGACCTATCCTTTGAGTTTCAGGGAGCATCGCCGTTGATGATTTCCGCGGGCAGCCTGACCGGTTTCAGTCTGGACGGACGCTACGAACTGACGACCTGCATTCATCCGGGCGGTGTCGCGTCGGTGTATCGCGGTATCCGGCTGGACGATGGCGCGCCGGTGGCGGTCAAGGCGATTTCGGTCCACGAATACGGTCGCAATCACGACAGCGTCCTCCGGTTTCACCGCGAGGTTCAGGCGCTTTCGGCGGTTCGGCATCCGAACATCATCGACATTTACGACAGCGGCGAAACCCCTTACGGCATTCTTTACTTCGTCATGGAATGGCTGGACGGGATGACCCTGCTGGAATATCTGCGCGGTGAAGGCCAGCTTCCGCTCAAGCGAATCCGGGAAATCTTCACACCGGTCTGCACGGCGGTCGGCGCGATCCATTCCGCGGGCATCATTCACCGCGACCTCAAGCCAGGAAACATTTTCCTGATTCGCCAGCCGGACGGAAGCGAGACGGTCAAGGTTCTCGATTTCGGGATCGCCAAACCGACGCCCGGATTCAAGTGGTTCAACGTGGAGGTTTCCGGTTCGGGCACGACCGTGGGAACGCCCGAATACATGAGTCCCGAACAGTGCGGCGAAGGCGAAAGCGGGGCGGCGAGCGACATCTACAGCCTGGGCGTCGTGTTGTACCGCATGCTGGCCGGTTGTACCCCCTTCGATGGCCCGTCCCACGCGGTCATGGCCAGGCATATTGGAGATACCCCGCCCTCACCGCGCATCCGGCGTCCGCAACTGCCCGAAGCCGTTGAAGCGGTCGTCCTGAAAGCCCTCGAAAAGAATCCCGAGGACCGCTTTCAAAACGCGGTCGAATTTGCCGAAGCCTTCAACGCAGCCATCGACCAAAGCGAACATCTCGACGACGTCCGCTATCGTCCGATTTCACCGCCGGACACCAATCCGCTCGCCATGCGCTTCCAGACCCAGCGCATGCCCGCCATCTCGCTCGACGGCGCGACGGAACCGGAGAAAACAGACGGGTGAAAAAAGTCTTGAGAGTCTGGAGTCTGGAGTCGAGAGTCTGGAGTCAAAACCGGATTTCGGAACCCCGGCGGATTTTGTGGGACAAAATTGGAAACAGGAAGCGTGTTACTTCAAATTTTTCAATTCCCCGGATTCCCGCTCGAAGACTCGCTCCATCCGAGGCTAGAGCAGCTTTCGATTGCGAGCGACCAATGAAGAATGTAGCCCACAGCCGGACCGAGGGGAGGCTGTGGGTTTCATGTTCGGCGGAAACCATTGAATCCAATCAATTTCCCACGTCCTCGCCAAAGCGCTCCGGACGTGGGCTACATTCCGTCGAAGCATCGTCCAGACGAATTTAGTGATCGCACTCAACTGAAAATTGCTCTAACGATCTTTCGCCCGCCTTCGCGGGCTTATTTTTCATCGGCTGCTTGACTCCAGACTCTCGACTCCAGACTCAAGACTCTAAACCGGTCTTCCGCTTCGCCATCCACTCGCGGGCGAATTCATAGACGGCAGGAAGAATCGAGACGAAGACGATTCCGAGCGCGACCAGCGTGAAGTTCTTCTTTACAATGGGGATATTGCCGAACAGATACCCGAGGTAGGTCATTGAACTGACCCAGAGAATCGCGCCGACGATGTTGTAAATGATGAATTTTGCGTAACTCATCGCGCCGATGCCCGCGACGAAGGGCGCGAAGGTGCGGACAATCGGCACGAACCGCGCCAGAATCACCGTCTTCCCGCCGTAGCGTTCGTAAAACTGGTGCGTCCGTTCGAGATGCTTTTTGTTCAGCCAGCGCGACGATTCGCTTTTGAACACCGCCGGACCGAATTTTTTCCCCGCCCAGTAGTTCACCGTGTCGCCGAGAATCGCCGCGACGATCAAAACGACGACCGTCAGGTGGACGTTGAGGACGCTTCCCGTACTCGCCGCCAGCGCGCCGACCGCGAACAACAGCGAATCGCCCGGCAGAAACGGCGTCACGACCAGCCCCGTTTCCGCGAAAATGATGACGAACAGAATGACGTAGAGCCAGCTTCCGAACTGCGCCGCGAATTCGTTGAGGTGCCGGTCGAGGTGCAGAACGATGTCGATGAGCGATTTGATGAATTCCATGAAACCCGTTGTTTTGAGCGGAGTGGCCAAAGGGGCGACTATAGCAAAGGTGTCGGGTGTCGGGTATCGGGTTTCGGGGAAAGGTCCGGAGTCTGGAGTCGGAAGTCTTGAGTCTGGAAAGACAGGAACGGACGGGCCAACCGGGAGAAAAAGGCTTGACACAAACCCCGTTCCCCCGGACGTTTGGCGGTTTACCGACCACCGACGGCTGGCGACCGGCCACTGACCGCTGACCACTGACCACTGACCACTACCCCGTGTTTTCCCTCCCGAAACTCCCTCCCTCGCTGCTTGTCGCGCTCGGCATTCTCGCCAGCCGACTTTCCGGACTCGTCCGCAACAAGATTTTCGCCTACTACTTCGGGGATTCCGAATTCGCCGGGATTTTCCGCGCGGCGCAGCGGATTCCGAATTTTCTGCAAAACCTGCTCGGCGAGGGCGCGCTGTCGGCGTCGTTCATTCCGGCCTATTCGCGACTGCTGGCCGAAAAGCGCGACGAGGAGGCCGGAAAACTCGCCGGAGCGATTTTCGGACTGCTCGGCGTGGTGGTGTCGGTTCTCGTTCTTGTCGGAATTCTGGCCGCGCCGGTGCTGACGCGGGTCATCGCACTCGGCTTTACCGGAAAAAGCTACGATCTGACGGTCCAGCTTGTCCGGATTTTCTTTCCGGGCATCGGCGTACTGGTGCTTTCGGCGTGGTGCCTCGGCATCCTCAACAGCCACCGGAAGTTCCTGCTGCCCTACGCCGCGCCGGTGATGATGAACCTCGCGGTCATCGTCGCGCTGATTGTGTTCGGAAAACAGTCGTCGGAACAGCTCGTCGTGACGATTACCTGGGCGGCGACGGTCGGCAGCGGGCTGGTGTTCGCCGTGCAGCTTCCGGCGGTGCTGCGGCTGGTCAAAGGGTTGAAACTTTCGGTGAGTACGGAATTTGCCGAAACCCGCGAGGTGATCCGGAATTTTCTGCCCGCGTTCGTCAGCCGGGGAGTGGCGCAGATCAGCGGCTACATCGACGGGATGATTTCGAGCCTGATTTCCGAACGCGCGGTCGGGGTGCTGGCCTTCGCGCAGGATTTGTACATGTTGCCGGTCAGCCTGTTCGGCATCGCGATTTCCGCCTCGGAACTGCCCGCGCTGTCGAGCGCGCTCGGCACGGACGACGAAATCGCGGCCCAGATTCGGACGCGCCTTGAAAACGCCCTCCGCCGGGTGTCGTTTTTCGTGATTCCGTCCTCGGTGGCGTTTCTCGCGCTCGGCGACCAGATCATCAATGTTTTATATCGCGGCGGACGATTCGGCGCGGGCGCGACCGCGGCGGTCTGGGCGACGCTCGCCGGATCGACCGTCGGGCTGCTCGCGGCGACGAAGGGAAGGCTTTTTTCTTCAACGTTTTACGCCCTGCGGGACACGCGCACGCCGCTCCGGTTCGCGGTCGTGCGCGTGACGTTCGCGGCGCTGTTGGGAACATTCGCCGCATTGTACGGCCCCGGCCTGCTTGGCCTCGACCGTCAGTGGGGCGTCGTCGGCCTCGCCGCCGCGTCCGGCCTTGGCGGCTGGCTCGAATACTTCCTTTTGAAACGCGCCCTGACCGAACGCATCGGCCACGTCGGCGTTCCGGCCTCGCTGACCTTCAAATTGTGGATGATGGCCCTCGCCGCCGCGCTGACCGCGTGGCTGGTGAAACTCGCGCTTGGGCCGCGCTACCCGTTCCCGGCGGCGGTGATCGTTCTCGGAACCTACGGCTTTATGTACCTCGGGTCGGCGTTCGCCCAGCGGATGCCCGAGGTGGAGGGGATTCGGCGAAGAATTCTGAAAGGGAACAGGGATCAGGGATCAGGGATCAGGGAAAAAGGATCGGAGTAAAAGAAATCAGGGAACGGAAGTCGGCAACCCCGACCTTCGTTCCCTGATTTTCATGACCTGTCCGGGGTAATTCTTTCTGAAGCCCGACACCTGATCCCCGTTCCCTGATCCCTGTTCCCTTTTCAGTAGATATTGAAATTCACCTCGACGCGGGCGGTCGAGGAAACCGGCGAGCCGCCCTTGGTGGCGGGCGAGAAGCGTCCCTGGCGGACGGTTGCGATGGCGCTTTCGTCCAGTCCGTAACCGAGCGAACGGACCACCTGAACCCGGCCGACCGAGCCGTCGGCGCGGACTTCAACCGACAGAACCACTTTGCCGGTGATTTTGTTCACGCGGCCTTCCTCGGTGTATTTCGGCTTGGGCATCGAGAGAACGCGGGGCCGGGTATCCGGCGCGCCCGTCCCGCCGCCATCACCGCCGGGACCGCCAGGGCTGCCGCCGCCGAAGCCGCCGCCGTTGCCGCGTCCCGCGCCGTCACCCGTTCCCGCGCCGACGCCCCGGCCGCTGCTGTTGCCGATGCCGGTGCCCGCGCCCTGTCCGTCGGATGGCTTGGAGGTGTTGCTGCTGTTCGGCACGCCGATGGGCTGCGACATGTCCGGCTTGGGCATCTGCTGCGGGTTCGCCAGAATCTTCGGCTGAACCGGCAGCGCCGGGTCTTCGATTTTCTGCTTCGTCGAGGGATCGACGATCATTTCCTCGGGCTTGAGGGTCGCTTCGGGAAGACGGCCCTTCGACGCCGGTTCGGGGTCGCTCTTGCCGCCGCCACCGCCGCCGCCGCCGGGTTTCGGCGAACCGAAGCCCGCGCCGCCCGCCGCCTTGTCGTCCATCGGCGGAGGAGGCGGAAGCGGTTCGAGCATCGAGATGATTTCATACTTCTCGGGAGTTTCAGCGACCACCACCGGCGGATAGAGCAGGCGTTTGATGAGCAGAATCCCGAACAGCGACCCCATGACGAAAAAGCCGAACAGGAAGCACAACACGAGCAGTTCGGTGCGCTTGCGTTCGTTCTTGCTGAGATAGACGAGATCCTTGACGTAGCCGCTCGGGCTGGCGGAAAAAGCCTGAACATTGACCGAGACTTCGCGCCCGACGCGAGTGAGAAGCGGCTGGCTTTCAATCTGCGTGAAGACGATGCCGTCGCCCGCTCCGCTTTGCGGGGGCGCGCCCGGAAGCAGCCCCCGAATGAACCCGCCGGGGTTTTTCGAAAATTCCCCGAACGCATGCCCGACGATTCCGAACAGGCGGCTCACCAGCGACGGCTGGCTCAGGCCGGAAAACAGCGGTGTATCCTCTTTTTTCAAATTCATATCCAGATGCTCCACGCGGCGGCGTCAATGACGGCGATGTGCGTATGAGGTTTCCCCATTTGAGGGGTACAACGCACCATACCACAGTCGGTTTCAGAAAGTTCCGTCGGTGTCCGATGCCCTTCCGGTATCCGACGTTGTTCCTTCGACGCGCACACCCCTGAAAAGGTTCTTCCCCGGATAAAGTTTTTAGGAACTCGGCAGGAAATGGAATCCCACTTTTTGAATGCGGAATATCGAATATCGAATGCGGAAGACCAGGACAAAAGGGTTCATTCCGCATTCGATATTCCGCATTCCGCATTTTTAAGAAGGGACGTTATTTTTTTCCAAGTCCCTTAGCGGGTCGCCGGTTTGTGCGGCGCAAACAGGTCGGTTTCCAGTTCGCGCATCCGCCGGGCGAGTTTCACCATTTCCGCCTCGGTCGTCTGTTTTCCGGCGATGATTTCCTGGCAACGTTCAAGCAGTGCCCGAATTTCCGACGCCTCCCGGCCCGACCGCCGCGCCGTCGCTTCCGCAATCAGCTTGAGCGGAGCCGTCGTCGGGACGCCCGCGTAACGACAGATGGCGCGGTGAAATCGGGTGTAGAGGTTTTCAATCGCCAGATCGTAGCTCTCCGCCGTCTGCTGGATCTGTGCCATTGCGTCCACGAACTCCAGCGTACTCGCGCGATTCCGGCGCGGCATCGGCAGCGGACGCGCAAACCGGCGACCGGCCGTAAAAGCCACCAGCAGACTGCAAACGGCCAGATGGAGCGCAATCCACGGCACGGGCGTGCCGCGAAAATAGGCGTACATCCCGGACATCCCCCGCCCCGATTCCGAAAAACCGTGGTGGTACTCGTCGAACACGATCCGGTCGTCGCGGCCCGTCTCCCGGAGCGCCGCCGAGGCGAGGTTGAGCGCAAACGTCGCGTTGTCGCCTTCCTTGATGCCGTTGTTGGCAACGACATAGGGGTCGGTCAGACACAGGACGCGGCCCTTGCCGTAGCGCAGTTCGCCGAAAAACGGGACGCCGTCCGCGCCCGCGAGCGGCAGAAATCCGATTTCGGTCAGATCTTCCGGCGCGGCCTTCTTTTCCTCGGGCGGACCGAACAGCGGCAGGTCCTCATCTTCCTGTTCGCCGAATCCGGTGTCGTCGTCGCCATCCTCGGATTTCGTTTTCGGTGTTTTCGGGCCGGATGGCGGCGGGGCCGAAGTATCGCGGGCCACCAGCCGCACTTCCGTCGCTTCCTCCGACAGCGCCAGCCGCTTCACGCCGCCGAACATCGGCAGCGGCTGCCACGGATCGGCCGCGTGGAGGATGCTTTTTTCGAAAACCGAACTTTTATCATCCTTGAGCGGCGGTAGACGCCGTCCGGTGACCAGCATCTGCTTGCCGAAATCGAGCGTGAACCCGCGCTCGAAAATCACCACCGTGCCGCCTTCGGCAATCCACTTCTTGAGCGCCTCGAATTCCTTTTTTCCCGGTTTCGACTGCTGGCGCGGTGACACGATGACCAGCGCCCGGACCGCCGGCGAATCCTTCAGCTCGGTGTAGGGCCGCCGCCAGCGCCCGACCGGATAGCCGGATTCCTCCAACAGCGTGTAGTACCCGAGCGTCCCGTAGGCCCGCGCGCAGTACGTCGAGCGGTCGCCCGTCAGTTCGTCTTCCTGCGGCGGCTCCGGCTTGACGTAAAACAGCAGGTTCAACCCGACCAGCCCGGCCACGATCACGGCGATGATGAAGATGTTGAGGAAGGATTTGCGGTTCATCGGGAAAAGGTGTCGGGTTTTCGGAAAAGGTGTCGGGTGTCGGGTGTCGGGTGTCAGGTTTAAACAAATTTTGAATTTTCAGTTTCCGCCCAAAATTACGGGGTCTGGCTTTCCAACTCAAAATTCAAAATTAAAAGCTCAAAATGAAGGTTTGACCTGAAACCCGACACCCGATACCCGACACCTTCTACGCAGCGGTCGGCAAGGCCACGGTCGCCTCGCGGTAGCGCGCCACGAATTCTTCGTATTCGCCGACGCCGACGGTGCCCTGGCCGTACCACACGAGGTCGAAACGGTCGGTCATGTCGCGCATCGGCGGATAGAGTTTGACCTGCGCGCGCACCGCCCGCAGATATTCACGATTGGTCAGCGACGGCTCGATGCGGATGACCTCGCGCTTGTCCATGTCGTAGAGCAGCGCGATGTACACCTTGCGAATCGCCTGGCGGTAGTCGCCCGCCTGGGCGTACTTCGCGGCTTCGGCCATCAGCTCCTCGACCGTCGTCTTTTCGTCCAGAACTTCGCCGAGAATGACGCGACGGCCCTTGTCCGTGTCCGCCGCCGGTTCGCGTTTCAGGAAGCGGCGGTACAGAATCCAGCCGAGCCACACGAGGCCGACGCCGAGCGCGACATAAAGAACGATCCGCAGAATCGCCGCGTATTTCGCGCTTTTCACGTCCGCGCCGGGCGCGACGCGCGACAGCCACTGGACCAGTTTCTCGGCGAGCCATTCCTTCATTTTCTCGAACGGCGTTTTTTCCTTCTTCGTCGTCTGGAATTCGGGCCGCGAGAGAATGTCGGCGATGCTCGCCCGCTTTCCGGCGCTCGCCGGGTCGGGAAGTTCACCCTTGGCAAGCTGTTCATCAAGATTTTTGAGGAGGTCGGCCAGACGGTGCATTGCGCCGAACGAGGTTGCGCAGTCGTCGGCGTTCTCCTGCGCGTTGAGCAGCGCGAGTATCGCCCGGTTTTCCACCTGTACCGACCGTCCGGCGTCAATCGTCACCGTTTCCGTCGCCGGAAACTGGGATTTCAGGAAATTGCGCGTTTCGTCGCCCAGATGGAGCGTCGGCGTCCAGGATTTGTTGAGGCTCCCGCAGGGAAGAATCTCGTCATTGGCCTTTTCGACCGTTTTGACGGCCTGCCCGACCCGCGCGCGATAGTCGGCGAGGGGAGTGTCGGCGTTGACTCCGACCGAGAGCCACGTCACCGCCGCGACCGTCAGCGCGAACAGCCACGGCGTCCGGGTTTTTCCGGCAAGAAATGACCGCCACCGAAAAATCATTTTTCCTCCGCGCCGCGAAATTCCGCGATGACCTCGATCAGGCCGACGATGTTTTCGTTGAATGCCGCCAGTTCCCCGGCGGGAATCCAGTATTCCTCATGTTCGCGCCCGCCGACGACATGAACCTCATACCCGTCGAGAAAATTCTTCCGGACGGCAAACCGGGTCACATAGCCGATGTGGTCCGGGTTGTACTTCGCGTTCCAGTCGCGGGCAATCTGCGCGGCGTATTCTTCATTGCACACCGGATAGAAAATCGGCTGGTCCGGCAGCCGGGGCGGAAAGGCGCGGTGGCCGCTTGCGGCGATCAGATTCAGTTCGGCCTGCCCGACCGGGCGATAGAGCGTGACGGTGTCGGTCATGCGAAAGTCTGCGTAAAACATTCAAACGAAAAACTTAAAGGACGAGGGGCGGAACATCGTACGCCGCGACCGCCCGCGCCAGTTCCGCCGGATTTCCGTCGAACACGATTCCCTGCCACCGGAGCGCGCGGGCGGCGGCGATGTTGCCAGGCACGTCGTCGATAAACAGGAGACGTTCCGGCGCGACGCCGAGCGCGGCCCGACAGTGTTCGTAAATTCCCGGCTCCGGTTTGACCAGTGAAATATCGCTGGAAAAAGTCGCGTGGTCAAACGTCGGCAGCCAATCACAGAGTTCCGTCAGCCGACGACGAAAACTGGTCTGCATGTTCGAGAGGATGGCCGTTTTCTTCCCCGCCGCCCGGACCTCCCGCGCCCACCGCGTCACCGGTTCGTTTTCGACCGACCAGCCGCGCGCGTCGAGGTCGGACAGCGCCGCCACCGTGTCCGGCGAAATCGTCGCGCCGAGCCGTCCGGCGACCGCCGTCCAGTAGGCCGCGTCGTCAAGCGCCCCCCGGTCGAATTCCAGCCGGAATTCACCGAACGCCGCCGTGAACGCATCCCTCGGCGCACCGAGCCGGGCCGCGAGCGCGTCCACCGTTTCCGGCGACTGCGGACGGCACAATACTTTTCCGAAATCGAATACGACGGCGTGGATGGGGATCATTTTTTAACGTGCCTATGGCTGGCGCCATAGGCTAACGGTATGTCGTCGCCTCCGGCGACTTTGGATGATGAGCGACAAACGACTGACGACTGGCTGCTGGCCGCTGACTGCTAACCGCTAACTGCTGACTGCTAACTACTAACCGCTAACTACTAACCGCTAACCGCTAACCGCTGACTGCTGGCTACGACTTCTCCCACGGTTTCGGGACGCGCGGGGGCGTGGCGAGGTCGAAATCCTCGGTGACGAGCGAAAAATTGAGGTTGTAGTAGGGGTCTTGCTCCAGAATGTGCGCCCAGCGGGTTTTCATGTACGCGATTTCACGCTGGAATCCCGGCAACCGTTCCGGCGTCTGGTCCGAGCCGCGCGAGACGGATTCCAGATGGTACAACTCGGCAAACGGCGTCCAGACCATCCGGTAGCCGCGCTCCAGAATTTTCAGGCAGAAATCCACGTCGTTGAACGCGATGGGCAATTCCTGCGCGCTCAGGCCGCCGACTTCCTCGAACACCGACCGGCGGACGGCGAGGCAGGCCCCGGTCACGGCGGCGAAATTCTGGAGTACATGCGTCCGCGAGAAATATCCGAGGCGGTGGCGATCCCAGAACCGGAAGGCATGCCCGGCGACCCCGCCGATGCCAAGCACCACCCCGGCGTGCTGGAGCGTCTCGTTCGCGTAGTACAACTTGGCCCCGACCGCGCCGACGCCCGGCCGAATCGCGTGGCTCACCATCTCGCCGAGCCATTCGGGATGGATGATCTTGATGTCGTTGTTGAGCAGCAGAAACACGTCGCCCCGCGCCGCCTCCGCCGCCATGTTGTTGATGGCGGAGAAGTTGAACGGTGCGTCGTAGTCCAGCACGCGTACTTTCGGCTCTTTTTTCAACTGGTCGAAATAGGCGTAGGTGTCGGGTTCACGACTCTGATTGTTCACGATCAGGATTTCGACGTTGCGGTAATCGGTTTCCCGCAGGATGCCGTCAACCGCCTGCGCGAGCAGTTTCACCTGATCGCGCGTCCCGATGATGATGCTCACCAGCGGACGCGGCGTGGGTGTCTGAAAGATGACCCGATGAAAGCTGCCGACCGATTTCGTGACCTCGACCGTTTCACCCAGCCGCTCGAAATGCTCCGCGAGCGCCCGCCGCGCGGCCAGATGCGCGTAGTTTTTCTCCTCGCCGTGCAGCGCGACCGAGCCGGGAATGATCCGCCAGTGATACAGGACACGCGGAATGTGCCGGATGTGCGACGCCGGTACGCGCTCGATGACCCGCAGGGCCAGATCGTAATCCTGACTCCCCTCGAAGCCTTCCCGGAAACCGCCGATCTCGGTCAGAACCGACCGGCGATACACCCCGAGATGCGAGACAAAGTTATATGAATAAAAGAGTTCCGGACTCCAGTCAGGCTTGAAATGCGGGTCCGACCGGACGCCCTCGATGTCGATTTTGTCTTCGTCGCTGTAAATCAGATCGGCGTCGGGATGGGCCGCCAGTTCCTCGGCCACGCAGTAGAGCGCGTGTTCCGGCAGAACGTCGTCGTGATCGAGCAGGGCGACGAATTCCCCGGTCGCGAGCGCGAGCGCCGAATTCGACGCCGCCGAGATGTGGCCGTTCGTTTTGCGAAAGACGACCTTGATACGCGAATCGAGCTTGGCGAAGCGGGTTAAAATCTTCCGGATGTGGCGTTTCGATGAACAGTCGTCGGCGATGCAGAGTTCCCAGTTTTTATAAAGCTGGCCGCGAACCGACTCGATGGCCTCGACGAGCCATTGCTCGTCCACGTTGTACACCGGCATCACCACCGAAATCAGCGGCAGGGCGGGAAGTTCGGTGATTCGCCGCCGAATCGCGACGCGGTCAGCGGCGGTCAGCGTGTCAAACCGCGTGACCCACTGCCCGTACGCCGTTTTGCGCGCCTCGCCGGTCGCCTCCTCGTCCCGCCGCCGGTTGAAGTGCGCCCGGACGGCATCCGTTCCCCCGTCGCGCCACAATTTCAGGCCCGTCCCGGCGGCGCGGACCAGCCGGTTCGGGTAGCGGGCGTAGTAACCGACCAGCGGCGCGACTTCGCGGCCGGTCTTTTCCGGCGTGACCGGTTCGCCGGTTTTCAGAAAATGCGAGTAGGCGGCTTCCTCCCCCGCCCGCCGCGTGAGCGTCGCCCGGACCGTCCCGAGGCCGCCGCTCCGCCAGAGCGCCACCGCCTTGCGCGATGCGCCCCACAGATGTCCGGGATTTCGGAGGTAAAACCAGAAAAGAGACTTCATTTGAATCAGTCTGGAGTCGTGAGTCTGGAGTCGTGAGTCAAAAGACGGGAACGTCCAGCGTTAAAGCATTTCCCCGCGTTTTCGCCCAGGCGCTCCGGACGTGGGCGAGAGCGGTGTTCGTTTGCTGACGACCAATTCACCACCGCGTGGGTGGGTGGAATATTGGGCATAGCCCGTAGCCGCAGCGTTTTTTGCGAGGCTACGGGAAACATGTTTCGCCGTAAAACCCAATAAAATCAATGTTTTCACGCATTTCCCCACGTCCTCGCCAAAGCGCTCCGGACGTGGGCTATACCCAATATGTTCAACATTTACTTCCCGGCAGGATGGCTGTACGCAACCGAAAACTGCTCTCAGGAAATCCCCTGGCGCCGTCCGCGCGGGCCGACCGGTTCGTCCGGTTTTTTGACTTACGACTCCAGGCTTGCGACTTGCGGCGCGGCGGCGAACGCCTGGTCGTACTGCCGGAGGACCTCGGCCGGTTTCCCGATGGCCCGGACCGTTCCGCGGTCGAGCCAGAGCGCTTCGTCGCACCATGCGCGGACCGTCATCAGGTCGTGCGTCACGACGATGATCGTTCCCCCGTTGCGTTTGAACTGGTTGAGGCTGGCGATGCACTTGCGGGCGAACGCCTGATCGCCGACGGCCAGCACTTCATCCACGAGCAGGATGTCCGGCGCGACGTTGATGGCGACCGAAAAGGCGAGCCGCATCTGCATGCCCGACGAGTAGGTCCGCACCGGCGCGTCGATGAATTCCTCAAGCTCGGCGTAGGCGACGATGTCGTCGAACTTGGCGCGGAGTTCGCGCGGCGTCAGCCCGAGGACCATCCCGTTGATGAAAATGTTTTCCCGACCTGAAAATTCGTGGTGAAACCCGAGGCCGAGGCTCAGCAGCGCGAGGCTCCCGGCAACGGCCACCGAACCGGTCGTCGGTTTGTGGATGCCCGCGAGAATCTTGAGCAGGGTGCTTTTTCCGGCCCCGTTGCGCCCGACGATGCCGTAGGTCGTTCCCGTCGGAACGGAAAAACTCACGTCGTTCAGCACCTCAATCGTCTTCGCCTCGCTCGACGACCGGAACAGCTCGCCGTTGAGAACGGCTTCCTTGAGCGTCCGGAACTTGCGGGGCGGAAAGCGTTTAAAGGTTTTTCCGAGATTGCGGACCTGTACGGCGTCGGACAAATCGAAAACTCCAAAAGGAAGAACTGGACCGAACGGCCATCATGGTCGTCCAGTTTCGCCGGTGTCAACCACAGTGGTCAGCCGCCAGCGGCCAGTCGCCAGTGGCTAGCAGTTAGCAGTTAGCAGTTAAAGTCGCCGGAGGCGACGACATACCGTTAGCCTATGGCGCCAGCCATAGGCAACGGTGATTGAATCATTCCCCATCCCCCGTTCCCGTCCACGCGTTGCTTTCGGCGCGGAGGCGGTCGAGTTCCGCCTGAAGTTCGGCGTTGCGGGTGGCGAGTTCGGCCTCGTCGGCATCGCGCGGGACGTGAATCGGTTTCCCGTAAAAGATTTTCCCCCGCGAAAAGGGTTTCGGAATCCGGAACCGGTCCCAACTCTTTATGGTCCAGTAACTTGCAACGCAGATGTCGATGGGCTGAAGCGGCGCGCCACTCAGGCGGGCGAGCATCACCGCGCCGGGTTTCGCTTCGTAGCGTGGTCCTTTCGGGCCGTCGATGGTGAACGCGGCGTCGTGGCCGTCGCGCAGGCAGCGGGCCATGCCCTTGAGCGCCTGAATGCTCCCGCGCGTGGCTGATCCGCGCGCCGCGCCGAAGCCGAAAAACTGGATGACCCGCGCGATGATGTCGCCATCCTTGCTTTGGGACGTCATCACCACGATGCCGCGTCGTTGAAAGAACGAGGTCGCGGCCAGAATCCGGTTGTGCCAGAAGACGTAGACGATGGGCGTATCGGTCGGAAAATGACCGTGAAGCGGGTCGGCCAGGTCGCGCAGGTTTTCCCGGTCGAGCCGGAGGGTCAGCGCGAGCAGGCGCAACACGAGGTACGCCAGCGCCGCCGCCAGCCGAATCGTCAGCCGTTCGCGCGTCGGATAGGCGGAGAGGTCCGCCGGAAGATAGGGATTGAAGGCCATGAATGAATCGTCGGTCGTCGTTTTCCGTCACCGACCGGATAAACGATGCCCGCCGAATCGGCAAGTCGGACGCGCGCCGGATGGCCCCGATTCACGGAACTTTGAAGATTCATTCATCGTACGCGCGCGATCCTATTATTACATGTGGTCCTGTCCGACCCGCCCGAAGCCCGCCTTCGACTCCCGAGACTCCCGAGACCCTCCAGACTCCAGACTCACGACTCACGACTCCAGACTCGCGAATCCAGGCTATCCCCGGTTCGCCTGAATCCGTTTCAGCACCAGTCCGGTGATGAACGCCCCGACGAAGGCCGTCGGCAGGTTGAACGCCGCGCCGAGCAGCGCGACCGTCGGCGGAACGGTCGTCCCCGCGAGCGAGAGCGCCAGCGCGGTCAGCAGGCAGAACGTCGCCGCCGACCCGAAGCTGCCGGGCAGCGAGACGAAGGTCGGGATGTTCCCGGCGTACTTTTCCTGAATGGCCCGGTTGCGGGCGGCGCGCTTGGCCCCGTCCGGGTCGAGAACGCGGTTGAGCGTCCCGACGACGACGCCGAAAACGACGGCGATGCCGACGTAACCCGCGAAGGCGAGGCCGGTGCGGCCGCCGTCGAGCGCGAATGTACTGGAAAGGGCGCGTCCCGCGAGCGTCAGCGCGCCGAGACTCGTCAGGAAAAAGAAAGTCGCCCAGACGGACGTGATGGCGACCCATTTCGAGTAGCCGATGCGTTGCGGGTTCGGATCGTAGGCGACGGGCTTGGTCATGGCGGCGGCGGTCATGGGAACCTCAATTTTTGATTGAAGATTGTCGATTGAAGATTTTTGATTGTCGAAGAAGCGATGCCGGAGAATTGTTCCGGCGCAATCGAAAATCTTCAATCTTCAATCGAAAATCCCAGGAATTTCATCGCGGCGGCGTTGAACGCGGCGGGCGATTCGTCGTGGGGACAGTGTCCGCTGTCGGGAATCACGACCGGTTCCGCGTGCGGAATCAGTTCGCGAAAGTTTTTGATGAGGGTCGGCGGAAGCAGCCGGTCGCGGCCGCCCCAGACGAGCAGGGTCGGGCAGGGGATGCCGTTCGGCGCTTCGATGTAGAAATCGTCCGGATTGCGCGCGACGGCGAGATAGGAAAAAGGTGCGCCGGGGTTGCGAAGCGGGCGCATGAACAGTTCGACGAGTTCGTCGGTGACGGCGGATTCGTCATAGTAGGCTGATTTCAGGCCGCCGCGCGCCATGTCGGGCGTGGCGAACAGCCAGAACGAGACGGCCCGCAGCGCCGGATTGTTCGCGGCGAACCGTAAAACGCGAAAGATCAGGTCCGACGGGACGCGTTTTGGGTAGCCGCTCGGGTCCACGAGGATGAGCGATTCGGTCCGGTCAGGAAAATCGTGGGCAAACTGCGCCGCGACGAGGCCGCCCATCGAATGTCCGGCGATGGTGGCGCGCTGGATGCCGCGTGCGTTCATGAAATCCAGAATCTGGTCGCGCCAGAGCCGGGCGCAGTAGTGAACGTCCGGCATGTCGCTTTCGCCGAACCCGAGCAGGTCGAGGGCATAGACGGTGGCATTCGCGGCGAGCGCGGGAATGTTGTACCGCCACTGCTCGATCATTGCTCCGTAGCCGTGGATGAGAATGATCGCCTTCCCACCGCGGTGCGGTGCGGTTTCCCACACGCGGACACGGCCATGCGTCCAGTTCCAGAACGTCTCGACGACTTCGACCGCGGGACCGGCGGGTTCGAGTTCAACTTGAGCTTGCGCGGACATGTGCAAATTCCCCTTTCAAAACCAGCTCAGGGGGAGATTCGCGGGACGCTGCGAGGAAAAATCATTATGGAGCAGCGCGGGCGCGGGTGCTACCGGAAAATCAGCAGCCAGTAGTCAGCCGTCAGCCGTCAGCAGCCAGTTGCCAGTAGCCAGCGGTCAGTGGTCAGCGGTCAGTCGAGTTGTTCTTTTCCGGAAAGTGCGCGGAGGCGCACGACATACCGCTAGCCTATGGCGCCAGCCATAGGTAAAGCGCGCATTCGGCAGCCGCCGGTAACCGGCCCCAAGCCGTCAGCAGCCTTCCTTTTCTACCGGTCACGACTCACCGCGTAGCTCAACATCTGAATCCCGCTCTTGAACGAACGGACCGATTCGAGCGTCAGTTTCACGCGCGCGCCGGGCGGCAGAAGCGGCAGCCCTTCCGTCAGCAGGATCGGCATGACGGAGGCTTCGACCGTGTCCACCAGGTTCGCGTCGAACAGCGTCCGCGCGAAATGGCCGCCGCCGAACAGCCAGATGTCCTTTCCCGGCTGACGTTTAAGGTCGGCGACCGCCTCGACGATATTTTCCGCGACGAAGCGGATATTCGGGCGGTCGGGTTCCGTCAGCGTGGTGGACGCCACCACGAGCGACTGACCGAGTAACGGATTGGCGTCGCCCTGCGCCCGGATGGTTTCGTAGGTTTTCCGGCCCATCACAAAGGTGTCGAACTCGGCGAACAGCGCGGGCATGACCTCCCGGTCGATGTCCGGGTCGGGCAGAATCCAGTCGTAGTCGCCGTCCAAACCGGCGATAAAGCCGTCGAGGCTGACGGCGACGTTGTAACGAAGTCGGCGCATGGCGAAATTCCTTTCGGCGGATTACCCGTACAGTACGTGACTTCCCGGCGTCGCGGTTCGGACGTGATGGGCGAATCCCGCGAAAAAAAACGGGATATTGTCGCCGGTATCGCCGTTCAGGCGTCCGCGAACCTTGTCCCACGTCATGATCGCCGCGTGAAAGTCGGGTTCGCCGACGACGAGGACAGGCTGTTCGTGGTCGTCAACCCAGAAATAGTCGCCGCCGAACGTCCGCCGTCCGACTTCCAGCAGGTAGCATCCGAACCGCTGAACCAGAATCCGCGCCTGCGATTCGGAAAAATCGGGAAAAAATTCGGAGGCGTCGTCGAGCATTTCCTCGACGATTTCCAGGCTCGCCTCGGAATAGTCGAGCGCGGCCCCGTTGCGATTGAGGGTCAATTCGACGGCTTCCGCCGCCATGCGGGAAATCTCGGCTTCAAGTGGGTTCATGGCTTCACAAAGGACGATGGAAAAGGATTTGCGTTTGGGGTTTTCACGAGACTACAGTTCCCGACATCTTTTTTACAGCGAGAAGCCGTCATGTCATTGCCGAAGCTGCCCCAGCCGATGTGGCAGGTCAGAATCGACGGGAACGTGTATGAAGCCGACACCCCGACGCTTCGGGCGTGGGTTCAGGAAGGTCGGGTGCTGCCGACCGATTCGGTCAAATTCGGCAGCGGCGACTGGATGCCCCTGTCGGATGCCCCGCAGTTCCGGGTCGCGCCACCCGCGTCCACGCCCGCGCCACCCATACCCGCCATACCAACGCCTCGACCGGTCGCGATGACGCCTTCCCCGGCCTTCGTTCCGCCCCCGCTCACGGCAGGACTGAATTTTCGCGACCCGATCACTTTCTCCCAGCCGGTCGGACTGATGATGGGGCTGATCGCGGTGGTTCTGGTCATGCTCACCGCGCTGATGCCGGTGGTTCGTTTGATGGACCGTTTTGGCGACGGGCAATCCCTCTGGTCATTCGATTTTCTCTTCGGGAAAGTACTGATATTCGCCGTTTTCGGGGGCCTCCTCACCTGCTTCACTCCCTTCAGAGTCCTGCTGGTCGGTTTCGGCGCTTTGGTGATCGGGCTGGGATTGATTCAGTTGTACACATTGTTTGAGGGAACAGCGCAAGGATCATTTTTTATGGGTGTCCGTTCCTCCGCGTTGAGCGGTGCGGTTTCCTATCAGACGTACTGGCCGGGTCTGGCCGCCATCGTCATCAGCGGATTGTTCATGGTACAGGCGGCGTGTGTCCGGGTCCCCGACGAAGGGCTGATTCTGGACAATCGCCAATTGTCCTATGCCGGGTTCTGGGCACGACTGGTCGCCGCCATCATTGACCTGCTCTGGGCGATTCTCGGCGGCACGGCCCTGGTTTTCATCGCCCTGACGTTTCTGACACTGATTCGGGACAAATTGCCCCCGCTGGCGCAGGGGTACCTCGTTCTGTTGTTGGTTGGGCTGGTGACGCTCGCGGTTCTGGCGGTCGGAATCGGGGCGCAGATCGGGTACGCCGGGACGCCCGGCCAGATGAGCCGTCGGATTGTGGTGGTCAACGCCGAAACCGGCCGCCCGGTCGCCGCGGGGACAATCCTGCTGCGGGCGGCGGCGGCCCTGCTTTCCGCCCTTCCGCTGTTTTTCGGCTTTTTCTGGAGCACTTTCGACACCAAAAAGCAGACGTGGCACGACAAACTCACCGGGACGACGGTGGTTCACCTCGACTGATGTGAGCGAGCCGCGTCAGCGGTGAGCGCACCGGTTCAACCGATCTTCTTGAACAGGGCGAGCGCCTTGTCCCGCTGCTTCGCGTGGTCAACCACCGGGTAGGGGTAGTCCGTCCCGAGCTGACAGCGGAATGGCTTGCGGTATTCCAGCGGCAGATTCCACGGTTCGTGAATCCATTTTTCGGGCACGCTCGCCAGTTCCGGCACATATTTTCTGACGTACGCCCCGGTCGGATCGAATTTCTGCCCCTGCGACACCGGGTTGAAAATGCGGAAGTAGGGCTGAGCGTCCGTCCCGGTCGAGGCCGCCCACTGCCAGCCGCCATTGTTGGCCGCGAGGTCGCCGTCCACCAGCTTTTCCATGAAGTACCGTTCGCCGCGCCGCCAGTCGATGAGCAGATCCTTCGTCAGAAACGAGGCCACGATCATCCGCACCCGGTTGTGCATCCAGCCGGTTTGATTGAGCTGCCGCATTCCGGCGTCCACGATCGGGAATCCCGTCCGCCCGGCCTTCCAGGCTTCGAACAGTTCGTCGTTGCGCTCCCACGCGAGTTCGTCGTAACTCTTTTTGAATGAACCGGTTTCAACGTACGGAAAGTGAAAAAGAATCTGCCGGTAGAAGTCCCGCCAGAGCAGTTCCGAAACCCAGACCTCGGCTCCGGCGCGGTCGGTGCGTCCCGCGACGGCGTCCTCGGCGGCGTGAAAGGCGCGGCGCGGCGACAGGCAGCCGAACCGCAGGTACGGGGACAGTCCCGACGTGCCGGGCTTGGCGGGGGCGTCACGTTCCCGGTCGTATTCATGAAGATGCCGCCGGACGAACCCTTCCAGCCGGTCGCGCGCCGGTCCCTCGCCGCCAGACGGGGTTTCGACCTCGGTCGCGTGGCCGAGTTCGGCGAGTGTCGGCAACGGGTTTGAAGCGATAGCCTCCGGAACGCGAAAAATCTCCGGCGCGGGACGCGGTTTCGGGACCGGAATCGCCAGCGCGGTCTTTTTGTACGGCGTGAATACCGTGTAAACCGTTCCGCCCTTTGTCTTTATCGCGTCCGGCGGATGAAGTTCGCTATCGTCGAAGCCCCGGACCTCGCAGGTCCCGTGCAGGCGTTCCGCGACCCGCGCGTCGCGCGCACGGGCGAACGGCTCGACGTCGCGGTTGTAAAACACGGCTTTCGCGCCGGTTTCCGCGACGAGGCGGGCGAGTTCTTCCTCGGGCGCTCCCTCGCGGAGGATGAGCCGCCCACCGCGCGCGCGGAGGTCGGCGTCGAGCGCGGCCAGCGTGTCGAGCAGGAACTTCACCCGGACGCCGCCCGTGTCGGGACGCTGAAGAATTTGCCGGTCGAAAATAAAAACCGGAACGACTTCGGCGGCTCCGTCGTAAGCGGCGAGCAACGCCGTATTGTCATCGAGGCGCAAATCACGCCGAAACCAATGGATAATGCGGTCGGTCATTCGTTCTGAATTCGTAACAAAGAAGATGAACCAGTGTTCGGCAGGGGGAGGCTCGGACGGGGCCGATTCTTGCCCGAATCGAACGACCGGCTGCGTCGGTTTCCATACATTTTCAAGGAGAGTCTTCCGCCATGACCGAGAAAGACGCCCTGCCTACCTATGGCATGCCCCAGCCTGAATCCTCCAGCGAGGAAAACGAAAAACCACGTTTGTCGCCGATTCAGCGCATGGGCGCGATTTTCATGTCCCCCGGCGAGGTTTTCGCCGACATCAACCGCAAGCCTGATTTCATCGCCCCGATTCTTGTAATGGCCGTGCTGTCGGTCGTCTTTTCCTTTTTCTTCCAGTGGCGGGTGAACGTCGATCCGCGCGAAATCGCCCAGCGGGCGACCGAGCAGCGGCTCGAAAAACAGGGGAAACGCATGCGCGACCTGAGCGATCAGGAACGCGAGCAGGTAGAAAAAGGTATCGAGTTTTCCGTCAAATTTCAGAAGTTCCTGCCCTATGTCGCCCCGCTTTTCACCGTGATCGGATTGCTCTTTCTCGCGGTGATTTATTTTGTCGGGACGCTTCTGATTCGCGGACAGACAACGTTCGGAAAAATCTTTTCGGTGACGACCTACGCGAGTTTCGCGACGGATTTGGTGCAGTACATCCTGACCGGAATCATCATCAGCCTGCGTCCACCTGACGTGGATGCGATTCTTCGGGCCAGCGGCAGTTTCGCCATGAGCAATCCGGCGGGATTTTTCCCGGCCGATACCGCCGGATGGATTCTGGTCATCGCCCGAAGCCTGGATTTCTTCAAGCTGTGGTTCGTCGTGCTCATCGCCATCGGACTGGCGGCGATTTGCTATAAGAAACGGACTTCCCAGACGGTGATCATTCCCGCCGGCTGGTGGTTTCTCGGGACGGCCGTGGGGGTCATCTTCGCGATTATCACCCGGTCGTAGTCCGTTTTGCGGCTTGCCGAGCGGCGGGATGAATGGTTAGGATGCCGCCGCTCGCGCGGGCCATTAGCTCAACGGTCAGAGCAGTGGACTCATAATCCATTGGTTGTAGGTTCGAATCCTACATGGCCCACCACCCGTAAAAAAAGCCGCCCGGCTAGGGCGGCTTTTTCGTGTTTCGGGGCCGAATGGCTTCCGAGGGTTTCAGTGCAGTCGCGCGGCGTAACCGGCGCGGACGTGGTTCATGATGAAGCTGTTCAGGCCCACGCCCTCGGCGGCGTGCCCTTTCATCAGTTCGAGATTGCGGCGTCCGACGCTGGCCTCGGTGTACTGGTAGACCGCGCCGTCCAGAAAACGGACCGTGATTGCGTCCGCCGCCAGTTCGTATTCGGCGACACTCGAATTGCCGCCGAGATTCCGGTATTGCTCCATAATTTTTCCTTTCCTTTCGTCGGTTTCGAAACCGTTTCCGTCATTGTTCGAAGCTCGTCTTCGCGAGCGCCGACATTCTACCAAAAGGTTCGGAAAAACGCCATAACTACAAGTGAAAAGAATGAGTTACGATGATTTTTTCTTCATCGTTCACCCCTCGTCTTCCATCGTTTCGAAGTCATCGCCGAGTTCGTCCTCCGCTTCCTCGTCGTCCTCGTCGGGACGGACTCCCTCGGCACGGCGGTTGCCGGTGACGAGCGCCGCCTTGAGGCCGATTTCGAAGGTGAGGCCCTCGCGCTCGCGCTCGATGATCTCGACGATGGCCGCCTTCACGTCGGCGACGCGGTCCGCCGGGACGATTTTCAGCCAGCCGTCGAGCCAGTGTTCGGCGATGAGCGGCGACTCGATGAAGCTCGTTCCCGACTCGAAACCGATGTTGTGCCGGATGATCGTCACCCCGACGTTGCGCCAGCCCGCCGCCGCCGCCTGTTCCTCGATGTCGGCCTTCGTCGGGTGCGTCAGCAGCAGCGTTTCGAGCGCCGGGCCGAGCTGTTCCGCCAGTTCACAGTTGTAGAGCGCTTCCCAGTAAATCGAGAAAAACTCGTCGAACGTCCCGCGCGACACGACGTAGGCGGCGGCGGTCCCGTCGTAGGTCACGCCCGCGCGGAGCGTTTTCAGAATTGTCGCGAGCGCCCCGGCGGGCAGCAGCGAGGCGTCGCCAATGACCAGATCGTAGGCATCGGTCAATCGCTCCTCGGCCAGTTTGCCGAGCGACAGAAAGCGGATGTTGTCGAGATTGGCGATGTTCGCCTTGTCGCTTGCGAGCGCGAGGCGGTCCGGATCGGCGTCGCTCGCCGTCACGCTGCCGGTTTCACGCAGGCGCGCGGCGATCTCGACGGCCAGTCCGCCGGTACCGCACTCGACGAGCAGCACACGGCCGCGGTCGGGCAATCCGACGGTTTCGGTGAACAGTTGGTCGAAGCAGTCCCGCCAGAGCGGGGCCACATTCAGGTCATATTGAAAGGCACGGGTACGGGCGTCTGAATTCAAAAGGTGTTCCTCAAAAGTCGGGTCAGGATGACGCGAAGGGGGGAATGCGTCATCAGCGCGTCGAGGTGTACGCGGGCGTACACCGGGGTGCGGCCAACACAACCAATCCGTTTGACCGATGTTTCGGATGCGCGTAGAATCCGAAGTGATTTTTCTTCTTTTTTTCAGGTGTGCGCTTCAATTCGCATCCTACCCTGAGCTTCATCCGTGCATGCTCTTTCCGCGCGGTCACTCCCAAGGAGGTAAAAGTGGGCTTCAAAGTCGGCGACAAAGTCATCTATCCGAACCACGGCATCGGTATCGTTGAGGCCGTCAAGCAGATGGTGTTCGACGGCAGGCAGATGGAATTCTACCAACTGCGCCTTCAAGAAAATAACACGGTGGTCAACGTACCGTTCAACAAGGTGGACGAAATCGGCATTCGGTCGCCGATCCGCACCCTCGACTGCGAAAAGTTGCTCAAACTGTTGGCGGCCAATTTCGTCGCGCCGCCGTCCGACTGGAAGGATCGCTTCAAGGAATTCTCCGAAAAAATGCGGACGGGCGACATCTTCAGCGTCGCCGAAATCCTGAAGCATCTGACCTACCTGAGCCAGCTCAAACCCCTTTCCTTCCGTGAAAAGCGGATGCTCGAACGCGCCCGCTACCTCGTCATCAGCGAACTCTCGATGGCGTCCAGCAAGCAGCAGGACAAAATCGAGGAAGCCGTCGAAATGGCGCTCAAGAAGGCCTTTGCCAAGTTCGAGAAGAAGAACGAGAAGGCCGCCGCCGCCCAGGCCGTCACCGCGGCCGTCTGATTGAAAGGATGAAGGATGAAGGATGAGGGATGAAGTTTTGGGTTTGGGGTTTTAGGTTTTGGGTCTTCACGCCGGAAACCGAAAACCCAAAACCCAGAACCCAAAACCCGATTCATCCTTCATCCTTTATCCTTCATCCCTTATGAGCGATTCCGCTGGAATTATCGGTTTGAAACTGTTGAGCGTTGGCGGTCTGGTGGCTGCCAACGCCTTCTTCGTTGCGGCGGAATTCGCGCTCGTCGCCGTCCGGCGCTCCCGGGTTCAGGTTCTGGCCGATGAAGGCCGCCGGGGCGCGAATACGACGCTCCGCCTGCTCGACAACCTCGACGAAGCCATTTCCGCCACCCAGTTCGGCATCACGCTCGCCAGTCTCGCCCTCGGCTGGGTCGGCGAAGTCACGCTGGCGCATCTTTTCGAGGACCTTTTCAAGGCGGTCATCCCCGAAGGAATGGCGCTTGCCGCCTCGTCGCACGGCGTGGCCGTCGCGATTTCGTTCATCCTCATCACGGTTTTCCACATCGTTCTCGGGGAACTCGCCCCGAAATCCATCGCGCTCGCCCGCGCCGAGCGGGTCGCGCTGGTCGTTTCCGCGCCGCTCGAAATTTTCTGCAAGGTCTTTAAGCCGTTCATCTGGCTGCTCGACCGGGCCGGGTCGATGACGGTCGGCCTGTTCGGCATTCAGGGGGCGGAAGGCGGCCACCATACGGCCTACACCGAAGAAGAAATCCGCCAGCTCGTTTCGATGAGCCACCAGAGCGGTCACCTCAACGCCGACGAACGCGAACTCATCCACAACGTCTTTCACTTCACCGAAACGGTCGTCCGCGAGGTGATGGTCCCGCGTCCCGAGGTGGTGAGCCTCTCGCTCACGGCGGACGCCGATGAAATCGTCCGGCTGTTCTGCGAATCGGGCTATTCGCGGCTGCCGGTCTACGACGGCCAGCCCGACAACGTCGTCGGTTTCATCCATTCGAAGGACGTACTCGCCCGCCTCGCCCGCAAGGAAAAGCCGAATCTCAAAGCGCTGCTGCGGAAACCGGTCTTTCTGCCCGACACGGCTCACCTTGAGGAAGCCCTCCGGCAGTTGCGCGCCGCCCAGTCGCCGCTCGGTTTTGTGGTGGACGAACACGGCAACGTCGAAGGCATCGTCACGCTGGAAGACCTCGTCGAACAGATCGTCGGCGAAATCCGCGACGAACATGACGTGACGGACGAGGAAGCGATGATCTGGCCCGACGCTGACGGCTCGGTGCTGTTCGACGGAAGCATCGCCATCCGGGAAGTGAACCGGAAATTCGAGGTTCAACTTCCCGAATCGGACAATTACGCCACCCTCGCCGGGTATTTGATGACCCAGGCAGGCCGCCTGCTCACGCCGGGCGACACGGTCGTCCATCAGGACTGGGTCTTTACCGTGGAACAGGTCGAACGCCGCCGCGTCTCGCGCGTCCGGATGCGGGCCGCGGGGGAGCAGTTAGCGGTTAGTAGTTAGTGGTTAGCAGTTAGTAGTGGGCAGTCAGCAAAAAACAGATGCAGGCAAGAAAAAAGCAGGTGGAGACATTCTCCGGCCTGCTTTTTCTTTCTAACTGCTAACTGCTGACCACTAACTACTGAACAACTGCCTCCGGACAAGGTGACTTGCCCAGGGCGTAGCGCAGAATCGCCGCGTGCTGGGCTTCGTTGGCGGCGATACCCGCGACGGCGGGCAGCAGCGCGGGGGTGAACACCTGCGAAATCACCCCGAGGTAGGCCGAAGCCGCCGCCGCTTCGTAGGTCAGGGCGAATGCCAGCACGTCGGCCAGTTCCTTCACCCCTTCCAGTTGTTCCTCGAAATGAAATTCCTTCGGCGGCTGGACGGGCTTCCCGCCCAGTTTTTGAATCGTCGAAATCAGCGCCGACTGGTGCGCCGCGTGATCCTTCTGGAACGCGACCGCCACATCAAGGACCGGCCCCTTCAACAGACCGCTTTTTGCCCCCACGCCGTAGGCCGCGACCGCTTCGTATTCCAGCGCCAGCGCGACGTTCAGAATGGAAAGGTCGTTTTTGAGGCTCGGCGTGACGGCCGGGCGTTCGATTTCGCCGTCCGGCCCTTCCTGCGCCAGTCCGGTCGCCCGTGCCAACAAAATTGCTCCGGTCGCTCCGGCGGCGAGGCCGAGCCTTAAAAATTCGCGCCGGGGGCGAATCACCTCGCCGACACGTCGGACAAATGAATCGGAAAGTGCGTTGTGGTTCATTGAAATGGTTCCTCCACGGCAGGTTACGGCGAAATGAAGCGGGCCGGTTTTACCGCGTGGCCGTTCCCTGGAGCGCGGCGATTTTCTTGCGAAGCTTTTCGAGATGGCTCGCATCCAAGTCGCTCCCCTCCGCGAAGTCAAGTTCTTTCATCTGTTGGTATGCCGTGTCGTAGTCCTTGAGGGCCGCTTCATACTGCTCGACCGCTTCCTTTTTCTTCCCGGCTGCTTCAAAACCCTGCGCCGCCGCGTCTTCAAGTTCCGCGATGCCGAGAAACGCCACCGGGAAGAAACCGCCGCGCACCCGGATGGCCTCCGAAAGCGTACCTTCGACTTCCCGTGCCTCTTCCTCGTCCGAAAAGATGCCGGCAAGTTCAACGTACACAAGCGGATCGCGCAATTTGCGCCCGAGGGTCACTTCGCGGAATTTGTTCGGCTCGGCGTACAACGTGTCGTCAATCGCGGCGATGCCGTCCCGGAGCGCCGCTTCGGGATTGACGTCCCGGCGCTGTCCGACCGTGGCACGGGCCAGTTCCAGAACGGCCTTCTGGGCGCGCGGATCGGAAACATCGAGAATTTTCATCAGTTGACGAAAGTGCGGCAGGGCGCGCTGCCAAGCCTTTAACTGCTGGTAGGAACGCAACAGCAGCAAACGCGCCGGAACGTGTTCAGGCAGGGACGGGTCGGCATCCACCACGGCATTGAGGGCGGTGATGGCGTCGGAAACGCGTCCGTTGCGGGCCTGAATCACGGCCATCAGGTAGGAACATTCGGCCAGTTCCCGCTTGAGGGAGAACCATTCGTCCAGTTGAACCGTCGAAAGCGCCGTCTGAACCAGCTTTTCCATCTGATCGCGGTAGAGAACGCGCGCTTCCGACTGCGTCTGCTTGCCTTCCAGCCGCCGGTCCTTTGCGTCGCGTTCGACGGCGTCGAGGGTTTTCCGTTCCGCCGGATTGAGTTTCGATTTGGCGGCGGTTTCGAGTTCAAAGCGCCGGGCTTCGATGCGGTCGAACGCGCGATAAATCGCCGCGAGCGCCTTGGCCGGTTTTTCCTGGGCGTTGAGAACGAGCGCACGCTCGTAATGCCAGCGCGCCGACTCCTTTTCAAGCAGGCGCGGAATCGGCTCCTGACCGGCGGGTGAGGCGGTTCGGGGGGCGGTTTTCTCCGTTTCCGCCGGTTTGATCTCCGGGGCGGGTACGGCCTGCGCCGCGACGGCGACGCTCCACATCAGCGCGACGACACCCGCCGCAAACAGTCGAATCGGATTGAACAAACGAAAAACCTGGCCTTTCCGGAAAAGTCTCGGGAGTCTTGGGAGTCCGGGGTGTCTCGGGAGTCGGGATCATCGCCCGTTCACGAACGCCGGTAACGGGCCACAAGCGTCCCGGTTCACTCACGCCGGGCCGGGCGGAATCGTTCGAAAAAACGCGCCGTCCGGCGGAATTTTACTCGAAAAAGGCCGTCATCCGTTCCCGCAGGACGTTGAGAATGCGCTTTGCATCGGCTTTTTCCAAGCCGACCGCGAAACAGACGGTTTCCGCACCGTACTCAAAATGGATTTCTCCCGGTGCGCGATTGCTGTTGCCGCCCTCGGTAACGAGGACGCGCGGGTTGTAAATGCGGCCGAACGCAAATTCGCGGGGCGCTCCACCGTTGACGACGAGCGTGAGTGCCGTCCGGGTGACGGTCACGGTTTCCGCCGGACCGATGGTCCGTTTGAACAGGCCGAAAAAGCCGCCGCTGAAGCGAGGGGCAATCGTAAACACGGTCCGCTCCGGGCTTTCGGTGACGGAAAGCGGCGAAACGGCCTTTTTCACGGGGCGCGGCGTGGCGGTTGAAGCAGTTTGGCCGAATTGTTCGCGGCGTTCGCGGGTGCGCTGGCGCAGGTAGTCGGACATGCGGAATGCGGAATGCGGAATGCGGAATGCGGAATGCGGAATGCGGAATGCGGAATGCGGTGAATTGTAGGCCGCTATTTTGTATGTCAAGCATTTCCCACGGGTTCAGGCATTTTCATTCTGCATTCCGCATTCTGATTACTGAACGCCAATTTCCTTCGCCTTGCGCTTGTCGGCTTCGGCGAGATCCGTCTTGCCGAGTTTCTGGTAGGCCGCGCCCCGGCTCTGGTACGACTTGCCGTCCTTCGGGTTCAGTTCGATTGCCTTGGTGAAATCGGCCACGGCGGCGGTGAAGTCGCCCTTGTTGTAGTAGGCCAGTCCGCGATTGTAGTGGGCTTCCTGATCATCCGGGCTGATTTTCAGGTAGGTCGTGAAGTCGGCGATGGCGCGGTCCTGATCGCCTTTCCGGATGTAGGCGTAGCCCCGGTTGAAATAGGCCGCGCGACCGGCCGGGAACAGCGTGATGGTCTGGGTGTAGTCCGCGATGGCCTGATCGAGATTCCCCTTGCTTTCGTGACACTGGCCCCGACCGTAGTACCCCTGTGAATCCTTCGGGTTCAACCGCAGCAACGCCTCGAAATCGACCATCGCATGATCGAAATCGTTTTTGTCGAGGTAGGTCATTCCCCGGTTGTAGATGGCGTCGGTCCGGTCCTTTTCAATGGCGATGGCCTGCGTGTAGTCGCGGATGGCCCCGTCGGAATCACCTTTCTGGCGCAGGGCGTTTCCCCGGTTGTAGTAGGCGTCGGCCATTTTCGGGTCGAGTTCGATCGCTTTCGTGAAGTCGGCGATGGCCCCCTCGACGTTTCCGGCGGAAAGGGCGTCGTTTCCGCGGTTGTAGAAATCATCGGCGGTTCTCGGCGCCGACTGCGCGTTGGCCGCTCCCGCGAACAACAGAATGACGAGCAACGGAAGCATCCGGCGAAGCGCCGCGCGGAGGAAGAAGCGGGTCGGCATATCGGGCTGACTCCTTGAAAACTGAAATCGTTTGCGATTCGTAGCGCGCATCATCTGCTAGGTCAATCGGTTTGACCGTGTTGGGGCGCACCAAGCCGCAATCGCTTTCTCCATCCTGTCGGCCGCTTTTTCCGGATTTAATGCAAGTTCTCCTTATCTTTTCATAAATTTTCGACTCAGTGCGTCAACGGACTATCCGCTATAGCGGAGACGTGCTATTTCATCCTCCCATCATAAACGAATCCGTTACCACAGTCCGTCCCCCCCAGACGTCGAGGCCCAGCCTCGGCGGTCGGGAATTTTTGTTTTCAGTGGCCAGTGGCCAGCCGCCAGTGGTCAGTGAATCGACAGCAGGATGGAGTTCTTCATATCGGGAACGGGTTTGAACACGGCGGTTCCATCGAAAGCTGTACGACTCCTTATTCAAACGGCTGACGACCGGCAACTGACCACTGACCACTGCTTTTAGGGATCGCATGAAACTCATTACCGCCATTATTCGCCCGGATCGATTGGCCGAGGTCAAGGCCTCGCTGTTCCGGGTCGGGGTCACCGGCATGTACATCAGTCGGGTGTACGGGCACGGCGGCGAACGCGAGGTCATCAGCCACGTTCGCGGCAGTCAGGTGATCATGGAATTCGTCGAAAAAGTACAGGTGCAGATGGCCGTCTCCGAGCCATTTGTCGAACCAACCATAAATGCGATCTTGGACGCGGCGCGTACGGGCGAAGTGGGCGATGGGAAAATCCTCGTCCAGCCTTTGGAGAGGGTCATTCGCATCCGCACGGGGGAGGAGAACAACGACGCTCTGACCCCGGTTTCGGCGGATGAAGTGCAGCAACGGGCGCAACGCGACGCACGCCTACGGGAGGGCAAGGCACAATGAATTCAACAATTTCGGCAGGGGATACCGCCTGGGTTCTGATCAGCACGGCGCTCGTCTTTCTGATGACGCCGGGGCTGGCATTTTTCTATGGCGGTCTGGTGCACCGGCGCAACGCGCTGAACACCTTCATGATGGTCGTCATCGCGCTCGCGGCGAGCGCGCTCGTGTGGATGGGCATCGGCTATTCGCTGGCCTTTTCGCCGGGGACGAAATGGCTCGGGAAGCTGACGTGGGTCGGGTTCACCGGCGTCGGTCAGGACCCGCAGACGGACTACGCGGCGACGATTCCGCACCTCGCTTTCGCGGTGTTTCAGTGCATGTTCGCCGTCATCACGCCCGCGCTCATCTGCGGCGCAATCATCGGCCGGATGAAATTCCGCGCCTACATGATGTTCATCATTCTGTGGGGCGTGGTGGTCTACGCGCCGGTTGCCCACTGGGTCTGGGGCCTCGGCGGCTGGATTCGCGATCTCGGCGCGCTCGATTTCGCGGGCGGCACGGTCGTCCACATCACGGCGGGCTGCGCGGCACTGGTCTGCGCGCTGGTCCTCGGTCCCCGGCAGGAACATGGCCGGACGCCGACCCTGCCGCACAACATTCCGTTCGTTCTGCTCGGGGCCGGGCTGCTCTGGTTCGGCTGGTTCGGATTCAACGCCGGTTCGGCGCTCGGCGCGAACGGGCTGGCGAGTCTCGCGTTCGTGACGACCAACATGAGCGCGGCGGCGGCGATGCTGATGTGGCTCATGCTCGAAGCGGGCACGGGCGGCAAGCCGACGGC
>JBDRAL010000061.1:0-101949 GCA_039793685.1 Blastocatellia bacterium NZW_1522
GCGGAACACGAATACGACGGGGTTCGCGGACGTGGTGTATGCGTACGGGACGACCACCGACATTCCGATTGCGGGTGACTGGGACGGCCAGAACGTCAATCAGATTGGCCAGTGGCGCGAGCGGATTTTGACGAGCGACGGGGCGATCAATCCGAGCGAATACATTCAGGTGGCGAACAATTACAACACGTCGGAAATCATCGATTACCGGCTCGGGCCGACTGCCTCGGACTTTTACGACACGGTGGCGCGTCCGCAGGTGTGGGGACCGAGCGATCTGGGGTTGTGGCCCTACGGGACGCAGCCGGTTGGAAATCCCGGCGAGCCGAACAAGTGCGTCACATCGGAGTTTTTGCCGCGCAGCGATCAGGAAGAAGCGGAACGCGGATTCCAGGGCGCGGGCTGGATTATCGGCGGGCAGTATCTGTTCAACCCCGACCCGACCGCGCCGGCGCAATTCCGGTACGGCATGTCGAACATCCGCACCGCCGACGGGGTCGTTTTCAACACCGGCGGATTGTGCATGCGGCAACGGGCGTTCTGGGAGCCTGACTGGTGGAATCGCAACAACATCAGCCGCGCGGCCACGCCTGAAGTGGAAACCTACGTCAATCAGAGCGCGCCTCCGCTGCCCGCGGTCGCGATTGCCCGGGCCAAGGGAAACGTCGGGCAACTCGCCTTCGCCGCGTTTCGCAATGGACGGATACTCCCGGTGCGGGCAGGGAACAGCACGCCGGACACGCCGGGAGGTGACAGTACGGGTGTCCAGTTACCCCCCGGAATGGTCCCGACCGCGATGGTGGTCTCGGCTTACAGCGAATTTCTCTTCGTAACGGTCTGGGATACCAACACCATCACCGGAAAGCTGGCGGTGATTGCGCTGCGTCCGCGCCAGCAGGCGGTGGGCGCACCCTTCCAGACGCCGAATACGCGGTACTACTGGGGCCTTCCGGGCGCGTGGACCGTCACCGGAATGAAATTGATCGGCCTCGTCGATCTTCCCTTCGCCGCGCCGACCAGCGTTGATGTCTACAACAACGTCATTCAGGGAAATCCACGCGGGTTCAACGACAACGACGATCCGGCGGTGGGCGATTTGTCCCGGCAGAGCGCGCGCGACCTCTGGTTCAATGCCCGGACGGAACCGTTTTTCGACAGTGATACCTGGCGACAGAACGATCGGTACGGGTACGCCGTTGTGGCCTCGCGCGCCGAAGGAAAGGTTTCCTTCGTGAACCTCGCGCCGCTGTTTCAGTTCTATCGCACGATGTACATGACCACCCAGGCGAACTACGACCAGACGACGACGGCAAGCTGGCCGTTCACCTTCGCGCAACGCCCCGAACAGATCCCCACCATCGCGACGACGGTCAACGTACCGCAACCGACGGCGGTCAAAACCGGTCAGTTGACCAACACCATCTTCGGGTTGACGAGAACCGATTATTTCATCGAGTACGAAGGCGGCACCGACCGGCGTTTCGCGGCGCGGAGGGCGTTTATCGCGACGATGAACGGAGATGTCCGCATTTTCGATGTTTCACGGCTGATCCAGCCAAACCGGACCGAACCGATTCAACAGATTTCGTCTTTCCCGGTGGGAAGAAATCCGGTGTCGTTCGCTGAAACGGGGCCACTTTCGACCGCGCCGGATGATCTGTTCGTCATCAGTCGTGGAGACCGGAGCGTCACCTTTGCCTATCCGGACGGTCGCGTCCAAAGCGTGCTGCGGGATAGCCGGCTGGAAGATCCCGTCGGCGGGACCGTCGGAATCAACCAGGGAGGATATGGCGGGAGCGGTCCGGGGCGTTCCGTGTATGCGATCATTTTGACGGTGACGGACTACAACGGTCGGGCATTGACGAACTACGGGGTCGAAGTCCGTCGGGGGACCCATGGCACGGCGGAGCAATATCCGTTTACGACTCCGACCGGTCCGAGTCCGTTTCTGTACGGATTCCGGCAAACGATTCCCGGAAAACCATTGATGGTCAGCATCGTCGAAATCATTTGAGCTTTCGCAGGGCCATCCCTCCCTCACGGTCGGGGTTTCATACCGGTGGCCGGATGATGGGTTTCATAAACTGGTATGGAACTCCAACCGTGAGAGAGGGATGGGTATTTCAACCCGACGCTTTCATTTCGACGGAGACGCGGGTAGGATGCCCGCGTCCTGAAACCGGACACCCAATACCAGACACCTTTTCAGGTTGCCTATGATTGCCGCTTCATTCTGAGCCGTCGCGATTGGCCTCTCACGGCGGGCCGTTTTTCACTTTCGCGACGCGCATCCCGTACGAAATTCATCGTCGGTCAATAAAGGCCGACGGCGTTCTCACGCGCTTTTCACCCGATGAAAAGCCGCTGTCGCTTCGCGCGCCGCGCGGGGCAAGGGATTTGTCAGCAATGAAGCAGACCATGAATGACGCGCCGACCGGCGCGCAGCAAAAAAAACAGGCTACGCAATCAACCCAACCCACGCCGTTCGACGACGGCAATCTCTACGACCTTTTCTTCAACGACTTCGACTACGGACTCAAATTCTACCTCGGACTGGCGCGGGAAACGGACGGACCGATTCTCGACCTGTGCTGCGGTACGGGGCGGTTTCTGCTGCCCGCGACCCGCGCCGGGCATGAGGTGGATGGCGTCGATCTCTTTCCCGGAATGCTCGAACGGCTTCGCGTGAAAGCCGCCGCCAAAGGGTTTTCGCCGCGACTGTTCGAGGCGGACATGAAATCGTTTGCGACCGGACGCGAGTACGGTCTGGTCGTCATCGCGTTCAATGCGTTCGTCCACAACCTGACGGTGGAGGACCAGATTTCGACGCTCAAAAACATCCGCGCTCATCTGAAGGACGGCGGGATGCTGGCGTTCGACACCTTTTTCCCCGGTTCGCACATTCTCGGCGCGCCGGACGGAGAGCGGGTACTTGAAATGGAAATGCCACATCCCGAAACCGGCCTCACCGTACGGATTTACGACACGCGGCATTTCGACCGCGTGGCGCAGATTCAGCATTCGAAGATGGACATGGAATTTCTCGACGCGAACGGAGAAGTCGCGGAGGTCCGCGAGTCGTTCACGACGGTGCGCTATCTCTACAAACAGGAAATGGAATTGCTGCCCAGGCTCGCCGGGTTTTCGCGGTGGGAACTGTTCGGCAATTTCGACCGCAAGCCGCTGAACGATGAACGGGACGCGATGATCGTCTGCGCCTGGAGGTAGAGGGAGGGGACAGGGAATGGGGGATGGTGCGGAAAGCGGTGATCTTGAAGTGAAAACCGATTGACCCATCCCCCATCCCCATTAAGCTCCCTGACGAAAAATGAGTTCGCCCCCCAAGGCATTGGAATTCTCCGGACTCTGACTGGTTTTTTCTCAATCGAATCGCCACGTCACTCGGATTCGTACTCTTCACCAACCAAAACGGACTCGCCGCCACCAGCATTGCAGAGGGACGCACCGCCGTGCTTGCCGAACATCATTCGGTCGTTCCCCTCGCCACTTGCTGTGTTCCGTTCTCGATGCCTTCCGCCAAAAACGCCACGCCGTAGGGAAACCTTTCAAGGTGGCGAGCATGGCCTGTATTCCCTAATTCCTCACATTTTTCCGTTGCTTTTCAAGAGACGGTTCACACTTGAAATTTCTGCATCACATAGCGCCCTCCTTGTTTTTAATCACATGGCCAGGTGGTTGAAAAGTTAAAGGGGAAGCCTTGCGGAGTTGAACTCGGAGTTTTTCCGGTTAGGGAATGGGAAAATATAGTGCTGGGTCGAATTCGAGATGTTAATCGGAATTTTTTCTCCTCTCCTATTAAAAAATTCCAAAAGTGATACGGTCGTGCATAGGTGGGTCTTGTAGGTTAGGCGGCGAGTTTCACAAAAGATTGTTTTGATGTTGGGATATTTCGGCTGAATCCCATTGGTGGATGTTATGTCGAATGATTCAGCGCTTTTTCCCGAAACCCTCAATTCCTCTCTTTATGAAACTGCTCACGGCATCTTCGGAAACACCTGACTCCAGGTTTTGGCGACCAGGTTCGGATTTGAAAGGTCCCGGCATTCCGGGATGCCACGGATTTCAACTGAAAACTGTGAGGACCAATTTATGAGGCCCCTGAATAGAAGTATTGAGAGGGAAGACATTCCCTCCTTGTCAGGCAGCAGCTTGCAAAAACCTCCGACCAAGGGTTCAAGCCCTCGTCGAATCGTCTGTGCAGCCCTTTTGTTTTCCATGTTTACTGCGCAGGTGCCCGCGGCTGATTTTTGGGGAATGTTTTCTTTCGGTTCAAAGAAAACTCCTGCCGCACCACTTCTCCCAAAAGAAGCTCAAAGTGGAATCCAGACTGTCAGGCCGTCAATCGTGACTCCAGTCAATATTGCCGAAGTCGGCATTCCGGAAAACAGGTCACCGGAGGAATTGTCCAAAAGAAGAGTTGCTCAATTGTGGATTCCGGATTTCGAGTCCCCCGAGCTGAAAACGCCTCAAACGGTAACCTTGTTCAGAGGGGAAAAGCGTCATCTGTTTGGAGTGGCAAAGAATGAAGCCGGCCAGCTTCTTCAAGGAATGAAGATCTCATGGGCTGTTGTTGATGATGCAATTCTGGATGTGAAGCCCAACGGTCAGCTCATTGCCAAAAAGGTTGGCGTGACCGAACTGAAAGTTTCCGTGAATGAACAGAAGCGGACCATACGGGTGGAGGTTCTTCCGGTTCGGATCGCTGGCCAGGCAGCCGAGTCTGGGCAAAGTGGAATCCCCAATAAGCAAGTTGAAAAGGTTGCGCTCGTTCAGGGGGGAGGGAGTGCGAACGAGGACAGGCGGGTTTATTTGTCTTCGAATAACGCGGTCGGAAATCCGGCCGGACGAGTCGTCGAGTCGGACGGTCCGAAAAGTTCCTCGAATGCCAGCGCCGAAAAGGCCGGAACGGAGAATTTCAACTTCCAGTTGCCCCTTCTTTCGCTTGAGGGCAGAGGTCTGGATGTGAATCTGACCGCAACCTACAACAGTCGGTTATGGGAAAGAAGTTTGAAGTACAACTTCAATGGCACGACCTCGACCAGAATCAGCTTTAACCAGGACGCCTCGTGGCTCGCGCCAGGATTCGCGCTGGGGTTCGGGCGAGTGATCAACTTTTCCGCCCCGGATTTCGCGGGTTATGTGGCCGATTTTCAAATGCCGGATGGGACCAGGGTACGGCTTCAAAGCAGGAATCCAAACGTCGGTTTCGCGCAAGTGCTCGAATCCCTCAATATTCCAGGGTATCGCTTTGAAGCGAACATTGGGGGCACGTCATCTGCACCAATCCTGAATGGCGGCACTTTGTACACCCCCAATGGAAACCGCCTGACGATTTCTTCGAGCGGTTTGGTGACAAAAGTTCTGGATCCCAACGGCAATTACATGTTGATTGCTTATTCGGGAACCACCGGGAGCATCTCGGCCATTCAGGACTCGATGGGACGGACCATCACCTTCAATTATTCGGCCGGACTGTTGAGTTCCATCACTGCGCCCGGATTTGGCGCCGGGCCAGATCGAACCGTGGCCGAATTCCGGTATCAGAGTCTGAATGTAAATGGGACCTTTGCTTCGGGCATTGTTCGCAATCCCACGACCGGGTCGACGGTGAACGTTCTTCGGTACGTCCGCTTCCCGGGCATAAATAACGGGTTCAAATACGACTACAGTGCTTACGGGATGATTTATCGCACCACCCGTCTCCACTCCATGTCGCCTCTGGGAGCTGGGATCTACGATGAATTCTCGGGAGTGGAAGCGGCGCGTACGGAATACAACTACCCTACGACCGCCTCTGCGTTGGCCAGTATTCCCAAATACACCAACCGAAAGGATTGGTGGGCTGGAATGCCCGATCCCAACCAACCTGCGGTGACGGGTTTTTCGGAGACGATCGGCTCAATCGGCCCCAAACAGGTCAAAATAACCACCACGACCAAGCCGGATGGAACCAAATCCGAAACCACCCAGATTTTCTACTCCTTTGACGATCAATCCGGGGATAAATGGGACGATGGTCTTGTCGTGAAGGTTCGGGATTTGAAGTCGGACGGCACGACCGTGGTTCGATTGCAGGAGAATACTTGGGAAAGCGTCGACTTCTACAATGGAACGAACGGCCTCAACGGCCAAAACTGGGGTCGCTTGAAACGAACCGCAATTCAGGACGAGGCGGGAAACTGGGTTTCGCGTGAATTTGCCTATGACGGGTACGGAAATGTTACCGAGGCGAAGGATTTCGACTGCCAAGCCTGTTCTGCTCCAGTGTTGAAACGCTCGACCACTTCGTACAAGTACCAGGCTGATCCGGCTTACGCAAACACGGCCGTGGCTGGACGTTATCTCATTAGCCTGCCGACCACTTCCAGGCTTTACAACGGAACCTCTGCTCTGGTGTCCCAGACGGAATACAACTACGACCAGACCACTCCGGAAAACTGCGTCGGCATTACCGCCTATGAAAATCCGAACACGAATGTCCGGGGGAATCTGACCTCCATCACCAAGTATGCCGACATCTCAAGTGACGGGAAGGTCAGCACTCCTTTGGTGGAAACAATTTCTTACGATACCGCTGGAAATACACGGGTCAAATCCGATATCCAGTTGGGTCAGGTTGAATATGTGTATTCCGCCGTCATTGGCGGACAAACCTTCAACTACAACTTTGCTTATCCGGTGCAGGTCAAGCGCGGGATTGCCGGCCAACTGACCTCGACAAATTACTTTGACCAGAACACTGGACTGGTTACTCAAAACGTTGATGAAAATGCGAAGGCAACCACCTTTACATATCAGTCAACGACACTTCGCCGTCTGAAAACCACCTACCCCGATGGTGGAGAGCAGACTCAGGTTTTTCAGGACAATCTCGTGCCTTACCCTGCCGGGAGCGGGAAATTCGCGATCCAGGTTGAATCGAGAGTCAAAATGCCCGCCGGCAACAATCCATCGGAACTGCCGACGGTGACTTACCTGGACGGACGCGGTGCAATCCTTCGGGAAAGCCGCTGGACTTCGGATGGCTGGCTGGCCAGAGATTATGAATACAACGCGCTTGGTCAGTTGACCAAGGCGGATAACCCGTATCTGGTCCCATCGAGTGATTCGATTCAGAACAAGCCGAACCAGTTCACGACGCAAACGTACGATGAACTCGGTCGGCCGCTCCAGTTCTTCGCTCAGGACAGTGCTTCGAACCAGCCGCTCACTTCCTATGCCTATTCCGGAAGGGTTGTGACCGCCACTGATGCGGCGGGTCGCCAGCGACGGACGATAAGTGATGCGCTGGGCAACATTATTCGGGTTGACGAACCCGATGCTTCGGGCCAGCTCGGGACCGTGGCTTCCCCGACTCAGCCGACCAATTACACCTATGATGTGCGTGGGCTTTTGGTCCGGATCGAACAGGGGGTTCAGAATCGCTACTTCCGCTATGACGGCATCGGTCGTCGAACTCACACTCGCCTGCCGGAACAAAGCGCTCCGAATTACTTCTTTGATGGCGTGACCGGTAATGATTCCTGGTCAACGGCCGTTCAGTTTGATAACTCCGGTCGCCCCTTGTTTCAGTATGATGCACGGGGTATCCGTACCGGCTTCACCTATGACGGTTTGAACCGTGTGACCTATATCGGCTACACGGTGTTCTCGGGCGGGCAATGGGTTTCCGACCCCAATTACCCGACCAAAAGCTTTACCTACGACGGGGCCACCAATGGTCTCGGCCGTTTGTGGAAGTCATCGGTTGATTCCGTCTACGATGCCCGCGATACCGAAACCATCGTGAACAGCTACGACGCGATGGGGCGTACCACGAGCCTCAGTCAGCGTCAGAACGGTTGGGGGCAGTGGTTTACCTATACCACCACCCGTTCGTACGACATTCTCGGCAATGTCACCCAACAAACCTACCCGTCTGGACGGACGGTGACCAACACCTTCGACAGCACCGGCAGATTGTCCGCGTTCTCCGGCAATCTCGGGGGAACCTCCAAGACCTATGTCACCAGTACGACTTATGGTCCGCGGGGGAGGGTCTATGAAAACTACGGGACCGACACCCCGCTTCGTCAGTGGAACGGCTATACCATTCGCGGAGATCGGAGTTTTGTCACCCTCAGCACCCTCAACGACACGACCGGCTGGAATCGTGGCATGATCGTCAACAATTACACCACCCAACCGGTTTTCGGCGGTTCTTCCAGCGACAGCACCGGGCAGGTTCGCCGCACCCATCACTATGTTCCCGACAACGATTCCGTCACCAGTTGGAAAATCAGCGTGCAGGATTACAGCTACGACACGCTGGGCCGTGTTTCTCAGGTGACCGAGTACGCCGGGACAGGAACGAACTCGACCGGGGATACCTATACCAACAGCCTTCAGCAGGTATATCAGTACGACCGGTACGGGAACCGGACGATCAACGCTCCCAGCAGTTACAACGTTGGAAACAAGCAGTTTTCGGTCACTACCGCCAATAACCGCCTTGGCGTTCCGGCAGGACAGCCCGGTACCATGTCCTTTGACGGGAACGGAAATCTGACGGTTGACAGCTACACGCGCCCGGTCGGAGCCGGAACCCGTGTCTTTGACGCGGACGATCGGACCATCTCGACCGACATTGCAAACGGCGGTGTTCAGTACGACGTCTATAACGCCGTCGGGAACCGGGTGAAGGTCAGCGGCACGACCAGCCCGAACGTGTGGCGTCCCGAAACCTGGTACGTCTACGGAATCGATGGCGAACTGCTCGCGGAATACGAAAGCAACTACACGGCCACCGCGCCGGTTGTTGAATACGCAAACCGTGGAGGAGAAGCCCTGGTGGAAGCCCGTTCGAACGGCTTCCGGTGGCGGATTACCGACAACCTCGGGTCGCCGCGGATGTCCTTTGACCAGACCGGCAGTCTGGCAAGCATGCAGCGGCAGGATTTCCTTCCTTTCGGCGAGGAAACGGTCACGCAAGGTATCCGAAGCACCGCCAACGGCTATGGCGTCGGGGCGGCCAAGTACAAGTTCCAGGGCCTGGAACGCGATACCGGTTCGGGCTATGACAATACCCTTGCGACCAAGTTCGATCGGGATCAGGGGCGGTATATCACTTTGGGAAATCCGATTGTTTCATTTGATCCCCAGAGCCTGAACCCATACGCCTTTGGAGGAAACGATCCCGTCAACCTTGGGCTTTTGAGTAAGCAGTTGACGTGGCTTCAGGTAAATACCGTTCAGTCAAATCAGAAATTCAGAAGTCTGGAGATCCCCTCAACCGGATCCGACACTGCAAAAGGTAGCCAAGACCTGTTTAATTCCATGGTTCAAGCCAGAATTGAAAGAAGGGCCACGACGGCTCAATACCGTCAGTTGAGTCGGGCCAAGACTTCATTCGATTATCTGGGGTCAGTTCCGGTCATTCCAACGTTGGGTGAGTTTGATAAGGTCTTCTACCGAATGACCGTCTCGATCCCGGGCCACAAGGGGGTGTTTTATCTGAATGACGATGAGGGGTTGGAGGTGCCTGATCCTGAGTTGCAGGATGTACCTTTCGGACCGCAAACAGCCCTTATACCCAACGACTATTCGGTTGGAGCAAGTCGTTTTGGGATCACCACTACCTTGACGATTAATCGCCCCGGATTTCTTGCAATTCAAAGGGAATACCTGTTCCCTGGAAAGGCGAATGAAATGGAACAGGCAGAGAGGGAATACCTCTATAATTTGGCCCTCTATAACCGTGCCCGAGGCATAAAGGTGCCTACAAATTTTGGTTGGGGAATAGGGACATTTGGCGGGGGCGCTGTTGGTTCAAAGCCCTTCTACATTCAGGCTGCGGAAGCCCTCAGTGGATGGGTCCGTACGATCAAGCCCCAGTAAAGCTATTGCTCTGACAGCTTCTTCCCGGGCAAGAGTAATCTCGCCCGGTTTTTTTATTTTTTTAAAAAGCCGCCGCCGAAGGGGTTTGGCCGTGGGAATTGTACGGCGGTTTCGACCGCAAGCCGCTGGACGATGAACGGGACGCGATGATCATCCGCGCTTGGAAATAACGACGACGAATGGGAACGGGAGCCTGAAGACAGTCCTCCCTGACGGTCAGGCTGCTGTCGGTCAATTATTGCGAAATCGCCGCGCGTTCACTGGTCGGAACGGTTTCCGGCTGGGGGTCGATGATCGTCGGCAGGAGCACCGTGAAACAGCTTCCGACGCCGACCTGACTGCGAACCGAGACGCTGCCGCCGTGGGCCGCGACCACCCGTTTGACGATGGCCAGGCCGAGTCCGACGCCGACCTTGTTTCGTCCAGCGACGGATTGGCGGTAAGGGTCGAAAATGTACGGCAGGTCTTCCGCCGGAATGCCCGGTCCCGTGTCGGTGATAGTGACCATCAGCAGGCGGAGACCGGTTTCGACCCCTTTGCCTTCCAGGGGCGAGGCTTCGAAGGTGATGACGCCGCCCGGAGGCGTGAATTTCAGCGCATTTGAAAGCAGGTTGAGAAACACCCGTTCGAGTTTTCCGGCGTCGCCTTCAATGGGAGGCAATTTCGGGGCCATCTTGCTGGAAAGGGAAATGCGCTTGGTAAGTGCCGTCGCCTGGGCAATCTGGAAACAGCGCTGCAAAACCTCTCCCGGTTCGATTGGAAGCCGGTCGAGCTGAATGTCGCGGCTTTCACTGCGGAAGACCTCAAGGACCTCGTCCACCAGTCGCACGACCTGATCGAGATTGTCGCGTGACCCGCGAACCAGTTCGGTCATCTCGGCCGGTCTGATTTCGGGATGTTCGACGTCAAGCAGTTCGAGCACCGACTTGACGGAGGTCAGCGGAGATTTGAGGTCGTGGACCAGCATGGCCGTGAAGCCCTGTTTGATGTGATCGATTTCCTTCAGCCGTTCATTGGCTTCGGCAAGCTGATCGTTTTTTGTTTTCAGGTGCGTTTCCGCGAGCGCCCGGCGCAGGTTTTCGCGTTCCAGCAGGGCGGTTTCGATATCCTTGGCGCGGATCTGCTCAATGGCGACCTGCTGTTCCTTTTCAGCGACTTCGGCGCGCAGGGCAGTCTCGCGCAGCCTGGCCTGCATCTTCAGGCGGTTTGCCTGAAGGCGAAAAGCCCCCAAAAAGAACGCGAACGTCAGGGCCGTGTAACCGAAATAGGCCCACCAGGTTTGCCACCAGGGGGGAAGAATTCTCAGGGACAGTGTGACTGCCCCTTGGCTCCAGATTCCGTCGTTGTTGGTTCCCCAGACCTGAAATCGGTAGGTCCCCGGTGACAGTTTCGGATAGGTTACTTCCGGTTTGCGGCTCGTAACGAACTTTGGGTCAACCCCTTCAAGACGGAACAGGTAGCGGTTTTTTTGCGGTGCGTTGAAATCAAGCGCGGCGAAGGTGATGGTCAGTGTGTTGTCGTCATGTTTGAGGGTAATGGACGGTTCGCCGGATTCCCCGATGGTCACCGGGCCGTTGAGGGTGGAAACGCCGGTGACCACAATCGGCGGCGTGACGAGATTTTCCCGAATATCCCTTGGGTGGAAGCAATTCAGTCCGTTCGTCCCGCCGAAAAAGATTTCTCCGTCGGGGGCCTTGAAAAAAGCCCGACGGTTGAATTCCAGCCCCTGGAGGCCGTCCGCCGGAGAAAAAATCCGGACCAGTTTCTCCTTCGGGTCGTAGCGCGCGACGCCGTTGTCGGTACTCATCCAGAAATTGCCGGTTTCATCTTCGAACAGCCCGTAAATATTGTTGTTCGGGAGGTTGTTTTTTTCGGTGACGTGCGTGAACTGGTCGGTTGCCCGGTCGTAGCGGTGGATGCCCGCGCCCTTTGACGCCACCCACAAATCACCGTTGCGGGTTTCCATGAAGCAGGTGCCGTAGAAGGGGCCGGAAACCGTGCCTTCCCGGAAGCGCTCCGCGTCATAGCGGCGAATCTGGTCGGTCTCCGGGTTGTATCGCGCGACGCCCTCCTCGAATCCGATCCACAATTCGCCGAACCGGTCCATGAAGACATCCTGGACGGCGAGCGGCAGGCTTCCTTCCCTTCGGAATCGGACGCCTTCGACCGTCCGCACCGGTTTTCTCGCCGGGTCAAGCTGATACAGGCGGTCACCTTCGAAGAACCAGAGGTTGCCTGCCCGGTCCTCGGTGATCGCGCCGACCAGACCCCCGGAACCCGGAAGTTCAAGGCGGGTGAACGTCCCGTTCTTTCGGTCAAAACGACCGAAGCCCTCGGCCGTGCCGACCCACAGGACGCCCTGCCGGTCTTCAAACACCGTCCAGACACTGTCGCTCGGGATTGAACCCGGGCGTTTGGGATTGTGGCGATAGCGGGTAATGATTCCGTCCGGAGCGATTCGGTTCAGCCCGCCGTACTGCGTGGCGACCCAGATGGTGTTGGAACGGTCGCGGCAGATTCCCCGGATGTAGTTGTCGCTGAGCGAATTGGCGGTATTGGGATTGTTGCGGAAGATTCGAAACCGGTGGCCGAAGGGTGAATATTTCGACAGCCCGTAGCTTGAATCCCCGACCCAGAGGATTCCGGTTCGGTCCTGATAGAGCGTACGGGGGGAGTTGCCGGCCAGTCCGCCGGGTTGACCGTTCAGGGTGTCGAAGTGGGTCACCTGACCGCTGTTCAGATCGATGCGATGGAGGCCCTTTCCGACGGTGGAGGCCCAGAGCGTGTTCGGATCGGTCAGCCGGAGGTCGCTGATGATTTCCCCGGCCAGCAGTCCGGGCGTCCTGGTCGTAACGGCTCCGAGTTCACCGAGCAGGGTGGTCGTTTTCGTGTCAAAAATCTCGATTCCCTGATTCGTCGCGAGAAAGAGTCGGCCGTCGGGGTGAAGTGCCATGGCCCGGAATCCCGTGAGTTCCTCTGTATCCGGGTTGTCACGCTGAAGAATGTCGAATGTGGCGGTGTTGCGGTTGAAGACCCACAGGCCCCGGTCGTCACCGCCCCAGAGGCGTCCACTCCGGTCGAACAGCAGGACCTTGATGCCGGCGTTTGGTTTGGAAAATCGTTGCGAGCGTCGTTCCTTGGGATCGTATGACACCAGGTCGTTGTGGCCGCCGAACCAGAGCGTTCCGCTGGCATCCTGGGTGATGGAATAGACCGTGGCCGGAAGTCCCTCGGTGGCACCGTTATTGAGAAGGGGGATGCGTTCGAATCGGCCGTGCAACGGATCGTAGCGGTTGACCCCGGATTTGTAGGTTCCGATCCAGATGAAGCCGTCCCGGTCTTCGAACAGGGAGGCAATGGCATTTCCGGAGATGGAGGAGGGATTATCTGCCTGATTTCGAAAGACGGTGAAGCGGGTCCCGTCGTAGCGGTTCAGCCCGTTTTCAGTGCCGACCCAGAGGAATCCGGATCGATCCTGCAAAATACAGCGCACGGCATCGTTCGAAAGGCCCTGCTCATGGTCCAGCCGGTCGAAAAGCGCCGGGGTATCCTGGGCAAAACCAATCGAAGCCGAAACGAGGCAGGCCAGAAAGGCCAGCATGAGTCGGACACGCTGCATTGACGGAGTCGGGAGGGGCTGCAAGTTTGGACGGCTTGATTTGAAAAATGAGCCAACTCTCATTGAAAGGCAAGGCGTGTTTCAGTGAATTTACAGGGCGGCGGATGTCGGTTATCTTGACCTCTTTGCCGAAAATCCACTTTCTCGTCATTTTTTGTGAAATTCCATGTTTGACACGGACAACGAGCAGATTCAGCAGCGGCGCAAAAACCTCGCCGAAATCGTCGAACTCGGTTACGCGGCCTACCCGGCGAAATTCGAGCGAACCCACACCGTTTCCGAAATCGTCACCGCCCATTCCGAAACCTCGGGGGAGGACCTGGAGGCGCAAAACATCGTCGTTCGGGTCGCGGGGCGCATCCACGCGATCAACAAGATGGGGAAGGCGGCGTTCATCCGCTTTACCGACGGGGCGTCGCTGATTCAGGCGTATCTGCGGAAAAACGAACTGACCGAAACCGAATGGGAGCTTTTCACCCGGCTCGATCTGGGCGATTTCGTCGGCTTCGAGGGCAAGGTTTTCCGGACGCGGACCAACGAACTGTCGGTCCACGCGACACGGATGGATTTTCTGACCAAGGCGATCATCCCGCCGCCCGACAAGTATTACGGGCTGGCCGACAAGGAGCTTCGGTATCGTCGCCGGTACGCCGACCTGATCGCGAATCACGACGTACGGGAGGTGTTCGTCAAACGGGCGGCGATCATTCGTGAAATCCGGAATTTCTTCGATGCGCGCGGCTACCTCGAAGTCGAAACGCCGATGCTCCAGCCGATTGCCTCGGGCGCGGCTGCGCGGCCGTTCAAGACGCATCACAACGCGCTCGACATTCCGCTCTACGCACGCATCGCCCCGGAGCTTTACCTCAAGCGGCTGGTGGTCGGCGGTTTCGAGAAGGTCTATGAAATCAACCGCAACTTCCGCAACGAGGGGCTGTCGGTCCGGCACAACCCGGAATTCACGATGCTGGAGTTCTACGAGGCCTATTCCAACTATGAAGACCTCATCACGCTGACCGAGGAAATGGTCACCGGGGTGGTTGAAAAGGTGTGCGGGACGACGACCGTGACCTTCAACGAAAACGAGATTTCGTTCGCGCGTCCGTGGAAGCGACTGACGATGCAGGAAGCGGTCATCGAATTTTGGGAAGGCGAGGGACGGCCGACGCTCGACGAACTCTCAACCATCGAAGGCATTACCGCGGCAATGGAGCGTGCCGGATGCCACATCAATGAAAAGCACGGCTTTGGAAAGCGGCTCGGTGAACTTTTTGAACATGTGGCCGAGGAAAAACTGATCCAGCCGACGTTCATCACCCGGTTCCCGACCGAACTCAGTCCGCTTTCGAAGCAGTCGCCTGATAATCCGGACTTCGTGGACCGCTTTGAGTTGTACATCGCGGGAATGGAATGCGCGAACGCCTTCTCGGAACTCAACGACCCGGATGAGCAGTTCAGTCGTTTCGAGCAGCAACTTGGCGAAAAGGCGAAGGGCGACGACGAAGCGATGGCGCTCGACGAGGATTACGTCCGGGCGCTGGGCTACGGGATGCCCCCGACCGCCGGGCAGGGACTCGGCATCGACCGCCTCGTCATGATTCTGACCGGTCAGCGGTCAATCCGCGACGTGATCCTGTTTCCGCATATGCGCCCGGAAGCAGTGGCCAGTAGTCAGTAGTCAGCAGTCAGTAGTCAGCAATCAGCGGAAAAAAATTTTCAGTGCCATCGAAGACGGTTTTTACTGACTGCTGGCCACTGACTGCTGACGACTGATCAGTAGGCGTTATCCCCCCGCAACACGACCGGGATGGTTCTGAGCAGGATTTTGAGGTCGAGCCAGATCGACCAGTTCTCGATGTAGTAAAGGTCGAGCCGGACCATCTGTTCGAAGTTGAGCCGGTTGCGCCCCGAAATCTGCCAGAGGCCGGTGATGCCGCCCCGGACGTTGAAACGGGCGCGGTGCCAGTCTTCGTAATTTTCAACTTCATAGGGAATCGGCGGCCGCGGACCGACGAGGCTCATTTCGCCGCGCAGGACGTTCCAGAGATTCGGGAGTTCGTCGATGCTGTAGCGGCGGATGAATTTGCCGAATTTCGTCAGGCGGGGATCATTGAGGACTTTTCCGTACACCGGCTTGGTCGAAAAGCCGCGCGTGTTTCGGCGGGGGTTGCAGATGGTTTCGACCATCAGTTGCCGGTGAACTTCATCGTCGGCATCGGCATACATCGAGCGGAACTTGTACATACGGAAGGTTCGGCCATCCATCCCGACCCGTTCCTGCGCGTAGAAGATCGGTCCGGGTGATTCGCGTTTGATGAGAAAAGCCACCAACGCGAAAAGGGGAGAAAGAAAGAGCAGGCCGAACAGCGCGCCGAGAATGTCGAGACTCCGCTTCAGAAAACGAGTCGTACCGGAAAGAGGATCCTCGAACAACTGGATCATCGGCAGCGAGCCGACCTGATGGATTTCGGTTTTCTGAGGCAGGCAGTTGAACAGTCCCGGAACGACGCGAAAGACAAGGCGGGTTTTCCGTCCCGAACGCATCATTGCGTCAAAAACGTCCCGCGAGGGAAGTCGGGAGTCGGTAATGAGGACCTCCGCGACGCCGAGTTGCTGGGCGAGCGCGGGAAGGTTGGAAAAAGTCCCGATGATCGGAACATCTTCAACGTTTCCGACCGCCATTTCCTCATTCGTCGTGGAATGCGTGGCGAGAACCCCGACCACATTGTAGCCAAGCCGGGGCGATTCGCTGATTTCCGCAAGGCAGACCTTGGCTTCCGGACCGGTCCCCACGACCAGCGTGGGAATCAGGTTGCGTCCGTGATGACGCGACATCATCTGAACGCGCCGGAAGATGAACCGGTCGAGGCTGAAGACCGTGATGGCAATGACCCAGTCGAGCAGGAAGACCAGCTTGGCCACGCCGGGGTTTTCAAGCAACAGGCCATGATTGAAGCCGAACACCACCGCGATTCCGAACAGGCTGGCCAGCGTCATGGCCTTGAAGACCGACGCCATGTCATCGGCGAAATGAAATTCGCCATGCAGGCGGTAAAGGCGGAAGTGGCGAAAACAGACGAGCCGTAATCCGATGAGCCAGGGGAGCGAGCCGGTGGCGGCAATGAAGAGATTCGGAGGATCGGCAATGGCGGCGGCAAGCCGGAAAATCGCGACCGAAAGCAGAATATCCGAAAGCATCAATCCCACCAGGACAACCAACGTCAGCCAGCGGCTCTCCCGGATGACTTCCCCGATTGGCACAGAGGCGGTTGTGGGCGTCACCAACGGAAACGGCGTGGAGGGCGTTTTCGGGGTCATAGGTTTGAACTGCGGAGGAAAAACCTGAATTCTGCGGCTTCGGATTTGCGCACCTTATCAAAGCTGTTAAAAACGCGCATCGGATTCGATGCTGAAACTACAGGAAAAGTTCTGCAACTTTGTTGTCGAAAAGTTTTTTTTAGTTCGACGACCGGAAATGTCGGAAGACCTCATTCCCGTATGCGTGTTTTCGCCCTTGGTGATCCTCATCTTTCGTTCGGCAAACCGAAACCGATGCACATCTTCGGGGAACACTGGCGCGACCATGCCGCGAAGATTGAAACCGCCTGGCGGGAAATCGCCGAAACCGCGCCTCCGGAGGTGAATCCAGAAGATGACGTCCTGATTCTGGCGGGTGATCTGTCGTGGGCCATGCGTCCTGAAGAAGCCCGCCCCGATGCCGACTGGATCGCCCGGCTGCACGGAAGAAAAGTCATCATCCGGGGTAATCACGATTACTGGTGGAACTCGGTTTCAAAAGTTCGGGCGCTGGTCGGCGACACGGTCGAGCCGTTGCAGGCGACCTGCGCCGTAATCGACCGGGTGGCTTTTGTCGGAACGCGCGGGTGGCAGTGCCCGGGGGCGGAGCCGAGTACCGACGCCTTCGAGCGGATGGAAGCCGCGAAGCGGCGGGAACGCCCGATTCGGGAATACACCGCGGAAGACCGCAAGATTTACGACCGTGAATTGATCCGGCTCCGGCTCGGACTGGAACAGGCGGCAAAACGGCGGGCGGAATTCGACAAGCTCGTCGTGATTCTTCATTACCCTCCGATGAACGGCCGCCATGAGCCGAGCGGCTTCACCGACCTGCTCGCCGAATTTCAGGCCGACTGGTGCGTGTACGGTCACCTGCACGGCGATTCCATCCCGACCGGCTTCAACGGAAAACTCGGCCCGACCGAAATCCGCCTCGTCAGCGCGGACAGCATCGGTTTTCGTCCGCTCCATCTTTTCGGGTAAAGCCGGACTGTTCCCACACGTCACCATTCCGAAAACGGAAGCACACATGGCGTCAACATCTTCGCGTATTCCGCGCGCCGTCGTCATTCTCGGGATCGTCAGTCTCTTTACCGATCTGGCGAGCGAAATGCTGTATCCGGTCGCGCCGCTGTATCTTACGGGCGTGCTGGGGGCCTCGATGGTCCTGCTGGGCGTGCTCGAAGGCATCGCCGAGGGCATCGGCGGCTTTCTCAAGGGGTATTTCGGCGCGGTTTCCGACCGGACCGGCTCGCGCGCGCCGTTCGTGCGCTTCGGGTACTCGCTGTCGGCGCTTTCAAAGCCGCTCCCCGGCGTCTGGGGGACGGTGGCCGGGGTGGTGACCGGGCGGGTTGCCGACCGGTTCGGCAAGGGCATTCGGTCCGCGCCGCGTGATGCACTGCTTTCCGGTTATGCCAGAAAAGGTGAACAGGGGCGGGTGTTCGGATTTCACCGGGCGATGGACACCGCCGGTGCAGTCGTCGGGCCGGTGGTGGCGCTGATTTTCCTCGCCTACTACCCCGGACAGTTCCGGACCCTTTTTCTGCTGGCGTTTATTCCGTCAGTAATTGCCGCCGCCTCAACCTTTTTCGTCGCCGACGCGAAGTTCGAGCCGGTGCCAAACAAGCGCTACTCGCCCTTTTCGGTGTTTGCCTACTGGAAGGAAGCTCCGCGGGAATACCGGCGGATAGTCATCGGGCTGACGCTGTTCTCGGTTGTCAACAGCAGTGACGTTTTTCTGATTCTGAAAGCCCGGGCGAGCGGGTTTTCCGACGCCGGGGCCATCGGGGGCTATGTTTTGTACAACACGGTGTTCGCGCTCGGGGCCTACCCGCTCGGGGTCCTGTCCGACAAACTCGGCAAGAAGTTCGTCCTGACCGGCGGATTGGGAATTTTCGCCGCCGTCTATCTCGGATTCGCGTTTTTGACCGACGCCTGGCAGGCATGGCCGCTGTTTGCCGTCTACGGCGTTTATGCCGCCGCGACCGAAGGCGTGGCGAAAGCGTGGATTGCGGAACTTGTATCCAATGAAAAGCGTGGAACGGCCATCGGCTTGCAAACCATGCTCGCAAGTTTCGGGACCCTGGTCGCCAGTTCCGCGGCCGGCTTCCTCTGGCAGTATGTAGACCAGCGCGCGCCGTTTTTGCTGGCAACCGTCGGCGCGCTTGGTGCATTTTTCCTTCTGGTTGGTATTCGACCCTCAAAACAGGAGTAATCCCGCCGCCATGCCGTATTTTTCATCGTTTCCGCCGTTGCGTCGTCTGTTCATCGTGTTCGGATGTTTCTGCGCGCTGGTGATTCCGCACTTTGCGCTGCTTCGGACCGCTTCCGCGCAATCGGGCGCAACGCGTAAAACCGACACGCCGACGAGCAACGACAAACCGAATCAGAAACTGCCGGACGAAAAGCAGAAAGGGCAGTCGGGTGGAAAATCGGGCATCCCCAGCGGTCCGGGACAGGATCGTCCGCAAGGCACGCCCCGACGTCGGCCTCCGACCAAACCCACGCAGGAAGACACCAACGGGGAAGTCATCACGGTTGAAACCAACGTCGTCAGCGTGGATGTCGTGGTGTATGACAAGAAATCCGGCAAGATCTTCACCAATCTCAAGCCGACCAACTTCACCGTCATGGAAGACGGCGTGAAGCAGGAGGTCACCAACTTCAGCCCGAGCGACGGCGCGATCACAATGGTGATGGTGCTCGAATACAGCCGGGTCATCGGGCCGATGGTTTACGAGGTGCTGGAACCGGCGGCTCAGTTCGTGGAACGCTTCGTGCAGCCCAAGGATTACGTTTCCATCGTTCCTTTCGACATCCGTCCGAAGGTCCTGAACGACTTTTCGAACGATCCGGCGGAACTCCGGTCGAGTATTGCGTTGCTGTACCGCAACAACCCCGCTTTTTCGGAAAGCAATCTGTTCGACACGCTGAAGTTCGTCATCAAGGGCGGAAAACTCGACGGAGAAGATTACACCGGGCTTGAGGAAGTGCAGGGCCGCCGCGCGATTCTGCTGATTGCGCTCGGCATCGACACGTTCAGCAAGATCAACTACGACCAGGCGAGGAAAATCGTGGAGGGCGCGGGCGTGCCGGTTTACGTCATCGGCATCGGGAATTTCTTCTACAAACGCTACGACGGGCAGATTGCACCGGAAGCCAGCATGACGCTGCTTCAGGCGTTCAACACCCTGAAAACCTTTGCGAAAAGCTCCGGCGGCGAGTACTACCCGGTGACATTCCCCGGCGAAATCCCGACGACGCTGCGTTCGATCAGCGCGCTGATGCGGAATCAGTACAGCCTCGGCTACGAGCCGACCAACACCCGCCGCGAGGGCAAGCGCCGCAAGGTCGAAATCCTCGTTGACGTGGACGGCGACGGCCAGCCCGACAACAAGAGTCTGGTCGTCCAGTATCGCCCGAGCTACGTCGAGCCGGGCGGCAAGGACGACAAGAAAAAGAAATAAAAAAGTCTGGAGTCCGGAGTCGAGCGTCTGGAGTCAGATGAAGCCCGCGGAGCCGGGCGTCCGAGGAAACAAGGAGATCGGAAACATTGAAATTACAAATGACCCGTTTTTTACGACCGGCCCTGACGGGCGTCCTGCTTTTTTCAATCGGATTCTCTTCTTCCCTCGACTCAATATCCGCCTCGGTTCAAACTCCCGACTCCGGACTTTTTCTTCATCGTTCTTCATTTTCCTCGGATTCCGCTCGAAGACTCGCTTCATCCGAGGCTAACGATATGTCGCCCGCTCCGCGGGCTGACGGAAACGTCCGCGAAATCCCGGACTCCCGACTCCCGACTCCCGACTCCGGACTTTTTCTTCATCCCTCATCCCTCATCCTTCATCCTTCCGCCGTGGTTGACGGTCCATCGGTTTTCGAGGGAATCACCAAACGGTACGGCAAGGTCGCCACGCTGACCGCCGATTTCGTCCAGTTGTATCGCGGAAGCCGGACCATCCGGGAAGTCGGCGTCCTGCAACTGAAAAAGCCCGGAAAGATGCGCTGGGACTACCGCGAGCCGGGCGTGAAGCGGTTTCTGTCGGACGGGAAGAAGACTTTTTTCTACAGCCAGTCGAGAAATAGCTACTACGTCGAGCCGATTCGGGCGAGCCGCGACCCCCGGACGCCGTTTCTGTTCCTTCTCGGTCGTTCCGATCAGGGCAAACTGTTTTCCCGTATTGAACTTGCGGGCGAGCCTCCGCTCAATCCCGGACACGTCGTCGTCAAGCTCGTTCCCGCGCGGGCGGTCGAAAACCTCGCGGCCATTTTCGTGGAATGCAATCCGGGCGACTTCAAGCTCTCGCGGGTCGGATTGCTGATGGCGAATGGTGACCGGTCCGATTTTCTGCTTTCCAATGTGGTTGAAAACGCGGTCATTCCCGATTCCGCGTTCGCCATTACCCCGCCGCCCGGCGCGAAGGTCGAGCGGGTCCAGTAGCCAGTGGTCAGCAGTCAGTCGCCAGTGGGTGGAGAAACGGAAACTCGGCTTTCCTCGTCCTGAAATTCAGGATAAACCATTTTCGTCACCCCCAAAGACCTCACCATCCCGACACTTCTTCCGCCGGCGACTGACGACTGGCGACTGACCACTGACCACCGAGTTTCCTTATGTCTAAAAAAGTATTTGTCACCGGCGCGAGCGGTTTTATCGGAAAGAAACTGCTTCCGGCATTGCAGGCGGCGGGATATGACGTCGTGGCGATGTCGCGAAAAATACGCGATACGTCGAGCGGCGTGCGGTGGGTCGTTGGCGAACCGATGGTTCCCGACGACTGGCAGAATGAAATTGACGGCGCGTACGGCGTCATCAACCTCGCGGGCGAACCCATCGTCGGCAAGCGATGGACGGCCGAGCAGAAAAAACTGCTCCGCGACAGCCGGGTTTTGACGACACGCAACGTCGTGGAAGCCATCGAGCGAGCGGGGAAGAAGCCGTCCGTGCTGGTTTCAGCGTCGGCCACGGGGTTTTACCCGAAGAACCTCGACACCCCGTTCGATGAAAGCGCTCGTCCGGGCGACGATTTTCTCGGGATGATCTGCCAGGAGTGGGAAGACGCGGCGAAGGTGGTCGAAAGCCACGGCGTCCGGACGGTACTTCTTCGAATCGGCGTCGTGTTCGGTCCAGACGGGGGGGCGCTCGAACGCATGCTCCCGATTTTCAAACTTGGTCTTGGCGGCCCCATCGGCAGCGGCAACCAGTGGATGCCGTGGGTTCACGTTGACGACATCATCGCGCTCATTCTGTTCGCGCTCGCGAATCCCGGCGTCGCCGGTCCGGTCAACGCCGTCGCCCCGGAACCCGTTCAAATGAAAGACCTTGCCGCCGGTCTCGGACGAGTGTTGAACCGCCCGGCGTTTTTTCCCGCCCCGGCCTTCGCGCTCAACCTGATGCTCGGCGAATCCGCGCAGGTCGTTCTCGACGGCTGCCGGGCCGTCCCGAAAGCCGCTCTCGACGCGGGGTATACGTTCAAGTTTTCAACCCTTGAACCCGCACTGCGGGACATCGTCGGGTAAAAGGTTTCGGGTTTCGGGTGTCGGGTTTCAGGTCAAGCAAAGGTGTCGGGTATCGGGTGTCGGGTCTCAGGTCAAACCTTTTAAACCTCTTGGCCGGGAAATGGGTTGACCTGGAATGTGTGACGAATAAAGGCTTTACCCGACACCCGACACCCGACACCCGACACCCGACACCCGACACCTTTTACTTCTTCACCGCCTCGAAATCGAGCGTGATGTCCACCAGATCGCTCACGGCCAGACCGCCGTTGTCGAGTTTCCGGTTCCACGACACGCCATAATCCTGCCGGTTGATTTGTACTTTCCCCGAAATTCCCAGAACGGCCTTGCCGCGTGAGGCAATCGGACCGGCAACCGTGAAGGGAATTGAAATCGGCTTGGTGACGCCGTGCATCGTGAAGTCGCCGTTGACGATCAGTCCCTTGCCCGACTTTTTCACCGACGTACTTTTAAACGTGATTTCGGGGAATTTCTCGACATCGAAGAAATCCGCTCCCTTGAGGTGCTTGTCGCGCGCCGGAATGTCGGTGTCGATGCTGGCCGCCTTGATCGTCACGTTGACGGACGACTTGGCGATGTCCTTGGCGTCGAAATTGATCGTACCGCCAAAATCCCGGAAGCGGCCGTGCGTGGTGCTGATGACCATGTGCTTGACGGTGAAGCCGATGTGCGCGTGGGACACGTCCATGGCGTACTCGCCGTTGAAATCCGGGGCCGGGGCGGGTGTCCCGGGGGTGGCGGGAGTGCCGGGTTTCTGGGATTTGTCGGCCTGCGCCGGAACGACGGTCAGCGCCGAGACGGCGAGAATGCCGGCGGCGCCGACAGCGAAAAGGGACTGCTTGAAGTTCATTGCGAAAAGACTCCTTGTTGCAAGGGATTGAAACGGTTTTACCCGGCGTTGGCGCGGGCTTTTTCGAGCAGGACGTTAAACGTGTCGAGTTCTTCGGCGGAAAAATCCCGAAGCAGTTGGTCTTCGACTAGGTTGACGTCCGAAATGTCGTTGACCAGCGCGAGTCCGGCTTCGGTGATGGTCGTGGTGACCACCCGGCGGTCCTTCTGGTCGCGGCTGCGTCTGACGAGGTCCTTGGCTTCCATCCGGTCGAGCAGCCGGGTCACGTCCGGGTCGCGGGCGATCATTCGTTCGGAAATCTCCGAGCAGGGAAGCCCGTCGGGTCCGGCCCCGCGCAGGATGCGAAGCACGTTGTACTGGGACGGGGTCAGGTTGTACGGCTTGAGAAACTCGGTTTCCCGGCGGCTGAACAGGTCGGCGGTCCGGATGAGGTTCAAAAAGGCTTCCACGCGACGCGACTTGAAGGGGATGGACTGCTTGATTTCTTCCTGGAGGCTCGGCATCGGACGACTCCTTGAATGTTTTTCACTTCGAGCGGCGGAAAATGAGTTCGTCGAGCGAAAATTTCCCCGCGCCGCTGAAAATGAGTGAAATCGAGGTGAACAGCATCACCAGCGCCGACGAGTATTCACCGTTGCGAGTGGCATAGACGGCAACGACCATCGTAAATGCCACGAAGATGGCCGACCAGCGGGTCAGCAGGCCGAGCGCGAGCAGGATGCCGCCAACCAGTTCGGCGAGGGTGGCCAGCCAGGCGGAAACCGTCGGCGCGGGAAAGCCGATTTTGGCGACGAAACCCGCGAATCCGGCCACGCCCTCACTGATTTTGTGGTACCCGGCGGGGATCATGACGAAAGCGGTGATGAGACGGACGAGCAGCGGACCGACGTTGGTGAGTTTGTCCAGAAATGAGAGTTGGAGGATGTCTTTCAAGGGGCGACCTCTTTCTTCCGAAAATGATTCAAACTGAACGGCGCGAGGATGTTTGTTGTAACGACTATTGTCAAGCCGAATTTTCCGGAAGAGGGGCTTTCTTCCATCGAATTTGTGACTTGTGACATAACTCGCGCTCAGGAACCGGCGGTTGAGGCGAGAAACGTGCTTTCACTTCGCAAACAATTCCTCCTCAAGTTGGGGGCGTGGCTTTTCTTCTTTTTGGCCATTCTCGGGCCGGCAGTCATCTGGAGTATCGGCTCGGCCTACTGCGCCCCGGCCAACCGCATTATCGGTGGCCCTCCTGAAGAACTTGGTATGGAATCCGTCTCGTTCCCGAGTGAATCCGGGGCCACCCTGTTCGGCTGGTTCAAACGCGGTGAGCCGTCGCGCGGGGCAGTCGTGCTGGTTCATGGCATTCGCGGCGACCGGCTCCAGATGCTCGGACGGGCCAGATTGCTCGCCGCCGAGGGGATGGCCGTGTTGCTGTTCGATCTTCAGGCGCATGGGGAAAGCCAGGGAAATGCCATCACTTTCGGCTGGCTCGAAAGCCGCGACGTACAGGCCGCGGTGAAATGGATGCGCGCTGCCTGCCCGAATGAAAAGGTCGGCGTCATCGGAAGTTCACTCGGCGGTGCGGCGGCGGTTCTTGCATCGCCTCCGTTAAAAATCGAGGCGCTTGTTCTGGAGGCTGTTTTCCCGACCATCGAACAGGCCACTTCAAACCGGATTGAATCCAATCTGTGGGGAATCGGCGGTGAACTCTCGCCCTTGCTGACCCTTCAGCTCAAGTTTCGTTTTGGAATTTCGGCCAAAGACCTGCACCCAATCGATAAAATCGGGGCCGTGACTTGTCCGAAGCTCATCATCGGCGGGGGAAAAGACCCCTACACGCCGCCCGAGGAAACCCAGGAACTGTTGCTGGCCGCCAAGGTTCCACGCGAACTGTGGATCGTCCCCGATGCCGGGCATCAGGATTTTCTTGCGGTTGCTCCGGAGGAATACCGCCATCGAGTCGTGACGTTCCTCAAGGTCCATTTGAAACCTGATCCGCCGAAGTCCGTTCCCGCACGGTGAAAAAACGCCAGCCTTCAAGTATGATGGCCGCGATTTCAATTCGAAAACCGAATTTCTTTTCCTTGAGGAGTTCCATTCCATGGCGGTCAATCCCACTGATGCCAAGAAACTCGCCGTTGACAACAACACGACCGACCTCAAGCAGATGCTCGAAAAATCCGACGAGCTGATGCGAATCCTGATGGAAGCCGGTCAGATGGAGCAGGCCGTCGAAGCGGCCGAAGAATCCGCCGAAGTCGCCGCCGCCCTGATTGTCCGCAAGGAAGGCGGCGTCCGGGAACTCGCCAAGCGTGTTCGCGAACGGGTCGCCGGTGACGACGACGAAAAGAACGGTGACAAGCCCCAGGCGTAATCGCCCGGACGCATCGCCGATTCCGTCCACGTTCCGGAAAGCAGGTTCTCCGTGCCGTTTCCTTTTGCGCTCGGTGACTTCCGCCGCTGGACGCCGCCCTTTTCCACGCCGCAGCGTGACATTCTCGACTGGCTCGCCGAAGCGCATACCCGCGCGGAAGCCCGCCTGCCCGCCGGGCGCGAAGATTTCGACGCTGCCGACTACCGCCGACGCATCCGCCGGGCGCTCGACCGTTTCGGTTGTTCTCCCGAACGCGTCCGCGCGCGGGGCCACGTTTTACCTGACTTCGCCCACGCCGACTGGTCGCGGATGACCGTCTTTCATCCGTCGCAACCGGCAACCGGGGCGGGATTGACCGAGCGGACCGACTTCTACGCCTCCGCCGCCGAACGCGCCCTTTCCGAACTCTTTCAAAACGTCGAAACGCCGCCCCATCATCTTTATCATGTGTCCTGCACGGGGTACGTCGCGCCAAGTGCCGCGCAAAAACTGGTTGAGCGGCGCGGCTGGCAGGCTCGAACGACCGTTTCGCACGTCTACCACATGGGCTGTTACGCCGCGTTTCCGGCGGTTCGCCATGCCCTCGGCGCGCTGGCGCTCTCGGACGAACCGGCCCGCCGGGTGGACATCGTTCATTCCGAACTCTGCACGCTCCACCTCAACCCCGCCGATCACGCGCCCGAACAACTCGTCATCCAGACCCTCTTCGCCGACGGATTCATTCGCTATTCGGTCAAACCGACCGCCGATTTCGCGGAAAAGACGCCGTTTTTTGAAGTTCTGGCGGTTCATGAGGAAATCGTCCCCGATTCGCTCGACGCCATGACGTGGGTCTGCTCCGACTGGGGAATGAAGATGACCCTCGCGCGCGAGGTCCCGGCCCGCATCGCCGAATGCCTCCCCGGTTTTCTGGAACGGCTGGCCGACCGCGCCGGACTTTCAAAAAGTGAAATGGAACGCGCCGCCTATGCCATTCACCCCGGCGGTCCCAAGATCATCGAAAGCGTTCAAAACCTTTTAAACCTTGACGATGAACGGGTTGCTGCCAGCCGGGCGGTCCTGTTCAACCACGGAAACATGTCTTCGGCGACGCTTCCGCACGTCTGGGAACGCCTGCTCGACGATCCGGCCGTCGAAAAAGGGACGCCGGTCGTCAGCCTCGCGTTCGGTCCCGGACTGACCATGTGCGGCAACGTTCTGCGCCGGGGATAGTCGCGACTGAAAAACGGGGTGCGAAAACGTACGTTCCGGACTATCCTTGCCGGTTCGTTTTCAATTTCATCCCGGATTTCCCCCCGCATCATGTCTTTTTCATCGCTTTCGACCATCACCGCCCCGCGCGGAACCGCCCTCAGTTGCAAAGGCTGGCATCAGGAAGCCGCCATGCGGATGCTGATGAACAACCTCGACCCGGACGTGGCCGAACGGCCCTCGGAACTCGTCGTCTACGGCGGAACCGGCAAGGCCGCCCGCAATTGGGACTGCTTCAACGCCATCGTCAACACCCTCAAACGCCTCGAAAACGACGAAACGCTGCTCGTTCAGAGCGGAAAACCGGTCGGCGTGTTTCGCACTCACGAGGAAGCGCCGCGCGTCCTGATTGCAAACTCAAACCTCGTGCCCCGCTGGGGAACGTGGGACGAATTTCGCCGCCTTGAAGCCCTCGGTCTCACGATGTACGGCCAGATGACCGCCGGTTCGTGGATTTACATCGGCTCGCAGGGAATTTTGCAGGGAACTTATGAAACGTTCGCCGAGTGCGCCCGCAAACATTTCGGCGGGACGCTCGAAGGACGGCTCGTCGTCACCGCCGGACTCGGCGGGATGGGCGGCGCGCAACCGCTCGCGGCCACGATGAACGGCGCGGCGTTTCTCGGCATCGACGTCGATCCGAGCCGGATTCAAAAGCGCATCGAAACGGGCTACTGCGACCGGATGACCGATTCGCTCGACGAGGCGCTCGCGCTCGTCTTCGCCGCGAAGGAAAACCGCGAAGCGCTTTCCGTCGGACTCGTCGGCAACGTCGCCGAAGTGCTGCCGGAACTGGTCCGCCGGGGCGTCGCGCCGGACGTGCTGACCGATCAGACCTCCGCCCACGACCTGCGGCGCGGTTACATTCCGATTGGAATGACGCTTGAAGCCGCCGCCGAAGCGCGTGAAAAGGACCCGACGGGCTATGACGACGCGGTTCTCGATTCGATGGTCGCCCACGTCGAAGCCATGCTGGCGCTGCAACGCGCCGGGACGGTGACGTTCGACTACGGCAACAACCTCCGCGGACAGGTCGCCGACCGGCGCGGCCTCGCCGATGCCTTCGACATTCCCGGATTCGTGCCGGAATACATTCGTCCGCTGTTCTGCAAGGGCGCCGGGCCGTTCCGCTGGGCTGCACTTTCCGGAAATCCCAATGACATTGCCGTCACGGACGAAGCCGTGCTGGAAACCTTTCCGGAAAAGGATTCGCTCGCCCGGTGGATTTCAAAAGCGCGGGAAAAGGTTCATTTTCAAGGACTTCCGGCGCGCATCTGCTGGCTCGAATACGGCGAGCGGGCTGAAATGGGCGCGAAGTTCAACTGGCTCGTGAAAAAAGGGAAGGTCGAAGCGCCAATCGTCATCGGACGCGACCACCTCGATTCCGGCTCGGTCGCCTCGCCGAACCGCGAAACCGAAGCCATGCGCGACGGTTCGGACGCCATCGCCGATTTCCCGATTCTCAACGCGATGTTGAACACGGCCTGCGGCGCAAGCTGGGTGTCGCTGCACCACGGCGGCGGGGTCGGCATCGGCTACTCGATGCACGCCGGAATGGTCTGCGTCGCCGACGGGACGGAAATGGGTGACCGGCGACTTCAGCGGGTGCTGACCGCCGATCCGGGGACGGGCGTGATGCGCCACGCCGACGCCGGGTATGAAGACGCGATTTCCGTGGCCCGCGAGCGCGGGGTTGATCTTCCAATGGTTTGATTTTTTCGAACGCAAGGTCGCAAAGACGCAAAGACGCCAGGTTTTTTCTTTGCGCCTTCGCGCCTTTGCGTCCTGGCGTTCCATCAAATGCCCTTTCTCAAAAACATCTCCTATCTCTCGACCTGCCGTCCCGAAGGCGGTCAATCCGACATTCATCCGCTCCGGGACGCCGCCGTGGCGTGGCGTGGCGACCGTATCGCGTGGGTCGGTCCCGAAGCCGAACTTCCGGCGGAGTTTCAACTTGAAACGAGCTTTGACGCGGGTGGAAAACTCGTCGTGCCGGGGCTGGTGGATTGCCACACGCATCTGGCATTCGGCGGATGGCGCGGCGACGAGTTTGAACTGAAAATTCAGGGAAAAAGCTATCTCGACCTCGCAAAAGCCGGTGGGGGAATCGTTTCCACCGTCAAAAAGACGCGCGCCGAGACGGAAGACGCGCTGGTTGAGCGCTGCGTCGGCTTTCTGGACGAGATGGCCCGGCTCGGCGTGACGACGGTCGAGGCGAAGTCGGGCTACGGACTGGACCTCGAAAACGAATTGAAACTTTTAAAGGTCTACCGACGGCTCGCCGACCGGCATCCGGTGCGGGTCGTACCGACCTTTCTCGGCGCGCACGTCGTCCCGGCGGAACACAAGGCCGACCGGGAGGTTTACGTCCGGCACATTCTGGAAGAAATGCTCCCCGCCGTGGCGGAAGGGAAGCTGGCGCGGTTTTGCGACGTATTTGTCGAGGATTCGGCTTTTTCGCCTGATGAAGCGCGGGCAATTTTCGCCGCCGCCGCGAAACTGGGGATGCGGGCGAAGGTCCACGCCGATCAGCTTGGTGACGGGGACGGTGCTGCGCTGGCTGCCGAAGTGAAGGCGGTTTCCGCTGAACATCTCGAATATTCATCCGATAACGGCATCGGGAAAATGGCGGAAGCCGGGGTGGTGGCGGTGAGTCTGCCGATTGCCACGCTGTATTTGAACCAGCCGCCGCTTCCGGCGCGGAAATTCATCGCGGCGGGGGTACCGGTGGCGGTCGCGACCGATTTCAATCCGGGAAGCGCTCCGAGTTTCCATCTGCCGATGGCGATGATGCTGGCCTGTACGATGCAGCGGATGACGCCTTTTGAAACCTTGAAGGGCGCGACGATCATCGCCGCGCAAGCCATTGGGCTTGAAAAGGAAACCGGTTCAATCGAAGTTGGAAAGAGAGCGGATTTCGCGGTCATCGACGCCCCCGATCCGAATCACTGGATGTACCACTTCCGCCCGAACGCCTGCGTCCGCACTTTTCTCGGAGGAGAACCGTTCGACCGATGAAACTCCACGAACGCCTGGAACCTGCTTCAATCGTTCCGCCAACCACTGCTTCCGGCGACCCCCGACTCGGCCAGCTTTTCGGTACGCAGCCGGAAACTGTTCAAATCATTGGGTTTCCAAGCGACGAGGGCGTGCGTCGCAACGGTGGGCGTCCCGGCGCTGCGCTGGCCCCGGACGCCATTCGGGCACAGCTTTATAAAATGACGCCCGATCCGCGGCATCCGGAGATGGCCGAACTGGCTCGGTCGGTCCGCGACCTGGGCAATATCCGGATGTCCGGCGACCTCGAAGCCGATCAGGAATGTCTCGGCCGCATCGTGGCCGGCGGGCTGGAAGCGGGGCGGAAAGTCATCGTCCTCGGGGGAGGGCACGAAACGGCCTACGGTCACTTTCTGGGCTATGCCAAGGACGGTTTTCCCGTTTGCATCGTCAATTTTGATGCCCACGCCGATGTCCGGGAATTGAAAGAGGGGCTGGGCCACTCCGGTTCGCCCTTCCGGCAGGCGCTGGAGCATCCTTCGGGAATCTGCCGGTCGTACGATGTGGCCGGTCTGCTGCCGTGGTCGGTGTCGAAAGCACATCTTGAATATGTGCTTTCGCGTGGCGGGAAGGCGATTTTCCGCGACGAACTCGATTTGGCGGCCGTTTGCCATCTTTTACATGGACGTTCGGAACGGATTCTGGCGACGTTCGACATCGACGCCGTCGAGCAGGCTTCCTCTCCGGGAGTCAGTGCGCCGGGGGCGGGCGGGATGCCGCTTGAACTCTGGCTGGCCGCCGCCGCCGAGGCGGGGCGTGCGCCGAATGTGCATTCCATCGACATCGTCGAAACCAATCCGAATTTCGATCAGGATTTTCGAACCGCCCGATTGGCGGCGCTGACGGTCTGGCATTTTCTGCGCGGCCTGACCGAACGCAAACGCTAATCCTTCTTTCGGGGCAGGTTTGACGCGGAATAAAACTGCGTCCATACTCGCGGGAACCCCGTGATCAGCCTTTTTCCTGTCCAGATTCGTGATTTCCCAAGGGGGATTGCGTGAAGCCGACTGCAAAGCGTTCGAAAATCATCTACAACTTTCTGGCCGTCATCCTGACGCTGGCGATCATACCGCTGGTCGTCGTGGTCTGGCAGTTGGTCAAAATCAGCCGCGACTCGCTGAGTTACAACGAACGCAACGAACAGATTCGGGTGGTTCTGCTCGTCCAGGCCGAACTTCAGAACTACATTACCGGTCACCGCAACCAGGTCGTGGCGATGGCCCGGACCTATGAAACGGCGGGCGGGTTGTCCACCCTGCTGGGACAGGAAAAAACCCTGCGTGATCGCAATCTCGCCCGATTTCTGGAAGCGGACCAGAACCTGATTCTCGTCGGGGTCATTCCCTACAACGGGGTCGGTAATGAAACCGCGCAACTCATCGGTCAGTGGGATGGCAAGAAAATCACGGATGCCGAGGTTGGAAACACGATCGGCGAGGCCGTCGCCGGTTTGCGTTCAGCGCCGGAAAAAACGTTCGTCAGCACGCCGCGTTTCATCAAGTCGAGCAACGAATTCGCCATCGTCATCGCCGAACCGTTGCGGAATCCGACTCTGACCGGCGAGGTCGTGGTGTCAATCGTCAGCCTCGAACCGGTGTTCAATCTGGTCAACGTCACTTCACAAAGCGGGAATCTCGACAACAAGTCGCTTCTGAAAAGCGGCAGTCGCGTCGTTTTTCTGGTCAACAAGCAGGGGCAGGTGCTGGTGCATCCCGACCGGGCGATGGTCTACGCCCTGACCGACCTCAGCAACTGGAGCATCGTCGGGAAGTGGAAAGACAACATTCTCGGTCAGAACATCACCGCGCCGCTCGCCGAGCCGTTCGAACTGACGATCGACAAGGAACACTTTTCGATGCTCGGCAGTTGTACGACCGCCCGCATCGCCCCGGACGTCCCGCTGGGCGTTTTTGCCGTCATCAATGAAAAGACCGCCTATTCCTCGGTCAGCACGATGATCTGGCAGGCGGTGACGGTCAGCGTCATCACCCTCATCGTGGCCGCCGCCGTCGGCTGGATCATGGCCTACCGGATCACCTCGCCGATTGCGGCGCTGGCGAACGGCGCGCGGGCCATTGCCGGAGGCGATTTCTCAAAGCGGCTCAATCTGCGGACCAACTCGGAAATCGGACAGCTTGCCGAGGACTTCAACTCGATGGGCGAGCAGGTCCAGCGATATATCAATGACCTGAAGTTCGCCGCGAACGAAAACCGGCAGCTCTTTCTGGGAACGGTTCGGGCGCTGGCCGAAGCCATCGACGGAAAAGACCCCTACACCCGCGGCCACTCGGAGCGGGTCATGCTGTATTCGGTCCTGATGGCCCAGCACATGGGACTGAACGAGGATGAAGTTGAGGACATCCGCATTGCGGCCATTCTGCATGACGTCGGGAAGATCGGTATTGAAGACCGCATCCTCAAGAAGCCGGCGGCGTTGACCGAGGAGGAATACGCCGTCATGAAGGGCCACCCGCAAAAGGGGGCCATCATCATGTCGCAGATACCGCAGATGAAAAAGTATGTGCCCGGCATGTACTATCATCACGAATGTATCGACGGTCGCGGCTATCCGCTTGGATTGAAAGGGGATCAGATTCCCATGATGGCCCGGATCATCAGCGTTGCGGACACGTTTGACGCGATGACGACCAACCGGCCGTACCAGCGGGCGATGACGACCGACGTCGCGGTCCAGAAAATCTGGGCGTTTTCGGGGACGCGGTACGATCCGAAGGTGGTTCAGGCGCTTGAAAATGCGTTGAAGGCGGGGAAGCTGGATGAAGTGATTCACGGCTACCACGAATCGTACGCCGCCGGAAAAGCCTGAAACCCACGAATCCGGCAGCGGCACTCCCGGTTTCGGGAACTCGTCGCGGTTGGCGCTCGTTGGAGAGGCACGAGGTTCAATCAATGAAGAAATTCGGAAATGTGGCATTGGCCTGCGGGCTGGTCGGTCTCTCCGCCGTCGGCGGAGGGTTGGCGCACCGTTGGCAGCGGAGTGGATACCCGACGGTCAGCGCGGAGTCCAAAACCACGGGGCGGGCCGATATTGACCGGTCGATTCGTGAAGCACAGGCCATCGTCATGGAAAGCTACGTTTCCGAGGTGACGCCCGACCGACTGACAAAGGCGTCCATCCAGGGGATGCTGCGCGTGCTCGATCCGCATTCGAACTACTTTGACAGCAAAGAGTTCCAGGAAATGAAAAGCGAGCAGCACAGCCGTTTTTACGGAATCGGCGTGTCGATTGTCCGGCGTAACGAACGGGTGTATGTGATTTCCACCATTGAAGACACGCCTGCCGCGAAGGCCGGTTTGCGGCCCGGCGACGCCATCGTGAAGGTGGATGGCGAATCCACGGTTGACTGGTCAACCAGCCAGGTATTGGAAAAGGTTCGGGGGGAGCAGGGCGAGTCCGTCGAAATTACCGTCGAACGCCTCGGCGTTCCCAAACCGCTGACCTTCAGGATTGTCCGGGATTCCGTCCCGCTTCCGTCCATCCGGATCGCCTTCCTGATTCGGCCCGGCGTTGGCTACATCGGCCTTTCCGGAGGGTTCAACCACACCACCGAGGACGAACTCCGCTCAGCGCTGACCACCCTCAAGGAAAACGGGATGCGGTCGTTGATTCTCGACCTGCGCGGAAATCCCGGAGGTCTGCTCACTCAGGCGGTCGAAGTCTCGAACATTTTTCTGCGACGCGAACAGAAAATCGTGTCGGTCAAGGGGCGGGATGGCCAGAATGGCGACGAGTCGCGCGATTACAAGGCGAAAAACACCGCGCCCTTCGACAAACCGGTGGTGGTGCTGATTGACCGGGGAACGGCATCCGCGTCCGAAATCGTTGCCGGCGCGCTTCAGGACCACGACCGGGCAGTCATCGTCGGGGAACAGAGTTTCGGCAAGGGGCTGGTCCAGCGGGTATTTGAACTTCCGTTCGGCTCCGGGCTGACGCTGACCACGGCGAAGTATTACACGCCGAGCGGTCGTTGCATTCAGCGGTCTTACACGGGGCAATCACTGTACGCCTATTACTCGCACCAGTCGGAAGACGGGAAGGCATCCGGAGCAGCCTTTTCGACGGATACCGGTCAAAAGGTCTATGGCGGAGGCGGCATCGCGCCGGAAATCTCCGTCAAACGGGCCGTACAGACACCGATTCAGGTCAAACTTTCCGATGCGACGTTCGAGTTTGCCCGCCAGCTTTCCGCCGGGGTGGTCCCCGGACTGGTTTCCTACCGGGTTGAAAAAACCGATTTCAGGCATCAATTGAAGGACACCGACGTTCCGGTGAATGACAAGGTTCTGGCAGCCTTCCGTGATTTCCTGAAAACCAGTGACAGGTTCCGGGCGCTGGAAAATGCCGTGACGCCCAATCTTGAGTTTGTACGCAACCAGATTCGGCAGCATCTGGCGACCGCGGCCTACGGAACGGACGCCGGTTTTGTGGTCCAGCTTCAGGCCGATGATCAGGTGAACCGGGCGCTCGCGGAGGAAACCCAGAACATGGCCGGCGAATATTTGACACGTTCGCAGGCTGGCCAGCGAGTGGCGGCTTCCCAGCGGTAAAACCCGCGGGGAAGGCTGGAAAGCGAAAAGCACGGCTGAACGGCCGTGCTTTTTTCATTCCCGGTCAGGTGAAAAACGCGTCAAAACAAATCGCAGGTGGTTGGCAACATCGGGGCGTGGTGCTAGTGTTTCGTTTTCTTTCTTACCCTTCGCCGGATGTCCGTCCGGCGGTTTGCGCTCCCCCCGAGCGCCGTCTTCATAGAGGAGAGCCGTTTCCATGGTGAATACCAAGCACGTTGACTACATGAATTTGGACTCGATGTTCAGCACCGAGGAGTTGCAGGTCCGTGACCTCGCCCGGTCGTTTGTCGAAGAACGTATCCTGCCCGTCATCGAGGATTGCTACGAACAGGGCGTCTACCCGTCGGAACTCATCAAGCCGATGGGGGAACTGGGCTTTTACGGCTGCAATCTGCCGGAGGAATACGGATGCGCCGGTTTGAACAACATCGCGTACGGCCTGATTACGCAGGAACTCGAACGCGGTGACTCCGGTGTCCGCAGCTTTGCTTCAGTCCAGAGTTCGCTGGTGATGTACCCGATTTATTCCTTCGGATCGGAAGAACAGAAGCGGAAGTGGCTTCCCGCGCTCGCCAAGGGCGACAAGATCGGCTGCTTCGGTCTGACCGAACCTGACTTCGGGTCGAATCCGAGCGACATGGTCACACGGGCGGAACGCACCAAATTCGGCTGGAAACTCAACGGCGCAAAAATGTGGATTACCAACGGGACGGTGGCCGATGTCGCCGTTGTCTGGGCGAAGACCGGCGACGATACCCGCAGCATTCGCGGTTTCCTCGTCGAGAAGGGAACCAAGGGCTACAGCGCGCCGGAAATCAAGAAGAAGCACTCCCTGCGGGCTTCGATTACTTCGGAACTCATTTTCGAGGATTGCGAAATCCCGGAAGAAAATATTCTTCCCGGCGTGGAAGGGCTGCGCGGTCCGCTTTCCTGTCTGAATCAGGCGCGATACGGCATCGCGTGGGGCGCAATCGGGTCGGCGATGGCGACCTACACGGCGGCGCTGGAATACTCGCTGTCGCGGATTCAGTTCGGCAAGCCGATTGCCAGCTTCCAGTTGCAGCAGAAGAAGCTCGCCGAAATGATCACGGAAATCACCAAGGCGCAATTGCTGGCGTTCCAGCTCGGCAAACTGAAGGACGCCGGCAAGGCCACGCCCGCGCAGATTTCAATGGCGAAGCGCAACAACGTCGCGATGGCCCTCGACGTGGCTCGCGAGGCCCGGACGATCCTTGGTGCCAACGGCATCAGCGCCGAGTATCCGGTGATGCGCCACATGAACAACCTTGAATCGGTCCTGACCTACGAGGGCACGCACGACATTCACACCCTCATCATCGGAGCCGAAGTCACCGGCATTCAGGCTTTCAAGTAAAAGCTTTTTTCTTTTTTGTAATAAAAGCCGTCCGAAATTTTTATTTCGGACGGCTTTCTTCTTTTCGGAGAAAATGAATTTAATTCCGTTTTTCTGAATTCGTAGCTGGAGTCGGTAAAGAAAAAACGACGTGAGATTCCTTGGGGCATGCCCGGGTTGCCTTGGATTTTGAAAAAAATACCCGGCTTTTTTCTTCGTCGAGTCAAAGGAAAAAAACGGAACCGGAGGATTTTGAGTGCGTTTGTTCCGCTCATTCGCACAGCCGGATTTCGTGAATTCGGCGCTTTGACTTTCGGGATAAATCCCCAATCAGGAGTAACAAAAATGAAAAAGCTGTTTCTTTGCGCCCTGGCGCTTTTCTGCTTTGGCATCGCGGCTCAGGCCCAGTCGGCAACCAATGAGAAGGCCGAAATCTACGGCACCTACACCTTCCAGCATAACCGGTCCAATGGGGACGGACTCAACACCAACGGATTCAGCGCCGGAACCAACATCTGGCTGAATAATTCCAAGAGTCTTGGAATCAACGGTGAGTACACCTTCTCCACCGGAGATCGCGATTTTCGGTTCACCAATGGAACGACTCCGGCAACGGCGAATCTTCGCGCGCGCTACAACACCTTTGTCGCCGGTCCGATCTATCGGTTCAACCCGAATGGTCGGGTAAGGCCGTTTGTCCGCGCCCTTTTCGGCGCGACCCGCGTTTCGTCAAAATTCAATTCAGGAACCCTTCTGCCGACCTTTAACGACAGCGCCACGTCGTTCACGTTCATTGGCGGCGGCGGCGTGGACGTGAATCTGACCCAAAGTGGCCGCGTGGCCTTCCGGGCGGCTTCGGTGGACTACCAGTTCATCAAGGATAGCCGTCTCTTCGACAACCAGAACGGCGTTCGGGTCAGTACCGGACTGGTGTTTCGTTTCTAAACCGCTGCAAACGGCCGTACGGCGCGAAACGGATGATCTCCGGTCATCCGTTTCAATTTCTCAGGTGAAGTTTGCTGTGTATGGCAAGTAAACAGAACGTCATATAGCGCGCCGACTTGAAGTCATGTTACCTTCCGGGTTTGTCCAAAGCCGTTCTGGAATGCAGCCCTCCCCGAACAGTCTTTGGAAATCCGGGGAACCTTTTGGTACCCAAGGGCGTTTGCTCGTTCTTGCTCGCGCTTGGCCTTCTCTTTTTCTTGGCGCGTAATTTTCCAGGGGTAAAAGAAAACCCTCGATTGTAAGGAGTTGTGAAATGAAGAAGCTTTTTCTCGCGGCCATCGCCATTTTCGTTTTCGGCGTCGCCGCCCAGGCTCAGTCCACCACCGATTCCAAGGCTGAAATCTATGGTGGCTATACTTTCCAGCACACCCGCTCAAACGGTGACGGCATCAACCTCAACGGTTTCAATGTCGGCACCAACATCTGGCTGACCCAGAACAAGAAGCTCGGCATCAACGGCGAGTATTCGTTCACCACCGGCAATAACGACGCGTTTATCAATGTGAGCGGCACCTCTGTTTCGGCCGATGTCCGGACTCGCTACAACTCGTTCGCCGGCGGTCCGATCTATCGGTTCAGCACCGGTCGGGTGAAGCCGTTCGTGCGCGCCCTGTTCGGCGCCACCCGCATCTCGACCCAGACGACCTTCACCAACCCGACCAACAACCAGCGGACCCGCATCGGTCTGGATGGGACCTCCTTCACCTTCATCGGTGGCGGCGGGGTTGACGTCGATCTGACCAAGGACGGCCGGATCGCTTTCCGTGTCGGCTCGGTTGACTACCAGTTCATCAAGGACAGCAACCTCTTCAACAACCAGAACGGCATCCGGGTCAGCACCGGCCTGATCTTGCGGTTCTAATCACGCTTGTTTTTCCCGATGAAGCAGGGTGGTCGATGTCTTTTCGGCCACCCTGCTTCTTTTTGTTTCGGACGCTGACGGATGACAGTGGCTTCCGGACTTGAATCAATAGCGGCTTTTCAGTAGCTTTTGCCTAACAGCTTGGAAAAATGATCCTTTGGTTGATGTCGGACTGCTCTTCCGACCACTTTTTCTTGTCTGTCAATTCCCGTTTCAGAAAGCGCAACCTATGCACAATCGATGCGTGTCGAATCCGTCAATGGGGTGGTTTGCCCGGAGGCTCTGGGCCGACTGGCGACCTCTCTTTTTACTGGCCCTGTTTGTCTTGGTGACTGGCGGACCGGCAATGGGGCAGCAAAATGCCGGCACCGCCGACCCTGCTTTTCCCGCATCGGTTGGTTTCGGTTCCAGTTTTGTAAACGGTTTCCTTGAGCAGCCCGACCGCCGAATCTTGGTTTTCGGGGGCTTCCGGGTTGTCAACGGTGTAGGGCGGGTGAGTATCGCCAGATTGAATCCGGATGGAAGCGTCGACTCATCCTTTACACCGAAGCCGGGACCGGACGGACCGATCTTTGCTGTTGCGCTGCAAGCCGACGGGAAAATTCTCATCGGGGGAGATTTCTCTCTGGTAGACGGAATCAACCGCCAGGGCGCGGCCCGGTTAAACTCGGATGGGACGCTGGATCAAACTTTCAATGCAAACGCCACGACGAGCATTCTCTCAGCCGATGCCGTCGCCTTGCTCCCGAGCGGGAAGATTCTCATTTCGGTGAATGGGGATGCTTATCAATTAAATTCGGACGGCTCCCGGGATAACAGCTTTGGCGTAAGCGGACAACTGGCCAGCAACGGGACCATTCGCAAATTCATTCCCTTGGCAAACGGTCAGTGCTACTTGCTGGGGGCCGATATCGGTGCCGGTGTGGATCGCCGAAAAGGGGTCGTCCGTATCAATGGAAACGGTACGGTTGATCTTTCATTCAACCTCAGAATTCTCAACCCCTCCTTTTCAGATTTAGTAATCCAGCCGGATAACCGACTGGTTGTGGTCGGGGATTTTGACCAGGATAACAACTCGTCCACCCGAACGGTCCAGATTGCGCGAATTCTCGCCAATGGAGATATTGACGCAACGCTTTCCGGGCCTACCCTTGATGTAAGGGCCAACTTCGATCAGGTCATTTTGCAACCCTCAGGTTCGTTTTTGATCCGTGGCGACACGTTTCTGCCGGACGGGCGTGACAATATTCTCCGTTTGGGACCAACTGGGGCCATTGATACCACCTTCCGGCTTTCCCAGGAGCCTGACGAGGCACCTTCGGCCATTGGATTGCAGGCAAATGGAGGAATTCTCATCGGGGGAAATTTCACCTCGATTTCCGGAGCCAGGCGAGTCGCCCTGGCCCGGACAAGTTCCACGGGAGGGTTGGATCAAAATTTTGGTTTGGGGTCCGGGATTCAAAGTCAGGGGGTCATTAACGACATCCTTGTCCAACCGGATGGACGGATTCTCATTTGCGGAAGATTCGACTCGGTCAACGGACGGCCTTACGGGGGAATCGCCCGTCTTTTCCTGGATGGAAACGTTGATGAAAGTTTCTTGCCCGGGGCCGGAATTCCGCCGGACATCTTCGATGCCATCAATACGCTGGCGCTCCAGCCGGATGGACGGATTCTCATTGGGGGAGATTTCAGGACGGTGAATGGAGTCTCCCGCGGATTTATCGCCCGTTTGGGGCCGGAAGGCGGACTTGATCAATCCTTCGCCCCCAGTTTCGACGATTCGGTATCCAAAATTGTCAGACAGCCCGATGGCCGATTACTTGTTGCGGGTAGGTTCAGGGTGATTAACGGGGTTTCCACAAACGGGTTTGCCCGAATTAACTCCAACGGGCAACTGGATACAACTTTTGTTCCCGTTACCAGTAATTCGGGGGTCATCACGGTGCTTCCCCTTCCCAGCGGAAAGATGTTGGTCGGCGGGAGCGGTGGACTTTGCAAGCGTTTGAATCAGGATGGAAGTATCGATCCGACGTTCAATTGCATTATTAATGGCGGGGCGGGAACTTCTCAGGTGTTCCGTTTTATCGTCCAGCCTGACCGGCGCATCCTCCTGTGTGGAAATTTCAGCTCCTGTAACGGGGTTTTCCGAAACAATATTGCGAGGGTTTTTGAGGATGGTTCTCTCGACACCGGTTTTGTGCCGGGAGCGACCTTCTCGGATTTGGATGAATTCTTCGACATGGCTCTTCAGCAGGACGGAAAGGTGGTGGTGGTTGGAGATACGTTTTCCAGCACCATCGGAATCGCGCGTATGAACCGAGACGGCTCGAAAGACTCCACCTTTCTACCGGGCAGGGGGCTTGAGGATGCTCAGCCAGCGGAGTGGCCAGAATTCAATCGGGTTGTTCTCCTTCCTGACAGCAGTCTGTTGTGTGGTGGAAGTGGTGCTGCCTATGACACAGTTGCAAAAGGGGGCCTCTTCCGGATTTTCTCCGGAAACACTTGTGGTTACTCACTTTCCGCATCATCCGCCTTTTTTCAGATCGCGGGTGGGACCGGAAGTGTAACTCTGACGACCGGTTCCCCGACATGTGAGTGGGTCGTCGATGGCGTCCCGGACTGGATTACCGGTTTCCCGACCTCGGGTGTGGGAACCACTACTTTCAATTTCACCGTCGCACCGAATCCAGGACGAGCGAGGACTGCGTTTCTTTCAATCGGAGGGCAGCAGTTTATCGTTTCCCAGGCGGACACCTGCTCCTACACGATTGCTCCGACGACGATTTCTGTTCCATTCAACGGAGGGAACGCCTCCGTTACCATCAACGCCTCCAGCTCGGATTGTGAGTGGACGGTTCTGAGCCTGCCGAACTGGGTTTCCGATTTCCCAACGACAGGAACGGGAACTCAAACCATTCAGTTCTTCGTGGACTTCAATCCTGGATTTGCACGCACGGCGGTCATTTCAGTAAATGGTGTCTCCTTTCAGATTACTCAGGCTCCCAACCCGTGCCCGTTCCAGGTTTCACCGACGGAATTCAAGGTTGGTGGAAAGGTCGGCTTCCGAAGCGTTTCAGTCACCGCCAATCCCGGGTGTTTGTGGAGTGCCGTTCGAAGCGTTACCTGGGCCTCGATCAATTCGGGAACCGGAGGAACCGGAAGCGGAGTCGTCAATTTCGGATTTACGCGGAATCCGGATCTTGAGTCTGGTCGGACGGGCATCCTCTTTATTGCCGGGCAACAGGTCAAGATCAAGCAAGGACCCGGACGTGGTCGTACTACCCTCGGTGTGTTCCGTCAGAGCAACGGGCTGATTTACCAGAGAAACTCCCCCACGACCGGTTTTGCCGAGAATGAATTCATTTACGGCATCCAGAACGACGTACCGGTGTCGGGTGACTGGGATGGTGACGGGAAGGATTCTCCGGGCATCTACCGTAACGGCGTGTTCTACCTTCGGAATTCCAACAACACCGGCGTGGCGGATCTGGAAATCGCGTTCGGAAACCCCGGCGACATTCCGATTGTCGGCGACTGGGATGGTGACGGGGTCGATACTGTCGGTACGTTCCGCAATGGCGTTTTCTACCTCAGAAACTCCAACACCCAGGGATTTGCCGACATCGTGATTGCTTACGGAAGCACGGGGGATCGTCCGGTGGTCGGTGACTGGGACGGGAACGGGACTGATACGGTGGGTGTTTTCCGCAACGGGCTTTTCTACCTGCGGAATACCAACACCACCGGGTTCGCCGACATCCAGCTTGCCTTCGGCGCGGCAACCGACATTCCCATTTCCGGCGACTGGGACGGCGACGGGGTTGACACCATCGGCGTCTACCGCAACGGCACGTTCTTCCTGCGAAACTCCAACACGACCGGTCAATACGATATTGGAGCGACGTTCGGCTCGCCCGGCGACCTTCCGATCATCGGTGAATGGCGGAACGTGGACTTCATCGAATAGCGTGAAGTTCGGGAAAATTGAACGGACGGCTCTCGGGCCGTCCGTTTTTTCATGGCTGGGAATAGCCCTCGCGACTCAGCCGGAGCGTCACGCCGGGTCGGCGGGTCTTCACCGTGATGCGGTGAAACTTCTTTTCTTCTCCGGATGGAGCGGCGTCATTCGTCGGTTCATACGCCAATGTGTAACTCGTCGCCGTTTCCTGCGCGATGGCCTTGAAATACTCGGTGTAATCCCGACCCGGAACGATGGGAAAGTCCCGCCCGCCCGTGGTCGGGACGAGGCGCGAGGCATCGAGCGGGGTCGGGACCCGGATTTTCCCGGCAACCGTCAGCGTGTATGACGGCACCGTCACCGTATAGACCGAAACCTCGGATTCGTTCGCCCGCCGAATCAGTTCGTCGAGATTGACGTTGCTGCTGCTGTCGAAACCGTCCGTTAGAACCACCACGATCCTCCGCGCCAGCCGGTTGCCCCGCATCTTGGGCGTTTTCTTGAGCATCGTCACCGCGCGATCCACTGCGTCGAAAATTCGCGTCGAGCCACCGTAATCCTTGAACTTTTCGAGTTTGGAAATCAGCTTTTTCGAATCCTTTGTGAAGTTTTCAAGAACCTTCACTTCATGATTGAAGCCGATCAGCGCAAACTGCGATTCCGGGTGCTGATTCACCAGAAAACTCTCCAGCGACCGACGTTGCAGCGCCGCTTCCTCCGCCGTGACGCTCCCCGAAAAGTCGATGGCGAACACCAGCGACAGCGGACGCAATCCCTGTGGACCGTTTGCCTGAAAATGCTCGATCTTGCGCGGTTGCCCGTCCTCGAAAAGCTGGAAATCCCCCTTGAGCATGTCGGCCACCGCGTTTCCGCGCTCGTCGGTCACTACCACGTCAACCGTGACCGAGGTGGCGTTGAGCGTAATCGGGCCATCGTCTTGCTGGAAGGATGAAGGATGAAGGATGAAGGATGAGCTGGCGCGGGGCGCGCCGGGCGTGGCGACGGCGGCGAGGCCGAAGGCGGAAACGAGACTCAAAGCGGCGGCGGCTGACCGAAAGTTCTTCACGGAGGGCTTTCCTCAAAGGGCGGGAATCGGTACAAGTGGATGATTGGCGATTTTACCGTTGTGTCGGATGTTTTTCATCTACGTCGCGTGCGCCCGGACGGTTCGTGTCGTTTCCCCATTTTCCCCTATGGCTTGCGCCATAGGCTAAAAAGTGTTCCGTCGCCTCCGGCGACTGAAAAACAAGCCATAAACCGGGAATCGCAAGTCACAAACCGGTATTCGCAAGTCACCAACCGGGAATCGCAAGGCACAAGCCTGGAATTGCGAGTCACAAAACAAAAATCGCCAACGACCAACCACTAACTGCTAACCACTAACCACTAACTGCTAACCGCTAACTGCTAACCGCTAACGACTGGCCACTGACAACTGGCCACTGGCTACTGACCATGCCGCTTTCCTTCACCATTCACGCCCGCGACGCGGCGACCCAGGCCCGCCTCGGGACCGTTAAAACCACCCGCAGCGAAATCGAAACGCCCATCTTCATGCCCGTCGGCACGGCGGCGACCGTCAAGGCGCTGACGCAGGACATGCTCGAAACGCTCGACGCGCGGATCATCCTCGGCAATACCTACCATCTGTTTCTGCGTCCCGGCCACGATGTCATCGGCGGACTCGGCGGACTGCACAAATTCATGGACTGGAACCGCTCGATTCTGACCGACAGCGGCGGATTTCAGGTCTTTTCGCTTGGCGACTTGCGGAAAATCACCGAAAAGGGCGTCGAATTCCGCTCGCATCTCGACGGTTCGAAAAAGTTCATCTCGCCGGAAGTCTCGATGGAGATTCAGATCGCCCTCGGCTCGGACATCGTGATGAATTTTGACGAATGTACGCCCTATCCCGCGACCTATGAACAGGTCAAAACCTCGCTCGAACTCACCGAGCGCTGGGCGAAACGCTGTCGCGAGCATTTCAACCAGCACGCCGACCGGGAACGCCAGTCGCTGTTCGGCATCGTGCAGGGCGGCGTTCATCCCGATTTGCGAAAACGGTCGCTCGACGGGCTGGTCGAAATCGGTTTCGAGGGCTACGCCATCGGCGGACTGAGCGTCGGCGAGGAAAAGCACCAGATGTACGACACAACCGAATACATCGCGCCGTTGCTGCCCGCCGACAAGCCGCGCTACCTGATGGGCGTCGGCACGCCCCAGGACCTCGTGGAATCGGTCGCGCGCGGCGTGGACATGTTCGACTGCGTGATGCCGACGCGCAACGCCCGAAACGGCTCGGTCTTCACCTCGGAAGGAAAAATCAACCTTCGCAACGCGAAGTACATCCGGGACGACCGTCCGCTCGACCCGAACTGCTCATGTCGCGTTTGCGAGCGGCATTCGCGCGCGTACCTGAGCCATCTCGTGCGGACGGGCGAAATTCTCGCCTCGATTCTCTGCACATACCACAATATTCATCATTACCTTGACTTGATGCGGCGTGTTCGGCACGCTCTGCGGTCCGGAACATTCGGGGAATTTCTCGCCGAGTACCGCCGGAACGCGCAATCCATACAGGAGTCTTCAAACGAATGAACGCAGTTTTCGCACAGGGCGGCGGGGGAAATTTTATCGTGCAGTTCGCTCCGCTGCTTTTCATGTTCGTCATCTTTTACTTTCTCGTGCTCGTTCCGCAGCGCAAGAAGCAGAAAGCCCTTGAGGAAATGCTCAACAACCTGAAGAACGGCGATCAGGTCGTCACGCAGGGCGGCATTTACGGAACGATTTCGAGCATCAAGGACGGGGTCGTCCAACTTCAGGTCGCGCCGTCGGTCAAGATTGAAATCGCCAAGAATGCGATTACCGGCATGCGCAATCCGGACAAGAAGGAAGAGAAGTAGTCACCGCGGAGTTGAAAACCGGGGATGAATCGGAAAACCGGCTGGTCGTCAGCCGGTTTTTCATTTGAGTGAAATTGAAAGGGAACAAAAAGTCCTGTTCGGGTTCTTTCCTGCCAAATCCTGTTCGGACATCAAAACCGGGAAGCACAATGAATCCTCGGAATTGGACATTCGGAAAAATTCTGCTCGCCTACACGGTGGTCGAGTACATCCTGCGGTTGCGGCAACTCGACCTGGAGAATCGGGCCGAGTGGGAATCCGGCATTTCCAATTGCCGCTTCTGGGTTCACCAGCCGGTGGAAACCTTTCTGTTTCCGGCAGCGCTCATTCTGATCCTCAATCGCCGCCATCTGCTTCCCTACGCTCTGGCTCCGGCTGGCCTGGCCCTGTATTGGGCAACGTTCGATTTGAATCTGGTCGTTCAATTCGAAATCGGAATGTGGCGGGAATGTGGCCGGTTGTTGCCCGATATTTTTTCACTTTCAGATTGGGGCCTTCGGTCCTTTTTACGCCTTCTGGCTGCCCTTCTGACCGTCGGTTTCTGTATCCTCGGGCTTTGGCGGAGTCGGTCCATTCTGGGCGGGAGGGTCGAACTGGTCAGAGATTTCGAGCCGGTCACGAATGCAAAAATCGAACTCGTGAAAAAGGCAGTTTTGGTATTTGCAATCCTGCTGGCTTTCTCGGTTCTCGGTGATTCCGTCCGGACGGCCCAACGGGTTCAGGAACTTGCCCGGCAACCCGTGGGGGAAATTCATTCTGTTTCCCCGCTTTTAATTTGGGGGCCCGATGTTTTCTGGTTGCTGAGCGCCTCACTCCTTTTGTTCGTCCCGAAAGCATGGGCACTGTTTCTGGCTGAAGTCGGCGGACTTTTCCTGGTGAATCCCATCGGGTTTCGGCTCTTTGACCTTTTTCGATACTGCCTTTCCCTGCGTTACACTCGGCACTTCGATTGGGAGTCTTTCAGGGAGAAAATTTTACTGGAGCCAGATGGAATCCTGGTCTTTGCGAGACTTGCCGCGGCAGTTTTCATCCTGGCGTACGCTTCGGGAGAATTCAGTCGGTTTTTGAAACACTCCCTGAAGGAGGATGGTCAATGACTTCCGCCTACCGGACCTTCGGGAAGGTTCTTTTCGCATACACGGTGGTTGAATTCAGTTTCGACCTCGGCGAAATGGCCCGGCTGATTCGACTGAACGAAGAAAGCGGAATTTCGATCTGTCGGTTCCCGAGCCATCCTCCCCTCTGGTTTTTTCTGTTTCCAGCGGCGCTGATTCTCATTTTCGAGCCTCGCCGGTTATATCCGTTCCTCCTGTTTTTGGGAGGACCGGTTCTTTTCTGGACCGTCAAAGATCTGTACTGGTTCTTCCTTACGCCCTTTTCAATTTATGAAGCCACCGGAAAGTTCGGTTTTCCCGGTTTCTGGATTGGAGAAGGCGGTTTACGGGTTTTTCCGCGTCTCGTGGCGGCGGTTTTCATGCTCGGTTTCTCAATTCGGGGACTTTGGGTGTTTTGGAAGGAAAAATCCCGCAACCACGACCTGAACACGGAGGCGTAAAGGCGTGACCCGTTCAACACACGACATCATCAAAAGCCTGATCGTCGGTTTTGCTGTAGTTGAACTATGTCTGACGTGGGGCGAGGCCGTGCGATGGGCGGCTTTTGCTGCTGAACTGGCTGCACAAGGGGATAGTCTGAACTATTCGTCACCACTGAAACAGCATGGTGCGTTGCTGGTTATTCTTCTGGTGGCGGCTGTGGTCGTGAGGCTCAATCAAAAATGGTCGCCGGGGTGGGGTACATTCCTTTCTGTCTGGTTTCTTCTTTACTCGACACTGGATTTGAGAAATTTCTTCCTTTCGGTCAGGTACTACTCGGAGAATACGGATTTTGGTTTGGGAAACTTGATGCAGATGAGGTGGTTCTGGCTGGGAGAAGTCGGGATTCGGGTTTTTCCAAGGTTCATTTGTGGAGTTGTCCTCCTCGCGTATTCAATTCGCGGCTTGCGAGCGTTGAAATTGGAACGGTTGAGAACGGAGGCTTGAGCCGCATTGCGTTCGAAAACCGAAATTGTGAAAAGCCTGATTGTCGGCTGGTCGCTGGTCGATCTGTGCTGGAACTGGGGATTCGCTTCGCGGCTGGCTGAAAGGTTGGCCATCGCTGGCGACCAAACTCAATTCCTGTTGCGGTATGCCGCCGAAAATCATCGCCTGCCGTGGTTTTTTCTACTTTTCATCACCGCGTTCCTGGTGAAATTTGATTGGGAGCGCCGGTCGCCGGTCATCCTGCTGCCCTCAACGTTTGCGCTCTTGTACGGACTCGGCGGTTTGAGATCGTTTTGGCAAATTCGCGCAATGCTGGTTGAAGACGGAGTATCTTCAACCGCTTTTCAGCATTGGTTCTGGTTCGATACCTTCGGCGTGTGGGTTTTCCCCCGAATGGTGTGCGGTGTTGCCCTCTTTTCATTTGCCGTCATCGGTTGCCGGCATTTCCTGAAAACCCGTTTCGGAAAAATTCCCGCCTGAATCCGTCTCAATCCCGGAAACTCGGGTTCTGGAATCTCCCACCTTCCTTCATCATCCCGGTTTCCCCCTCCGACATTTTTTATTGAAGATTGAAGATTGCCGATTGAAGATTGCGAGTCGAAGATTTTCGATTTGCCCTTTCTCTTTTCTCCTGCTTTGTCTTCAATCGAAAATCTTCAATCTTCAATCTGCAATTAAAAGGTTTGAAATGGCTTACGAAGATTTGCGCGAATTCGTCCGCGACCTCGACCGCGCCGGGGAACTCAAGCGGATCAAGGTTCCGGTTTCCTGCAACCTCGAAATCACCGAAATCACCGACCGGGTTTCGAAAGCCGGCGGCCCGGCGCTGCTGTTCGAAAACGTGAAGGAATCGCCCGTGCCGGTGCTGATCAACGCGCTCGGCAGCGAACGCCGCATGCTCATGGCGCTCGGGGCGAAGAATTACGATGAAATCGCCGACCGGCTGACCGAAATTCTCGATTTCAAATCGCCGCAGGGCATTCTCGAAAAGGTGAAAATGCTGCCGAAGTTCGCCGAACTCGGCGCGGTGTTCCCGAAAGTCGTCGCGCGGGGCGCGTGCCAGGAGACGATTCTCCGGGAAGGCGAGTTCGACCTGACGAAACTGCCGATTTTGAAGTGCTGGCCGGAAGACGGCGGGCGTTACATCACGTTTCCGATGGTGTTTTCGCGCAATCCGCTCAACGGCAAGCGCAACGTCGGGATGTACCGCATGCAGGTTTACGACAAACAGACGACGGGCATGCACTGGCAGATTCACAAGCACGGCACGTCGCACTGGCGCGAATATCTCAAGCGCGGCGAAGTGATGCCGGTGTCGGTCGCCATCGGCGGCGACCCGATTCTGACCTTCGCGGCGATTTTTCCGCTTCCGGACGACGTGGATGAAATGATGCTCGCCGGATTTCTGCGTTCGAAGGCCGTTCCGATGGTGAAATGCGTCACCAACGACCTCGAAGTGCCCGCGAACGCCGAAATCGTGCTGGAAGGCTACGTTGACCCGACCGAACTTCGTACGGAAGGGCCGTTCGGCGATCACACCGGGTTTTACACCGAGGAAGACGATTACCCGGTGTTTCACGTCACCTGCGTCACGCACCGCAAGAACCCGATTTACCAGACGACCATCGTCGGACGCCCCCCGATGGAGGATTGCTGGATGGGCGAGGCCGTCGGGCGCATCGCGCGGCCCGTGCTGCGCCGCCAGTTTCCCGAAATCGTGGACATGCACCTGCCGTTCGAAGGCGTTTTCCACAATCTCGCCATCGTTTCGATTAAAAAGGCCTATCCCGGCCACGCGCGGAAAATCATGAATGCGCTCTGGGGAACGGGGCAGTTGATGTTCACCAAGGTCGTCATCGTGGTTGACGACGACGTACCGGTGCATGACCCGAGTTTCGTCGCGTGGTACGTCCTGAACAACATCGACCCGGAACGCGACACGCAGTTCACGCTCGGCCCGGTGGACGCGCTCGACCACGCGGCGCGGATGCCCGCCTACGGCTCGAAAATGGGCATCGACGCCACCCGCAAGTGGGCGAGCGAAGGCTTCAACCGCAACTGGCCGAAGGAAAACACGATGTCCGACGACGTCAAGCGGCTGGTGGACGCCAAGTGGTCGAAACTCTTCGGCTAAACAACAAGGGGAAACGGCAGCCCGACCGTGAGGGAGGGCTGTCTCCCGCCATCCTTCAATTTTCAGGGACCGAACCGCCGTTCCGTACTTTTCGGTTGAAAACTCCGCGATTCCGGGCAAACTCTCCGGCACCGACCCACTCCGTTCAGAAAAGAGTACGCGATGAAAAACTTTGTACGGGTTTTCACCGTGGCGGTCGTGTTCTGCCTCGGTCTGACAACACTTGTTCCGGCAAACGCGGCGGCTTCCTCCGCGCAGGGCCGTGTCCTCGGCGGTTACAAGGACTGCCCGACCGATGATGAAGAAGTTCTGGCGGCGGCCAACGCCGCGGTAACCCAGCAATCGGCCCAGACGGATCAGACCATTACGCTGGTTTCCGTCGACAAGGCCCGGCGGCAGGTCGTGGCGGGGACAAATTACGATTTGTGTCTGACGGTTGAAATCGAGGGGGAAAACACCTCGGTTTCCGTTCAGGTCTTCACCAGTCTTCAACAGGAGCGGACGTTAAAAGGCTGGACTGTGAAGAATTGCCACGACTGATCTCTTGCTTCTACGAAAAATTGCTTCATTTTCCTGTATTTTTCGGTTGAAAACCCGGTGATTCTGAGGAAAATCTCATCAGCCTTCCCATTTTCAATGAGAAAAGAGTTTTCGATGAATCGCTTTTTACGCGCGCTTTCCGTGGCTTTCGCGCTCTGTCTCGGTTTGACCCTGACCGTTCCCGCCCACGCGACCGGTTTTTGCCTTCAGGATGAAGACGAAGCGGGTGGTTTTGCCCCCGCCAGAGTGAATGATCCCGAAGTGGTGGCCTCCGCCAAAGCCGCCGTCAGCCAGCAGGCTTCAAAATCCGGAAGTTCCATCAGCCTTGTGTCCATCGACAAGGCAAAGCAGCAGGTCGTGGCCGGAATGAACTATGAAATGTGCCTCACGGTGAAAATCGACGGTGAAACCACGAATGTGACGGCGGTCGTTTACGTCAATCTTCAAAAGAGCCGCTCGCTGCGGAACTGGGTCGTCCAGGACTGCGGCGATTGATTCAGCGCCAGCCGGTCTTCAAAAACCTGAAACCCGCCGTTTTCGGATTCCGACGGCGGGTTTTTTGCATTTGCGGAACACATCCGAACGGGTTCGACGGTTCGTAAGCCGGAAAAAACATCAACCGCCCCCGGCGGACCGATTTTTCAATGTGGAGGCCCAAACCGATGCCGACTTCAAACGAGTACCATTTCGTGACCCACTGGCGGGTGGAGGCGGCGCCCGAGGAAGTCGCCGACATTCTGGGCGATGTTCCGTCGCTGCCCGTTTGGTGGCCGTCAGTCTATCTTGAAGTGACCCAGACGAACCCCGGCGATGAAAACGGGGTCGGAAAATCCGCGAGCCTCTACACTAAGGGCTGGTTGCCGTACTCGTTGCGCTGGTCTTTCCGCGTCACCGAGGCGAATTACCCCCACGGTTTCATCCTCGAAGCCTTCGGCGATCTGACCGGACGCGGCGAGTGGAAACTCACGCGGGACGGGCGGTTCGTGAACATCGAGTACGACTGGCGCATCCGGGCCGACAAGCCGCTGCTTGAAAAGTTGAGTTTCATCTTCAAGCCGATTTTCTCGATGAACCACCGCTGGGCGATGGCGCGCGGCGAGGAAAGCCTGAAACTCGAACTTCAACGCCGTCGGGCGATTCTCCCCGGCGAAAAGGCCGCGATTCCCGAACCTCCGGGGCCGACGTTTCCGCACAACCTCAAATATCCGCGAAAAGGAAATGGACAATGGACAGTGGACAATGGACAGTGAGATTGGGTTTTCGTTGTCAATTGTCCACTGTCCATTGTCCATTGTTCACCGAGCGGGGCGGGTCGCGTTGAGCGGGCGGCGTGGTTTCGGGCATAGTCGCGGCATGGTTTTACCCCTCCCGCGTCAAAAACGGTGGAAACTGATCGCCGCCTACGCCCTTTTACTGGTTGCCTCGCACGTTTTCCGCATCGTCAAACCGGCTTCAATCCCGATGCTGCCCGATTCCCGGCGTATCGACGTCGTCGATCCCGCGACGAAGCAGCCAGTTTCAATTGCCTTTCGGGAATTCGGCGACTCGCCCGACCAATCTCGCCCGACCGTCATCCTGATTCACGGCAGCCCGGGACGCCGCACCAACTTCGCGAAAGTCGCTCCGAAATTGGCCGAAAAGTACCGCGTCATCGTTCCCGACCTGCCCGGATTCGGCGATTCGACGCGCGATGTGCCGGATTACTCGGTCCGGGCGCACGCGGCCTCGGTGCTGCTGCTGATGGACAAGATGAATATCCGGCGCGCACACCTTGTCGGCTACAGCATGGGCGGCGGCGTGGTGTTGAACTGCGCCGACCTCGCGCCCGACCGCGTGGCGTCGATCACGATGTTGTCGGCCATCGGCGCGCAGGAAATGGAACTGTTCGGCGATTACACCTTCAATCATCTGATTCACGGCGTTCAGATGACGGGATTCTGGGCGTTGCGGAATTTCGTGCCGCATTTCGGCGTCCTCGACGGCGACGGCAACCCGATGTACTACGCGCGGAACTTCTTTGACACCGACCAGCGACCGTTGCGGGGAATGCTCGAACGCTACGCCGGGCCGATGTTCATCTTTCACGGAACGCGCGATTTTCTCGTCCCGGTCGAAGCCGCCCGCGAACATGCCCGGCTCGTCCCGCAAAGCGAGGTCAAAATTCTTGATGATGAAGACCACTTCACGGTTTTTACTCATCCGGACCTTGTTACAAGCGAACTCGACCGGTTCGTTTCCGCCGTCGAGGCCGGAAAGGTCGCCGTCCGCGCAACCGCGAATGCCGAGCGCGTCGCCGCCGCGCAAAAACCGTTCGACACTGCCAATCTGCCCAAACCGATGGGGCTGACCGCCATCATCTTCTTCTGTCTGATTGCGCTGGGGACATTTTTCAGCGAGGACGTGACCTGCATCACCGTCGGTACGCTCGCCGCGCAGGGGCGCGTCGGGTTTCTGTTTGTCGTCCTGGCCTGCATCACGGGAATTGTCATCAGCGACGTGCTGATTTTTCTGACCGGGCGTTTCGTCGGACGCGCCGCCGTCAACCGCGCGCCGTTCAAATGGCTCATCAAGCCGGACGCGCTCGAAAAAGGTTCGCGCTGGTTTGGCCGCCGGGGAATGATCGTGGTGATTTTCAGCCGCTGCATTCCGGGAATGCGCGTGCCGACCTACTTCACGGCGGGAATCCTGAAAACGAGTTTCGTGAAGTTCACGCTGTACCTCGTGACCGGTTCGCTGATGTGGACGCCGTTCCTGATTTTCTGCTCGGGGAAATTCGGCGCGGCGATCATTCAATCGGCCGTGATGAAGGGAAATGCCCTGTTCCCGAAGCTGGTGGTCGCGGGCGTGGTCGGATTTGTCGTCGTCCGGCTCGGGATGGCGCTTTCGACCGCCAACGGACGCCACCACCTCCGCGCACGGTTGAAACGGTGGAAGAAGCGGTTCATTCGAAGCGGGGATTCGACCGCTGCCTGAAATCGTCTGAGCGGGCGGTCCGGGAAACCACATATCTAATAGGATCGCGCGCGTACGACGCGGGAATCCGAAAAGTTTCGTGATTCGGAGGGTGTTTCGCGGGGGCGTAGTTGCGCTCGAAAACCCCGGATTCCCGTTCGAAAACCTGGGATTCCCGTTCGAAAACCCGGATTCGCGCTCGAAGACCTGGGATTTCGCTCGAAGACTCGCTCCATCCCAGGCTAACGATATTTCGCCCGCCTCCGCGGGCTGGAAATCCGAATTTTCAATCGACTTTGGACTTCTTCAAAAAACGACGATGTGTTGCGCGCCGCCGGGCGGGCATTCGGAGACGTCTTTCGAGTAGGTTTTCACCGACGGGCGCAGGTCGGCGAGGCAGTCGGCGAGGTCACCGGGCGTCAGCGGATGACGGCCGGAAATTGAGACCGCCCACTGGTTGAAGTGCCGGGCGCGGCGGAAAAAGGCTTTGACGGTCGCCTTGTATTCCGTTTTTGAAAGAAAACGTCCGCCGAACGTCCCGTGCTGGCGTTTGGCGAGGTCGGCCCAGACGTCGGGTTCGCCGCTCGTCCAGATTTCGCGCCAGGCATCGGGGCGATTCGCATCGAGTGGGGCGAAATCCGGCAGCGCGGCGTAGAGCAGGTCGGCCTGCGCCTGGACGATGAACTGCCGCGCGTCGAAACAGGCGGCCGTGTTGGACCGGTGATTGTCCACGGCGAGGTTGAACCGGGTGGAAAGTTCCACGGCGGCGTCTTCAAGTGACGGGCGCAGCGGTTTCGATTCTTCATCGAACGACAGCCAGTAATCGCCGAGCCGCAGGCCGAGCGTCATCGCGAGCGCCTGGACCATCCGATCTTCATTTTCAAGGACGGCGCGGCGAAATCCTTCAAACCAGCGGGCTTCGGTCGGGGTGAACCACCGGAGCAGCCCGCCGTTGTACGGCGCGGTTTCATCTTCGGCGTCGTCGCGGGCGGCGCAGAGCATGGCGTCGATCTGGGTCGCGCCGAGAATGAAGCCGTTGTTTTCGACGAGCGCGATGGCCTGGCAGGTTTCGGCCTGCCGAAAATCGTTGGTGTGGACCTGCCGACCGAGCATTTTCAGCCGCCAGCCGAGTTTTCCGTCGCCGCCGAAGGGCAGGGCGATGGTTTTGAAGTCGAGTTCGCGCAGGACCGCGATTTCGAATGCCGTCAATCCGGCCATTGCGAAGGGCCTCCGTGGGGGTGAATGTCGTCGGGTCTAACCGGTTCCGGGGCGATTTCCGGGACGATCTCGGGGGCGGGGGCCGGTTCGGCGGGCGTGAGCGGGCCTAAAAACTCCGCCGTTGGCGGTTCCTGAACGGGCAGGGCGGTCGGAGCCAGTTCCTGAACCGTGTCGAACACCGTCCCGACCGGCGGGTGAATGTCGCGGGCATCGGGGAATTGCGGCTCGGCGAACACGACCGGCGCGACGGGTTTTTCGGCCGCTTCGATGCGCTGGGCGATTTCGGCGGCAAGGGGGGAGGGAACGACGACGGGGTCGGCTTCCGTCGGTTCCGCCGCGTGCGCGGCTGATTCCGTGACTTCGAAAGTTTCGACCGGTTCGGGGTGAACCACGACTTCCGGCGCCTGAACTTCGGTGACGGGTTCCGCCGGCGTTTCGACTGGCGTTTCAACCGCGACCGGTTCGGCCTCGGCGGATGGTTCAATTTCCGTGGGAAGTTCAGCAACCGGTTCATCCGCAACGGGTTCCGCGAAAACGACCACTTCCGCCGCAGACTCCGGGGGAGGCGGTTCGACGGCGATCGGCGGCGGCTCGGTTTCGGCGCGGAGCATTTCGCGTACGTCGGGGTGGGCCAGCAAACGGGCGGTCACTTGCGGATCAAGTTCGAATCCGGCGAGTTTTTTCAGCATTTCGGCGGCTTCCACGGCGGAATGGGCCGCGCGGAAGGGCCGGTCGGCGGTCAGCGCGCACCAGACGTCGGCGACGCGCAGGATGCGGGCCGCGAGCGGAATCGCCTCGCCGCGCAGGCCGTCCGGGTAGCCGAATCCGTCCCAGTTTTCGTGATGCCAGCGGATGAGCAGCGAAACGGCGGTTGAATAGCCATTTTGAACGGCGAACTGTTCGCCGACGACCGGATGCCGCCAGAGTTCCTGCCGTTCGAGGAAGGTGAGCGGGCGTTCCAGCTTTAAAAAATGAAGGTTGAGCTGGCGTTCGCCGATGTCGTGCAGCAGCGCGGCCTGCCGGATTTCGAGCCGGGCGGATTCATCGAAGCCGAACGCGGCGGCGAGTTCGACCGCGACTTCGGCGATGCGGGCCGCGTGCGGACGGCGGTACTGCTCGAATGCGTCGGTGAGCGCGGCCTCGGTTTCCGGACCACGTTGCGGGCCGGGCGCGGCGTCGTCAGGGCGGTCGGAATCGGATTTGAAGAACTTCAGCATCGGTGTGGAATGGTTTCCGGCGACAGGTTTTACCCGGCGGCTGTTTCCCTGAAATGGAAAAACCCCGGAGTTTGCCGCTTGTAGCCGAGCCGGCTCAGTTTTGAAAGTGTTTCTTGAGAATGACGATCTGGCCGATGTGGTAGACGTTGTGCTGAATGACCCCGAACACCGTCTCCGCGACCGTCACGCCGCCGCCGGTTTCGCGGACCCGCGCGTCGCCGAGGCGTTCATCGAGCCGGTCGGGCGACAACGCGGCGACGTATTCGACGAGGTTTCGGTGCCGTTGGACGACTTTTTTTTGCGCTTCAGCCCAGTTTGCTTCGCTCACTTCGCCGATGTCGGGCCAGTCGCCCTCGGTAGGCATCTCGACGTATCCGGATGTCAGCCGGTCGAGCGCCGCGCCTTCCCAGGCGCTCAGATGCAGCAGAAATTCCCAGATGCCGTGTGTTTGACCCGCCGGGAGCGCCGCCGCTTGCGCGGCTGAAATCCCTTCGAGTGCGTTTTCGAGCGTCGGCCCGTGCCAGGCGTCGCCGGAGAAGGTGAGTTCGAGTTGTTTTGCGAGACGCGCGATTTCGTTCATTTCAATGGTCGCCAAGTACTTAGAATTTTTTCGAAGACTTTGACGTCTTCCTTGTACCGTTTTTCGGTCGTCCGAAGATAGAAGAAATAGGAAAGAGTCTCCACCGGACGCCCCTCCAGAAAATGGGGATTCCCGGCGGGCGACTGTCCGCCGAGTGAAATCTGATCAATGACCCAGGAATCCGTGCTTAAGTCATCGAATTCCTGAAAAATCCTTCGCGTTCCCTCCAGACCGACTAAGCGAATCGGGATTTGCTGGCCGACCGTTTGTTTTTTATGTGAACTTGAAAATGAAATGGGTGAGAAGGCCGGTTGGAAATTCAGGGAAAGCGTGATGACGGGTGTTTCCCCTTCAGCCGTGAGACGCGCCCAGGCTTGATCCGGAGTCTCTCCTTCGGCTCGCTCAAGCGGAATTGTGAAGCCGCAGTGTGACAATCCCCGGTCAAAGCCTACGAACCCTTCCGGAATCCGCATTTTCAAACCGTAGTACCGTGCCCGGTAATTCCCCTTAAACATCTGGTCGTAAGGTCTGCGGACGAGGTTCAAAGGTTCGGCGCAAACGGTTCTCACTTCCGACGTTGACTCTGGGCCGGGGTGGTAGGGAACTGGCGGTTGCGGCGGCGCTTTCAATGCGCCGAGCAGTCCGGCGGTGGCGACGACCAGCAGCGGCGGGCCGAATGCGCGGGCGAATTTTTGTAATAAAGCGGGGAAGGGCGTTCGAGCCATTGTGGCTGACCTCCGGAAAACGGGGTGTTCGGAAGGGCTGCGCGGCCTTCGCGGTGAAACTTTTGACTAGGGTCGTTTTCGGTTGCGTGCGACTTTCTTGCCGAACGGTGAATGGCGCGCATATTGGATATAGCCCACGTCCGGAGCGCTTTGGCGAGGACGTGGGAAAATGTGTGAAAACATTGATTTCATAGGGTTTTACGGCGAAACATGTTTCCCGTAGCCTCGCAAAAAACGCTGCGGCTACGGGCTATGCCCAATATTCCACCCACCCACGCGACGGTGAGATGGTCGCAAGCAATCGAAAACCGCTCAAAAAATTCGAAATTTCGACGGTGACGCGAGGTTCGCAAAGAATGCACTCCGCGAGCAATGTGGAAATCCCGGTCGCCCGGTCCGGCTGAAAACGATCTGACGCGGCGGTTTTCGGGAGATTTTCCCGAACCTCGCCGCGTCGGATTGGTCGGATACCGGCAAAACGACGGTTTTCCGGGGGAACGGGTTACGGAAGGAGAAACGCCCGCTGAACCAGTCCGGCAAACCGTCGCTCGGTGTTCAACCGGTCCTCGAACAGGACGCTCGGAAAGGGCGGCGCGACGAAACCGTCAAAGAGGGCGGGTTCGATATTGCGCTGGAACAGAATGGTTACCCGGCGTTTTCCGGAAAAATCTCCCGCCGCCGGAACTGAATAGGACGCATTGTTGAGGACGCCGCCATCCAGCGAGCCGCCCTTGCTGCCGTACACCGCGTACAACTCGGGTTGAATCCGGAAACTGGTTTCGAGCACTTCCCGCATCAGCGCGGAAACCCGGTTCGAGAGAAACTCGCCATTGAGAATCCGGATGAACATCCAGGCGTAGTCGCCCGCCGTTCCCTTGGCCAGTACATCTTCAACCACCTTGCCGAGCGTCCGGTTTCCGAGCTGGTTCTGGTTCTGAAGCCGCCAGTTGAGTTCCTCGGCGCGCCATTCCGGGTCGAGGTAGCGTTCCTGAAGTCGCCGGATTTCGCGCGAAAGGGCTTGGGGGGTGAGATTTTTCAGTTCCGCCACGGATTGTTCCGTGAGCAGACCCTTTTCGTGATTTTCGAGCGCCAGAAACGACCCGGTGATGAAGCGCGGCAGTTCCTGTCCCGACAGGCCGCCCTGATACAGCACGTTCGCGAAAGCCCGCGCGCCGAGGTTTTTCAGCAGCCAGTCGGGCACGGCGTTGTCGCTGAAGCGGATCATGGACCGAACCATCTGGGCGACCGTGACGGTCTGTTCCGGATTCAGCGCGAAGCCGAATTCGTTCGTCGGAATGCCCAGTTCGCGCAGGGCGTCGTCGTGGGCGAAGCCGTCCGTGCCGGGAAGATAGGTCTGCTCCCATTCCGCGACGGTCACGAGGCGGTTCGGGTCGATCCGGCCATCCTCGACGGCTTTCGCGTAGGCGGCGAGGTGGATGATTTTGACGACCGAGGCGAGCGGCATTGCCCGATGGGGATTGTGAATGATGATGGGGTCGGCCGGGTCGAGCCGTCCGCGTCGGTCCAGCGAAAAACTGACGAGGGCGGTGTCGCGGCGGTTGTTCCGAAGGTATTTCAGGTAGGCTTCCGCCCGGTCGGGGGCGGCTTCGGGCCGGGCGACCGGCGCTTCGTTCGCCTCCTGGGCGACCGCGTTCCGGTCGGGCAGGAAAAGACAGACGATCGCGAGCAGAACGAGGGCGATGATCGCCGGGTTTTTGGACAGCATGGTGGTCTCCTGGTGCGGAAAATCGTGGTTCCGTCTGGAACGCTGCCACTATGGAGACCGCCGCGTCGTACCGCATCGGGCCTGAGAACGGTTTTTCACTCGGACTTAAGTCGGAGTTCCGGGGCGCGGGGCGAGAATTCGACGAGGCCGTTTTTCCACGCGAAGATCGCCGCCTGCGTCCGGTCGGTCAGCCCCAGCTTGCCGAGCAGGTTTCCGACATGCGACTTGACCGTTTTTTCACTGATGAACAGGCGTTCCCCGATGGCCTGATTTGAAAGTCCCTCGGCAATCAGCCGGAGGACTTCCATTTCGCGCGGGGAGAGCGCCTCCGGGCCGGTGGTTTTGGAGGCGTCCGGCCCAAGTGAATGCACCAGCCGCGAGGCTACGTCGAGGCTGAACGTCGTCTCGCCCCTCGCCGCCCGGACGACCGCCTCGACCAGTTCCCGCGGGGTGACGCTTTTGAAAAGGTAGGAAACGGCCCCGGCGCGAATCGCCGGGACGATCTGTTCCTCGCCGAGGTGGGACGTCAGGATGATGACCCGCGCGTCGGGGCTGACGGCCTTGATCCGGCGGGTCGTCTCGATGCCGTTCATCCCGGCCATCAGCAGATCGAGGATGACCACGTCGGGACGGAGGCGTTCGGCCAGCGCGACGGCGTTTTCCCCAGATTCCGCCTCGCCCACGACTTCCAGCGTTTCCTGGAGTTCGAGAAAAGCCTTCACGCCCTGCCGGACCACCGAATGGTCATCGACGATCAGCACCCTGATGCGTTCATTCATCCGTTTCTTCTTCCTTCCGGTCGGTTCGGAAACCGAAACTGACGGTGGTCCCGCCCTCGCCCGATTCGATGCGCAGCCAGCCGTCCCGCAGGTGTTCCGCCCGTTCGCGCAGATTGCGGAGGCCGAAACCGGTCCGCGTCCGCTCCGGATTGAACCCGACGCCATTGTCGGAAATCGTTCCCTCGACGCGCCCGTCGCGCGCGTGGTGGCGCAGTTCAATCACGACTTCGGTCGCCCGGCTGTGGCGCGCCGCGTTGGCCATCGCTTCCTGCGCGATGCGGAACACCGTCAGCGCTTCCGACGCGGGCAGCGGCGGGAATCGGTCGCTCGTGACCCTGGCCGCGATGCCGGACTGACTCGACCATTCACGGGCCAGCTTTGAAAGCTTTCCCGGAAGCGTGTCGTCCGGGCCGTCGGCGGGGGCGAGTTCCCGGATGAGGCTTACGAGTTCCTGCTGGATTTGGTTGACCAGATTTTCGGATTCGCGCAACCGCGTTTCCGCCGCCGCCGGGTTCTTTCCGATGAGCAGCCCGGCGGCCCCGAGGTGGAGCGACAAACCGAACACCTGCTGCTTGACGGAATCGTGCAGGTCCCGGGCGATGCGGTTGCGCTCCTCGGCGGCGGCGAGTCCCTGCCGGAGCATCATCGTCTCGCTCAGTTCGTCGGCCATGGCGTTCAGGCGGCGACCAAGAACGCCGAGTTCATCCCGCGATGGGTCGGCGACCCGCCGGGAAAAATCGCCCTGACCCCATTTTTCGACCGCTTGGGAGATGGTCCGGAGTCTTTTCGCGGCGCGGCGGGCGACCGGGTATCCGAGAATGAAGCCGAACAGGATCAACCCGACCGTCGAGCCGTAGGAATCGACGAAGTAATCGCGAAACCCGTATCGCATGACTTCCGGCAAGGTGAAGGGAAAGCGCTCGCGGACAAGAAACGCGCCGACCACCCGCCCATCGGCGGTCCGAATCGGCGCCACGACGAGCAGCCCCTTGCGGCCTTCCGGATCGGTCACCCGCGCGGTTTCCGCCCCTTCGGCCAGCACCCGGTCAAGCTGCCGCCGGTCGAAGGGCGTCATCTCCGCCTTTTCCGGGGAATTGGTCGCCAGCACCGTCCGGTTCCGGTCGGTGATGGTCAGGGCGAACAGCCGGTCCCGGTCGGGAAGCCGCTTTTCGAGCGTCTGGTAGATTTCGGTGAATTCCTGTTGCCGCCGCGCCAGCGTTTTATCCCGATAGTGCGCGAGCCAGTCGTCCAGCACGGCCCGGTTGACCGGCGCGGTCGAAATCCAGCTTGCCGTCCGGGAGGCGTCGGCCCCGACTTCCGCCGACGGCAGCAGGTTCGGGTAGTCGGCGTCCAGCATCGCGTAGGCAATCAGGTAAAAGACCATCGAAACCAGAAAAAAAGACAGGAAGGTCAGGAAGATAAAGACCGAGGCCAGTTTGAACAGCAGGCTACGCCAGAAAACCGGTGCTTCCATGTCCCGCCGGCTCCTTTCCGGGAAGGTTTGAAGATTGGGATGGAACGTTCAGGCGGAAACGGTTTCCAGAAAGTCCGTGATTCGCCGTTCGTAGTCGGCCCGCGCCTTTTCCCGGACGGTGTAGTGATCCGCGCCGGGGACGGCAACCCACGTTTTCGACGGCGACGCGAGGTTCGCGAAAATTCGTTCTCCGTAAGCGATGGCGATGTTCCGGTCGTCCGTCCCGTGCATCAACAACACCGGCTGGACGACGCTTTTCGCCGCTTCGGCGGGGGCGATGGCGTCCGGCTCGAAACCGGCGAGCGCGCCCGCCCGGTTCAGCATGAAATCGGTGAAGCGCGTCGCCCGGACGCCCGTGTAAAGCTTGAAATAGTCGTACGAAATTTCCCTGAGCGACGCGAACGTACTCACCACGATGCCGAACGCCAGCCTGGGTTCGCGCGCGAGCGCCTGCAACGCGACCGCGCCGCCGAACGATTCGCCGAACACGCCGAACGGCGCTTCCGCCCCGTGCCGGGCCACCGCTTCGTCGAGCGCGCGCGACAGGTCGCGAGTTTCAAAGTGGCCGTAGGTGCAGTAGGTCCCCTCGCTTTCGCCCATCGCCCGCGAGTCGTACAAAATGACGTTAAAGCCGAGACTCCGAAGCAGTTTCGCTTCGCCGAGCAGGTGCTGGCGGCAGCTTCCGATGCCGTGGAGGCCGACGACCGTGCCGCGCGCGGCGGGGGCGGGGAAGTACCAGCCGCGCAAGCGGTGTCCGTCCGCGGTGTGAAAGTCGAACGGTTCGGAATACAGCCCGAAACCCGCCGGGGTGACGGTGCGGTCCACGCGCGGCGACCGGAACGGACGGATCATGATGGACGGGGCGAGGTGATACAGGCCGAAATACCCGCCGACCCCGACCGCCGTCGCCGACAAGGCGCCGAAAATGACCATTGTGTCGTCTCCTTTCCGGAAATCGGACCTTACAGGCCCCGAAAGCGGAACGCCATTCCCGAAATCGGGATTCCGGTGTCCTCAAATAAGGATATTGAATCGTTGGGCGGGAAGCGTCAGCCGGTCGGCGGGTGGTGAAAAACGGTGTTTCCGGAAGGAATCCGGTCAATTGATAAAGTCAAACGTTCTCGTGGCACGGAACTTGTTTCTTCTTGCGCTGTCAGGATTCACTTTTTCCGAAAGGATTTCAGGCAGTGCCCCACTCACGTCAAGGACGTTTACTTTCATTCCTTCTGTTCATCGGAATTCTCATTCAGTCGTCTCCATTCGCCTTCGCCGCGGCCGGAAGCGGACAATCCGCGAAATCCGCGACGATTCCCGACGACATTCGCGCGATTCTGGAAAAACATGTCGCCGCGCTTGGCGGTCGCGAGAAAATCGACGCCGTCCTGACGGTCGAACAGACCTCGGAAACCGAAATTTTCGGATCAAAGCAGAAAAACTACCGGTTCGAGGACCGCAAAACCGGACGGTTTTACGCACGGAACGAAACCCCGACCGGCGTCATTGAAAGCGGTTTTGACGGAAAACGGGTCTGGCGCAACGCACCGTTCTTCCGGGGATACCTTGAAGATTCCGACCCGCAGGCCAAATCGCTGTCGAGTCCCCCCGACCGACTTCACGAATATCGCGAAAAAGGCTGGTCCTTCACCCGTCAGCCCGATGAAACGGTCGAGGGAACGCCCTGCGTCGCGCTTTCAACCCGTCACAAGAACCCGCAAGGGGAGGACGTTCTCACCGTCTATTTCCTTGACGCGAAAACGTTTCTCCTCCGGCGCGTGGTCGAGGGCGAGCAGGTCAAGGTAACCACCACGTTCGACGATTATCGGGACATCGGCGGCCAGATCGTGGCGTTCCGGCAGGCGCTGGTGACGCCGCAGGTTTCGCTGAAAACCAGTGTCGTCGAGGTGAAATTCAACCTCCCGATTCCTCCGAACCGCTTCGATTTCCCGAACGCGGCGGGTGCTGCTGACGCCGCGCCGAAGAAAACCGCGCCGGAAGCCGGAAACGGCGCGTCCGGCGGGAAGGGATTTACCGAGGCCACCCGCGATCAGACCTTCGAGCAGATCTGGAAAACCATCAACGATTCCCACTGGGACGCCACGTTCGGCGGGGTGAACTGGAAGGACGTTCACGACCGCTACCTGCCGCTGGTCAGGGAGAGCAAAACCAGCGCGGACTTCCACAAACTGATGAATCGCATGGTCGGCGAACTCAACCACTCGCACGTTCGGGTGATCCCGCCGGACCAGGTCCGGGGCGTTTCCTCCCGCGATGCGTTGCCCAAGGAAGGTTCGCCCGACCTCGCCGTGCGGTGGCTGGACGGAAAACTGGTGGTGACGGAGGTCGGCCCGGAACTTGAAAAGGAAGGACTCCGCCCCGGATTCGTGATTGCCGCCATCGACGGCAAGACGCCGGACGACATGTTGAAAACCTACCGGGCGGCCCATCCGGAATTCCGGTTGAGCGAGGGATTCGAGCGGGTTCGCGCTGGCCGCGAGGCCCTGCGGGGGAAACTCGACCAGAAGGTGAAACTCGACGTACTTGACGGGGCCGATCAGCCGCGCACCATTCTCGCCGGTCGGCGCGAAGCTCCCGCCGGTCTGGCGCTTTCCTTCGAGTCGCGTCGGCTGACGCCGGAGATCGGCTACATCAAATTCGACGTGTTTTTCGGCGACGTTTTCGACAAGTTCAAGGCGGCGCTCGACGAATTCCGCGACACGAAGGGGCTAATCATCGACCTGCGCGGAAATCCCGGCGGCGTCGGGCAACTGGCCTCCTCGATTGCCGGGCTGTTGAGCGACGCGAACGGCTCGCTCGGCCTCTTTCAATATCGGTTCCAGAAACAGGACCTCGGCTTCACCGGCTCCGGCGACAAGGCGTATCGGGGCAAGGTCGTGGTGCTGGTGGATGAACTTTCGGCCAGTACGTCGGAGGTTTTTTCCGGAGGATTGCAGGAAACGAAGCGCGTGACGGTCATCGGGACCGGCACGGCGGGCGCGGTGCTGCCCTCGCTGCAAAGCCTTCTGCCGACCGGCGGCGCGCTTCAGTACGTCGTGGCCAACTTCGCGACGCCGCGCGGGGTTGTGCTGGAAGGTCGCGGCGTTACGCCCGACGTGACCGTGTCGCTGACCCGGAAGACGCTCCTCGCGGGCGGGGATGACGTTCTCGCGCGGGCGCGGACGATGCTGGAACACTGAAAACAAGCGCCGATGTTTCCATGGAGCAGTTTTCGTTTGAGTGCGGTCCCTTTGCCGAGAAGTGAATGGCGCGCCGATTGGATGTAGCCCACGTCCGCAGCCCTTGGGCGAGGACGTGGGAAATCATGTGAAACCATTGATTTTATTTTGTTTCGGGGCGGAACATGTTCCCCGTAGCCTCGCAAAAAACGCTGCGGCTACGGGCTATACCCAATACTTCACCCACCCACGTAAACCTGAATTAGTCGCACGCAAACGAAAACTGCTATCCACTCAAACGGGTCGCGCGACCAAAAACCGGCCTATTGGAAGCCTCTATCATGGCGTAACCCGCTTTAAAAACCCGCGAATCTGCCGGTCGTATTCCGCGCCGCCCTTTTCCCATACGTTGAAGTGGTTTGCGCCGGGCACGGGATACCAGGTTTTATTTTGGGAAGCGAGGTTGGCGAAAATCCGCTTGCCGTATTCGACCGAGATGTTCCGGTCGTCCGTGCCGTGAATCAGCAGAATCGGCTGGGTAATCCGTTTCGCGTCTTCCGCCGGGGCGACTTCCTCCGGCGGAAACCCCGCAATGTGGCCCGCCTTGTTCAAGGCGAGGTTGGCGATGAGGTTCGCCCGGACGCCGGTGTTGATGTAGAGATAATCGCCGACGATTTCACGCAGCGAGGCAAAGGTGCTGACCACGATGCCGAACTTCAATCGCGGCTCATGCGCGAGCGCCCGCAGCGCGACCGCGCCCCCGAACGACCCGCCCCACACGCCGTACGGCTGGGCGGCCCCGTGCCGTTGCGCCGCCTCGTCGAGCGCCCGCGACAGGTCGCGCGCCTCGAAATATCCGAACGTACAATTTTCCCCACCGCTTTCGCCCTGCGCGCGCGAGTCGTAAAGAATCGCGTTAAAACCTTCCCTTGAAAGCAGTTCCGCGTCGCCGAGCAACGGTTCATTGCAGCCGCCGATGCCGTGGAGGCAGACGACCGTGCCGCGCGGCGGGCGTCCGGGCGCGGCGTGGACGTACAACCCCCTCAGCGTAAAACCTTCTTCCGTCTTGAAATCAAAGCGTTCCGCCTTCAGTCCGTGGCGTTCCGGCGTGTCGTTGCAGAATACGGCCCGGTCGGGTTTGTAGGGATGGAGAATGATCGGCGGGGCGACCTGGTAGACGCCAATGTAAAAGGCGACCGCAATCGCGATCGCCGTGAAAAGCGCCAAAAATCCGAGGAGCTTTTTAAAGCTTTTGAGCATTCCCGGCCTCTTTCAACCCTCAATTGAATTCTCATTCGGCCAGTCTTTGAAAAAGGTCTGCCAAGGCCGACTTCGAGAAGCGATGTTCGGCAATACCAATCATGGCGTCATAAAGTTCCCCGGCCGGGTCGGAAATCGCAATTCCGTTCAGTTCGAGGAACACCAGTGCTCCGATCAGTCCGGTCCGTTTGTTGCCATCGACGAAGGGCTGATTCTGGGAAATGTGGAACGCATAGGCCGCCGCCATCTCGAAAAGCCCTTTGTGAAGATACTCGCCACCAAAGGTCGCGCGAGGAGTGGCCACGGCCGATTCAAGAAGTTTGAGGTCGCGAATTCCCGCGCCGCCGCCGTACCGGGCAAGTTGTTGTTCGTGAAGGAGAAGAACGTCCCCGAGTTCGAGGAAAACCGGTTCGGACATGGCTCGGGCCGTCATTCGGCGAGTTTGCGGAGCGTTTCATCGTGCCGGTTCATGACACGTTCGGCGGCGGAAAGAACTTTTTCCCGATGCGTCGGTCGGATCGGCTCGATGATGAGCCGGTGACCATCGGTCGTCATCTCAAGTTCCGTCTCCCGCGTAATGTTCAGGAGTTCCAGAATCGGTTTTTCAATGACGATTCCGAGGCTGTTGCCAATCGCTGAAAGTGATTTTTTCATTGAACACTCCGCGTTTTACAAAGGTTACACGTTTATACTTACAAGGGGTCCCGGTGGCAATCGGCGGGAGAAGATTCGACAGCGTTCTTCGAGCGGAATTTGAGTGGACGGGAGCGCGGTTTTCAAATGAAAAAGCCCCTGCCCCGGGTAAAAGGGCAGAGGCCGAATTGTCCGATGGAAATCTGAAACGGTTTCAACCAAGCGCTTCGATGAGCGCCTTCATCTTTTCGACGCCCCGCGCGATGTTTTCGAGCGAGTTGGCGTAGGACAGCCGCAGGTAACCGGGCGTCCCGAACGCCGACCCCGGCGTCACGACCACATGTGCTTCTTCCAGAAGACGTTGCGCGAATTCACCATCCGTCAGCCCGCATGTTTCGAGGACTTGCTTGATATTGGGGAACGCGTAAAACGCGCCTTCGGGCATACGGCAGGTGACGCCGGGAAGTTCATTCAGCGCCGGAATCAGCCAGTCACGCCGCTTGCGGTACTCGGCGAGCATTCCCGCGACCGAATCCTGCGCGCCCGACGCCGCCTCGATGGCCGCCGACTGGCAGAACGTCGTCGGATTCGAAGTCGAATGGCTTTGAACCTTCGTCATTTCGGAAACCCAGTCGGCATCCGCCAGGGCGTAGCCCACGCGCCAGCCGGTCATGGCGTACGTTTTTGAAAACGAACCGGAAACGAGCATCCGGGCGCGGAGTTCGTCGGGCAGGCTCGCCGCCGAAAACGGGCGGAACGGGTCGTAGGTGAATTTGTAGTAACACTCGTCGGAAATCAGCCACAGGCCGCGCGCGGCGGCGAGTTCGGCGATTTTGCGGATTTCATCGGGCGGAATCACCGCGCCCGACGGATTGCTCGGTGAATTGACGATGACGAGTTTCGTGTTCGGCGTGATGGCGCGTTCGACCGCGTCGGCGGTGAGGCGGAAATCGGTCGCCTCGGTGTCCACAATCACGCTCTTGCCGCCGCAGAAGGCGACGATTTCGGGAAAGGTCACCCAGTAGGGCGCGGCGATGATGACTTCATCGCCCGGATTGACGAGCGAAACCATCGCGTTGAACAGCGTCTGCTTGCCGCCCGCCGAAACGATGATCTGGTTCGCGGCGTAGCGCGTGCCGGTTTCGCGTTCGATGTAGTCGGCGATGGCCTTTTTCAGTTCGGCGGTGCCGGGGGCGGGCGTGTAGCGCGTCTTCCCCGCGTTGAGCGCGGCAATCGCGGCCTGCGTGATGTTGGCGGGCGTGTCGAAATCCGGCTCGCCGGCGCCGAGGTCGATCACGTCGTGACCGGCGGCGCGCAGGCGGGCGGCGGCGGCGGTGGCCGCCATGGTCGAGGAAGACTGCATTTCGTTGAGTCGGGTGGCGCGTACAAACATAGGTGTCGGGTGTCGGGTATCGGGTTTCAGGGGGATGGGGACAGGTCTCGGGTGTCGGGTGTCAGGACCGGAAAGGTGTCGGGTATCGGGTGTCGGGTTTCAGGTAAAGCCTTTGAAGTGATGGTTTATGGAAGCGATTTTCGTGGTCGAAGGAAGATTTTGAGTTTCGAAAGTCAGTTCAAGGTTTTGAACTGAAATCCAGGACCCAATCCCCGGGCTTAGGTTTCAGAACCTGAAACCCGACACCCGACACCTGAAACCTTCTCCCGCATGCGTTCCTCGACCAGGGCGGGAACGAACTGCGAGACGGGGCGGCCGAGAATGAAGATTTCCTTCACGAGCCGGGAACTGACGAAACTGTAGGCCTCGTCCGACATCAGGAAAACCGTTTCGATGTCGGATTCCATGTGGCGGTTCATCTGGGCCATCTGCAACTCGTATTCATAATCCGACACGGCGCGCAGCCCGCGGACGATGCAGTCGGCCCGCTTCTGCTGGGCGAAATCCACCAGCAGGCCGCTGAAACTCTCGACTTCAATCAGGGTTTTCGGCGACTGGAGCGGCTCGACCACCTGCCGGATGATCTCGATGCGCTCCTCGACCGTGAACAGCGGCGATTTCTGCTGGTTCACGAGGACGCCGATGGTGATCTTGTCGAACAGCTTGCAGCCGCGCTGGATGATGTCGAGGTGGCCGTTGGTGATGGGATCAAACGAGCCGGGGTACACGGCACGACACACGGATGGTTTTCTCCTTGCCGGGAAGGTGAGCGATTCCGGTACGAAAAAGGAATGGCGCGGATGCTAACACGCGGTCCGCCCGCCGAACAACGCGCCGCGTTTTCAAAATCTCACGGCCAATTCAATCTGGGGGGACCGGTTCGGAAGCGGTTGCCATAAGGGGGCTGTTTTGTTTCACTTGGGAATCGCCGATCAACCATCATCCTCCATCTTTCGTTTCGGAGAAGTCATCTCATGCTGGCCCAGACACTTGAAAGCGCGATCGCTATTCTCAATCCCGAAAGCGCATTAAGCGACCGCGCAGAAATCGAAAGTTATTTCGTCGCGCGGCCTAATAGCCCTTTGAAAAAGCTGGAACTGCTCATCAAGGGGACAAACGAACCGGAAAAATTTCTCTTCACCGGTCATCGGGGGAACGGCAAGAGTACTGAACTCGCAAAACTCCAACTCCTTCTTCAGGAGTCGAAAGAGCCGTTTTTCTTTATCGTCAGATATTCGGTGAAGCAGGTTCTCAGTTTGTATGACCTGACCTATGTGGATGTTCTGCTGTCACTCGGTCTTCAACTCTTCGAAGAAGTGACCAGGCAAAATATGGCGGTGAATCAGGCCGTGTTGGTGAACATTCTGAATTTCACCAAGGATATTTCGAAGGAAATTCAGGTCTCCGGCACGTTTGGGGCCGAGGTCGGAGGCGAACTGAACGTTTACGCCGCGAAACTTTCAAACAAGTACAAACTGGAACATCAGACCCGGCTCGCGATGCGGGAAACCGTTTCGAAGCGAATCGACGATCTGCTGCACAACATCGACCTGCTGATTCGCGAGGTTGAACGGGTTACGAAACGCCGCACGCTCGTCATTATCGAGGACCTGGACAAGGCCGATCTTGGCGTTGCCAAAAAACTGTTTTACGACTACGCCAATTCACTGCTTTCTCCACGAGTTTCAGTGATTTACACGTTCCCGATTGCCTTGCGGCACGACAATGATTTCATTCAGGTGACCAGTTCGTTCCCGAACATGGAAATTCTGCCGAACTTCAAGCCGAACAAACGCAACGGCGATCCGGATGAAAAAGGCCGTGAGTGTTTGAAAAACATTTTGACCCGCCGGGTTGATGCGTCCCTGATTGAACCGGATGCGTTGGAGGAATTGGTGACGGCGAGCGGGGGTATTCCCCGTGAACTGATTGTTTCGGCGCGTCAATCATGTCTGGAGGGGGCGACCAGCGATAAAACCGTAATTGACGTACCGACCGCCAGGGCCGCTCTGATGCGCCGTCGTCGCGATTTCGAAAGCCTTCTTGATACCTCCCAACGCCAGCTTCTCGCGAAGATTCACGCCACGAAGTCCATCGAAAATGACGAGGCGCATCGCAAACTCCTCCATAACCTGAGCGCGCTGGAATATCGTAACGATACCGTGTGGTACGACGTACACGCCGTGGTTCAACCGTTTTTACCTGCGCTGGTTGAAGATGCCCAATGAAACGTCAGAGATGACCGGACTGACCGACGGTACGCTTATTACCGAGGCCGTCGCGCGGCTTGATGTCCTGATTCGAAATACGACCTCGAACATCCTTTCCTTTGTGGTGTTCCGATACATTGCCGAGCAGGTGGCTTTTCTCGCCGCGCTCCGCGAAAAATTGCCCCTGCCGATCACTGAATGCGTTCTGTCGCCCGAAAAATGCGATCCGTTCGAGTTTCTGGCAGCGATCCCGCCGGAGCCTCGTGTGTGCGTCCTCTTTTCCGAGATAGAGAACGCGCTTTCCGCCCGTACCGAGGATGACAAACCTAAACTGGCTGGATTTGTCAATCTTCAACGCGAACGCCTGCTCGAAATTCCGCACGCGGTCATCTTCTTGGTTCGCGAGTACGGGTTTCGTGAGATCGCGACCCATGCGCCGGACTTTTTTCATTGGAGCAGCGGGACGTACGAGATTGCCGGAGAGCTTCCGGACCCTTCCTCGTTAATGATGCGGAATATCTTGGGAAAAGCTCAAGAAATTCGAAATAAACAAGAAGCTGAACAGAAAATTAGTTTGTACCGCGAGTTGCTTGAGGAATACGAAAAGGCCGAGCCTCTTGATGAGCTTTTCATTGCCGAGTTGTATACCAAATTAGGCGATGTTTTAGACTGGTTAGGTCGTTACGAGGAGTCGGAGCTTTTGTATAAAAGAACCTTAAAAATATTGGAGCAACGATTAGGAGAGGAACATGTCTCGACTGCTGCGGCTCTCAACAATTTAGGCCTTGCAATTGAAAAACAAGACCGCTTTCTTGAGGCTGAGTTGCTGTACAGGCGAGCTTTGCTGGTACGAGAACAGCTTTTGGGTTTGGAACATCCAAATACAGCGACGGTGCTTAACAACCTTGCCAACGTTTATGAAAAACAAGGACGTATTGACGAAGCGGAGACCTTGTATCGGCGAGCATTAGAAGTGCTGGAGCGTTTGCTTGGGGCGGAGCATCCGGATATTGCTGCCCTACTTAGCAATTTGGCTGGTCTTTACAGAGATAAAGGGCAATTTGCGGAGGCGGAATCGTTGTACAAACGCGCGTTGGAAATCCAAGAACGGTCACTCGGTGTTGAAAATCAGGGTGCGGTAAGGCTTTTCAATAATCTAGCAAGATTTTATTACGAACAGGGGCGCTTAACTGAGGCCGAGCAGTTATTAGACCGAGCCATGTTGGTTGGTAGCCAAACACTTGGCTCTGATCACCCTGAAATGAAAAATATTCTTACCGGACTTTTAATTGTTCGTGAAAAAATAGCTGGTCTTTCCTCGGTTGCCCAAAAGTCGTCATCGTAAGTGAAAAACAGGCAACACGAATCTCGCCTGATCTGATTTTCCCGATCCTTTACCCATAAACTTTTCAGTAAGGCCTCTTAAGGAAACCGCGTGAAAGGGCACGCGGGAAAACCAGTTATCTTGCAGAGCAAAGTGCCCATCACGCAGACAAAAGTACTCACCGCGCAGGTCAAAGTGCCCACCCTGCAAGCCAAAGTGCCCGTCTTGCAGGTCAAAGTGACCATCATGCAGGCCAAAGTACCTGTCTTGCAGGTCAAAGTACCCACCATGCGGGCCAAAGTGCCCGTCATGCGCGGAAATGTAACCGCCGCACAGCCCAAAGTACCCATCGCGTGGCAACTTCTTCCAAAAAAACGCCACCAACTTGAAAACGGTTTTCAACTAATGTACGTTTCAGGCAGGTAACATCGCTGCCTCCATCCTTCAGGGCGGTGGAAACCACCGATTGGACAAGAAAGAAGCTCGCTCCCCATGCCGAAAACCAAAAAAACGCCACTCAACACTCTTGAAGTCGGATCGGAAGCGCGGATTGAGCGCGTGAAAAGCGATTGTTCCTGCGCCCGCCGGTTGCAGGAGATGGGCGTCGTTTCCGGCGCGAAGGTCCGGGTCGTACGCTACGCCCCGCTCGGCGATCCGATGGAAATCGAGTTGCGCGGCTATCGGCTCGCGCTCCGCAAGGAATCCGCCGCCGGGATTGAAGTCACGCCCCTCTAAAAAAAATGCGGAATGCGGATTATCGAATGCGGAATACAATGCGAAGGTCTTCATCCCGCATTCGATATTCCGCATTCCGCGTTTCATAAAGCGGGATTTCAATTTCCGCCAGGTCCCTCATCTCCGTCATGTCGTCTCCATCCGCCGCCGTTCTGAATTCCACCCGTACCGTGGCCCTCGCGGGCAATCCCAATTGCGGGAAAACCACGCTGTTCAATGCGTTAACCGGTTTGCGCCAGAAAGTCGGGAATTATCCCGGCGTGACGGTCGAGAAGAAGGAAGGCCGGCTGCGCGTGGAATCGGCCGATCTGGCGCTGGTGGATTTGCCCGGCATCTACACGCTGGCAGCGCAGTCGCTCGACGAACGGGTGACGCGCAACGTTTTGCTCGGCTGGCAGGAGGGCGCGACCCGTCCCGACGCCGTGGTGGCGATCATCGACGCCAGCAATCTGGAGCGGAATCTCTATCTGGTCAGTCAGTTGACGGAACTGGGGCGGCCCGTCCTGCTCGCGCTGAACATGATGGACATGGCCGAAAAACGCGGCCTCGACATCGATCTCGACGTGTTGTCGGACCGGCTCGGTATCCCGGTGTTTCCCGTCGTCGCGAGCAAGGGCACGGGCCTCGACAAACTCAAGGCGGCGATGGCCGCGCCGCCGCCCCCCGTTCCGGTGCGTCGCTGGCGGTTGCCGGAGGAAGTGGAAGTTGAAGTCGCGACCCTGACCGACGCGGTGATTGAAAGCGGCATCGTGGACCCCGCCGCCGCCGAGGGCGAGGCGATCCGCCTGCTTTTGAACGATTTATCCGAAGACGACGCGGTTTCCCAGCGGTACGCCGGGCAGTTGGGACAACTCCACGCGATGGTCACGGCGGCGCGCGAACGCCTTGAATCGCAAAAGGTTGACTGGCGGGCGGCGGAGGCCGAGGCGCGCTACGGCTGGATTCAGGATGTCTGCGCCGAGGCGACGGGCATCCGGACGGTGATGGCGGGGAAGACGCTGACCGACCGGATCGACGCCGTACTGACCCATCGCGTGTTCGGCTTTTTCTTTTTCGCCGGGCTGATGCTGGTGATGTTTCAGAGCATTTTTTCCTTCGCGCAGATTCCGATGGACTGGATCGGCGCGGGCGTGGACTGGCTCGGCGACGGTTCGCGGAAACTGATTCCGCCGGGAATGCTTCAGGACCTCGTCGCGGGCGGCATCATTCCGGGCGTCGGCGCGGTGGTGACGTTCCTTCCGCAGATTCTCATCCTCACGTTTTTCATCGCGCTGCTGGAAGACACCGGTTACATGTCGCGGGCGGCTTTCATCATGGACCGCGTGATGCGGCAGGTCGGCCTGAGCGGGAAGTCCTTCATTCCGCTGTTGAGCGGGTTCGCCTGCGCGATTCCGGCGATTACCGCGACGCGGACGATTGAAAACGCAAAGGACCGGCTGGTGACGATTCTCATCACGCCGCTGATGAGTTGCAGCGCGCGGCTGCCGGTTTATGCGTTGATGATCGGGGCGTTTTTCCCGCCGCAAATGAAGGTCGGGAAGGTGTTTTCGCTCGCCGCCGTGGTGCTTTTCGCGATGTACGCGCTGGGCATCGTCGCCGCCGTCGGGATGGGCTGGCTGTTTCGAAAAACGCTGGTCAAAGGCGAGTCGCGGATGTTCGTGATGGAAATGCCGCCGTACCGCCTGCCGGTCTGGCGCAACGTCGTCACGACCATGTTTTCGGCGGGGGGCCAGTTTCTGCAACGCGCCGGGACGGTCATTCTCGCGCTCTCCATCGTTTTATGGGCGCTGTCGAGTTTTCCGAAAAATGTGCAACTGTCGCGGGATTACGACGCCGAAAAGGCGAAAATCGCGGCTGAAATTTCAGCGGGAACACTCGCGAAGGAAGCCGGCGACGAAAAAACGAAGCACCTCGACGACCTCGAACAGTCCGAACGGAGCGAAAAAAGCTACATCGGACGGGCGGGCAAGTTTTGCGAGCCGGTGTTACAGCCGCTCGGCTTCAACTGGAAGATCGGCGTTGGGGTGATTTCGGCGTTCGCGGCGCGGGAAGTCCTCGTCGGGACGCTGGCGATCATCTACGGCGTGGGCAAGGACGCCGACGAAAGTTCCGATTCGCTACGCGAGGCATTACAGGCCGACCGCTACCCGGACGGGCGTCCGGTGTTCACGCCGCTCGTGGCGGTGTCGTTGATGGTGTTTTTCGTCCTCGCGCTGCAATGTATTTCGACCTTCGCGGTCGTCCGGCGCGAAACGAACGGCTGGAAATGGCCGCTGTTCCAGCTCGGGTATATGACGGCGCTGGCCTACGTCGGCAGCCTGATCGTGTATCAGGGCGGGCGCTGGCTCGGGTTTCAATGACCGATGTCGCCCCCCTCACCGCTGACGCGGCTCGGGGATGACCTCTCCGCTCGTCTCCGAGGGCTGCGCTTCGCTTGCCCTCGGCTATCGTAACGTCGCCCCGCTGGGGCTTTCGTCGGTCGGCGGCGACCCGAATTGATCGCCGAAGCGGTTTTCAAAAGTCATTGTCCGGTTTGCGGAACGTCTGTTCGGACGTGGAGTGGAAAAAGGAGGTGAACGCCATGCTTCAAAACGTGATTGCTTTCGGCGTCATCGCCATTGCCGGCGGGTATCTCGCGCGGCGGTGGTTTCTGGCGATTCGGGCCGCCTTCGCAAACAAGGCCGGTTGCGCGGGCGGGTGCGGATGCGCGATGGCCTCCGCGCCGCCACCCGCCCCGAACCCCAAGGGACGGTCACTGCCGGTTTTGAAAGGATGAAGGCGGAAGGATGAAGGATGAAAAAAGTTCGGAGTCTGGAGTCGTGAGTCTGAAGTCCTGCAAAAGAAAGACTTGACAGGATGGAGGCAAAATCGAACGTTCCTTCATCCTTCATCCTTCATCCTTCATCCTTCATCCTTCATCCTTCATCCTTCATCCTTCATCCTTCAGTTGTAGGTCGAGGTGTCGGAAAACCCGTCCCAGTCGAAGATCGTCCATTCCCACTTGGTTTCGCACAGCGGACACTCACCGCTCGTGATGAATCCGAACAGTTTCTTGACCTGCTTGACCGGAGGGCAGGGGTGGTAGAACCCGGCGGTGAGATACACCCGGCCCTTCAGCCCGGATATGGAATTCGTGACCGAGACCGGGTCCTTGGCGTCGCTGTCGAACGCCAGCAGGGCGTCCACGTTGAGCAATGGATTGAGCTCGGCGGCGAGTTTCCCGTAGGCAATCAAAATGTCGGGGCCGCCGCTCGCGTTGAACCGGGAGTGAAAATACGGCGTGATTCCACCCGACATGGTGTAGGGCGACGAAAGGTTGCACTGACCGTACAGGCGAAGCCCCACTTCACCCGAAAGCGTTGCCAGAATATGGATCGGGACCGGGCCGATGAAAATCACGGTGTTGACCAGCGTGTAATCAATCGGCTGAACCAGGTCGTACTCCAGTGAAAAGGCATTCGGAACGCCCGGAACCGAGGCAAGCGGGACCGGGGTGGTCACGCCGAACGTGGTCACGTTCAGCGAAATGCCCTGCGCTTCATTCGTATTTCCATTCCCCGTGCCGGTTCCGGCCACCGCCGAAAAGCTGACGCCCAGGACGTCCAGCGTCGAGCTGAAAGGCGCGGAATCATTGACGATGTGCTCGAAGTTGAAATACCGGATGCCCACCGCCGCGTCGGCGGTCGCCTTGAAGCCGAGCGTCACCTGTCCGGCCTTCGTGTTTTTGACTTTTTTCATCGTTCGCAATCCCGAACCTTTGAGATAAACCCCGAACGGAACTTCCTCCCCCTTGGGCAGTTGAAAGTTGAAACTCGGGGAAAAACTGGGCTGCTGCGATTCGATTTCAAGAAAGACCGGTTCGCCCATCCCGTAGTTCACCTTGACGCCAGGCGATGGAACGGAAATCGGTTTCCCGTCCGCGCCGAGCAGGACGGCCCGGACATAATAGACTCGTGACTGGTTTTTGACCGGCGGTCCGAGAATCGAAAAGTCGATGGTAAAGGAAGCGAACTTCTTCCCCTTCTTCGGGTCCATGCCCCGGGTCGCCACTGCCCAGTTCGCCAGATCCGCAACCCCGGATTTCACCATCCCGGTCGGATTGAGCGGATCACCGCCGTTCTGGAAGGGCGTCCCCGAAATCTGCCATTGGACTTTCTTCGCGGACGGCACCTGGCCGTCAACGACTTCAGCCAGGAAAAGGAACTTGGGGCCGTCCCGCTTGAGCGTTTCCTTGGCCCAGTTCACGGGAAATTCGGGAGTCCCGAAATCCGACGTCTGTTCGCCGACATACAGGACCGGTGCAAAGGCAAGGGCGACGACTCCCGGGTCCACCGTCGGCTGGACACTGACGCCCCCGAGAATAAAGGGCTTGGAAGATTTTCCCTCCGCGACCTTGGCGCGGCGGATTTCGAACATGCTTGCAGGCGCGGTCTTGAAACCCGTCGGGGTTTTCGGAGTTGCGTCGAAGGAAGCCCGGGCGAAATTGGGTTTCGCTCCCGCGAACGTCGAGGGATCCCGCAGGGTATGCCCGCGCTTGGTCAGCTCCGTTTCGACCATGTTGAGCTGATCGAAATACTCCTTGACCGTCATGGTCGGGCCGGGTTTGCCGTCCGGACTCGGCAACTGAATTTTGTCCGCGGGATTGAGCGCCTTCCCGGTGCCCGGATTCACCATTTCAAACTTCTGCATCGGTATGGGCTGGCGTCGAAATCCCGGAGAGTCGAGCACATTCTGGGTGAGTTTGGTCTGGGGAACGCTGCGCGTCACTTTCGGGAGGGTGATGATCTGGCGTTTGGGATTTTTCGGATCGCGGGTAATGGTCATCTGGGGATCACCGCCACCGCCTCGCCGCCGCGTCTGGGCGGGCGTCGTCGGAATCAGGGCCGACGGGGCGAGGAGCGCGAGCAAAAGGGTAATGGCGGTGGCTGAAATCCGACTTCTTTTGAGGAAATGAAAATCGAAAAGCGGTTTCCTCGTTTGAAGGGCGCTGCCGGTCATAAAATGGACTCCGTTTCCTGAAATGGATGTTGGCGAATCAAACGAGCGACGCCCGGACCGGGAAGGGGATTGAACCGAAGGTCGAAGAAGTCCGGTCGCTCTCTTCAAGATCGTTCCGAGATTTTTTTTCAGTGCATTGTTTTTGGCCGGGTATTGGTGGTAAGTCCTTTGATAGTTCCTAATTTTTTCCTAATGACTTCCAAATGGAGGGGGCCCGCGATGGAAACCCTGAACCAGTCGAGGGGAATCGCGTTCGGGGAATTCGTTTTCGATCCCGTGGATCGGATTCTTCGGCGTGGCGACGAGGTGGTGGGGCTGCCTCCCAAGACCTGTGAGTTGCTCGGGGTGTTCATCCGGAACGTGGGGCAGGTGCTTTCGAAGGAAACCCTGATGGAGATGGTCTGGGGCGACACGTTTGTCGAGGAAGGGAACCTTACGATTCACATCTCCGTGCTGCGGAAGGCGCTCGGGGAGACGAAAAACGAAAACGCCTTCATCCAGACCTTGCCTCGCAAGGGATACCGGTTCGTCGCGACATTAAAGGAACACATCCGGTCGGTGGCGGTCCTGCCGTTTCGCTCGCTCGTCGCCGATGAGGCGGACCCGGCTCTCGGTCTGGGCATGGCGGATGCCCTGATTACCCGGTTGAGCCGGCTTCGGGAGGTGTTGTTCCGGCCGACCAGCGCCATCCGGAAATTCGCCGATGAATTCCCCGACGCACTGGAAGCCGGTCGGGAACTCAGGGTTGATGCCCTGCTGGAAGGCTGGATTCAGCAACGCCACGACCGTTTCAGGGTGACGGTGCAACTTGTCAGAACTTCGAATGGTTCGGTGCTGTGGGCGGAAGGATTTGACGAACCGGTTTCCGAATTTTCGCGCTTGCAGGATGTCATTTCCGAAAAAATCACTCAGGCGCTGGCAATTGAACTGACCGGCGCGGAACGCCGGGCACTGACCCGGACCGATACTCCGAATCCGGAGGCGTATCGCACCTATCTGAAAGGTTTTTATCACTGGTACAAGTGGACGCCGGCTGGATGGAGCAGGGCCGCCGGGTATTTTCAGCAGGCCATCGACCTCGACCCACGTTTCGCGGCGGCTTACGCGGGGCTGGGAGACGCCTATGCCGCGATGGGTTTCGGATTGCCGACGCGGGAAACCTATCTGAAGGGACTGAACGCGACCCGACGCGCCATCGAACTCGATCCCGATCTGGCCGAGGCACATGCCACGCTCGGAATGATCCGTTTCTTTTACGAATATGACGTGGAGGGCACGTTCGCCGCCCTGCGACACGCTCTGCGGCTGAACCCGGCCAGTGCGTTGATTCACGATCATCTGGCTATCACCCTCGCCCTCTGCGGAAAGAGGGACGAGGCCGTGGACGCGGCGGCCAGGGCGGTGGAACTCGACCCGCTCACGCCCTACATCACGGGTGATTTCGGAAAGGTCCACTATTTCACCGGTCAGACCGACCGCGCGGTCGCGCTGCTGGAAAAGTCGCTTGATCTCGACCCGAATTACGCCGACGCCCTGAACTACATGGTGAAAATTCACGAACGGGCCGGGAGGTTCACGGAAGCCCAGTCGTACCGGGAACGCCTGTTGATCTCCACCGGCGAGCGAACCGAAGCGGATACGCTCGCGGCGACGTTCGCGGTTGGGGGGTATCGAGCGTCGCTGGAAAAGCGGCTCCGGCAGATTGAAGTAAAGGCGGAGCGGGAATTCGTCTCGCCGGTGGATTTTGCCGCCCTCCACGTTTCAATCGGGGATTTCGGCGCCGCGCTTGATTGGCTCGAAAAGGCCGCGGCCGAGCGCTCGATGTGGATGATGGTTTTGCAGGCCGATCCGCACTGGGACAGTCTGCGCGACGAACCGAGGTTCAAACGTCTGCTGCCCGGACTGAAAAAGGCATGAGTCCGGAGTAAAAAACGCCGGACTCACAGCTTCAGACTCCCGACTCCCGACTCTCGACTCCCGACTCCCGACTCCCGACTTTCCTCCCTCATCTCAGTCCCGTCGTCACCAAAAGCTGATTGCCGCTGAAGATGACTTTCGGGTAGCGCGACGTGTCGGACGGATCGCCGGTCCAAATTTTGGTGGCGAGGACCTGTCCGCCGCGTCCGGCGATGAACTTGATGCGTCCGTCGGGTGTCATCCGTACGCTCACCCGGCGCGATTCGCCCGGCGCGAGCCGGTTGTTCGGTCCGAACGTTTCCCCTTCCGTGAAAATGTGGACGTTTTCATTCGACTGGTTCTGGAACACGGCTTCGACGGTCGTCGCGCCCGACGGCGGTTTCGGCGTTGTCGGTGGCGTCGGTTTCGTCGTTGAAGAATCGCCCGCCGTCGCGCCGGGGACCGGGTAGCCCTTGACCACCGCGAAGCCCGCGCCGCCGCTCTGGGCGTTCTGCGCCCACGTCGTCGGGTCGGAATCCACGACGGTGTAGGTTCCGGCGGGCACAACTGCATTCGGACGGCATTCCCAGTAGGCGTTCGGAACGCCGCCCTGTCCCGGCGTGCCGGTGGTTCGCCACGGACCGAACATCTGACCGTTGGCGGCCTGTAATCCGACCGTGCCGGGACGCGCCCCGCGTCCATAGTTCCAGTGGTACGTCTGGATGTATGTCACGACGTACGGTCGGTCGAACGTCACCCGCGTCGGGCGGGTCGGGCTGTTCGAAACGCCGCCGGTATTGCCGTTGTTCAACACGTCGCGTTCCGTGCCGCCGGTCGGCGGTTTCGGTTTGCTCGGCGGCGGGGTCGGATTCGACGGCGGATTCGACGGAGGCTGGCTGACGACCGGCGGTTTCGGTTTCAGGATGCCGCCGATCTGGTCTTTCCAGTCGGGTTTCTTCGTCGGAGGCTTGGCTGGCGGTTTGGTCGGTGGTTTCACCGGCGTTTTAGTCGCCGTGTCGTTGGTCGGAGGCTTGCCGACCGTCGTCGGGTCGGGTTTGCGGCCCGAGGCGAACGGTCCGCCCTTCACGTCGTAGCCCCGCGCCGTCACGAACCCGGCTCCGCCGCTGCCCGCGTTCCGCGCCCAGGTCGCCGGATCGGAGTCGATCACGGTGTAGGTCCCGGCGGGCAGCGTGACTTCCGGACGGCATTCCCAGGAGGCGTTTTTCACGCCGCCCTGTCCCGGCGCGCCGGTCGTGGACCACGGCCCGTAGATCAGTCCGCCCGGACCTTCCAGCCCGATTGAACCGGGTTTCGCGCCTTTTCCGTAGTTCCAGTGGTAGGTCGAAAGGTACATCAGCCGGAACGGCTTCGCGAAGGTCAGCCGCGTGGGTTTCGTCGGGCGATTTTCAACCGTGGCGGTATTGCCCACCGTTGCGAGGTCGCGGACCGTCGGCTGGGTCGGCGGCGCGGGTTTATCCGGCGGTTTCGTGACCGGCGGGGTGGTCGCTACCGGTTTCTTCCCGGCCAGGCGGTCGGCGAGCATCGTCCGGTAGCGTTGCGCGTCGGCGTTTTCCGGTTGAAGTTGGAGAATTTCATCGGCTTCCTTCAGCGCGGCGCTCGTCTGGGTTTTATTCGCCTTCGGATTTTCGGCGACCGTTTTGACGCGCGGCATGAGCGCGTTGATGCGCTGGAGGCGGGTGACGGCTTCGGTTCGCAACGCGCCGTATTTCGCCGGTTCCGGATCGTTCGGCCCGAAGCAGGTCACGCCGACCAGAACCTCGAAATCGGCGATGGCCCCGGCGTAGTCGTGGGCGTTGAACCGCGCCTCGCCGCTCCGGAGCTGCTGCCGTACCCGTTCCTTTTCCGCCTCGCCGTTGCGGGCCTCGGTTTCCAGCGCCTTGACCCGCGCGTCGTCGGCCTTGCCGAGCTTCGTTTCACGTCGCAGCTTGGTGGCCGTGGCGAGCGTGGTCTGGTAATCCTTCGCCGCGTTGGCCGCCTGCATCGTGTCGATGGCCTGTTTGACTTTGGTGTCCTTGCTCGACGCGGTCGCCTTGAGCCGTTTTTCCATTTCGACGACCGGCGGATAGAGCGCGTTGATGGCTTTCGCTTTGTCGAACGCGGCGGTTGCTTCCGGAATCTTCGCCGCCGTCAGCGCCTGCTGGCAGGTTTGAAGATGGCTTTGAATGGTCTGTTTGTCGTTACGCCATTTCGTCGCCGCGTCGGACGCCTCGCGGTTTTTCGGATCGAGTCCGGCGGCGGCGTCCGCCAGCCCGATGGCGGCGTCGATGTCGCCCTTCGCGAACGCCGCGCGGGCCTTGGCGAGTTTGTCGGCGGCTTCGGCGGCCTTGTTCGACGCTTCAAGTTTTTCCTTCGAAACCGTCACCTCGAACGTTCCGCTGCCGCGCCCGAGTTCGACCCCGTTGGCGTCGCGGACGACCACCGTCGCCTCGCAGGTCCCCGGCTGGCTGCGGTAGACGCGGATGTCGCGCGTCATCCAGTTGCCGGTGAAATGCGAGTCGGCGTTGACCGACCACTCGTACCGCAGCGTCGTCGCGTTCGGCGGCGCGGGTGTCAGCGCGCAGGTGAGGCCGACGTTTTGGTGGGTGGTGACGGCCTTTTCGAGCGGAACGAGGCCGACCCCCTCCTTCCAGACCATCGGTTTCGGGCCTTCCGGTCCGGTGACGTTGACGGCGACCGCAAAGGATTTCGCGATGACTTCGCATTCGGCGACGCCAAGTTCCGCGCCGCCGTCCTTCGCCTTGACGTGGGCCTTGATTTTGACCGGTTTGGTGTCGCCCGGACGGAATCCGTAGCCCCGGTCGCGGTCTTTCGGCGCGCCGCCCGCCGCGTTGGGCGTCGCTTCCCACCAGTAACTCGCCACTTCGTCGGTCAGCGGCGGCGTTTCGGTCAGCGAAATGGTTACGTCCTGTCCGACAAACACGTCGCCGGTCGGGCATTTCAGTTCGAATTTCGGCGCGACCACCGAAATGTCGAGTTGCGGCGAGGTCCCGACGGTCGTCAGCACGCCGCCGATGTTTTCAAGAACTTCAACCCACACCTTCGTGACGCCGGTTTTGGTGAACACGACGTTCGTGCCGGGGGAATTCGATTCATACGGCGCGAATTGCGCCTCGGGGTGCGGCTGCCAGCGGAACAGATAAAGGCTGACGCCCGGCTTGCCGTCCACCGTGACGCTCGCCTTGAACGCCTGCTTGCTGCCGACGACCAACGGCTTGTCACCCGCCGGAACGCGCTCGATGGAAACCTTGATGTCGGCTACTTCATAGTCGAATGAGGCCCCGCCCAGCCCGTACCGCTTGCCGTCCACGCCGACCGACAGCGTGTATTTGCCGGGTCGCGTCGGCGCGAGGATGACCGAATCCGCTTTCGCCTTGTCCGCGCCGCCCTCGATGTCGCCGGACCAGTTGAACGTGTAGGGCGTGTCCGCCGGTTCGGCGTTTTCAACCACCGCCTGAACCTTCACCCGTTCGCCGACCCGCAGTTTTTGAACCTGCGACGGCACGAGCGTCACTTTCGGGAGGTCCGAACCGTCGTATTTCGGCCCTTTGTACCCGCTGGGCGTCAGTTTTCCGTTCGGATCGAGCCGCAAGCTGTCGATGATCGCCTTGGCTTCCTTCTGGGCCGCCTCGCACTGGCGAATCAGGTAGGCGCGGTCGCTGTTGTCCCAGCATCCGCCGCCGTTGACGTGGTAGGTGACGACGATGCGTCCGCCTTTCGGCCCGACCGCCTGCCCGCGCCCGTTCGCGCCCATGTACGACCCGTTGTAACCGAACATCCCGCCCGACCCGCGCCGGACCCAGATGGCGAAGTCGGCGATGGCTCCGCTGAATTCGCCGAGCGAAAGACCGTTGACGCCTTCAACCCCGCCGCCCATGAACAGCCCCACGGCCATGTCGTTGGGCGTGTCGCCCTGGCGGCGCACCTTGAAGATTTTTTCCGCCGCCGCCCGCGCTTCATCCGGCGTTTTCGGGTCGTCCTTGCCGCCGCCGGGTTCGAAAACGGCTTTGATCGAGGCCGTCACGCCGCTGTCCCAACCGCACGGCCCCTTGATTTTGGCCGGTTTGCGGGTCAGGACGAACCCGTCCTTCGTATTTCCGCCTTCCCAGTTGTCGGAAGCGGTCGCCGAAAAGGTTCCCTTGCCCTCGCCGCCCGGAGGTTGGTCGGGCGGCTGGTCGGGTTTCTTGTCATCGGGTTTGGTGTCGTCGTCCTTTTTGACCGTCACCGTCCACGAAGCCGTTCCGAGCGTGTCGAAACCGCCTTTTTTCGACGGTCGTTTCACCGTCACGGAATAGGTCTGCGGGCCGGGCGTTTCGAGCCGATAGGTCCGTTCCGCGCGGGCGTCCGTGCCGAGATCGGCCCCGCCGACCTTCCATTCATATTGAAGCTGGCGCGCGATGTCGGGCAGGACCGGCCCCGGTTCGCTCATCGTGCCGTCGGGGTTGCGTTTCCGGACCTTGACCGTGCAGGTCAGCCGGGCTTCCTCGCCAGCTTTCACTTCCACCGGACCGGTCAGTCCGACCGAGGTTTCGCCCAGTTTGTACCGCTCGGCGAAGGCGTCGAGCAGTTTCTTTTCCAGTTCCCGCAGCCGGGTGATTTCGGCGGCGGCTTCCGAGTGCAGCCGGTAAAGACGTTGTTTATCAAAGACTTCCACCGACCAGTGGAGGCTTTGGGCGGCGCTCGCGGCCTTCATCACCGCCGAATGGTGGGCGATTTTGGCCCGGATTTCGAAAAGCTGTTTAAGGGCCGCCGCGTCCTCGTCGCCCTCCAGCTTTCCGGCCTTGAGGGTTTCGAGGTCGCGGACCGACGATTCGCCCACTTCCGAAAATTCCGTGACGTAGGCGCGGGTGGTTTCCACGTCGAGTTCGGGTTTCCCGGTCAGCGGGAGCGAACCGGTCAGCGGTCGCGGTTCGAGCGTCCGGCCCAGAACGTTGCGAATCGAGCCTTCCACCGCCGCCCGCGACTGGCTGACGAATTCATAGGCCTTCAGGAACTTTTGAACCGCCTTGACCGCCGCGACCTGTTTTTCGCGGGTGGTCGCGGCCCAGCGGGTGAAGATGTTGAACGGCGCGCCTTCGATTTCGAGTTGCGCCGTGCCTTCCTTGACGATGTTCAATTCCTCGAAAAGCTGGTTGAGCCGCTGGTATTCCTCGACCGCCTTGCCTTCATCCAGCGACACCTCGGCGGCGCGGCGTTCCTCGAACGTCCGGACAATGGCTTCGGCCATCGCCTGCCGCGCCTGATTGCGGCATTTGTCGCGAAACAGGATGAGCTTGTTCATCGCGGCCTTCTGGCCCCGGTCGAAATTCGCCGCCCACGGGCCGTCGGGCTGGGCTTCCGGTCCGACCGTCGCGCCCCATTCCTTCGCGCAGTAGGCAATGTCGTCATTGACTTTGCGGATGGCCTCGCAGGCTTTCATCAGCGGGCCGTCCTCGGTAAAGAGCAGCGGCTTGCCGTTTTCGACCGTCGCCCGCATCGCCTTGCCGACCGCCCGGATGGCGAGCAGGTTGGCCCCGCTCCCGAATTCGGTCGCTTTCGACCGCTTGATGAAATCCTGGGCCACCAGTTCCGGAGGACCGTCGAGCATGGCGTCCACGAATTCCCGCGCGCCGGGAACGCCGCCGGTCCCCAGCCCGCCGACATCGGTCAGCTTGCCGTCCTTGTCGAAACCGCTCGCGAGATAGACCTTGTCGAGCTGCGCCTCGAACAGCATCTGCGAACCGGCGGTGATGGCCGTTTCGCCGAGCGCCTCGACCAGCGCGGGAAGGGCCGTTTCGGGCACGATGAGGTACATCACGGCTTTCGCGAAGCCCGCGTTATCGTGTTGATACACAAAGGCATAGAGCGACTGATAGACGATGCCGAAATAGGTGTTGGTGACGAGCGTCCGGCCGAGCGCGACCGCCAGGTCGGCGTCGCTTTTGGCCGTGCGGACATCGTTGAGCACCGACGCCCACATGGCCGCCGATCCCAGGTACTGCACGACCGTCAGCCCCTGCGCGCGAGCCGATTCACCGACTTCGCCGAGAAATTCGACCGCCTGACTTTTGTAGCGGCCCTCGGCGCGCGGAAAGACGCGCGAAATGTCGAGCATTTTCCCGGCCCGTTCGAGCATCCGCCGACCGAGTTCGGTCAGTTGAAGAAACTCGCGCGTCCGTTTGACCCGTTCGGCCTCCGCCTTGCGGATTTTCTGAAGGGCCTCGCGATTGGATTTTGCCGCCTCGATGGTCCCGTCGGTGTCGGCCTTGCGAGCCTTTTCAATCGTGTCCTTCGCGGTTCTGGCGTATTCGGCGTAATCGCCCCCGAGTTTTTCAATCACGTCGAAATCGGCGGCGAGTTTTTCGAGGGCGCTCCGGCGGCGCTCCGGCGTCGGCTCGTCCAGCACGATCCGGTCGATTTCGGCCTGATAGGCGACTTCCGAATAGCGCAGGATCATGTCCGTCGCGGTGTCGCCGAGTTCCTGAAGGCCCGCGTCGGGGTAGTCGCCGAACCGCTGCTTCAAAATCACGTCGATTTCCGCCGGGGACGCTTTTTCAACCGCCCGTGCCAGCGACAACAGCGAGGAATACTTCGGATCGTTGAGAATCGGGTCCTCGGCGATGAGGTCGCGCGCGCCCGGCGCGCCGCGCGCGATGTTGTCGGCGCGCGGAATGTATTTCAGGATTTTTTTCAGCTTCGCCCGGCTGTCGAACTTCTTCCTCGGATCAAGCACTTCTTCCCGGAGGTGCTTCGCCATGTCGAGGCAGCCGCCCGCCGCCGTCGAGGTCCGGCTCACGAAGTAATCCACGCCGAGACGTTCCAGCAGCGGTTTGTACTTTTCCCAGAGCGCTTTCCCGTTCCCGTCCGGTTTTTCGAACACCGATTCGAGCAGCAACCCCTTGCGGTCGAACATCCTGTCGTAATCGCCGTTGGCGAGCGCCGCCGTCCGGAGCTTCGCCATCATCGAGGCGTAGGCGAGTTCGCCGACCGGGTCGCCCTGGCCGAGATTGACGATCCGCTTCGTGCCGTCCGGGTTGTAAATGGTGACCCGCTTGAGGTTGCGCTTGGCCCAGTCGATGCCGCCCGCGGTTTCGAACACCCCCGACTCGACTTCCGCGCCCTCGGCGGTGACGACCACGTCGAAATCCTGAAGCGTCAGATCGGAATCGTTTCCGGCGATTTCCTGAAGTACTTCGACGTTGCACCGGTCGCGGACCTGCTTGTTGAACTCGGTGTCGCCGCCGAAGGCCGTGAAGTCGAAATCGCTCTTGATCTCGACCGTCGCCGCGTCGGGCCACGAGCCGGAGTCGCCGACGGCGTTGAGGGGAATGCCCTCGCGGGTGCCGTGAAAACCGGCCAGCGCGCGGTCGCGTCCGCGCAGAATTGCGTCGCGGACCTTCCCCTGGTAGGCGTTCTGCTTCGCGACGACCTCGGCGTACCGTCCGAGCAGGTCCGGACGAAGCTGCCTGCGCTGGTACGCCTGATTCAGTTCCCGAAGCAGTTCGATGACCCGCGCGTTCTTGGCCTCCCGCTTGATGCTCCGCGCCAGTTCGCCCGGCGACTGGCCGTCCCACGCGAGGAGCAGGTCGGCGACCTTCGACAACAGGACCGGGTCCTGCGCCCGGACCGTGCCGGTCTGGCCGATGGGTTGTGAAATCAGAAGAAAAACGGAAAGAAGGGTGAAAAACAGAGCAAAGCGTGAACGATGAATCCGGCGCGCCATGACCGAACCTCCGAAGCGTTTGACCTCGGACGCCCTCCCCGCTCCGGCGCGACAGCCGCGCCGGACTTTTGGAGGGGTCTTCTGTCATTTCAAGCGCAAACGGAGGGAAAACCATGCCATCCGACAGCCCGAATCAGGGCGTCGCGACCCCTTTCGGTCACCGGAAAACCGCTTCCGATTTTGAGAACTTTGAAGAAGTGCTCATCGTACGCGCGCGATCCTATTAGTAGATAGCCGCTTTCGCCGGACTCGCGCCCAGAGTCGAATTCATTCTCCCTATCCAAATCCGCTCCGATTCCCCCGATTCGCTCGAAGACTCGCATCATCGGGGGCTATTTGCGGACGCCTGGTTGCGGGGTTACCGGCCGGTTCGGCGAATTCATCCCACAAAATCCGGAGGGGACGACGGAATCAAATGGCCCTGACCATATTCGCTACGACCTATTTTTTTACTTCATCGTTCATCATTCATCGTTCATGGTTTCCTTGACTCCCGACTCCAGACTCACGACTTCTTCAAAACCGGCAGCGTCACGTTGAAGCTCGTCCCGACGCCGACCTGGCTGCGGACGGTGATGTTGCCGCCGTGCGCGGCGACGATCCGTTTGGCGATGGCGAGGCCGAGACCGACCCCGAGGCGGGTTTTGTAACCGGCTCCCTGGCGATACGGGTCGAACACATACGGCAGAACGTCCGCCGGGATGCCCTCGCCAGTGTCCGTCACGGTCACGAGCAGCAGGTTCAAGCCGGTTTCGACGCCCGTTCCTTCGATGAGGCGTCCGGTGAAGGTGATCGTGCCGCCTTTCGGGGTGAATTTCACCGCGTTTGAAATCAGGTTTGAAAAGACGCGGCTCAACTGCATCCGGTCGGCGTTGAGTTCGGGCAGGGATGTTTCAAAGTCGAACTTGAACTGGATACCCGCCTTTGTGGCGACGAGGGTGTTCTCCTCACCGATTTCCCGGAAAAACGTTTCCGCCGCGACGGGTTCGAGCGCGAGTTTGATTTCCTGCGAATCGCTTTTGAACACGTCGAGCATTTCGTTGATGAGCGCGAGTACCCGGTCGAGGCTGCGGTTGGCGGGGGAAACAAGCGCGCCGATGCCGCTGTTGAGGACTTCCTGATCTTCCTCGGCGAAATCGAGCGTCGCGCGCACGACGCTGAGCGGTGATTTCAGGTCGTGGACGAGCATGGCGGTGAATTTGGCCTTGATGTCGTCGAGTTCGCGGAGTTTCAGATTCGCCTCGGAAAGCGCGTCTTTCTGCGCTTCGATCTCGCGCGTCCGCGCGGCCACGATGGCCTGAAGTTCCCGGTTGCGGGTTTCCAGAAACGACAGCCGGGCGCGGTAGAGTGCGAAAGCCGCGCCGGCAATCACAAGAATGTAAAAGAGATACGCCCACCATGTCCGCCACGGCGCTGGATTGACCGTGAAGGATTCCAGCTTGAGCACCGTTTCATTGCCCGCCGCGTCGCGTCCGGTGACGACGAAGCGATAGCTTCCCGGCTCAAGGTTGCGGTATTCCCGTTTGGTGTCGGGCGTCCATTCCGACGGCTCGTTTTCAAGTCCGACGAGCTGGGTCCGGTAGCGGGTGTCGGCCTGGCGAAAGTAGCTGAGCAGGGCGTACTCGAAGCCGACCGTGTTTTCCCGGTGCGACAACGACAGGCCGTTTCCCGTCGGGACGGGGCGTCCGTTGACGAGGACGGCTTCGAGATTGAGCCGTTTCGGCGTCGTGTCGGGAAGTTCGCGGCGCGGGTCGAACATGGCCGCTCCGGCGAGCGTGCCGAACCAGAGCCGGCCTTCGTCATCCTGAAACGACGCGCCGCGATTGCATTCGAGCGACGGCAGGCCGTCTTCGAGGCCGAACGTTTCAAGCGTGGCTTTTTTCCCGCCGGGATCGTCGAACGTCATCCGGGCGATACCGCGATTGGTCGAAAAATAGAGCCGCCCCCGGTCGTCTTCCTGAATCTGGTAGACGACGTTGTTCGGGAGCGCGGGCGTGGTTTTATCGTCGAGTTTGAACCATTCGCCGGTTTTCAGATCGAGTCGCGAAACGCCCGCGCGCGTGCCCACCCACAGGAAATGCCGCCCGTCGGGGAGCTTTTTTTCGAACAGGCCGATGACCTGATTGCCCGCGAGGCCGTCGGCGACGCGATAGGTTCTGAACTTACCGTCGCGCAGGCTCGACAGACCGTTGAGGGTGGCGATCCAGAGTGTCCGTTTTCCGGTTTCATCACGGGTTTCGAGCAGTTGCGTGCAGTCGTTGTCGGCCAGTCCGTCGGGAACCTTGAAGGATCGCCAGTTGCCCTCCGAGAATTGCAGCAGGCCCTGACCGGTGGCGAACCAGAGGCAGGGTTTCCCGGTTTCGGTGACGGATTCGAGCAGGTCGGCCGGGGCGCGGAGGGCACTGGCGTCGGGACCGGTGAATTTTTCCGGTACGTCACCATTCATCTTGACGATGCCGCCGGCGCAGACGGCCCACAGGATCGGTTTCCCGTCGATGGTGACGGTTCGACGGAGGCGCCAGATGGTTCGGGTCGGCATGCCTTCCGGGACGCCGAACCGTTTCCAAACGCCGTTTTTCCATTGAAACAGGCCGTTTTCGAACGTTCCGATCCAGAATGTCCGTTCTCCGCCCGGCTCCTTTGTCTCAAAAAGGGAAAGAACCATTCCGAGATTGACGCCGCCGCGGGCATCCACCGCGAGCCATTTTCCTTCGATGATGCGGCAGATGCCGAGCAGCGTGCCGACCCAGAGCAATTGCTGGCCACCCTGACCGGTGACGGCGAGGCTGAAGGTGAAGTTTTGCGGAAGCCCTTGCGCCACGCCGTACTGCCGGAGGCTACCATCCGGAGCGACCCGGACCAGTCCCCGGTCGGTTCCGACCCAGACGATTTTTCCTTCGACGCCGGTGGTCGTCGCCACCGAGAGTCCGCGGTTGCTCGGGAATCCGTCCTCGGTGGTGAAGCGGCGCCACTGGCCTTTTTCCAGTTTGAACGTGCCGCGACCGTTTTCCGTGGTGCACCAGAGCGTTTCTCCGACCTCGTTCGTTCCGTCGCCGACATTCAGCATGAAACTGACCGAGGCGGTGTCGAGTTCGGGCGGGGAAGCAAACGGTTTCCAGTCTTCATTGTCGAATTCGACGAGGCCGCGATCCGTTCCGGCCAGAAATGTCGTCCGTCCGTCGGGGAGTTTGAGTTCCGCGAAGGATTGGGACACCGGATGAGGCAGGTTTTTCGTGAAAACGGTCCACTGGCCGTCCCGTAACCGATGGATGCCCTTGTGCGTCGCCACCCAGAAACCCCGGGCGGGGCCGGTTTTGACCTCGTACAAAAATTCGATGAAGTCGTCGGAAAGGCCCTTTGTCCGGTCGAAGGTTTCCCAGCCGGTCGCGGTTCGGTGATGGAGTCCCGATTCCGTCCCGAACCAGAGCGATTCATCCGAAGCGGGCCGGATGAACGTGATGGAATTCGACTTCTTCCCGTCGGGCAGGGAAACCGGTTTCCAGGCGATGCCGTTGAAATAGGCCGCGCCGTCGAGCGTTCCGGCCCAGAGGTAGCCGCGCGCGTCGACCGTCTGGCACTGAATGGCGTTCTGCGGAAGGCCATGCGCGTCGGTGAAGACGGTAATGCCGGGATGACCGGTGTCGGCCAATCGCGTCGGAGGGGCGGGGGATTGTCGGGAGCGGAGAGGTGTCGTGGGGGACTGCGCGCGCAACGGGGCGAAGACGGCGAAGAACCACGCCGTCAACCAGACCACCGTAAAAATACGTGACGCGAGGCGCGCGCGAATCCGGGTCATGAAAAAGGATGATGAATCCGCCACCGAATATGTTTGGGGCTGGCCGCCGCTGACTGGCTGCTGGCGACTGACCACTGGCGACTGACCACTGTTTTTTAATGTTTCGCCACCTTACCCGGAGGGGTTACGGTTGACAAGCCGTCCCTTTTTTCACTATCCACGGGGCTTCCTCTTGTCCGGCTTGTCTTTCTGGTGACCTTCAATGGATGGAATGACCCTTGCAATCTGCGCGGCGGCCTATTTTCTGGGCGCGATCCCGTTCGGCTTCCTGATTACAAAAGCCGTGACGGGCGACGATGTTCGTCAGGCAGGGTCAGGCAGTACCGGCGCGACCAATGTCACGCGCAAGGCGGGATTGAAGGCCGGACTGGCCACCTACGCGCTGGACGTGGCGAAAGGCGCGCTCGCGGTCTGGCTCGCCCAGCGGTTTGCCGGGGCCAATCCGCAGGCGGCGGGTATCGCGGGTCTGCTGGCGGTCCTCGGGCACATGTTCCCGATCTTTCTCGGATTTCGGGGCGGAAAAGGCGTGGCGACCGGTGTTGGCGTTTTCCTGATGCTCGCGCCCGCCGCGACACTGGCCGCGTTGCTCGTCTGGGGCATCATTTTCGGAATTACCCGCACGGTTTCGCTCGGCTCAATGATCGCGACGCTGCTGCTGCCGGTGTTCGTCTGGGCGTTCGATGTGTACGTCGCGCGCGCGCCGCAACCCGTCTGGCTGCCGAAAGTCATCTGGGCGCTCGTCATCGGCTTCGTCATCATCGCCCGTCACTACGACAACATCCGCAACCTGATCAACCGCACCGAGTACAAATTCAAGTAATTGAAGATTGAAGATTGAAGATTTTCGATTTGGAAGAAATTCACCAATCCAAACTCCAATCTTCAATCTTCAATCTTCAATCGAAAATCAAAAATCGAAAATTCTCATGTCCAATCCTCTCGCCATCACCATCGCCGGTCTGGAATTCAAGAACCCGGTGATTCCCGCCAGCGGCACGTTCGGCTACGGCCTCGAATTTCTTCCGTTCTTCGATATTTCAAAGCTGGGCGGTTTCTGTACGAAGGGCCTTTCGCCCAAGCCGCTGAAGGGCAATCCGCCGCCGCGCATCGCCGAGACCGCCGCCGGGATGCTCAACGCCATCGGCCTGCAAAACGTCGGCGTGCGTGTGTTCGTCGAGGAAAAGCTGCCGAAGCTGCGCGAGCATGATCTGCACGTCATCGCCAACGTGTTCGGCTACTCGATTGACGATTTTCTGGAAGTGGTGACGGTGCTGGAAGACGCGGAGGGCGTCGCGGGCTATGAACTCAACATTTCCTGCCCGAACGTGAAGCAGGGCGGGACGCAGTTCGGCAACAACCCGGCGATGGCGGCGGAAGTGACCGAGGCGGTACGAAAGGCGACGAAGAAACCGGTCATCGTGAAGCTCTCGCCCAACGCTCCGAGCATTGTCGAGGTCGCGCGCGCGGTCGAAGGCGCGGGCGCGGACGCCGTCTCGCTCGTCAACACCTTCGTCGGGATGTCGATTGACGTGTATTCAAAAAAGCCGCGCATCGCGTTTGCGACCGGGGGCCTGTCGGGACCGGCCATCAAGCCCATTGCGGTGCGGATGGTGTACGAAGTGTCGAAGGCCGTGAGCATTCCGCGCATCGGCATCGGCGGCATCGCGACGTGGATGGACGCGCTCGAATTCATCATCGCGGGCGCGTCGGCGGTGCAGATCGGGACGGCCAACTACGCCGATCCGTGCGTGTCGCTCAAGGTCATCGAAGGACTGGAAACCTACTGCCGCGAACGCAACGTGACCATCGCCGAACTGGTCGGCACGTTACAGGTCTGACGATTACTGAGTGTGGAAATCCCGCTTCCCGGACTGTGGCGGGAACCTTTGGCGGCGACTCCGTTTCAAACTACCTTCGGCCAAACTTCAAAATGGTCGAATTGAAACGGAGGGACATTGCCCATGCGGTCCCGATTCCTCAGGGTACTACTTCTTCATCTTTGTCTGTTTGGGCTGGTCGAATCGGTCGGTCTTTTACCAGCTTCCGACCCAATGGAAACGGCCCCGTGGTTTCCCGATCCCGACACCGGGCAAAAAACGCCCGCCAATGACGGATCGCCCCGAGTTCGCCTCAAGGTAAAGCCAACGGATCTTGTGCCGAGTCCGGATTATTGGGACAAGGTCGAGCCGCCTCAGCGGCAGGTTCTTCCACTCGGCAAGGATCGGCGGCTGGTGGTCGTCGGGGATTCGCTTTTTGCCATTGATCGGGAAGATTATCTGCTGTGGTCGTGGACTCTCAATGGCCCACCGATCATTGATAAACCCGTACTGTTGCCGGATGGAACGCTGGTGGTCATTGCCTGTGACATGATTTTCGCGGGACTCGACGCAGCCAACGGTTCAGTCAAATGGGAGCAAGGCGCCAACGGATCGGCGAACTATTTGCAAATCGGCATCTTTCGGGATGATGTGTATTTTATCGTGACAGGCTATGAATTTTATCGCCTCAATGGGTCTCCCAGTCTTGACCACGTTGGGCTGTATCACGACCGGGAATGTTTCTGGTCAACGTCGATTCCGGCTGATTCCGTCGTGGATGTTTCACACGGGCGGATGTTCGTGACGTATTTCAAAAACGGAAAGAAGCACCGCCGACAACTGGCCGTGACGCTTGATGAAGGGTTTCAGCGAAGGTGACCGGAAACGGAGAATCAAATGACCCGTACCGAATGGCGAGCCTTCATCCGCCGGGAAATCATGCTGTTCATTCAGTACTTCACGATTTCGTTACTCGCGTTTCTGGTGGGCCAGGCGGCTCTGGAAAACCACTTCCGGCCAATGCTGGACCCGCTCTATCAGATTCGTCCGGGTGACGATCCGAACCTGAACAGAATGATGAAAATCTGGCTGCGCTTTTTCATCTACCCCTGGTTCTCGACCTTCATGGGATTGGCCGCCGCGCGTTTTTTGGTTGTGTTGGTTATTTTTCGGTTTTCGGCCCGTGGCGTTGCTACTCGGGTACAAAGTCAGTCATGATGAACCTGCTCTTTTGCGACCGGTTACTCCAAAACCGTAATTCTTTCCCGAGACAGATCAGATTGCAGGCCGTTTCAAGGTGCTTCCTCCGAAATCAGGCGGAGGGAACGGCAACCGGATGGTCCATCGCCAGCAAGAGGTTTGTATTCAGCCATATTCTATGACCACTTCCAGTTCGGCGCGCTTGTCCGCCCAGTTCAATCGGTCCGGGAGAATCGTTGGAAATGCGTCCTTCGGGAGTCACGGTGTTGTGACTCAAGGAGGGCCGGGCCGATGAAAGCCTCGATTCCAGGAACTTCTTTGCTTTCGCGCATCGCCTCGGCTCCGCGGTTTCTGGCCTATCCGCTGCAAATTTCAAACTACCTCGAACTGATCAATCCACTCTGGTCGAGCCACCGGCTGATGGCGCGGGTGGTGAAGGTCTGGGATGAAACGAAGAATGCGCGAACCCTGACCCTGCGTCCGGGACGACACTGGAAACGGCATCAGGCCGGCCAGTATGTGAGCATCCGCATTCCGGTCGCCGGAAAACTCGAAACCCGCTACTACACGATTTCCTCGCCGCCCGAACGCAACGACGGCTGCTTCACCATTACCGTCAAGGCGGTCGGACGCGGCTCGCATTCGCTGGTGCGCGATATTCAGGTCGGCGCGTATCTGCCCATCGGGTTGCCGGACGGCGATTTTGTGCTGCCCGATCCGTTGCCCGAGAAACTGCTGTTCATCACCGGCGGCATCGGCATCACGCCCGCCATGAGCATGCTTTCCAGCCTGATTGCGCGGAAGTGCCTGCCCGACAGCGTTCATCTGCATTATTCGCCGAATGAGTTCGAGGTCGTCTTCGACAAACAGTTGAAGGAAATGGCCCGGTCGCATTCGCAATACCGTCCGGTACGCATCTTCACGCAGCCCGCCGACGGCATCGCCTCGCTCAACGAGGGGCGGTTCAGTGCCGCCCAGCTTGACCGGCTGTGTCCCGACTGGAAAGAGCGCGAGGTGTTTGCGTGCGGTCCCGAGACCATGCTGACGGCGCTCACCGCTCATTTCGAACGGACCCGGATGTCGTCGAAACTCCATCTCGAACGCTTCGGATTCGGTTCGCCGAATGTCCCGGTCGATGGCGTCGGTGGTCTGGTCCGGCTGGTAAAAAGCGGTCTCGACGTTGAGGCTGATGCCTCGACCAATCTTCTGCTTGTGGCCGAGCAGGCCGGACTGAAGCCGAATCACGGCTGCCGTCAGGGAATCTGCCACACCTGCAATGTCAAACTGGTTTCCGGAAGTGTCCGTGATTTGCGCACCGGAAAAATTATTGATGAGGTCGGTGGTCCCGTACAGATCTGCGTCAGCGCGGCCGCCGGCAATTGTGAACTTGACCTGTAAGACCAACCCTTCGGAGAACCTGATGCCTACCGGCCGAATGCCCGTAAGACTGACCGAAGCCCAGATCGAGGAAATCGGGCGCGAACTGGATGCAATCCGTCATGAAGTCATCGAATCGCGCGGTGATCGTGATCGCCGCTACATTCGAAACGTCATCAAAACCCAGCGCGGCCTGGCCCTCGGCGGTCGCGTCATCATTCTTGCCAGTGTTCTTTTCCTCCCCTCGTGGGGCCACGGGCTGGCCAGCTACACCGTTTTCCTGTCGCTGCTCGTGTTCGGCGCGTTCTCCCTTGGACTCGCCAAGATCATCGAGAACATGGAAATCGCCCACAACGTGATGCATGCCCAATGGGACTGGATGCGGGACGAAGACATCCAGTCATCCACGTGGGAATGGGACAACGTCTGTCCCTCCGCCGAGTGGAAGGTGTCGCACAACTACAAGCACCACACCTGGACCAACGTATTGGGCAAGGATCCTGATGTCGGTTACGGCATGCTGCGCGTCAGTCCCGAACAGCGCTGGAAGCCGTTCTACCTCGGACAGCCGATTTACGCCCTGGTTCTGGCCGTATTTTTCGAATGGGCGATTGCCATCCAGGGACTGGAACTGGGACGCGTCTTTTCAGGAAAATCGTCGCTGCGTCAAATCCGTTCGCAGGTGAACATGACCCTGAAAAAAATGGGCGCCCAGATCATGAAGGACTATGTCATGTGGCCGTTTGTCGTCGTTGCCCTGACGATTCCTTTTGCGTTTCTAGGTTTTGGCCCCGCCTGGATAGCCGTCTTTCTGTGGGTGCTGGCGGCCAACGCCGCCGCGAATCTGTTCCGCAATTTCTGGACCTATCTCATCATCTTTTGCGGACACTTCCCGGGCGACGTCTACGTCTTCACCAAAAAGCAGGCCGAGGAGGAAACCCGTGCCGGGTGGTATGTGCGGCAATTGCTCGCCTCCTGCAACATTCGCGGCGGCAAGCTCTTCCACTTTCTTTCGGGAAATCTCTCGCACCAGATCGAACATCACCTTTTTCCCGATTTGCCGAGCAATCGGTATCAGGAACTCGCCCCCCGCGTTCGCGCGATGGCCGACCGTTTTGAACTCCCCTACAACACCGGATCGCTGGTCAGCCAGTTCGGCAGTACGGTCTGGAAGATTCTTCGACTGTCCTTTCCCGGCGGCAAGTCGCTCGGCATGTCGCTGGAGTTCAATACCTGGAACGAACCCCAGGAAAGCACCGAAGTCTGAGTTCAGTGCGCCCCGACGTTTCAGGTCGTCATTTTCAGTAGCAGTGAACGCCGCCCTCTCCGAATCTCGGGGAGGGCGGTTGCCTTTCGGGAACTTTTTCTCGTCGTATGGTTCATGGGGTCTTCAGAAATACTTCCCGAGGAGTTCCGACACATGGAACGTACCGAATGGCGGGCCTTCATTCGCAGGGAAATCGTGTTGTTCATCCAGTACGCCGTGATCGCGTCATTGGCCGCCTCGGTCGCTCACGATTCTTTGCGGTCGTGCGATTTCAGGGAATTGCATCCACTGCCTCCAGCGCACGGAGGAACGGATGACATAAACCTTTTGGGGATGTGGAAGAAGTGGATCGCGATTTTCTGGATTCCGTGGCTCACGGCGTTTCTTCCGCTTGCATTGGTTCGCGCGGTGGTTGTTGTACCGTTTTTTTGGTTGTGGAGACGGTTCGTCAGAAAAAACGGCGATGGGGTGCAAACCCGCAATGAATTCAACTTCCGGCGGGAATGCTGGCCGTTTCTCTCCTACGCCCTGATTTCATTCCTTGCCATGACGTACGTTCTGAACGTTTACATTTGGGTTTCCTGGGAGGATCCCTTTGTTTGCACTGATCGCTACCCGAGTTGGTTGTACCCGGACGCCGGGGTGTTCGACGTCGTGAAAATCCTTGGGGAACGGTTCTACGGTCCGGGACTGGGGGTTTTCGTTTTTCTGGCGTTGGTCCGCCTGCTCGCCGTGTTCGTGGTTCGAAAACGCTTTCAACGGAGGGACCGGACGTGAGCGGTCATCTGAAAACGGAAACGCCCGACGGACGGGCGTTTCTCAGGCGGGAATTTTGGAACTCGTTCCAGTTTCTGGCCATTGCCTTTATTGCCGCCACGGTCGGCGCGTTCTCGTGGGCGCTCCCGCCCGGCGACGACATCAACTTTCTCGGCATGATGCACCGGATGATCCGGGACTTTTACCGCCCGTGGTTTCTGGCGTTTTTGGGGTTGTCAGTACTGCGGCTGTTCGTGCTGTGGCTGGTTCAGCGCAAGCGATGGCGATGATGTCGCCAGTCTTTTCCATTGCAGCGCGACCTCCATCAGCAGGATCGGAAAGGCCCAGCTTGCCCATACGGCAAACGTGACGCGCTGAATGTGCCCGTCCCGGCCGATGCCCCAGACGGAAAGCGCTTCCAGACCGGCCACCAGAACCCTGAAAACGACGAAGCCCGAAAACGTCAGCACATAGCTGCGGATCATCCATTCGCGATGCTGCTGAATGTTCTGGTAAAGGATGGCCACCACGGCCATGCCGGTCGTCAGCCCCCACGCGATTGCGCCACCGAACAGGCCCATGGCGTAGGCCCCGCCGTTGGGCGACGTGATCGACAGATACATGGCGAGCGAGCAACTGACGGCGATGCTCCCGACATAAATCCTGCCGAGAACGCGATGCAGACCCATCCGCTGCATCCGCTCGCCAAACCACATTTGCAGCGGACCGATCAGGAGGGGAATCGTCCCGGTCGCGATATGCGCGATCAGTTCGAAACGGCGTGGCCAGAAAAAATCACCGTACGCGCCGAAATGGGCGCGGTCCATATTGAAATAGGGAAATGCCACCCGAAACAGGAAGGGAAGCGTCGCCAGAAAGCCAAAAACCGCGAAGACCAGCAACCCGGTTGAACCGCGCTTTTTCGCGGGCGTCGCCGGGGGGAATGATGGGGTTCGCTCCATTCGTAAAAATCTCCTCGTTGAATCCGTTTTTGAATGGGATTGAAACGCCGACTCCGGAGGCGTTCGGTGATCGCGACCCGCGCCCGTCGCGAGGAACCGAAGCCGGAGGTATGGCATAGCGCAACGGGAGCGAGGCGGATTGCCCGCAGGGTAGGGGTAGACGGTTGCGTTCAGCGTGTCATTTTCAGAAGTAGTGACCTGAAGCCCTCCCTTACGGTCAGGCTGCTGTTTCCGAATAGGCGGGGCGGACTTTCTTTTCGATTGCTTCAAATCGTGAAACGCCGTATATCCACGCCGTTTTCCGCAATCGAAAATCTTCAATCGAAAATCGAAAATCCCATGTTCAACAAGGTTCTGATTCTGTCGGCATCGGCCGGGGCCGGTCACGTTCGCGCGGCGCAGGCCATTGAAAAGGCGTTTCTCGCGGAAGGCGCGGCGAAAACCGTGCGTCATATCGACACGCTCGAATACACGACCAAGGTTTTTCGTCAGTTGTATTCAAAGGCGTACATCGAGCTGGTCAACCGCATGCCGGAAGTGCCGGGCTGGTTCTATGACCAACTGGACAAGCCGTGGAAGAACGAACGCCGCCGCCTCGCGCTCGACAAGCTCAACACGCGGCCCTTCGTGAAGATGCTTCGCGCGGAACAGCCGGACCTGATTGTGTGTACGCATTTTCTACCCGGCGAAATCGTGTCTTGGCTCAAGGCAAAGGAACGCCTGACGAGTCGGCAGGCCATCGTCGTGACGGATTTCGACGTTCATGCGATGTGGCTCGTGCATCACTATGAGCAGTATTTCGTCGCGATGGACGAGGCCCAGGCGTACCTCGAAGCCCTCGGCATTCCCGGCGACAAGATCACCGTTTCGGGAATTCCCATCGACCCGATTTTTACGCAGGTGAAGGACAAGGCCGAGATGCGTCAAAAGCATGGCCTTGCGCCGGACGGGCCGGTGATTCTCGTGTCGGCGGGCGGGTTCGGCGTCGGGGCAATGGAGCCGATGCTGGCGTCGCTTTCGAAGATGAAGAATCGCGCGCAGGTGCTCGCCATGTGCGGACGCAATCAGGAACTCAAGGAACGCCTCGACACACTGGCGAAATCCGCGCCGAAGGATGCGCCGGTCACGATTCGCGGCGTCGGGTTCACGACGGAGATGGACGAGTACATGAGCGCGGCGGACATCGTCCTCGGCAAGCCCGGCGGACTCACCACGTCGGAAGCGCTGGCGAAGGGACTCGTCTTCGTGATCGTCAACCCAATTCCCGGACAGGAAGAACGCAACTCCGACCATCTGCTCGAAGCGGGCGCGGCCATCCGCTGCAACAATTTGCCGGTTTTAAGCTGGAAGCTGGACCGCCTGCTCGACGACCCGGCGCGGCTGGCGACGATGCAGGCCAACGTGAAGCGTATTGCGCATCCGTTTGCTGCGAAAAACATTGTGACAAAACTTCTTAATTTAAAATGAATTGGTTATCTTAACTAAACGAACTATGAAAACTTTCTGTCATCAATGTGTTGAAGAAACTTTGCCTTGGTTATCCCTTCTTTATTTGAATTAGCAGTTAGTCCCCTAAGAGTTTCCCAAGCATATAAAAGAAAGCTTTCAATTTCCTTTGATTGATCAATACTAACTTGTTGACCATGATGAAGAAAAGATGATCTAAAGTCATAGATTTTCTTGACTAATGAAACAATTTCTTTTTTTTCTTCTAAAGATTGTCCAATGAATAACGCCATTCTCTCTCCAATATTGTTTTGAATCGGCTCGCTCTTATCCTTGAGGAGCATTGATTCTATAGCAATAAGTACATAAATCAATTTTAATGAAACATCTTTTTCTATAGCGTTCTTTGAGTAAATAAGAAGCGCATTAAGCAAGTCTTCTTGAAACTCATTTAGTTTTTCTAAAACTAATAGTTTTTCAAGATTTTCCCATTCGCATTGTTTAAAAAGTTCTAGGTCTTGATTGTGTACATAAAAAAAAGATGGGTCATTGCCTTTGATTCCATAGTGTATAGAGGTAATCTTATTTTCGTTTGCTATTAAGTAGTTTTCTTGTTTTGGGGAAATTTCTTCGGATAAGCCAAGGAAAGATGGATTTCTGAGGTTGAAATTAGAGGAGCAGAAAAATCTAAATAAAGAAACTGCTTTCTCTGCTTCTTGTGAGGCTATTTCTATTGCCCTTTGAGGTTCTGCCAGGAGTTTTATTGACGCAACAGTTTGGCCGATTAGATTTTCTTTTTTATTTGTTGGCAGGTTGATTGAATCAATGAATGATCGCTTCAAAGTTTTAAAGCGAATCTTTCCGAAGTCAAAATCTAGGGAAATTCTCATGAACGGAATGGGAATTAAGACTTCTAATTCTTCTACTAGGTGATTTACTTTTTCTAGTAAAAATGTTGTGAGATCGGTTTTCTCTTTATGGTTGAATTTTAATTCAAACCATTTAAAAATTATATCTTTTAGAGTTTCAAAGGATGTTATTTTGTTTAAGCTTTTATTTTTATGTATAGCTTCACATAGTCTGATAAAATTTTTATAGTCTTCTCCGTAAAAGCCTATTAGATTTTTTTCTTGTATAAAAGTTTTGGCGTTTTCTTCTCCATTTTTGTCAAGATGAATAAATGATAGTTCTTCTACATCATCAGGAAAATTAACGACCTTTTGAATATTAGGAGTGACCTCAGGATCTAAGCGAGAATTTGTGAATTCGGGTACTCTCCCTTTTTTCAGCAAAGGTAAAAGAGACAGTGCTTTTTCATTAAAATTCTTTTGAGCATCTTTATGAAGTAAAACTTGAGAAGTCATGAGACAAGCTCCTTTCGTGGGAACTAAATTGACTTTTATTCTCCCAGATACGCTTCGCGGACGCGTGCGTCGCGGGCCAGTTCTTCCGAACTCCCCGTCAACGTAATCTTCCCGGTTTCCAGCACGTAGGCCCGTTTTGAATGTTTCAGTGCGGCATTGGCGTTCTGTTCCACCAGTAAAACCGTGACGCCTTCGCGGTTGAGGGTGTCGATGGCTTCGAAAATTGTCTTTGAAACAAGCGGGGCGAGGCCGAGCGAAGGTTCATCAAGCAGGAGCAGGCGCGGACGCCCCATGAGCGCGCGTCCGATGGCGACCATCTGCTGTTCGCCTCCGGAGAGCGTGCCCGCGACCTGTTTCAAGCGCTCCGTGACTCGCGGAAACAGTGCCCCGACGTATTCCAGATCGGCGGTCACCTTCATGCGGTCCTTTGCGAGATAGGCCCCGAGTTCGAGGTTTTCCAGCACGGTCATGTTGGCGAAGATGCCGCGTCCCTCGGGCGACAGGCGGATGCCCCGCGCGACGATTTCATGCGCGGGCAGCCCGGTGATGTCTTCGCCGTCAAACCTGACGCTACCGCTTTTCGGTTTGAGCAGGCCGGTGATGGTTTTGAGCGTGGTCGTTTTCCCCGCGCCGTTCGCGCCGATAAGGGTGACGCATTCGCCCTTTTCAACGCTGAAGTCGAGGTTTTGAACGGCTTCGATTGCGCCGTAGCAAACGGTCAATTTTTCGATGGACAGGAGCGGCATCGGGTTCTGTACTCTGCTTTTCGGAATGTGCCAAACTTACGCTTCCCGGTAACGATTTATCAAGGCGACGGCCCTTCCGACCGCGCCGCCGAAAGGTTTTTTGTTCAATGTCGCGACCCGCCGAAATCGCCGAACGGACGCTCCCCGTCCTGCGCGAACGCTTTCCCGATGCCCGTTATGAACTCGACTGGGAAACCCCGCTCGACCTGCTCATGGCCACGATTCTCGCGGCGCAATGCACCGACGAACGGGTCAACCGCGTGACCAAAACGCTGTTTCCGAAATATCCGACGGCGCGCGACTACGCCGAGGTCGAAATCACCGAACTCGAAGAAGACGTCCGGCCCACCGGCTTTTACAAAAACAAAGCGAAGACGGTGCAGGCGGTGGCGAAAATGCTCGTCCAGAAGTTCGACGGGGAAGTGCCGCGTACGATGGCCGAACTCGTCACCTTGCCCGGCGTCGCGCGCAAGACCGCAAATGTCGTGCTGACGACCGCCTTCAACATGGCCGAAGGCGTCATCGTGGATACGCACGTCCTGCGGGTGTCGCAACGGCTCGGGCTTTCGGCGTCGTCCGATGCGTCGGTCATTGAAGCCGACCTGATGAAGATTCTTCCCCGCGAGGTCTGGACCTTCTGGGGACCGGCGATGGTGCTGCACGGACGCTACGTCTGTACCGCGAAGAAACCGGCCTGTGACGAATGCGCGATGGCGGCGTTCTGTCCGAAAATTGGTGTGTAGTCCGGCTCTTTGGGGAATTTCTTTCCCACAGCCTCCCTTCGGTCCGGCTGTGGGCTATCAACTTCAATTGGTAGCAAGCAAACGAAAGCCGCTGTCGTCTCGTGTTGGTTTTAAACAGAACGTTTCGGGAATTCATTCATTTGACCACCGACCGACCCAAGCCCCAGCGGGGCGACGTTACGATAGCCGAGGGCGAGCGAAACGAAGCCCTCGGAACGGTCGGGACACACACCGCCCGAGCCGCGTCAGCGGTGAGGGGTGAAGAATTTTTCAATTTTCAAGGAGCCATATTTCATGCCCCCCCAACTGCCCGCATCGTGGAACGCCGTCATCGGCGAGGAATTCAACAAACCCTATTTTCAAAATCTCGAAACCTTTGTCGCGGGCGAACGCGCCGCGCACAAGGTTTTCCCGCCGGAGGAAGACGTGTTCTCGGCGTTTCATCTCACACCGTACGAATCGGTCAACGTCTTTCTGCTCGGCCAGGACCCCTATCACGACGACGGACAGGCCCACGGCCTCTGTTTTTCGGTGCGTCATGGCGTCAAGCCGCCGCCGTCGCTCGCCAATATGTACAAGGAACTTCAAAGCGATCTCGGCATTACTCCGCCCAAGCACGGCTTTCTCGAAAACTGGGCGAAGCAGGGCATGCTGATGCTCAACGCGGTGCTGACGGTCCGCGCGCATACGCCGAACTCGCACAAGGATCGCGGGTGGGAAACCTTTACCGACGCGGTCATCCGCGCGGTGAGCGCCAAGCCCGACCCGGTCGTTTTCGTGTTGTGGGGTGCGTACGCCCAGAAGAAGGAAAAACTCATCGACACCGCGCGTCACACCGTCATCAAGACGGCGCATCCGTCGCCACTCTCGGCCCGCAACGGTTTTTTCGGCAGCAAGCCCTATTCGACGATCAACGCCGCGTTGAAGAAGCACGGGAAGGCGGAGATTGACTGGCAGTTATGAGTCTTGGGAGTCTGGGGTGTCTTGAGAGTCTTGGGAGTCAAGACAAACGATGAACGATGAGCGATGAAGTTTGAAGAAAGTCGAATTTGAAACGGATTCCGAAAAAAGGACTTGACCGCGAATAGTCGAAGAAGTCAGCTCGACTCCCCAGACTCCCCAGACTCCCCAGACTCCCCAGACTCCCCAGACTCCCCAGACTCCCCAGACTCCCCAGACACCCCAGACTCCCCAGACTCCCCAGACACCCCCGACTTT
>JBDRAL010000062.1:0-50766 GCA_039793685.1 Blastocatellia bacterium NZW_1522
CGACTCCCGACTCCCGACTCCCGACTCCCGACTCCCGACTCCCGACTCCCGACTCCCGACTCCCGACTCCCGACTCCCGACTCCCGACTCCCGACTCCCGACTCCCGACTCCTGACGTTCACACCACCGGAAACGTGACCGTGAACGTTGTTCCCCGGCTGACTTCGCTGGTGACGGCGATGGTGCCCTTGTGGGCTTCGACGAGGTGCTTGACGACGGCGAGGCCGAGGCCGACGCCGAGGTGGCGGCGGTCGGTTTCGGCCTGTTTGTAGGGATCGAAGATCTTCGGCAGGTCTTCCGGGGCGATGCCGATGCCGGTGTCGGAGATTGAAAGTTCGAGAAACCGTTTTTCACGCGTGGCGATGCGCGCGTCAAAGGTCACCGTACCGCCGTTCGGGGTGAATTTGACCGCGTTGGCGAGCAGGTTGTCGAGAATTCGCTTGAATTTCAGACGGTCCGCCAGCAACTCCGGAAGCGGCTCGGAGTCTACCGTGACGGAACTGGAAATCGTGATGACCCGCCGGTGCGCGTCGATGCTGGCCGCCGCAAGGCATTCGAGAATGGCCGTTTTCGGATCGAACCGTACTGGTTCAAACGTATCACCGCCGATTTCGACCCGCCCGACTTCGAGCAGTTCACCAATCAGTCGCGTGGCATGAGTCAGCCCTTCCTGGGCAAGTTCGAGGTATTCGCTCAGTTCCTCGGAAACACCGATCATGCGCATGATGTCGAGCGCGCCGGAAACCGCCGAGAGCGGCGACCGGATGTCGTGGGCCAGTCCGGCGACAACCCGGTTTTTCAGGGTATCGAGTTCTCTGATCTGGGCATTGGTGGTCGTGGCTTCGGAATGCTCGCGTCGCAGGGTGGCTTCATCTTCCTTGCTGCGGGTGATGTCGCGCAGGCTGATGATGAACTCGCGCGTTCCGCTTTCGCCCGGCAGGGGCGCAATCCGGCCCGAAATCCAGCGCGCGCCCTCCTCGGGCGCGAGTCGGGCGTCGAAGGTGACGACCACGCGGCGGGAAACCGCGTTGGCCAGCGCGCCGAGAAACGCGGCGCGATCCTCGTCGTGAAAAATCCGTTCCAGCGCGTCGCCCGACGCGAGCGCCGGGTTCAGGTTCAATGAAGAATGGTTCCGGAAGCGGACGATGCCCGCCCCGTCGGCGCAGAACAGCGCCTCCGGCGAATTGTCGAAAAACGCCTGAAACCGCTCATCGCTCTCGTCGCGCAGATTCCCCAGCCGTTTGTAATCGCTGATGTCCTTGGTGATGACGCAGATCCAGGTCGGCTGCCCGTGTTCGTTGGGAATCGTGAACGCCACCTCGCGAACCCAGCGCTCCTGCCCGGTGGGCGAAACGATGCGAAATTCGAAATCGAGCTTTTCACCGGCAATCTGGCGTTCCAGCGCGGACGGACGCAGCGCCCGGTCTTCCGGGTGAATCATCAGGTTCGCGCAGAGCGGATCGGCCATGAACTCGCGCGCCGAAATCTTCCAGATGGCTTCGAACTCGCGGTTGACGTAGAGGACACGCCGGTCGGCGTACGACAAAACCCATAGGGCGTAGGGGAAGTGATGACCGAAACGTTGAAGCGAAAACGCGGAAAGGCCGGACGCCGTGGCGGCGGCGCCCCTTTCCGGTTGGAACGGCAAGCCCGGAGGATCAGACATTGCGGGGACTGTCCTTTGGCGATGATTGGCAGGAGAAACGGGGAGGCGACAAGGTAAGCATACTCACGACGTACGTTTTTCGGCAAATTGAAAAAACGGAATCTATCTGTAGTCGTGACGATTCGCCGAAAGAGACGCGCCGCCGGTTTCGCGAACCCGACCGATTCCCGAAACTTTTGGCATTCACTCATCGTACGCGCGCGATCCTTAATAATATATGACGGGAATCATCCGGCGTTTCCGAAAATCCGGTTTGTCTTGGACGGCGCAACCACATTGTAGAACCGGACGATTTTTCCCGTGGCGTCCGGTTCGCACTGGAACATGGACCGCGCGGGCGCTTTCCCGGTCCGACCCGGAAACTCGACCAGAATGGCCGGAAATCCGTTGACCCACGCCGGACGGACGACCGGCGACACGGTGTCGCGGCTCACGCCGAACAACAGCCGTAAAACCTTTTCCTGTCCGCGAATCGGCCACCGCGCGGCATGCACCTCGCCGCCGCCGTCCGAGTAGTGAACCACGTCCGCCGCGAGCAGGCGTTCGAGCGCGGCCACGTCCCGGCGGGCGAAGCAGGCGAGAAATTCCTGAAGCGCCGTCCCGACCGCCGCCTGGCGCGCCTGAAACCCGGCGGTCCGTTCGGTGTCGTAGGCCCGCATCGCGCCCCGCGCCCGATGCAGCGTGACCTTGACGTTTCCCGGCGTCATTCCGAGCGCGGCGGCGGTTTCCTCCGTCGAATAATCGAACACGTCGCGCAGGATGAGGACCGCCCGTTGCGCCGGGGTCAGCGCCTCGATGGCGAGCAGAAACGCGAAGGTCACGCTTTCGGTCAGTTCATACCGCGCCGCCGCCGATTCATCCCCGCCCCGCGCTTCGCCCGGTACCGCGCCGGGCGCGTCCGTCGCCACCGGCTCCGGCAACCAGTAACCCGGATATTCCGTCCGCCGCCGTCGCCGCAGGTGATCGCGGCTCAGATTCATCGCCACCCGCACCAGCCACGGACGCAGCGGCTCGTCGGTCCGCGCCGGCGGACGCTCCATCGCCCGAACGAACGTTTCCTGCACGAGATCGTCCGCGTCGGCGGCGCTTCCGGTCATCCGGTAGCACATGCCCCAGAGGAGGGGGCGTTCGGTTGAAATCATTTCCGAAAGGAGGCTCATTTTGAATGCGGAATATCGAATGCGGAATGCGGAATTTCAGGCTGTTTGTACGATAGTCTCAGGCGACAACTGAATGTCTTTTTTGGTTTTCGGAAAATTCCGCATTCGATATTCCGCATTCCGCATTCACTCGGCTGGCTGCTTCCGTCGCGCTTGCCGTGCTGGCGTCCACGAGCATTCCGGTGCCGCCGACCCAGTCACCCGCGATGTACACGCCGGGGGCATCCGCGACGACCGCCGACGGACGCCCCGCCAGCCCGCCGGTTTCCGCCGTCGGCAGCCAGTGCGCCACCGTCAGCGCGGGCATGAAACGTTCGTGGACAATTTCGGACCGCCAGCCCGGCTGGGCGGCGTCGATCATCGTTTCAAGCTCGCGCCGGATGTCCGCGTGGGACGGATTGTTTTCGGGCGCGCGGTAAAAGGCGGCGTGCAGGACGGCCCCGCCGGTCGGCGCGAGCGACGCGGCGGCGGAATGCACCGAGTAGTACAACGGACGATCCAGTCCCAGCCCGCCCGTCCGTTTCGGGAACGGCAACCGCCGGAACGCGAGGTCGAGGCAGGCGGCGGTGACGGGAATCGCACTTTCCGCCGCTGTCCGCAGCGTCGCCGATGCGGGAAACAGCTTCGCCGCCAGCGCCGGACTTCCCGCGACGATGATCGCGCGAGCCGCGAAGCGGCGGGCATCCGTCAGCCGAAGTTCAAAGCCTTCCGGACGCCGCGCGACGGTTTCCACGCCCGCGTTGGTCAGAATTTCAACGCCGGTGGCCTCGGCCGCGTTCGCGAGGCCGTCAACCAGCGTTTTCCAGCCGTCATGAAGGTACAAAACGCCTTTTTGACCCGTTTGAAGCTGCCGGACGATTGCTCCCGCGCTCATCCGGTCAGTTGCGGACGCATAGGTACTCAGCCGGATGAACGTCTTCATGAAAAGGCGCGTGTCGGGACGCCGGACGGCCGTCGCGAGCCAGTCGTCCACCGTCACCCGGTCGAGCGGCGCGGGATCGAGTTTTCCCAGCTTCATCAGAAAGCGCGCCGCCTCGATTTTCGCGCCGAAGCTGATGGCCCGAGTAAAAAGCAGCGCGAGCGGCGACCCCGACGGGGCGTACATTTCGCCGTTGCGAACCAGAAACAGCCGGTTGACCGGGTTCGCGCCCGCCACGGGGACGCCGAGTTCGGCGAAGGTCCGCGCGGCGTGCCCGTCGCGGTAGAGCGCGTGCGGGCCGAGATTCAACCGGTAGCCGTCGTGATCGGCGGTGTCGGCGCGTCCCCCGAGGCGTGGAGCGCGTTCAAGGACCAGAACCCGGCGGCCCGCCTGGCCCAGCCGGACGGCGGCGGTCAGCCCCGCGATGCCGCCGCCGATGACGACGGCATCGAAAAAGGTTTCCTGAAAATCGGTTTCGAACATGGTCGCGTCCTTTCGCGATGAAAATGGGCACGAATTTCGGTTCGTGCGCCATATCCACGTTCGAGCGGGTCGAAAGGTTACAAACGCGAGAGGAAACGGCGGGAGAATTGAGAATTTTCAGGCGCAACGAAATTTTACGGCGCGGTCTCCCGCAACTCTCCATTCTGAATTCTGAATTCTCAATTGTTAAAAGGGTCGGCGTAGTTGTTGCTCGGATTTTCCGGCTCGTAATGCACCTGTACGTCGAGTTGGGTCGGTTCGAATGCCCAGTTGCTTTTCCCGGTAAGCGTGGCCCCGTTGACCTGAAAGGTGTAGGTCACGTCGTAGGTGGTTTTTGAGGAGACCGGAATAAATTTGATGCTCGTGGTTTTCGTGATGATCTGGTACTTCGGGTTCAGCTTTCCTCTGGCTTGGCTGGTGCAGCGGGCTTTCCGCTCTTGCTCCTGATTTTTTTCCGATGAACTCGCCCAGAGCAGGAACGTGGCGCCCCCGATAAAGACCGCCGCGGTCGCGAACCCCTGCCAGTGCGCCGTGACGTAGCTTTTGAATCGTTCGGAAAAGGGCTGACGAGGTCGGCGGTACTGAGCCTGTAACGGCACGTTCAATGGATGGCCGCAGCCGATGCAGGTCGCCGCCTGGGGCGAATTGACCGCCCGGCAGTAGGGACAGCGGCCGGTCGGCGTCGCCGCGGTCGGTGTCGGGGTGGCGGGCCGCTGCCTTGAAAACAGCCCGAAGAATCCGGAAAGCCATGAATTGCCCGAATCGCCGCCGGCGGGCGCGGAGATGAGATCGTAACCACACCCGGCGCACTTCCGGGCGCTGAGTTCATTCACCATCCTGCAATACGGACACCGCGTTGACATACGCCGTCATCGGATGGGATTTCCCATCCGTCCCCTGGTTTGTAAAGAATCTGTTTGGCGAAAAATACACTGCAAAATTCCGATTGGGCAACCGGAAAAATCACGTCGGGGGAATTCAGGAATCGGGAGCGCGGTCGTAGTCGGAAAAGGAGGTCGTCGGGTCCGCCGGATCATAGCTGACCGAGAGGTATTTCCCCTGTGGCCTGAACGGCCAGATGCTCTCCCCGGCGTAGGTTACGCCGTTGACCTGGAAGTTGTACGCCACGCGATAGCGGGGATGTTTCGGCTTCAGCCACGGAAAAGGGGCCGCGGTGACGGGGGCCGTGCGCTCGTGGTCGATGAGGCCCTTGACCAGCTTCGTACAGCGGGCGCGCCGCGCCGCCTCGGCACGTTTTTCGGAAACCGTGACACCGGCGAACGCCAGCACCGCGACGAGGACGACAACCGACCCTCCGAACCGGACCCGCCGGTCGGCGAGAAATATCCGTATCCGTTCGGAGAAGGTCGTGGCGTCGTGGTTCACGATTTTGGTCGATGATCGGAAAATTGTCAGACGACTTCGATGAATCTGGCGGAAATCGTCATTTTCAAATGATGAACAGAAATGACTTCAACTGTTATTCGTGTTCCTGGTTCAAGGCTGGGCGTTTCAAATAACTCCAGTCGGTAGTTCTCGATGCCGCACTTTTTAAAGTGAATGCCCGATTCGGTTTTCGGGTCACTGATTGTTTCGGTCGTCAGCCTCATTCCCGGTTGAGTTCCCATAACTCGGCCGGAGGATGGAAACAGGAATGGCGACGGTTGAGTTTCGATGAACGGAAGCCAGATTGCGTCCAGTCGAATATCGCCTGGTGGGATGAATTCCGAAGATTGGCTTGCGGGTGTCAGTTGAAAAACAAGATCAGGAGGTGAATCCGGCCTTTTGGCGTCTGATTCGCACCACCATCGGGGCGAATGTTGCCAAAGAATGAAGTATGCCTCGATGTTGTAGACTCCCGGTTCAACGGCGAAAGATTGACCGACCAAATTGGTCGGGCCGATCGAAAGCGGCTCGAAGCCATAGCCGCTGACCCAGAGATTTCCGGATTTCACCACGACTCGGCTTTTGACGAGGCAGGCGGCGTAATCACGTTCGTCATCAGTGAGAGGGCCGTCAGTCACTCGGGCATCAAATGTGCCGTCACTGCCAACTTCAAAGGCGGCAAAAAATCCTTTTTTGACACCTGGACATTCAACGATTGGGAAGTAATCAATCTCGTCAGAAGGTTGTTCGCTGACTACCTGCCCGTCAAAAAGCGTAATGAGGGCACTGTCGGTCGAAACCATGAGTCGGTGGTCAACCATTAGTCCCACCAGAGGAACAGCGATTTTTCGTCGCGAATGCTCCGGACGAGCATCGCCATGCCGAGTTCGTCGATGTCGGTGTCTTCGTCCACCGCGCCTTCTTCGATGAGCATTTCGGCGGCGATGGCCGTGCCCTGATCGACGGTATCGGGACAAAATTCATACACCTCGCGGGCGAACGCCTCGACGTCGTCCGGTAGCGTCCGCAGGGAAAGCGCGACGAAATCGTGCCCCGCGCCGACGAGATCGAAGTCGAACCGTTCCGACCACTCGGTCAGACGATTGATGATGGCTCGGTTGTCGAGATCGTTGTTCGCGGCGTCGGTTTGCCGGATGACGAGCAGGTCGAAGGGCGCGCGCGGGATGAAGACGACGATTTCGTCGTGGACGCGCCGTCCGTCGGAGCGTCGGCTCCAGTAGGCCCGATAGCCTGACCCGGCAAGTTTTTCATTCAGCGTCGCCACGAACTTCGACGTTTCCTCGCCTTCGCCGAGGGAAACCGCGAGTCCGGTCACGATGACCGCCGTTTCGTCGCCTTCGACGCTGCTGATGAACCGTTCAATCGGACGATCCAGCACCGACTTGACGATTTCGCCCACTTCAAGCGGACAACCCACCAGCGCGACCAGTTCTTTTTCCTGTGGTGTGAGGGACATGAAAAAACGCTCCGGGGGAAAACGTTTCAAATTCTCAATTCTGCATTCTCAATTCTCAATTCCGCGTCAGCGCACTTTCTTCGTTCGGCGTTTGAGAAAATCCATCATGACGTATTCGCCAAGCGTCATGACGCTCGTGAAGTACGCCTTGCCCTGCGCGATTTCCGTCACCTTCTTGATGAAATCCACGAGGTAGGAATCGTCCGCGAGCATGAACGTGTTGATCATGATGTTGCTGCGTCGGCACTGCGCGACTTCCGAATAGGTCGCGTCCATGATCATCGGGTCGAGGCCCATCGAATTTTTGTAGATCTGGCCGTTTTCGAGCGTCAGCGCCGAGGGTTTGCCGTCGGTAATCATCACGATCTGGCGCATGTCCACCCGCTGCGACATCAGGATGCGCCGCGCGAGTTTCAAGCCTTCCGCCGTGTTCGTGTGATACGGCCCGACCGCCAGTTGCGAAAGTTTCGCCACCGGGATTTCCTCCGCCGAATCGTGAAAGAGCACGAGCCGCAGGGAATCGCCGGGATATTGCGTCCGGATCAGGTGCGTGAGCGCGAGCGCGACGCGCTTGGCGGGCGTGAAGCGGTCCTCGCCGTACAAAATCATGCTGTGGCTGCAATCGAGCATCACGACCGTCGCGCAGGAACTCGTGTATTCCGACTGGTTCACCATCAGGTCGTTGTATTCGACGTTGAGCGGCACGCCCAGGCCCTCGCGCTGGATCGCGTTGAGCAGCGTGCCGTTGACGTCGAGGTTGAGCGTGTCGCCGAATTCGTACGGCTTGCTCGACTGAAACGCCTCGACGCCGGTCGAAAGATGCCGCGTGTCATGCCGCCCCGCGTAGCTTTTGCCCATCGAGCCGAGCAACTGGCTGAGCGCCTTGTATCCCAAAAAATCGAGGCTCTTGTCGGTCAGTTCAAACTGCACCCGCACCGGCTGCGCGTCTTCCGTACGCCCCTGTCCCGGCTGGTGCTGCCCCTGCCGCCCGTTATTTTGCGGCATTGCCTGCGCGCGCAGAAAACCTTCCTGCATCATCCGCTTGATGAGGCCGTCGATGAGTTCCTTGAGTTTCTTTTCGTCAACGTACCCCTGCTCGTCGAACAGTTCCTGCATCTCGTCTTCATCGAGCAGTTCGCCGCTCATGATGAGTTGCCGGATGGCCTCGCGCAGCGCGTCGAGCGAGTGGTCGGGGTCCTGGATGCGGCGCGAGTAGCCCCCCGAAAAGCCGCTTTGCAGAAAGAAATCCGAAAGCCGCTCCATCAGTTTCTGGAGATCGAAGTTCTCCCAGTCGAGACCGTCCCATTTGCCGTAGCGCGTGAATTTCATGCGGACACTCCTCGGGCGACAATGGCCGTTGCCGGTCGAAAACAGAATTGTGAATGAGGGGGAACCGTTCGCCGCGCAGTATAGCCGGTCCGAGGGAAGACGACGACCCTCCCTGACGGTCGGACTTCCATACCGGTTGCCTGACGATGACGTTCATCCACCGGTATGGAAATCCGACCGTCAGGGAGGAAAATGCCTATGAAACCGTTTCGAAGATTCCCCGTTCGCGGTTCTTGCGGACGTTGTCCCAGTTGAAGACCGTGCCGTTCATCGCGACGTAGACGCCCGCCGGGAGAAATCGCGCGGCGGCGAGGGCGAAGCCGAGGTTGAAAATGGCGTCCGACGCGCCGAATGAGTAGGGAATCATCGCACCGACGAGGACAATCGTTTTGCCCGTGACCGTTTCCGCCAGATGGCGCGCGGTTTCGGTCATCGTGTCGGTGCCGTGGGTGATGACGAGGTTCGGTTCGGGTGCGGTCGCGGCGGCGCGCGCGATGGCGGCGCGATCATCCTCGGTAATGTCGAGGCTGTCCTTGAGCATCACGCATTCGATGGCGATGCCGTTGAACTGACAGCGCGCCTGTTCGAGCATGTCGTGCAGATGGGTTTGCGAAAAAACGAGCTGGCCGCGGCGTTCGTCGTACACTTTATCAATCGTGCCGCCGGTGAGGAGGATGCGGAGGGGTGTCATCGTGCCCGTGGTCCTTCGGAATGAATTGTCACGCGGGCCGAATGTGACGCGCCACTTTTGAAGTGTCAATCAGGAAGAGAATGTGGAATGCGGAATACGGAATATCGAATAAAAAGGCTTCGAGTCTTCGATTTGCTCGAAGTCGAGGAAACGCAGCCGATTTTTATTCCGCATTCTCCTCCTCCGGAACCAATTTCCCGGCCCGGCGTCGGTAGCGGCAAAACGATTTTTCCCCGAGGTGGACGACCATGTCGAACCCGAGCCGTTTTCGCGGACTTCTCTTTTTTTCACTTCTAATCATCGGTATTGCCGCGCTCTTTACGGGCGAGGCGCGCGCGCAGGGCATCCTGATTCCCCGTGAGCGCGACGTAATCCGCCGACCGCCGCATCCGGGGCCGCGACCAATTCCGCCGGTCCTCGCGATTAAAAGCGTCAAAATCACGACGACCATTAAAAATCAGGTCGCCGAAACGCATATCGAGCAGGTTTTCCGGAACGACACGCCGTACGTTCTGGAAGGAACTTACTGCTTCCCGATTCCGGAAAGCGCGACGTTCGTCGAGTTCGCCATCTGGGACGGCCAGCGGCGACTCGCGGGCGAAGTGGTGGAACGCAACAAGGCGCGCCAGATTTACAACGACATCGTGCGGACGATGCGCGATCCGGGGCTGCTCGAATACGTCGGGAAGGATCTGTTTCAGGCGAGCGTCTTTCCCATTCCCGGAAATTCCGACAAGAAAATCGAACTGAGATATTCGCAGGTGCTCGAAGCGCAGGGTGGCACGGTGCGCTATCGCTATCCGCTCGGCAGTGGGCAGCGCGCGCTCAACGCCCCGCCGCAGTCGGTCGTCGGCACGGTTGAAATCGAGTCGGGCGCGGCGCTGAAGGCGATTTATTCGCCGAGCCACGGCATCGACGTGAAACGCGACGGCGAAAAGAAGGCGCGGCTGAGTTTTGAAGTGAGCGGCGCGAAGGCGACCGAGGATTTCCAGTTGTACTACGGCCTCGGCGACAAGGATTTCGGCATGAGCCTCGTCACGCACCGCGAACCGGGCAAGGACGGCTATTTCATGCTCATCGTCGCGCCCAAGACGAACCTCGACGAAAGCGACCGGTTGCCGAAGGACATTGTCTTTGTGTTCGACACGTCGGGTTCGATGAGCGGCGAGAAAATCGATAAGGCGCGCAACGCGCTCAAGTTCGGCCTTGAATCGCTCGGTCCGAACGACCGTTTCAACGTCATCCGCTTTTCCGGCGAGGAACATCTTTTCGATTCGGGGCTGATTCCGGCGTCGCGCGAAAACCTCAAGCGGGCGGTGAAGTTCGTCGAGGATTTCCGCGCCGAGGGCGGTACGAACATTTACGACGCGATGCTCGCCGGTTTGAAGCAGTTCACGGAACGCACCGGCGACCGTCCGCGAATGGTCGTGTTTCTGACCGACGGGCTGCCGACGGTCGGTACGACCGATGCCAAGGCCATCGAGGCCGCGACGGCGAAGGCCAACGATTTCGGCGCGCGCATTTTCACCTTCGGCGTCGGCTATGACGTGAACACCAAACTGCTCGACGCCATCGCGCGTGAAAATCGCGCAGTGAGCGACTACATCGAGCCGAATGAAGATCTGGAAGCAAAAGTCTCGACCTTCTTCGGGCGCGTCAATTATCCGGTCCTGTCCGACATCAAACTCGATTTCGGCGGCGTGGACACCGAACTGGTTTACCCGCGCGCGCTGCCCGATCTGTTTCGCGGCGGACAACTTGTGCTGGTCGGTCGCTACAAGGGCGATGATCGCGCGGCGGTCATGCGTCTGCGCGGAAACGCGGTCGGACGCGAGCGGACCTTTGTCTATGAAGGTCAGGTCTTCAAGCGGGTCGAGCAGGACAACGCCTTTCTTCCGAAGCTCTGGGCGACCCGGCGCGTCGGCGCGCTGCTCGAACAGATTCGTCTGAACGGTGAAAACAAGGAACTGGTGGATGAAATCGTGTCGCTGGGCACGAAGCACGGCATCGTCACGCCCTACACGTCCTTCCTCGCGACGGAAGGGCAGCCGATGCCGGAAGACGACGTTCGTCGTCGTGATTTGCCGATAAATGGGCGGACTTACGCAAATACCGGTATCGGTAATGGTGTCGGTGGTGCGAAGCGCAGAGCCTCTCCGGCCCCGTCCGCCCCGTCGATGAAGGCCGAATCGGGTGAAAGCGCGGTGCGTGCCAGCAAGGACGAAAAGAAACTCAGCGACGCCGACAAGGTTGTTACCCAGCAGACGGAATCGCTCAAGACGGTCGGCGTGAAAACCTTCGCGTTGCGCGACGGCGTGTGGGTGGATACCGAGTTCGACGAAGCGAAGAAACTTCCCGTCAAGGAAGTGAAGTTCGGAAGCGACGAATACTTCGCGCTCGTCGGCAAGACGCCGAAGTTGTCGGATTACTTCGCGCTCGGCACGCGCGTCGTGGTCGTGATGAACGGCACGGTGTATCGCGTCGTCGAGTAGGCAAAACGCTCATTTCGGGTTCGGCGCGGAAAAAATCCGGCACTTTCCGCGCCGAATGAAAAATTTTTAAGCGGCTGCAATACTTTCACAATAAATAACCGTAAGTTTAGGACCAACACGGCGGGAGCCGATGTCTCAAGTGGCGTGACGGCTGAACTTTTTTGTACGGGACGGGCAGGACAATGCAGGATGCCCCGTACAAATGTGAGACACGGTGTCCCGCTCCTGTTTTTTCTCCCACCTGAAAAGAAAATACGGAATACCGAATGCGGAATGAAAAACGTTGCTTTTTCTTCCTTTGACATTCGATATTCCGCGTTCCGCATTTTCTCTCAAGGTACGCGCGCCGTTGTCTCAGCCAGACATTGAAGTCCGTTCCGTAACCAGGCGGTTCGGCGATTTCGTCGCCGTTTCGAATATTTCGCTGACCGTCGAGGCCGGCGAATTTCTGACCCTGCTCGGTCCGTCGGGGTGCGGCAAGACGACCTTGCTGCGGATGATCGCCGGTTTCGAAACGCCCGACGAAGGCTGCATCATGCTTGGCGGCGAGGACGTGACCGCGCTGCCGCCCTACCGGCGCAATGTTCATACGGTGTTTCAGCACTACGCGCTGTTTCCGCATCTGACAGTCGCGCGCAACATCGCGTTCGGCCTTGAACAAAAGCGAAAATTCACGAAAACCGAGATTTCGAAGAAGGTCGCCGCTGCGATGGACATGGTCGAACTCGACGATCTCGGCGAACGCTATCCGCGCCAGTTGTCGGGCGGACAGCAGCAGCGCGTCGCCATCGCGCGGGCGCTTGTGTGCGAGCCGCGTGTGCTGCTGCTCGACGAACCGCTCGGCGCGCTCGACCAGAAACTGCGTCGTCAGATGCAGATTGAACTGAAATCGCTCCAGCGGCGGACCGGCATCAGCTTTGTGTTCGTGACGCACGATCAGGAAGAAGCGCTCACGATGTCGGACCGGATCGCGGTTTTGAATAAAGGAAAGATTGAACAACTCGCCGCGCCGCGCGAACTCTACGAACGGCCGCGCACGGAATTCACCGCGTCATTCATCGGGACATGCAATCTGCTGCGTGGAACAGTCTGCGCCTGCAAGGGCGATGTGTTTTCGATGAAGCTCGCCGATGGCGTGGTGGAGATTCCCATCACGGAAGGTCTTGCGGTCGGTTCATCAGTCACGCTCGCGGTCAGGCCGGAAAAGATCGTGCTTTCAAATGACGCGGCGGTCGGGTTGGGCGGAATCGTCCGCGAGCAGGTCTATCTCGGCGACACGACTCACTGGTACGTCGAACTTTCCGACGGCCAGCGCGTCACGGTCTTCGCTCCCAACGACGGACACGCCGCAACGGAGATGTTCCGTGTCGGCGCGTCGGTGAAGGTCGGGTGGTCGTCTGTGAGCGGCGTGGTCGTTGCCAGTGGTCAGTAGTCAGTGGCCAGTCGTCAGCGGTTGCGATTTTCTTCAAAGGCTTCAAATGCCTCGGCCTGGCTTCTCGAAGAGGCCGTAATCTGCCCTAAAAAGCCGTCGAACTGATAGAGAATGGTCACCAAGCCTGATTCGTTTTCAATCACTGCCCGTGCCTTGTAGCGTTGGGTCGGTTGTCGGTCGACTTCCATGACGTTCGCGGCCTTTTTGAGTTCGGCTTCGAATGCTTCCTGAGCCGTCATATTTTGCGGACGAAAAGAATCTCTCGAAACGGTATCGCCGCTCCACGTGGTGTAGGTGTGGAAGCTCCCGTCCGGGCCGCAGGCATGCATGGTTGGAGTGAATCGTTCCCCGGTGAGCAGCTTTTTGATGGCGCCGGGAATTCCGGATGCGTAGGGATCTTTCGGGTTGGGACCCATTGCCGGTGAAAGCACAAAAGCCAGTGAACAGACGAGTCCACCGGCAAGCACATGAAAACGGGTTCGCATCGGGATTGCCTCCTTCACTGACCACTGACCACTGACCACTGGCCACTGACTACTGCTTTTCCTCGATCGTATTCGGACGGTCGCCTGCGTAGAACGCATACTTCCCGGCGATCTGTTCGTAGCCTTTTTTCGGCGTCGGGTAGACCCACGCGACATTCTTGGCTTCGTTCGTCCCATCCGAAAAGTTCACCCAGTTACAGGTTCCCTTGTAGGAACAGGTGTAGGTGTTGGCGGTCACTTTCAGTACGTCGTGATTGACCGCCGACGGGTCGAAGTACCAGTTGCCTTCGAACGACGCGACTTTCGCCGCGTCGTCCGTCGAGGCCAGAATCGTGCCGGTTTTCCGGTCGCGAATCGTGACTTTCATCGTGTCTCCTCAGCCCGCCGCGGCGGGCGTATCAACCGATTTGATGTCCGGGACCTTTTGCTCGCTCGACCACTGTCCGCCGTCGAACGACCGCAGGTAGATGTTGTTCGAACCGCCGCCCTTGTAGGCGACATAAAGCCGACCGTTCAGGCGGAACAGGCTGGGCGGGCTGTTGGTTTCCGACGAGCCGATTTTGTTCTCGCCGCTCCACCGGCCGCCGTCCCACCGCTGCCAGTAAAGGTTTTTCGAGCCTTCGCCGCGATAGACGACGTAGAGCGCGTTCTGAAACGCGAGAATCGCCGGGGCGTTGGCCGTGCGGGCATCCGGCAGGCGGCTTTCCGTGGACCACGAGCGTCCGTCGAAGCTCCGCAGGACGATCCGGTTGGAACTCACGCCGCGATAGGCGAGGAACAGTTCGCCGTGGAAGGTCGTGAGCACCGGGCTGGTGCGCGATTCGGAATTCGGAACCTTGATTTCAGGCGACCAGCCGCCGTTGTCATAGGTGCGGATGTAGATGTTCGGCGATCCGACGCCCTTGAAGGCCACCACGAGGCGTCCGCGATAGAACGCGAGACTCGGCGAATCGTTGGTTTGCGAACTGCCGAGCGTTTCCTCACGCGACCAGCCGCCGCCGTCGTTGTAGCGGACGATAATCTTGCTGGAACTGCGGCCCTTGTAGGCGAGGATGAGCCGGTTGCCGCGCCGGATCAGCGCCGGGGCGACGTTGCTTTCCGCGCTTTCGACCCGCGCGCCTTCCGACCAGCGCTGGCCGTTGTAAATCGAAAAGAGAATCCGCTGGTTGTTGACCGCGCGATACGCGAAATAGATGTCGCTGTCGCGATAGTAGTTTTCGTCGTAATCGCCGTCCTGCTGGAAACGCTGCGCGCTGCCCGTCATCGGGACGGTCGAAAGCATCGCGAGCAGAAGAAAGAAAATGGCTGAAATTCGTTTGATTCGTGACATTGCCAATGATCTCCTGAGTTGAAGTTCGCCTCCATTGTCACGGTACGACGCGCGGGACGGTCCTTCGGGATGCCTCGCCGAAAAGATGAAAAGTGGCCGAAATTCGCTGTTTTCAGGATGTTTCGTCCCGTTGACAGGAATTTTCGGCCACTCTTTCAGAAAGTTAATCGCCCGCGACGGCGGCGGCTTCTTCCTTCGGCGCGAGGAACTTCTCGGAGGTGTCGGGCTTGTTCTTCGAGAATTTCTCGATGGCCGCGTTGTCGATGTTGATCGAGCAGAGGCTGCCGCACATCGAGCAGACCTTCGAATCGGCGGCTTCGGATTCTTCCTTGTACCGACGCGCCTTTTCGGGGTCCATCGCCAGCCGGAACATGCCGTCCCAGTCGAGGCGCTTGCGGTAGAGCGACATCTGGTCGTTCCATTCCTTCGCGCCCTTCACGCCCTTCACGAGATCGCCCGAATGGGCCGCGATGCGCGTGGCGATGACGCCTTCGATCACGTCCTGGCGGTCCGGCAGGCGGAGATGCTCGGCGGGCGTGACGTAGCAGAGCATGTCCGTGCCCGCGCCCGCCGCGATGGCCCCGCCGATCGCGCCCGTGATGTGGTCGTAGCCCGGCGCGACGTCGCAGGTGAGCGGCCCCAGTACATAAAACGGCGCGCCCTCGCACACCTTCTTCTGCAACTGGACGTTGGCGGTAATCTGGTCGAGCGGAACGTGTCCCGGACCTTCGACCATCACCTGACAGCCCTTCGCCCGCGCCCGCGCGGTGAGTTCGCCGAGGACGAGCAATTCCGCCAACTGGCCGCGGTCGGAAGCGTCGCCGGTCGCGCCCGGACGCAGCCCGTCGCCGAGCGAAAACGTCACGTCGTAGCGCGCGAAGATGTCGCACAGCCGGTCAAACTGTTCATACAGCGGGTTTTCATTGCCCGTCGCCTCGATGTAGGCCGCGAGCAGCGCGCCGCCGCGGCTGACGATGCCCTCGATGCGCTGGTGATTGCGGAGCTTCTTGACCGTTTCCTTCGTCACGCCGCAGTGGACGGTCATGTAGTCCACGCCCTGCTGCGCCTGCTTTTCGATGGCGGCGAACAGGTCTTCCGGGTCCATCTTCAGAATCGAGCCTTCCGATGCGACCTGATAGATCGGCACCGTACCGAGCATGACGGGGCTGCGCCCGATGAGCGTTTCCCGGATGAGGTCGAGGTCGGTCCCGGTCGAGAGGTCCATCACGCTGTCCGCGCCGTACTGCACGGCGGTGTACAACTTGATGATTTCCTCGTCGAGCAACTGGTGGTAGCCCGACGCGCCGATGTTGGCGTTGACCTTCGTCCGCAGGCCCTTGCCGATGCCGATCGGGCGGAAATTGTGGTGGATATTCTTGGGAATGACGATTGAGCCGTCGGCGAGACCCTGCCGGATAAATTCCGGATCGAGCCGTTCGTCTTCGGCCACCGCGATCATTTCCTCGGTGATTTTGCCTTCGCGGGCAAGCATGCGTAGCGTCTGGTATTCGCCTCTCACGTCAACCTCCGAACTGCGGGAATTGAGAATTCAGAATTGAGAATTGAGAATTATCGGGCTGAAAGAGGCGAGAGGGAAACGGCCAATGACGGCGAATTCTCCATTCTCAACTCTCAATTCTCAATTATCGTCAGTCTTCATCGTGGTCCGTGCCGTCGAAATGCAGCACGAGGGAGTCGTCGTCCACGCGGGTTTCGAGGTGAACCGGGCGACCCCACAATTTGAACACATATTCCAGCACCTTGCGCGCGTATTTCAAATCCAGTTCCGCGCCTTCGTACCGGTGCATGAGATAGAGTTCGCGATTCCGGTTGTAATCGCCGTCGGTGACCTCGATATATGGAAATCCGAAATTGGTCATGTTCGCGACGAGTTGGTCGCGAACCCGCTCCCACCGCTTCTCGGTGACGGTCCATTCATCCTCGTCCACCAGTTCGAACACATAGAGATCGAGTTCCTCGACGAGTTCTTCCGTGAGGTAATTGCGGAGGAACGATACGTCGTTGTCCATCTCGCGAACTTCGAAAATCTTCTCGCGGCCTTCGCCGCCCTTGCGACCGTATTTTTCGCGCTCCGCGGCGGTCGGATTTTCCCATCGCCGCTCGATGTCCTCGAAAATCTTGTATCCGAGATAGTACGGGTTCAACTGGCCCTTGTGGGGCGACACGACCGATGCGTGAAGTTCCGCGAATTCGACGAAATCATCGGTTCCCTCGCAGAGTTCGCGCATGATGCGCGAGTGCCAGAAGGAATTGTGATGGAGCAGGCCGTTGGCGACGTAAGCCTGTTTCGTCGCGACCGAAATGTCGAACACATCGTTGACCCGATGTTCGACGGAAACGATTTCGTCGGTGAAATCTTCCCTGCAAAACCAGCGGCGGTTTTCGATGTAGTCGCGCAGCCGTTCCTGCTTGCGCGCGAGGCCGAAGCCGATTTCGTCGGCGAACGTTTTGGCCGACGCGCCCGCGACGTGCAGGTGCAGGCAGCCGTCGGTCTGGCGGCGCTGGGTCGAGAGAATGCCGTAGTTCAAAAACAGAATCTGAGTTTGCCGGACGAGTTCATCGCTTGAGGATGACAGGATGACGCCCTGCTTGCCGGCGTATCCGTCGGCGTCGAAGTACCCCCGCAGAAACGCGGAGACGACCGCCTTCGGCGAACGCAGAATGATGGCTGGAATTTTTTTATGGCGGGCCGTCGCGGTCAGGTCGATGCCGAGTGCGCGCAGAAAACGCAGGAGTTCGCGCGAATGCACGACGAGCCGCCAGCGTCCGCCCTGTTCGGTCGCGTCCCAGTGCGTGAGCGCCCGCAGGCCGAGCTGATCCTGAATGATCGAGGCCGCCATCGCGATGACCTCCGTGTCGCCGCTGGTGATGCAGATGCCCGATTTGGTGCGGTTCCCGTCACCGACGAAATAGCCGAGCAGCCAGGCGAGGTCTTCGTTCAGGACGCCGGGATTCCGGAGTTCCGCCCTTCGATTCAATAAAACCTTGCCCGCGTAGCCGCGCCGATAGTTTGTCGCCGCCACGGCCCGGTCGATGGTGGCGGCGCTCCGGGATTGATGCGTGCCGTTGAGATGCCGGACGACGGTGTTTAAGGAAACGCCGACCAGTGGTGCAATATGGGCGATGGTCGGGTCCGCCGCGAGCGGTTCGAAGCGGATTTCCTGAAATTCCGAACTCCAGACATTGCCGCCGCATTCGACGTGCAGCCGGTCGCCGGGTTTGACGTCGCGCAGGTAGGCCCAGGTTCCGTCGGCGAAACGGACGCGGTGCTTTTCCGCGCCCTCGACGGTCAGGCCGCGCCGCGTTTTAATGCGAATCGTCGGGACCTGTTCTTCCTTGTGAAATTCGGTGATCGCGTGGCGTTCGTCCGCGCCGCCGCTCGCGACCGCGATGCGTTCGCCGCGTTCGTAAAGTTCCTCGAACGGAATGAATCCCCACTCGGTCGCGACCAGCGCGTCGCCCGTGAGACAGGCCCAACCCTCGTTCATGGTCTTGGTCTGCATCTGCGGGACGAAATAAAGCATTTCATCGTGAATCATCAGCATCACGTCGCGTTCCCACGCGCTGAGCGAGGGCGAGTGATGGGCGATGAACCAGATGAGGTCCTTTTCCGGATAGAAGGGCGTGCCGGGCACATGAATCGCCGCCGGCGCGCCGTCCCGCGTCTGAAGTTCGCCTGCCGTCATCAAATCGTCGAACTGCCCGACCCGCGGCTCCGTTGCCTTCTGCCTCGGGTCGCGTTCGCGCTCCTTGCGGACGAAGAAATGCGGGTCGATGTGTTCCTCGATGGACAGCACCGCGTCGAGAAATTCCTCGACCGTCTTGCGACCGTACTTGAACTCGTATTCCTCGATGCGCTGCGCGTGAATGTTGACTTCATCCACCATGCGGCGGTTGGTGCGCGAGAAATAGGCGTTGTGCTTGAAGAAATCGACGTGTCCGAGCACATGCGCGATGACGAGCTTGTTCTGGAGCGGGGAATTGGTTTCGAGCAGGAATCCGTAGGCCGGATTGGTGTTGATGACGACTTCGTAAATGCGCGAGAGGCCGAAGTCGTACATCGTCTTCATCTTGTGGTACGCCTTGCCGAAGGTCCAGTGCGAGAAGCGTCCGGGCAGGGCGTAGGAGCCGATTTCGTACATCACCGTCGCGGGCACGATTTCGTAGTTGACCGGGAACGGGTCGAGTCCCATTTTGAGCGCGATCTCCCAGATGCGCTCCATCGCCTTTTCGAGGTCCTTGATTTCGCGGTCCACGTTACAGCCTCCCTGAAAAACGGACTGACTGGTTCAGGCGAAAAGGTCGTTCACCGGCATCGTCCAGCCGGGAACGGCGGGTTCGGCTTCGGCGGTGTCGCCCCGCCGGTAGATCGTCGGCGTTTCCGGCGACGACGCGCGATAGACGCGGATGACCTGCTCCCGGAGCGGATCGACATCCCAAACAACGAGTGTTCCCGCCGCGAAGTAATCGGCGATTTTGGCGGCGATTCGCCGTTCCATCGTTTCGCCGAAATCGTTTTTACTTCGAACTTCAACCGCCAGCGCGGGTGCGCCGTTCACGAAGTCTCCGTCATCGAATTCCGGAGTAAAAAGTTCTCCCACGAAGAACGCCGCGTCGGGGCTGAACGATTTTCGGTTCGGGAGATCGACCAGGAAACCGATGTTGTCGCCGAACGCATAGCCGCGTCGATTTTTTTGTTCGTAATCGTCAAGCGAGATAAAGATGCGTCCCGCGATCCGTCCGGGTTTTCCTCCAGTTGGAGACATGGCAACGATTTCTCCGTTGACGAGTTCGGCCTTGCCCTCGGCGCGCGCGAGGTCGGCCACGGTCGCTTCCTGTTTCGTCGGTGCGCTGGTCGGCGTCATGCGTTGTGCCTCCTTCGCGGTGCCGTCAACTACTTCGCTTTGAGACTTTCCAGAATCCGCTTCCGGTAGTCCATCGCTTCCTTCCGGATTGCCGCCGGGTCGAGCGTCAGCACGCGACGGTCGCGCATGAGCAGCCGTCCGTTGACAATGACCGTTTCGACGTCGCCCGCTTTCGTCGCGTAGACGAGTGTCGAATAGAGGTTGTAACTCGGCAACTGGTGCGCCGAGGAAATGTCCACCACGATCAGGTCGGCCAGCTTGCCGACTTCGAGCGAGCCGATGATTTTGTCCATGTGGATGGCCCGCGCGCCTTCGATGGTCGCCATTTCGAGCGCCATCGGAGCGGGAAGCACGGTCGGATCGCGCCGGGTGAGCTTGTGGAGTTTGGCCGCGGTATCCATTTCCTCGAACATGTCGAGGTCGTTGTTGGAGGCCGCGCCGTCCGTGCCGAGGCCGACCGCGATGCCCGCCGCGCGCAGTTCCATCACCGGCGCGACGCCCGCCGCGAGTTTCATGTTGCTCTGCGGGCAGTGGGCCGCGCCCACGCCGTACTTTTTCAACGTCTGAATGTCCGCCTGGGACGGATGGACGACGTGCGCCGCGATCATGCGCGGTCCGAACAGCCCGGCCTTCTCGACGAAGGGAATCGGCTGCAAGCCGTACTTCTGGAAGACAATGTCGTTTTCCTTGAGGTCCTCGACGAGGTGCGTGACGACCGGAACTTCATACTTGTCGGCCAGCTTGCGGCACGCCGCGAGCACTTCGGGCGCGCAGGTGTAGGGCGCGTGCGGCGCGACGGCGGGCGTGATGAGCGGGTGGCCGGTTTTATACTGCTGAATGAACTTTTCGGCGTTCTGGAGGCCGAGTTGCGGCGTGAGCGCGTCGGGTACGGGAAAGTCGATGATCGTTTCGCCGAGGACGGCCCGCATCCCGGCGGCTTCGGTGACGGCGGCGATGTCGTCCTCGAAGTAGTACATATCGACGTAGCAGGTCGTCCCGCCCTGAATCATTTCCAGACAGGCGAGGCGCGTGCCCGCCTTCACCATCTCGCGGGTGACGTTTTTGGCTTCCGCCGGGAAGATGAACTTCGTCAGCCACTCCTGAAGCATCAGGTCGTCGGCGATGCCCCGGAAGAGGACCATCGGGGCGTGGGTGTGGGTGTTGACGAGGCCCGGCATGACGGCTTTCCCGGCCGCGTTGATGACGGTTTTCGCCTTGTACTTCGCGGCCAGTTCCGGCCCGCCGACGGCGACGATCTTGTCGCCGCGAACGGCCACGACGCCGTTTTCGATGACGCGGCGTTGGGCGTCCATCGTGACGACCGTTCCGCCCGTGACGAGCGTGTCAACCGATTCGGCGGCGGCGAAGCCCGGCAGCGGGCGAACCGTCGCAACGACGAAAAGCGCGAGAAAGAGGAGCAGGGAAAGACGCATGAGCAGTGGGGAAGCAGTTAGTGGTCAGTCGTTAGCAGTTAGCTGGGAAGCCTGAAAGATAACGACCCCTTCAATTACTTCACCAAACCACTAACTACTAACTGCTAACCGCTAACCACTGGTTTTCAAATGAACATTTCTTCGTCCTGATACGCCTGATGGATCTGCTGCTTGCCTTCCTGGGCGAACAGGACTTCGAGAAAGACGCGGACGGCGTTGAGAATCGCCGAGATTTCGCCGACCGGGCGCAGGACGTCGCGCTGGACGATGGCCGCCGTGTCGTCGATGCGGAGGGCGGTGCGGGTCGCAACCTGATGGTAGGTGTCCACCTGACGGCGCAGCTTGTCGGAGGTTTCGCTGACGAGGACCGAAACTTCCTGGGCCTGTTCGGTGGTGAGGCGCGACACTTCCTGCGTGGTGGCCGAGACGGCGGCCATGCAGGCTTCGGCTTCGATCCTGAGCTTGGCCGTCGTGTCCTTGACCATGATCGTCGTGTCGCGGGCGGTGGCGAGCAGTTCCTGCGTCCTTTCGAGAACCGGCGCGAGTTGATGCGACGCTTCCTGCGCCTTTTCGATGATCGGTTTGGCGGTCGTCAGAAGCTGTTTCGTCTGTTCGATGATCGGGTCGGTCTTGTGCTGGACCGTGTCGGCGACGCTCATGAGCTTGCCGACCAGCCGGTAGATGGCGAACAGCGTCACCAACTGAACGATGAAAATGATGACGACGGCGGCGCTGATGACGATTTGAAAGATTTCGTTGGTAGTCACGGCGGTGATCGGGCGGAAGCGTATTCCGGATGATGAAACGGGAGGCGCGCGGCGAATCCGCCGCGCCACCTCCCGGCGTGTTTTCAACGTTCGACGCGACCCGCGCCGATCGCAAAGCGGCGATTACAGGCCGCCGTCGTTCTCGATGACGTCGCCGCCGTCGAGGGCCAGCCCTTCGGATTTCTTTTCATGATACGCCTGCTTGCCGGCTTCGATGGCGGCGGCCATGCGGTTGCGCTGCTCGGAAAGCAGGCCCTTGCCCGATTCGAGCAGACCCGACGCCCGTTCGCGGCCGGTGCTGTAGATGTCCGACGCCTTTTCCCGGCCCGTGCTGTAGAGGTTGGTCGCCTTCGAGCCGAGCGCCTTGGCGTTTTCCGACGTGTAGTCGATGCCGCGCCGCGTGGCGTCGGAGATGTCGCCGCGCAGTTCGCGACCCGACTTCGGGGCGAACAGCAGCGCGACCAGCGCGCCGATGCTCGCGCCGGCGAGGAAATAGGTAATCTTGTTCGAGTTTTCAGACATGGGGATGGCCTCCTCGGATGATGGCGGAGTCCAAAATTTCGATCCGATTCCCGATTTTTCGCCAATCGAAAATCTTCAATCGAAAATTTTGAAACCTCGTTATGAAAGAGTTCGGATACTAACACTCACGTTTTCGGCTCCGCAAGGAACGCTGCGGCAAGGTGAAGATCAGCGAAGAAATCCACCGAAATGACGCTTTTCCACAGCTTTTTCCACAGCTCGCGTCATATCTGCCCGGCAATGGACCTTCCAGGTTCAAAATACGGCAACATTGGAAAATTTTCATTAGCGGGTCGGGGCGCTCTCCCACTATTGTTGCGGATTCTTTTGCCGTCCGCCGCCGATCGTCGCGGTCGTTCATCTTTTGCGTTTCATCCGTTATGCGATTCCTCCGCCGTCTTTCGCTTTCGCTGATTTCCATTCTTGCGTTCGCGGGGCTGACCGGATGCCGGTCCGACAAACCCGCCGCCGCGCAGAGTCAGAAACCCGACGCCCAGCCGCGCGCCGTCCGGCTCGTGCCGGTCGCCCAGACGCCGGTCGCGCGGGTCGTGACCGTCAACGGCACGCTCGCCGCCTTCGATCAGGCGACCGTGAGTTTGAAAGTACCAGGCCGCCTGCGCGTCGTCGCGGTCGATCTCGGCACGGTCGTCCGCAAGGGGCAGCTCATTGCTCAGGTCGAGGAAACCGATTACGACCTGCGGGTGAAACAGGCCGAAGCCGCGCTCGCGCAGGCGCGCGTCCGCATCGGTCTCAGCCCCGACGGCACGGATGACGCCGTCGATCCGCGCCAGACCGGGAGCGTCCGTCGGGCGCAGGCCACGCTCGACCAGACCCGCGTGGCGCGCGACCGGGTCAGCGCCTTGTATCAGCAGGGCGTCGCCGCCCGCGCCGACCTCGACCTCGCCGAACAGAACTATCAGGTCGCGCAGGGCAACTATCAGGATGCCGTCGAGGAAATCCGCAACCGCCAGGGCGTACTCGCCCAGCGCCGCTCAGAACTCGCCCTCGCCCGCCAGCAGCTCGCCGACACGAAAATCATCGCGCCGTTCGACGGCGTGGTGCAGCAGAAACAGGCGAGCATCGGCGAATATCTCGCGGCGGGCGCGCCCATCGCGCTCATCGTGAAGATCAATCCGCTGCGTCTGCGGGCGGAAGTGCCCGAACGCGACGCCCCGACCATCCGCGCCGGGCAGGAAGTCAACGTCACCGTCGAAGGCGACGCCTCGCCCCATTCCGGACGGGTCGTCCGCATCAGTCCGTCGATTACCGAGCAGACCCGGACGCTCATCGTCGAGGCCGAAGTCGTCAACCGGGGCGCGCTGCGTCCGGGGGGATTTGTCCGGGCCGAAATCGTGACCGAAAACGCGGCGTCCGCCGTGACCGTCCCGGCCAAGGCCGTCGTGACCTTCGCCGGTATCGACAAGGTACTGATGGTCAAGGATGGCAAGGCCGTCGAAAAGGTCGTCACCACCGGTCGCCGGACCGCCGACTGGACCGAAATCGTCAACGGCGTCAAACCCGGCGATCAGGTCGTCGCCGAACCGGGCAATCTTCAATCCGGCCAGCCCGTGACCGTCGGACGATAGTTTTCAAACGTTTGAAAGTTGTTTGGGTTTCCGGCCCGCGATGGTATCGTGCCGACCTTCCGTCACATTTGGGACGTTTTGGAAGGAGGTCGGCCATGTCGGCGCAGGTTGAAATTCGTCTGTACCACCAAAAAGGCAAACCGCTTCACTTCGACGCGACCACCGCGCAGATATTCATCCGCTTTCTGGAAGCGGACGAGTATTTCTTCGGCTCCGGCTACCTCAAGGAATTCGCATGGCGCAAATTGCGCCGTTTCCCGCTGACCGAAAGACAGAAAGATCAGCTTCGGGAAGTCGCCCTCGCGCTGCTTCACAAGCGGATTCAAAGAGAATTCCGATTTATGGCGACGACGATGCACGGACTGGCCGACGAAGCGTTCCGCGCGCGGGTGGCCGCGCTCGCGGAACAGGCGCGCGACGAAGACGTTCGAACCCGCGCCTCGCTACTTGCCGCCTATCTCAATAACATCAGTCTCGGTCGGAAAATACACAGTGACCTCGTTTGGGAGGGGCACTGTCGTCGTTCCCTGTGATGGTGAGACGGCACGCCACTGTTACCGGCTGACTGTAAATCCCCTCGACCGGACGGCAAGGGGCGAACTGGTTTTTAGGCGGATTGATTGTGTTGACGAATTCAGGAGGCAGGGCAATGTCGAACAAGATACCAAACGAAATAGAGCGACGACACATTCTTGCGGCCATTCTCGATCTCGACCAGCGTGTGACCCATGCCTTCGGCAAGTCCACTGGGTACGATGTGTTGTTTGAGGGCCGTCGTTATCCGCCCAAGGCGGTTGTCGGTCTGGCTGCCGGTAAGGTTACCGGTAAACCTTTGGGGCCTGACGACTTTTGGGGCGGCCTCAGGTCCAAGTGTTTCCGGATTCTTCAGTCCAATGGGTTCACGATTGTCACGAAGGGCGACACCCACCCATTCCCCGATGAAATCAAAGCTGATGATCACGTCGAGGGCGCGGTACAGCAGGTGGTCGTCAATCGTTATGAGCGTAATCCGGAGGCGCGTGCGAAAGCCATTCAACACCATGGGTTACGGTGTCAGGTTTGCGACTTTGACTTTGCGAAGGTCTACGGGGTACTTGGTGAGGGATTCATCCATGTACATCACATCGTGCCGCTTTCACAGATCGGGAAATCCTATGTTGTCGATCCCGTCAACGATCTCAGGCCTGTCTGTCCCAACTGCCATGCGATGCTTCACAAACGCCTGCCGCCATACACGATCGATGAACTTCAAGAGATTATGAAGTCGGCGAATACCGGCGAATAATGACGCCCGCTTGCGAGTGATGCTGGTGCTTCGGGAGATGCCTTGTTCAAATTAAGGGAGCTGAAAATGAGTCGATGGGGAGATGGTTTTTTCGATGATGACTTGGCCTCGGACATCAAGGCCGGGTTTGACGAAGCTGTTGCTGGAGGGAAAGACCCGGCAAAAGTTGCAGCGCGAATCCTTCAAACGGAACTGGCTCTTGAAATATTGGAGGAATTTGCTGAAGAAGAGCGTGACGAACTGTTCTGGGAAGAGAGCGCCGGGCTTTTCTACGCTGCCGCTGTGCTTCAGATTGAGCATGGAGTTCTAAAACCCAAAACAAGGGAACTGGCTCTTCAGGCCATTCATCACGAGAAGGCACAGGGCGTTGAAGGAGAGCGGCTGGAGCTTTTGTCCGAGTTGGAGAAAAGACTTCAGGAAAAATAGATAGGCCGACAATTTTTCTCTTCACGGTTTCTCAAGATGACACATCGCAAACCCGAAACAAGTCTGCCAAAGGAAAGAACATTGCGGCTCTCGGACCTCGATCCGCGTGTTCTGGAGCTTTTGGAAGATCACTGCGATTTCATTCCTGGCGTTGAACCCAGCGGACTGGCCATGCTGCCGTCAACGGATGAACTTGAGCTGATCGCCGGTGATGGGTCGGGTGGATGTTTCTATCTCTGGCACTCAAAGCGACGCGAAGATCGTGTATCTGTCTTCATACGGAGAGACGTCGCGTTTTGCCGATGACGTCACCGATGCGTTGGCAATTGTGACCGAATTTATCGGTTACTGGAGCGATCTTCTTGTCGCCGTTCATAAAGACGACAGGGTTGTGGAGCGTATCATCGGGCAAAGCGAAGAGAATCTCGATGAGGAGTATGTTGCCGCTCGCGCGGAATTACGCGATCTCCTCGGACTCGACCTTGTGAACATACGAGAAAGGTTTGTCGCGGCGGTAAGACGTTCGCCTTCATTTTCACCGTTGTTGATTACTGTAGACGGAAACTCCCCGGCTGAATCTTTCGCTTCCAGGCCATACCCTGAGTAACGCAAAAGAAGCCGGGGCGCTATTGCCCCGGCTTGTATTCCCGCTCGGTGTGGCCCTTCAGATCCTCGCGATAGAAATACACATCCCGCAGATTTCCGGTCGCGTAGCGCTCGGTCTGGTCGGCGAAATGTTTTGAACCCGGCACGCCGTTCAGGCCACCGGCGGTCACGGCTTTGGCCTTGACCCGCTCGCCGAACTCGACCGCCGCGACGAAGCTGTTCCCGGCGCTTCCGTACCGTTTCTTCGTGCCGGAAACGGCCCGCACCTCGAACGCGGCGAGCGACCCCCACAACCCCGGCGCGAACATCACCGGCGTACTCGGTTTTGCATCGTCGAATTTCTGAACAATCGCGCCGTCGTTGCGCTGGAAGCGGTTGATCTCGCCCCACGGCATCCGCCAGGTGCCGAAATCGGCTTGAAGTTTGTCGAGCGCGGCGGCGAGCGATTCGAGCCGCTGTTGCGGTGTCGCTTTCAACCGCATGTAGTCATAGACGGAAACCTTCGCCTTTCCTGCGTCGGCCTGAACCCGCTTCCACAAATCCTCGCCGTAATAAATCGCCACCGACTGCGGCACCGAGCCGACGGACCACTTGTAATCCCAGCCTTTCAGCGCCTCGACGGCTTCCCGCGTTTTGGCCTTGAGCGGATTCGATTCGGGCGCGGCGGCGTGCGCTTCCACCAGCAGCGGAATCTGGACCGCGAACTCCGGCTGAAACGGATCGAACGCCACGTCCCGGATGAGCGAATCAAGCGTCAGCCCCGTCCGGCCCGTGAGCAGCTTGACCGCGTGGACGCCGCGCGGATTCTCGCTTCCGGCATCGACGTACTTCGGGAACGCGCCCGGCTTCGGGCTGTTGTCGGGACCCGCCGCCGAATAGGGATAATTATTGGTGTTGTAGACCCAGCCGTTCTTCGGATTGACGACATTCGGCGATTCGTCGAATGAAAACACGCTGTTCCACTCGGTTTTCGGATTCGTTCCGTCCACCGGCTGCGTCCAGTCGAACGATGCGTCGCGCTTCGGGACGAAATTGGAGTGGAAGTAGGCAATGTCGCCGGCGGCGTTGGCGTAGAGCGTGTTGTTCGACGAATTGGTGTGGAGTTCCATCACCTTTTTGAACTCGTCGAGCGTGCGGGCCTTCGTGCGCGAGTACGACTGGATGAGCGCCTGAAGCGGATTTTCCATCAGCCGAATGCTGACCCACTTGCCGTCGGCGGCGCGCACGATCGGGCCGCGATGCGTGCGATACGTCGTAAATTCCCGCTGCGCCATGCCTTTGTCGGTTTTGTAGGGAATGACGATCTTTCTGGCGACGAGCGGGCGCTCCTCGGTGCCGACCTTGTAGGTGTAACTGCCGTCGGCTTTCTTCGTGACGGTTTCGAGATATTCGTCGATGTTGTCCACCGAACTGGACGTGTGCATCCAGCCCGCCTTGTCGTTGAATCCCTGATAGACGAAAAACTGGCCCCACGTCAGCGCGCCGTAGGCGTTCAGTCCTTCCTCGCTGACCAACTGCGCTTCCTCGCGAAAGAAAAACGACGTATGCGGATTGATGAGCAGCATCGCCTTGCCCGAAGCCGTGTTGGCCCCGGCGATGGCGATGCCGTTGGAGCCGGTCGGGCTGGGCATGCGCGCGGGAAGTCGGGCGTTTTCGTCATCCTCCGGCGCCGCACCCGGCGCATTCCCCGCGTCATAAAAGCTTTTGAGTTGACCGAGATTGACCCGCTCGATGTCGCCGCCGATGCTGCCTTCGCTGAAACTCAGCGCCATCCACGGCTCGAACTTCGTGATGACGCGCGGTTTTACGTCCGGATGCGTCGCCAGGTAGAAGTTCAGGCCGTCGGCCCAGCTTTCCATCAGCGCCTTCAGCCACGGCGGGCTTTGCTGGTACTTCGCCTTCAAATCGGCGGGGTCGATAAAGAGCTTCATCCGCAGGTCGCGCCAGATTTCCTTCTCGCCTTCCGCCTCGGCCAGTCGCCCCTGTGAATTGATGAAGTTGGTTTCGACGCGATTGAAGTCGTCTTCCGCCTGGGCGTACATCAGGCCGAACACGACGTCCGCGTCGGTCTTGCCGTAAATGTGCGGGACGCCCCAGTCGTCGCGGATGATGGTCACGCCCTCGGCGCGTTTTTTCCACGTCGCCAGTTCGGAGTTGTCGGGCGCGGGCGGTCTGCCGCAGCCGACCGCGAGGATCGCCAGCAAAAGGATGATTTTCTTCATGGGTGGATGAGTTCCGGACTGGAATCGAAAGAACGCAAGGTTGAACCGGGCAGGGGAACGTATCAGCTTCAACGTACGTCCGCCAGAGGCTGAAACCAAAGTCGTAACGTTCAGAGTCACCCGCTTATGGCTTTTGAAAAATTGTTTCGGAAACAAAAAAGGCGCGAATGCGCCGGAAGGAAATAGCCCCGCCCGTCAGGGCGGGGTGGATGACGGCGGAGCGCCGAGCCGCAACGCGGCGACACAATCCGTGTCGCGTCTTCGACGCTTTGAAATTGGCTTCGAGCCGACCCCACCCTCACGGGTGGGGCTATTATCTTCCGGCGCATTCGCGCCTGTTCGCGGCCCATTGAAACCAATCGTCATTACCGATTCAAATTTCAAAAACCATCAGCGGGGGACGCTGAGCAGCGATCCAAAACCTCTGTACTTCAAGGTTTTACCTCGACGGCGACACCTTCAAAGGTTTTGCAGGGCGTGAGTTCAAGCGTTTTGGCGGATTTCGCGGCATCGCGCAGAAGTTTTCGCTTCGCCGGGTCGAGCGCGACGGGGAAGGCCGGGTTTTCACCCGCCGGAACGTCCTTTTTTTGAACGATGACGGCGTAGCGTCCGGGCGCGAGGTTTTTGAACTCGAACCCGCCGTCGGTCGCGACGGTCGCTTCGTAGTACCGCGCGGTGTTTTCAACCTGCGCGTCATCCAGCGGGATGAGATGCACCCGCAGCTTTTCAACCTCTTCAACCGCTTTGGGCAGGTTTGAAACCGTGCCTTTCACCGTTGCCGCGCCGAATTCGAGTGTCACGGCGATGTTTTCGCGTGAAGTTCCCTTCTTTAATAAGAGGGAACCGAGCGGTTTCGGCTTGGGCGTGCCCGGCTCGGTTGCCGACGCGACGTACCACCCGGCGGGAAGGTCAAAACCAAGCGCGTAGTCTTCCGGGACCAGCCGGTTCATCCGAAATTGCCCCGCAGTGTCCGGCGTGGTTGAAAGCTGGCCGTTGAGCGCGGTGATGTAGAGGTTGTTTCGTTTCGCAACGAGCAAAATCTCCGTCGATTCAACCGGCGATGCTGTCGCGCCGCAGATTTCGCCGAGCGATTTGGCGGGTGGCGCAACGCGAATGGCCCCGTTGATGACGCGAGCCGGTCCGAGCGGGACCGTCAGATTGGCGATGTTTTTTGTCCCGACGACCACCCGCACCGGTTCGGAGAACGCCAGCGGGGACGAAGAATCCGGCGTGAGTGCATCGAATGTGTCGATCAGGTCCTCCGGATCGCTTGAAAAACCACCGGGGACACCGGCCAGCATGACCTGCTGGCCGTTTCCTTCGGCGATCAGTTCGTATTCGCCCGGCGTAATCTGGCTGAAAGAAAATCGTCCGTCTTCGCCGCTGATCGTCTGGTCCACCGATTGGCGGGTGGCAGCGTCGAACAGGCGCACCCATCCGCCGTTTTGGGCCGCGCTTCCCGTGACCCGTCCTTCAATGCTCAGGCCGGATTGTGCGAGATGCCGGATGTCGATGCCCGTGGCCTCGCCGCCTTCGGTGACGATGACCGGTCGCGCCCCGGCGAACGGCGTGCCCGGATAGTAGGTCTCCACGTCTTCTCCGTCCGTCTGCCCGGTTTGAGGCTGAACCGAGACGAGATAGCGGCCCGGCGAGAGGCCCCATTGGCGATACTGTCCCCGGTCATCCGTCTGCGCGAAAAGGATTTGTCGGTTGTTTCTCTCGACCGGCGGGCGATCCGGGTCCGGAACCGGGTGAAATCTCACGTTGGTTTCGACCAGCGGCAGGCCGTCGGGACCGGTGATGCGACCGGTGATGACCCCGCCGCGTTCGAAACGGAGAATGACCGTGTCGCCGATTCGCGCGTTCTGGAAGCGTATCCGCGGGACTCCGGCCGCCACCGCCGCCACGCGGTACAGACGGGATTCAAGATTCGAGAAGCGAAAATTGCCTTCGGCGTCGGTTGTCGCGCTGGTGGCGGTGAAGCGCTGTCCGTCGGCTTTTTTCCCCACGGCGCGCGCGGCCACGACGATGTCCGCGAGCGGTGCGCCGTCGGGACCGAGAACCCGCCCGGTGATGTCCCCCCGTCCGGCGGATTGCCCGGAAACCGGTCCGACAGAGAAAAACAGAATGAGCAACAGCAGACTGAGCAGTTGGCGACTGCCTTGAATGGGCGTCATTGGGGATTCCCCTCGGCGTCTGGTTTGGGAATGGTCAGCGTGACCGTCACCGGATCACCGGTCGGAGGAATGGTCACAACGGCGGGCTTGGTCGGCGCGAGGCCGTTCGAGCGGGGAAATTCGCCCAGTCCGGCGCGAACCCGGTACGTTCCGGCCGGAATCGCTTTCATCAGAAAGCGTCCCCGTTCATCCGTACCGGCGGAGGTGATGACCGTTTCGCTGTTCTGGTCAATGAGGTACACCCGACCTGGTGGCGGAATGTCGCCGTTTTCAAACCGCAGTTCACCTTTCAGAACGCCCCGGTTGACGCGAACCCGTACCCGCAGGTCCTGAATCGGGTCGGTCCCCAGTTCAACTCCGGTTTCAGTGACGTCCACGCCGTTGCGGAAGATACTCAGAACCTCGATGTTTACGCCCAGGTCCGTGGCGCTTCCCTGAACGGCGAACCAGGGAAGAAATGGGACCGGTTTGAGTCCCTCAATGCGAAAAATGCCATCCGGGCTGATTGAACCTCGAACGCTGAAGATTCCGTCTTTCTGGTTGACGGGCTTGCCGAAAACCAGCCAGTTCGCCGGGTTGTCCGCGGCGGTTGCGCCGACGACTTCAACCTTGCCGAAAACGGTCACACCGCGCTTGGCTTTGATGACCACATCCGTTATGTCCCGTCCCTTGACGTTGACCGATACCGGATCGGAGAACAGACGGTAGCTCACGATTCCGCCGTTCGACCCGGCCGTTTGAACGGTGGCGATAAAAGTTGCGGACGGGAGATTCCCGAATTGAAACCGGCCTTCCCGGTCGGTTTTGGTTCGCCCCCCGGAGATTTCCGGCCGTGGGTCTCGTGGAATGAGGCTGACCGTTTCATCCGCGATGGGCGCGCCCGTAACGGCGTCCACCAGTCGCCCGCTGACGGTAAACAACGTGGGCGGCGTGGCGTCGAGGACGATGTCGATGTTTTCCGCCACTTCGCCGGAACGCACTTCGACCACCGTGGCGTCGTTCCCGGTGGCGGCGGCCGGATGGAAAACCGACGGCTGCTTCGGACGCCCGGCTTTCACCAGATAGCGGCCGGGAGGGATGGCGAAGGCGCGATACTCGCCGCGATCATCGGTCGTCACGGCAAAGGGCTTGGCGGTGACCTGTGTGCCGACATCGAGCGGCGGTGGGGAATTGGGAAACTGGCTCGGTTCAAACAGTTCAATTCTGACGCCCGTCAGCGGACGGTTTTCGCGATCCCGAACATGTCCGGTGATGACCCCGCCGGGAATCAGCCTGATCTCGACCCCGTCTCGGTTTTCCCCGGCTTCCAGCGTGAAGGTCCGGCCCAGAATCGATGATTCCCGATCACCCTCGATGTAGTTCCCGGTTCTGAAAAGGCGGAGTGAATGATTGCCGGGAGGAAGTCCGGTAACGCGGAATGTGCCGTCGGGCTTCGAAACGGTCCTGGCCGGACCGATCATGAATTGAATCCCCCCGACCGGGCGACCGTCGTGGGTGACCCGACCGGTAATGCTCGCGGTCGGCGGCGACGCGGCGGGTTTCGGCCCCGACTGGGCGTCCGCGCCGGTGAAAACCGTTCCGGCGAATATCAGCAAGAGAAAAAACTTGAGCATGTTCAAGGTTTTACCTCGACGGTGACGCCTTCAAAGGTTTTGCAGGGCGTGAGTTCAAGCGTTTTGGCGGATTTGGCGGCGTCGCGCAGAAGTTTTCGCTTCGCCGGGTCGAGCGCGACGGGGAAGGCCGGGTTTTCACCTGCCGGAACGTCCTTTTTTTGAATGACTACGGCGTAGCGTCCCGGCGCGAGGTTTTTGAGTTCAAACCCGCCGTCGGGTGCGACGGTCGTTTCGTAGTACCGCGCGGTGTTTTCAACCTGCGCTTCATCCAGCGGGACGAGATGAACCCGCAGCTTTTCAACGTCTTCAACTGCTTTGGGCAGGTTTGAAACCGTGCCCTTGAGCGTGGCCGCCCCGAATTCGAGCGTGACGGCGATGTTTTCGCGTGAAGTTCCCTTCTTTAATAAGAGGGAACCGAGCGATTTCGGCTTCGGCGTGCCCGGCTCGGTCGCCGACGCGACGTACCACCCGGCGGGCGGCGCGATGGCCAGCGCGTATTCCCCGGCCACCAACCCCCGGGTTTGAAACGCGCCGGTTTCCATCGGGACGGTCGTCGGTCCCTGGAACGTCGTCAGCAGGCTTTCCTTTTTCAGCGCGAGTTCCACCGCCGCTTCCTCGACCGAGGTTGCCGGTTCGCCGCCGCAGGCTTCGAAAAGCGTTTTTTCGGGCGGCGCCAGCGTGACCGTTCCGGCGACCGAGGCCGCCGGGGCGAGCGTCACGGTCAGGCTGTCCACGTCGCGTCCCTTGACGACCACGCGAATCGGGTCGGAAAACAGACGGGTGCCTTTGGGGAGATAGGCGACGGCGGTCAGGTCGTACGATCCGGGAGGAACGCCGATGGCCGTGAATTCGAGTCCTTTGTACGGATTCTTGTTGGCCGTCACCATCGGAACGTGGGTTTCGGCGTCGAGCAGTTCGAGGGTGACGTACGAATCACCCGGCACCCCCGCCAGTCGTCCCGAAACGGCGAATCCGCGCTGGCCGCGGTGCCGGATGTCGATGCCGGTCGTTTCGCCGCCTTCCGTGACGGTGACTTCCTTCGCCCCGCCGCGCGTCACGCTCGGGTAGTAGGTCGGAATGTCGCCTTCGAGCGGGTCGAGCGCCCGGTAATCGCTGTCGGTTCCTTCCACCCATACGAGGTAGCGCCCCGGCGTCAGTCCCCACTTGCGGTATTCGCCCCGGTCGTCGGTCGTCACCGTCGGGTAAAAGGCCGGAAACGGATCGGGAACCGGTTTCCCCGCCGCGTCCGCGACCCGCATCACCCGGACGAGCGCCTCGATGATGGGCCGGTTTTCCCGGTCGGTCACTTTGCCCGTAATGACCCCGCCGCGCGTGAGCGCAATCACCGGCGACTCGCCGATGCGCGCCCGGATGGGTTTTTCGGATTGGGCGTAGCCTTTCGCGCGTACTTCGAGGCGGTACAACCGGGGGCGCAGGTCGGGCAGGACGAACGCGCCGGTTCCGTCGGTCACGGCCTGCGCGGCGGGGGCCTGAAACGTATCGGGATCACTGCTTTCGGGCCGCGCCGTCACCGTCGCGCCGACCACCGGCGCGTCGTTTGTCCCGACCACGCGCCCGGCAATCTGGCCCCGCGTTTCCTGGCCGGACGCCGACCCGACAAACGCCACCCACATATAAAAGAAGACAATCGGTAAAAATGGCGCGGAGAGAAGGCGACGGTTCATGGTTGTTGAGGCTGATTCTGGGTTGAAAGATCGACCGTGATGGTGATGGTCGTTTCGCCGGTTTCGGAAATCGTGACGGTGGTCGGCGTAAAAACCTTGACCTTTGCCGAACGAGCTTCGCCCTGCCGGGCGTAGACGGTCACGGCGTAGTCGCCCGGCAGTAAATCGCCGACGAGAAAACGGTGGCGGTCGTCGGCCTCGCCATAGGCCCTCTCGTCCAGCGGCGGGTTCGTCAGTTTCAGACTCACGCCGTAGCGCGTGCCCTTCGCCGGTTCGCCGCCGACGAACCTGATTTCTCCGCGCAGCTTGCCGGTCCCGACACGCGCCAGTACGCGCAGGCCGTCAACCGATTCCGTTCCGATTTCGAATCCATTGACCGAAAGCGCCGCGCCGTTCCGTTGAAGTTCGACCGGGAAAAGGTCGAGCCGGCCGACGCCGCCTTCGCCGATCCGGAAAAGCGACATGGTGTAGGTGCCGGGGCGAAGTCCCCGGATGGCGAAGGAACCATCGGCTTCGAGGCGCGCGCTGCGTCCGGAAGGCGTTTCGCCGGGCGCGATGTTGGCGCGAATACCCAGGTAGTATTCAGCGAAAGGGACGGTTTCGGGCTTCGCGCCGGTCACTTCGACCCGTCCGGAAACGGCCACGCCGCGTTTCATCCGGATGACGAGGTCCTTGACGTCGTCGCCGCGCACCGTGATCGGTATGGGGTCGGAATAGGAATTATTTTCCTTGTCCCAGGATTGCGTGATGATCTGATACTCGCCCGGCTTGACCTGCGTGAGGAGAAATTCACCGCGCGCATCGCTCATGCCGTTGAGCATCGAAGCCGCGCCCCCGCCGACCTTGACGCTCAATCCGACGTTCATTTTGGCGACCGGCGCGCCGGTTTCGTCATCCACCAGCCGTCCGGAGATCGTGACAAGTTCTTCCTTGTCTCCGACGAGGATGTCGCGGTTTTCCGCGACCGCTCCGGCGGTGAGTTCGATGATGGTTGCCTGTTTCCAGTCCTTGCCTTTCGGGTGAAACGACGGAGCGGAGTCCTGCCCGCCGAAACCGTAGCGAACCTGCGCGCCTACCGCGATGTTTCCGACGCCCACGACGTACCGCCCCGGCGGCAGGCCGTACATCCGATAAACGCCCCGGTCATCGGTCTGAAACTTGTTCCCGATGTTGAAAAAGAAAATCGAGAAGTCCGAGACGGAATCCTCGCCGGTTTTTGCGTTCTTCGTGACTTTCAGCAGTGTCACCGTCTCGCCTGCTACCGGGCGTTTCTCCGAATCAATGACGCGACCGGTGATGACGCCGCCGGTGCGGAGCTTGATTTCCAGATCGTCGAGCGCCTCGCCCGCCGCGAGCGTGACCGACTTCCCGCTCCAGAAATCCGCGTCATTTTCGCTGACCGCCGCGCCGGCTCCAACCAGCACCCGGACCGCGCCGCCAGGGAGATTCCCCAGACGGAAACGGCCCGCCGCGTCGGTCGTCGTTTTGCCGAGCGATTTGTCCGAGGCGATTTCACCACTGAGGGCAATGACTTTCGCGCCCGCGACCGGCTTGCCGTCGAGCGTGACCCGACCGGAAACGCTCGCGGCCGGCTCGGCGGGTTTCGGCGGTGTCTGGGCGTGGGCCGGAAGGGACGCGCACATCCCCAGACCGATGAAGCAGAGCATCCAGCGGAGCATTTTCACGGTTTTACCTCGATGGTGACGCCGTCGCCCGGACGGCAGGGGGCGAGTTCAATCGTTTTGGCGGATTTGGCGGCGTCGCGTAAAAGTTTTCGCTTCGCCGGGTCGAGCGCGACGGGGAAGGCCGGGTTTTCGCCCGCCGGAACGTCCTTTTTTTGAACGATGACGGCGTAGCGTCCCGGCGCGAGGTTTTTGAGTTCAAACCCGCCGTCGGTCGCGACGGTCGTTTCGTAGTACCGCGCGGTGTTTTCAACCTGCGCTTCATCCAGCGGGACGAGATGAACCCGCAGCTTTTCAACGTCTTCAGCCGCTTTGGGCAGGTTTGAAACCGTGCCTTTCACCGTTGCCGCGCCGAATTCGAGCGTGACGGCGATGTTTTCGCGTGACGTTCCCTTCTTTAATAAGAGGGAACCGAGCGGTTTTGGCTTGGGCGTGCCCGGCTCGGTTGCCGACGCGACGTACCACCCGGCTGGCGGCGTCACCGTCAGTCCGTATTCCCCGGCCCGAAGTCCCGGCAGTTTGAACGCGCCGCTTTCCGCCGGGACGGTGAGCGGACCTTCGGGCGACGATGATTGCGTCACCGGGTTTTCCTTTTTCAAAACCAGTTGGAGCGAGGTTTCCTCGATGGATGTGGTCGGCTCGCCCCCGCAGGCTTCGATCAGCGCTTTTTCGGGCGGGGTTGCCGTGATGTTTCCAGTCACGGTACTCGACGGAGAAAGCGTGACGGCCAGCCCTTCCACGTCCCGGTTTTTCATGACGACCCGAATCGGATCGGCGAACACCCGTCCGCCTTTTCGCTGGTAGCCGTCGGCGACCAGGTCGTAGGTCCCCGGCCCGATGCCCGACAGGGTGAACTCCGGCCCTCTGACCTGATCCTTGATCACCTGCGAGACCGGGACGTGGGTTTCCGCGTCAAGCAGGTACAGGCGGACGGTCGTGTCCTCCGCCACGCCCGCGATCCGCCCGGAAATCGCGAATCCCCGCCGACCTTCATGCCGAAGGTCGATGCCCGTCGCTTCGCCGCCTTCGGTCACGGTGACTTCCTTCGCGCCGCCGCGTGTCGTTCCCGGATAGTAGGTCGGAATGTCGCCTTCGAGCGGGTCGAGTTTCAGGAAACGGGTCGCCGCGCCTTCCACCCAGACGAGGTAGTTGCCCGGCGTCAGTCCCCACCAGCGATATTCCCCCCGATCGTCGGTCATGGTTTCCGGATAAAACAGCGGAGACGGCGCGGTCACCGGTTTCCCGTCCGCGTCGGCGACGCGCATTACCTTGACCCGCGCCTCGACGATGGGCCGGTTTTCACGGTCGGTCACCTTCCCGGTGATGACGCCGCCGCGCGTCAGCCGGATGGTCGGCGAGTCGCCGAGGCGGGCGCGGATGGGCGTTCCCGGCGTGGCGTAGCCTTTCGCGGTAATGCCCAACTGGTACAACCGGGGCGGCAGGTCCGACAGCGTGAACACGCCCGACGCATCCGTCGTGGCGGAAGCGGCGGGCGTGGGGAACGTGTCGGCGTCGCCAGTCAGCGGGCGGGCGATGACGACCGCGCCCGTGACGGGGTTGTCGTTGGCGGTCACGATCCGTCCCGTGATTTGTCCCCGAACCTGTTGTCCCGACGCAATTTCGGAAAATGCCGCGACAAGCAGGAACAGCAACGCGAATGTCATGCGAGATGGCAAAAGATGACGGTTCATTGTGGTTTCGGCTGGTTCAGGGATGAAAGATCGACCGTGAGCTGGAGTGTCGCCTCGCCCGTTTCGGGGACCGTGACCAGATTCGGCGTGAAGGTTTTCAACTCCGTCGGGGATTGATTGTTGAGCAGCAGAATCCGGATGGTGTATGTGCCCGGAAGAAGCTGTTCGACCAGAAAACGTCCGCGCTGATCGACCTCGCCACGCCCGCCGCTTGAGGGTGACTGGTTTCCTTCCGTGGGGCGCAGGCTGATGGTGGTCCGGCTGCCCGCCGGAACCTCGCCGCCGACAAACCGGATTTCTCCGCGAACCTTCCCGGCGGCTTCCCGCGCAATCACCCGCAGATCGGTGACGGCTTCGGTGCCGATTTCGAGGCCGGTTACCGTCACGTCCAGATCGCCTCGCCGCACGCTGACCACGCGCAGCCCCGGACCGGTCGAACCGACTTTGAAGAGGCGGCACTGATAGGTTCCGGGTTTGAGGCCCGACACGCGAAAGCTTCCGTCCGCGTCCACCTGCCGATTCTGGCCATTGAACGGTTCACCCGGTCTTACGAGTGTTTGAAACGTAATGAAGTATGTGTTGAATGCCGTCGGCCCCGTGCCGCCGGTCACTTCAATCCGCCCGGAAACGGTGGCTCCGCGCTTCATCCGGACCGTCACGTCCTTGACGTCGTCGTCCCGGACGTCAATCGTCGTCGGCACGGAGAAATAATCGCTTTCCTGGCCGAACGACTGGGCGACCACGTCGTACTGCCCCGACTTGACGCCGGTCAGGCGGAATTCCCCTTTCGAATCGCTCATTCCGTTGAAGGCGCCTGCGATTCCGCCGCCAACCCTGGCGTTCACGCCGACGACCATCTTTGAAACCGGCGCGCCCGTTTCGTCATCCACCAGCTTGCCGGTGACGGTGAACGTGCGTTCCTTCGCGCCGATCACGACGTCGCGTTTTTCCTCGACTTCGCCGAGGTCGAGTTCAATGACGGCGGCCTGAGCGACGTCCGTCACGCCGGGGTGGAAGGTCCCGGGGATCACGTCTCCTCCTCCGCCCATCGAGAAACGGGTGGTGCCGCCAAGCGCGACGTCGCCGACCGCGACGACGTAGCGGCCGGGCGGAAGCCCGTAAATCCGGTACAGGCCCCGGTCGTCGGTTTTGAAGCGACCGCTGAATCCGTTGTAGGAAAACGGAAACGGGCGCTCCGCGCCGGTCGCCTGGTCTTTCCGGAATCTGAACAGCGTCACCGGCTGGTCGATGACCGGCAATTTTTCGGAATCGGTCACCCGTCCGGTGATGACGCCGCCGGGCCGCAACTTGAGTTCCAGGTCCTCGACAGCTTCGCCGGGCGCAAGGGTGATGTTCTTCCCGTTGTTTTGTCCCGTGTCGCTCTCCCCGACGAACGCCGACGCGGCAATCGCCAGGGTGAACGAGCCGTCCGGCAACCCGCCGATACGGAAGCGGCCCGCCGCGTCGGTCGTCGCTTTTCCGAGGGGCGGATCGAAGAACCCGTCGCCGAGAATGGCGACTTTCGCGCCCGCGACCGGTTTGCCGTCGAGCGTGACGCGACCGGAAACGCTCGCGGTCGGCTCGGCGGGTTTTGCCGGAGTCTGCGCGGACGCCACCGCCGACATTCCCAGACTCAAAAAAAGAAGCGCGAAAAGAAGTCGCTTCATGGTTTCACCCCTGTTGTAACGGTCAGCCGCGGAGTGGAAAGCGTTCCAGCACTTCCCACGGGCCGCCGTCGGTTTGTTCGATCAGAAAAACGGTTGAAAACGTGATTTCGAGTGGATTCGGCAGTTTTGCCGCCGTTTCAGGCGAATTGCCCGCCGCCTTCGGGTTGCGCGGATGGGCGAGCGTCAGGTGCGGACGATGCGCGCGCAGGTCGGTCGTTCCCAGCACGGCTTCCCGCAGCGCGTGAAACGCGGCTTCGCCTTCACGGCAGGGCAGCAGCAGCCCGTGACCGTCGAAAACTTCAACTTTTCCGAAACGCAGCGTGACGGGCGCGAGCCGGTTTTCCCGCAGGCGCGCCCGGACAGTCGGCAGGTCGGTCAGTTCGTCCTCGCGACAGAGCGTGACGTGCGCCGGAATCAGCCGGAACTGAACCGGATCGACCGTTTCGCGGATTTCCTCGATGGAAATCGCGACCGGTTCCGGCGCGTACAGGCTCAACTGCGTTCGGATGACATTCATCCGGCGTTCTCCGAAACGGATAAAGAATTGTTTGAACGTTTTGAGACGCACGCAGCATAGGACGAATTGTCCCAACAGGGGAAGATGAGAAACGGAATCGGTCGTCCCAAAAAGAATTTCGGAAGAACATCGTTGTCGCGGTCTTTTCGTCGTGGAAAATTCATCACCCGCCGGCTGCCTGTGAAAAATCACAAGCAGCCGGTGGGAAACCAGTGGAAGGTCGCCGTTTGCAAAGGAGCGGAACGGCGAGTTCTGGCGTCGTTTTCAGGGCGCGCCTTCGATTTTGAAATCCTCGATCGCGCGGCAGGGGGCGAGTTCAATCGTTTTGGCGGTTTTGATGGTTTCCCGCAGCATTTTGCGTTTTGCCGGGTCGGTGGCGACGGGGAAGGCGGGGTTGTCGCCTTCAGGTACATCTTTTTTCAGAACCACTACCGCGTAACGACCCGGCGCGAGATTCTTGAACTCGAACCCGCCACCCGCCAGAACGGTTGTTTCGTAGTACCGCGCGGTGTTTTCAACCTGCGTTTCATCCATTGGAATCAGATGAACCCGAAGTTTCTGAACGGCTTCGGGGGATTTCGGAAGCGACGCGACCGTGCCGCGCAGTTGCGCCGCGCCGAATTCGAGCGTCACCGCGACGCCGTCAAGCGCCGCGCCTTTCTTCAGCGAAACGAGGCCAAGCGGTCTTGGATTCGGCGTGGCGGATTCGGTGAGCGACGCGACGTACCACCCGGCGGGTGACGTCACCACCAGTCCGTATTCTCCTGGTCGAAGTCCCGCCAGTTTGAACGTTCCGTTCTCCTGCGGAACGGTCAGCGGGCCTTCAAACGATGTCGGTATGGACGGATTTTCCCTTTTCAAGGCCGGCTGGATGGAAACTTCCTCGGTTGAAAATGTCGGTTTGCCGCCACAGGCTTCGAGCCGTGACTGTTCGGGCGGGGTGAGCGTGACGGTCCCGGTCACGGTAGCCGAAGGCGAAAAGGCTATGGTCAGACCGTCCACGTCCCGGTTTTTGACCACCATCCGAATCGGATCGGCATACATCCACCCGCCTCCCGGTACATAGGTTTCGGCGACCAGATCGTAAATCCCTGACCCGACTCCCGGCAGGGTGAACGCCGATCCCTGGGGCTGTTCCTTGACCGTCATGAGGACGGGGACATGCGTTTCCGCGTCAAGGAGCAGGAGCCGGACCCCCGCGTCTCTCGCGGCGCCGACGACCTGTCCCGAAATCGTGAACCCGCGCCGACCTTCGTGCCGGATGTCGATCCCCGTCGCCTCCCCGCCTTCGGTCACGGTGACTTCCTTCGCCCCGTCGCGGGGCGTCCCCGGATAGTAGGTCGGAATGTTCCCTTCGAGCGGATCAAGTGTCAGAGCGCGACTCGCCGCGCCTTCCGTCCAGACCAGGTAGCGACCCGGCGCCAGACCCCACCAGCGATATTCCCCCCGGTCGTCGGTGGTAGTGTTCGGATAGAGCGGCGGAAACGTGGCCGGTAACGGTTTCCCGTTCGCATCGGTAATCCGCATCACTTTGACCCGTGCCTCGATGATGGGGCGATTTTCACGATCGGTCACCCTTCCGGTAATGACCCCGCCGCGCGTCAGCCGGATGGTCGGGGCATCGCCGAGGCGCGCCCGGACGGGCGTTCCCGTCGTGACGTAGCCTTTCGCGTTGACCTCCACCCGGTACAGACGCGGCTTCAGATCGGACAGCGTGAACGCACCGTTGGCGTCGGTCGTGGCGGAAGCGACCGGCGCGAATATGACCTCGGGTTCCCCCGTGAGGGGAAGCGCGGTGACGAGCACGCCGGGAACGGGGATGTCGTTTGTATTCACGACCCGTCCCGTAATCTGGCCCCGAACCTGCTGTCCGGAGGCTTTTCCGGCAAACGCGGTCCCGACGAGCAAAAGAAGGAGAAGTACCGTTCGGGCGGCGGGGAGTTGATGTTTCATGGCTGTCTCGGCTGTTTCTGAGATGAAAGATCCACGGTCACGACGCAGGTCGTTTCGCCCGTTTCCGGGACCGTGACCAGCTTCGGCGTGAAGGTTTTCAGTTCGGTTCGGGATTGATTGTCGATCAGCCAGGCCCGAATGGCGTATGTGCCGGGGAGCAGTTGGTCAACCAGAAAACGTCCGCGCTGATCGGGTTCTCCGCGCCCGCCGACCCCCGGGGTCTGATCTCCATCCGCGAATCGCAGGCTGAGGACGATCCGGCTTCCCGCTGGAAGCTCGCCGCCGACGGGCCGGATTTCACCGCGAACCTTCCCGGTCGCTGCCCGCGCAATGACCCGCAGGTTGCCGATCGCGTCATTGCCGACCTCGACGCCGGTCAGCGTGATGTCGGAATCTCCGCGAAGGAGGGTGACCGCGCGCAGTCCCGATACCACCGCTCCGACTTTGAGAATGGTGCAGCGATAGGTTCCGGGTTTGAGTCCCGCAAGACGGAATGTCCCGTCCGGTTCGAGCGGCGCGCTTTTCGCGTTGTACGGTCCGCCTGAATTCGGGAGCGTCTGAAAACCGATGGAAAACCCGTTGAAGGAGGTGGGGCCTGAGCCACCGGCGATTTCCACCCGCCCCGCGAGGGTTGCCCCCCGCTTCATTCGGACCGTCACGTCCTTGACGTCCGCGCCCCGGATTTCAATTGCCGTCGGCTCGGCGAAATAATCGCTTTCCTGTCCGAAGGGCCGCGCGACCACGTCATAGACTCCCGATCTGACCCCGGTCAGGCGGAATTCGCCCTGGCTGTCGCTGATTCCGCTGAACAGGCCGGGAACCCCGCTTCGGTCCTTCGAATTCACCCCGACCATCATTTTCGGGACAGGCGCGCCGGTTTGATCGTCCACCAGGCGGCCGCCGACGCTGAAGACGCTCTCCCTGGCGCCGACCGTGATGTCCCGTTTTTCCTTGACCTCCCCGGGGGTGAGTTCGATGGCGGTGGCCTGTCTCCAGTCCGTGACGCCGGGGTGGAAAGTACCGGGGATGGCCTCTCCGCCGGCAATTGAGAAGCGGGCGACGCCTTCGAGCGCGACCTCGCCGACCGCGACGACGTAACGTCCGGGAGGGAGGCCGTATATCCGGTACACGCCCCGGTCATCGGTTTTGGCGTAACCGACGGCCCCATTGAAGGAAACCGGAAACAGTCGGTCCTCGCCTGTCTGCTGATTCTTCGCGAGTCCGAACACCGTGATGGGGTGGTCAATCACCGGGAGTTTTTCGGAATCCGTCACCCGTCCGGTGATGACGCCGCCGGGTCGCAGTTTGATTTCGATGCCTTCGACGGCTTCGCCGGGGGCGAGGGTGACCGTCTTTCCGTTGAACGGTTGCGTATCGTTTTCTCCGACGAACCCCGGCGCGCTCGCGGCCACGGTCAGGGAGCCTTCCGGCAGTCCGCCGACGCGGAAGCGTCCCGCGGCGTCGGTCGTCGTCCTGCCGATGGGAGCGGCGAACGCGTTGTTGCCGCTTACCGCAACGTTCACCCCCGCGACCGGTTTCCCGTCGAGCGTGACCTGACCGGAAATGCTCGCGGTCGGCGGCGGCGTTTCGGCTTTCGGCGGGGACTGGGCGAAGGCCGTCACGGGGAGCATTCCGAAAAGCACGAAAAGGCAGAACGTCAGGCGGTGGATGGACATCGGCTGTTCTCCGGGGAAGGCGTTACGGTTGTCTTTGGTAGAAGAATATGTCGGGTTTCCCAACATGGAAAGACGCCGCGCCCTGACGTTTGTTCCAAAAAGAACTCCGGCGGCGACATCATTCGGATTTCGCCGCCGGAGTTTCCGTGTGGGTGCCAGGCGACTGCTTCCGTCGCGTCAGGTCGTCATTGCGCCATTAAAACGCTCACCAATCCGAAGCGGGTTTTTGCGTCCGGGCGGAGATACGGGTATGGTTGGCGTTTTCATCCTCGCCCAGCCGTCTTCTTATTGTTCGTTATGCAGAAACTGGCCGAAATCTGTATCCGTCGTCCCGTCTTCGCCTCGATGCTCATCCTTTCGCTGATGGTCGTCGGGGCCGCCGGGTACTACAACCTCGGGGTTGACCGTTTCCCGTCGGTGGACCTCCCGACCATCAGCGTCCGAACCTCGCTGCCCGGTGCGTCGCCGGAAGAAATCGAGACGCTCATTTCGCAGCCCATCGAGGAAGCCGTCAACACGGTGGACGGCATCGAGCAGTTGCGCTCGGTATCGGGCCAGGGCACGTCGTTCATCATCGCGACCTTCCGGCTCAACCGCGACATCGAGTCCGCCGCGCAGGACGTCCGCGACCGCATCGCGACGGTCGTCCGGCGGTTGCCGCGCGACGTCCAGGCGCCGGTCGTCTCGAAATTCGACAACGACAGCAATCCGATTCTCTCGATCGCGATTTCTTCCGACCGGTCCATCCGCGAACTGACGGAAATCGCCGACAAAACCGTCAAGGTCCGGCTCGAACGCGCGCAGGGCGTGGGAGAAGTTCAAATCGTCGGCGGCCTCGACCGGGCGATCAACATCTGGATCGACTCGCAGCGGCTCGCGGCCTACAAAATTCCGATTACGCAGGTCCGGCAGGCGCTCCAGCGGCAGAACGCCGACGCGCCGGGCGGCGCGGTTGACGCGGGACGCCGCGAACTGACCCTGCGGACGCTCGGGCGCATCGTCGATCCGCGCGATTTCGAGGAACTGACCGTCGCGACCGTCAACGGGACGCCCATCCGGGTACGCGACATCGGCCATGCCGAGGACGGGACGAAGGAACAGCGTTCCGTCTCGCGACTGAACAGCGTCCCGACCGTCCAGATCGACATTCGCCGCCAGTCGGGGGCCAACACGGTCGCGGTCATCGAAAACGCCAAGAAGGAACTTGCCGCCATCAAGGGCCAGCTTCCCGGCGACGTGAAACTTGAAATCATCCGTGACCAGTCCACTTATATCGAAGCCGCGCTCCACGAAATCAAGCTCCACCTGATTCTCGGCAGCCTGCTCGCCTGTCTGGTGGTTCTCCTGTTCATGAAATCGTGGCGCTCGACGATTATCGCGGGCATCGCGATTCCGACCTCGGTGGTGGCGACGTTCGGGATGATGTGGGCGCTCAACTTCACGCTCAACGGCGTGACGATGCTCGCGCTGGTGCTGATGGTCGGCGTGGTCATCGACGATGCCATCGTCGTTCTCGAAAACATTTTCCGGTTCATCGAGGAAAAAGGCATGACGCCGATGCAGGCGGCACGGGAAGCGACCGCCGACATCGGGCTGGCGGTCCTCGCGACAACGCTCTCGCTCGTCGTCATCTTCCTCCCGGTGTCGTTCATGTCGTCCATCTCGGGACGCTTCCTTTACCAGTTCGGCATCACGGCGGCGGTTTCCATCATGGTTTCGCTGCTCGTGTCGTTCACGCTCACGCCGATGATGTCGGGACGACTGTTGAAAAAGTCTGAAGAAAAGTCTGGAGTCGAGACTGAAGAAGAGTCTGGAGTCTGGAGTCGAGAGTCTGGAGTCAAATCCGGAGAAGGCTCGAAAGTTGGTACGGCGGAACTGGTTTCGGAGGGGACGACAGGCTCATCCGCCCAAACTCACAACACTTCTGATTTGACTCCAGACTCTCGACTCCAGACTCCAGACTTTTCAGTCCGGACTCCAGACTCCAGAGGTGGTTTCTACGGCATCATCGACGGCGGCTATACCTGGATGCTGCGCGGGGCGATGCGCTGGCGGTCGGCGGTGGTCGTGGTGAGTCTGGTCGTCATTTTTTCGAGCGCGTGGCTTTACGGGAAGGTCCGGCAGGAATACACGCCGTCCAACGTGGATGAAGCCGAATTTGAAATGAACATCAACGCGCCCGAGGGGACGAGCCTCGCGGCGATGAACGACGCGGTGCAGGCCATCGAAAAGGAAGTGAAGTCGATTCCCGGCGTCCGGCTGGTGCTGGCCTCGGCGGGCGGCGGTTTTCTGGGCGGGGTGAATCAGGGAAATATGTACGTCCGGATTGCGCCCCACGAGGAACGCACGGTTTGTCTGACGAAGTTCTGGAACGAACTGCGCGCGGGCCGACCGCTCGGGGTGTTCAAGGGGAATTACGCCCAGCGCGACGTGATGCAGGAAATCCGGAAGCGGATGCGGAAATACGCGCCGTTACGGGTGAGTGTCCGCAACGCGACCTCGTTCAATCTCGGCGGCGGAAACTTTGAAATCGACTTTGTGCTGCGCGGACCGGAACTGATTGCGCTGTCGAAATACGCCGAGGAACTGCGCGAGCGGGCGCTCAAGATGGGCGGCATTGCCGACCCGGATACGACGCTCAAGCTCGACAAGCCGGAACTGCGCGTCCGCATCGACCGCGACCGCGCGGCGAACCTCGGCGTGGATGCAACCGACGTGGCGGAAAGCCTGCGGTTGATGGTCGGCGGCGACCAGGAAGTGTCGCGGTTTCGCGACGAGACGACCGGTGAGGACTACGACGTACAGTTGCGGCTGACGAACGGCGACCGAAACGATCCGGGGACGATTTCCCGGTTGTACGTTCCGTCGTCGCGCGGTGGCGTGATTCCGATTCAGAACCTTGTCGCGCTGAAGGAGGAAACGAGTCCGTCGCGCATCGACCGCATCGACCGGCAGCGGGCGGTGTCGCTGCGCGCCTCGACCGCGCCGGGCTACGCGCTGGCCGACCGTCTGGAAGCGCTCCGCAATGCTTACAAGGAGATGAACGTTCCGGTCGGCTACTCGACGGCCATCAACGGACGCGGTCGCGAACTCGAACGGACCTTTACCGAGTTCATCTTCGCGTTCCTGCTTTCCATCGCCTTCATGTACATGATTCTGGCGTCTCAGTTCGAAAGCACGATTCACCCGGTCACGATTCTGCTGAGTCTGCCGCTTTCGATTCCCTTCGCGCTCTTTTCGCTCTGGATTACCGACGACACGCTCAACCTCTACTCGGCATTGGGGATACTGGTTCTGTTCGGGGTCGTGAAGAAAAACTCGATTCTTCAGATCGACCACATCAACAACCTGCGGCGGGCGGGGATGAACCGCTACGACGCGATCATTCAGGGAAATCGCGACCGTCTGCGTCCGATTCTGATGACCACGCTCGCGCTCGTCGCGGGGATGCTCCCGCTCGCGCTCGGGACCGGTCCGGGTTCGGAAGAACGCCGTTCCATCGCGGTCCTCGTCATCGGCGGGCAGTCGCTGTCGCTGCTGCTGACGCTTATCGCCACGCCGGTGGCCTATTCTTTATTTGACGATCTGGTCGATTCGGCGGGGTGGAAAAAGCTTGCCGACCGTATCGGCACAAAACGCTCTCGTCTCAAAGGCGACGCAATCGTCGCCCCCGCGTCGGATGACGCAATTATCGAGAAGTGAGTTTCAATGGAACTTCCTACGCCGCAACAGTTGGAAGAGTTAGACGACCATGAAGCATATTTCGAGACCCTCGAAATTGTCCTTTCAAAACGTCTACTTGCGGCGGAGGCGTTTGAACTTGAAATGAAAGAAATCATCAAGGATTTCCGTACCGCCGGTCATGAGTTGGGTTCGTTTGATAGTGACGGGGATTGGGAAATCTGGTGTGGCAACTGGATGGCGCCAGTGATGACGACTCGTTTAATCGTGGAGTTTAACCGTTTCACAGGCGTGAAGCTTTACTGGTCGGGCCGGTCTAAAGGGGAATGAAGTAAGGCTTCAGGTCTGGTTTTCACCAGGCCCCATCCCCCAGGCTCTGTTTCACGACTCCAAAGATAACGTCGATCCCCACGGTCCGTAGCGGGCGGTGAAACGTCCGGCGCGGAGTTCGTCGAGAATTTCGGCGGCGGTGGTGACGGGGTTGTGGAATTCGGTCAGGCAGGAACCGACGTCCCCGAGGACGAGCGCGTCGCTGCCGCCGATGGCGTAAAGGCCAGTCCGTTCGGCGTAATCGAGCGCCGTGTCGTTGGCGTCACTGTCGGCGCGGCCGTTCAGACCTTCGAGGTGGGTGAGTCCGGCGAGGTCGGCGAGCGCCGCGCCCGCGCTGGGGCGGGTGTCATGAAAAGGATGAGCGGGAATGAGCAGGCCGCCGCGTTCAAGGACGAACTTCGCGGCATCGCGCAACGTCCAGTCGCCTGCGCGTGTGAGCGACCGGAAATCGGCGTCGCTCAGGCCGTACACCAGCGCCTCGCCGAGGTCGGTTGTGAGTTCGACGCCCCGGACAATCAGGAGCGGCAATCCCTCCGCAAACTCGACGCAGACTTCCGACGCTTCCCAGTCGTTGCGCTCCGTGACGCCGAGGCCGTCCAGTCCGAGGTCGAGCGCCCGGTCGATGAGTTCTTCCGGGGCGACCAGCATGTTGCCGGACATGGCGGTGGCGAGGTGGAGATCAAAAAGCATGGAAAGGTGTCGGGTGTCAGGGGGGTGGTTCGATTTCCCGAGGGAATCCATGATTCCAAAGGGCTGTATTCAAACCCGACACCCGACACCTTTGCTTTACTGGCCCAGAATATACGCAAACATCAGCGGGGCCACGATGGTCGCGTCGGATTCGATGATGAACTTCGGCGCTTCCACGCTGAGCTTGCCCCAGGTGATTTTCTCGTTCGGGACAGCCCCGGAATACGAGCCGTAGGACGTGGTCGAGTCGCTGATCTGGCAGAAATACGACCAGACCGGCACGTTGTCGCGCTGAAGGTCCTGATGGAGCATCGGCACGACGCAGATCGGGAAGTCGCCCGCGATGCCGCCGCCGATCTGGAAGAAGCCGATGGGCGACTGGGCGCTCGCTTCGGTGTACCACTGGGCGAGGTCGATCATGTACTCGATGCCCGTCCGGACCGTGTGGACGTTTTTGATTTCGCCGGTGATGTTGTGCGCGGCGTACATATTGCCGAGCGTCGAATCTTCCCAGCCGGGGACGAACATCGGCAGGTTCTTTTCCTTGGCCGCGATCATCCAGCTATCTTTCGGGTCGATCTGAAAGTTTTCCCGGAGTTTCGGGTTGTCGAGGATGCGCCAGAAGAACTCGTGTGGGTAGTAGCGTTCGCCCTTCGCATCGGCCGACATCCACTCGTCGAGCATGAAGTTCTCGATACGGCGCATCGCCTCGGCTTCGGGGATGCAGGTGTCGGTGACGCGGTTCATGTGGCGTTCGAGCAGCCCCATTTCGTCTTGCGGCGTCAGGTCGCGGTAGTGCGGGACGCGCTCGTAGTACTCATGGGCGACGAGGTTGAAAATATCTTCTTCAAGGTTCGCGCCGGTGCAGGAAATGCCGTGGATCTTGTCCTGCCGGATCATTTCGGCGAGGGAAATGCCGAGTTCCGCCGTGCTCATCGCCCCGGCGATGGTGACGAACATCTTCCCGCCTGCGTTGAGGTGGTTTTTGTAGCCTTCGGCGGCATCGACGAGCGCCGCCGCGTTGAAATGCCGGTAATGATGCTTGATGAATGCGCTGATCGGACCGTGAGCCATGATGAATGCACCTGAAGGGAATTTTTGATTTTTGATTTTCGATTGAAGATTGAAGATTTTCGATCTGGATTTTTTTGGAGAAGACCGGCGAGCATTGCCCCGCCGCCCCGAAACCAATCGAAAATCTTCAATCTTCAATCTTCAATCAAAAATTCACGAAGCGGGCAGAAAAGCATTTTCGGACGTTCCTTTTCAAGCCGGAATGGAAGTTTTACGGCTCCGGAACCGGCGAAAACGGCTCCAGCCTTGAATCGGAGCAACGTCGGGTTGTATTCTCCCGATGGATTTCAACCCGCACTATTACGAGATCGAACCTCCCAGGGTGGGATTTTTTTCCGCGCGGTCGGGTCGTGGTGTCCGTGCGCACGCAGGAGGGCCGGGTCATGAACAAGACTCTGGACGAGCAGTTGAGCGATCTGGAAGACGATATTCGGAAACTCAAGATCGAGTTCGACATCTATTTCAACGGCGGCAAGCCCCGCCCGCCGTACGACACGAAGAACCGCGTCGAGACGCTGATCAAGCGGCTTTATGAAGACCGTTCGATGCGGTTCCAGACACGTTTTCGGTACAACCAGATCGTGTCGCGGTTTACCGCGTTCCGGCAGATGTGGCAGCGGACCATTCAGGACCGCGAGGAGGGCCGTGACCTGCGGGCGCAATACCTCTCGAATTTCCGCGAGGCTGAGGAACAGCGGCGCGAGGAGTTTTCGGAGGCATTCGACGACTTTGACATGGATGCCGCCCTCGACGGCATGCGGAACAATCCGCTTCCGAACCGTTTCGAGCCGACGACTGTCCGGATTTCCCGTCCCGAGGATCAGGAAGACTGCATCCGGCAACTGTTCGACAGCGTCGTCGCCGCCAAGCGGACGGTCGGCGAAAATGCCGACACGACCTACGAAAAGTTCCGTGAAATCATCATTTACAACACCCGCAAGCTGTGCGCGGAGCGCCAGGCCGAGGGCATCAATTTCTCGGTCGATATCGAAAATGGAAAAGTGAAGTTCAAAGCCAAATAAGACCCAAAGGATGAAGGATGAGGGATGAAGGATGAAAAAAGTAAGTTTTGAGTGATGAGTTTTCAGTTTTGAGTTGAACCTGAAATGAATTTCGGGAAACGGTCTGCGCGCCTGACCGAAACTCAAAATTCAAAACTCAAAACTCAAAACTCAAGATTTTCTCTTTCATCCTTTATCCTTCATCCCTCATCCTTTCGCCATGTCCAATCCCGCCAATCCAGAAAACCCGCCCGCTTCCGGTTCCGAAACAGTCGCGATGAATTCCCCCGTCGGAGACGGTACGGCCCCGATTTCGGCGGCCGGAACCTCGGCCATCGCGCCGGGCGAACAGGTTCCCGACCCGTCCACCGTCGAGACTCTGCTCGGCGACACCCCGTCGGGATCCACCGCGCCCGTGCATCAGGGACGCGGCGAGACCGTGGCCCAGACGATGGCCATGGCGACCAATCCGCTCGCGGCTCACGACGCCGCCGGTCAGAACGCCACCATTTCAAGCGGATTGGCGCAGACATCGCCGATGGAGAACGTCCAGACGCAAAGTAACCGGCCCGGCGACGGCGGTTTCAAGGTCGGCGAGGTTTTTCAGGGGAAATTCGAGATCGTCAAATTGCTCGGGGTCGGCGGGATGGGCCGCGTCTATCAGGCGCAGCACATCGACCTCGAAAACATGGTCGCGATCAAGATTCTGAGCAGCGCGCTCAACAACGACCGCGACGCCATCGAAC
>JBDRAL010000063.1:0-6382 GCA_039793685.1 Blastocatellia bacterium NZW_1522
GCTTGGGTCCTTCCCCCGGCCCCCCGTCAATGCGGGTGTCGCGCGACCCCATGAAGGGTCTAGTTAGTGCATTTTTGACACTTTCATCATAAAAAGGGCTGGCGTCGGCGAGGCCTCGACCGTAGAATGCCCCTCGCCTACCGCTCCCACCCGCCAATCCGGCTTCGGCCAATCGTGCGCGGTGGAAATGAGTCGTCTCACCACTCTCGAAAAACGTCTCACGAATAGAGAGAAACGTCTCGCCGTCGAACGGGCGCTGCTGTCAGCTCCAACCCGGTCGAACCGTGCCATTGCGCGTGAGTGCCACGTTGACGAGGGGACGGTTCGAAAAATCCGGAAAAAATTGGAGGAGACTGCGGAAATTCCGCAGTTGGAAGAAAGATTTTCCGTAAAAGGCTACACGCTCACCGTAAAGCGGATCGGTCGCCGCCCGGCAACCCCGGACAAGGAAGACCTTGTCGAGGTTCGCCGAAAACTCTTCGCGATGGCGAAAATCAAAGGGGTCGGTCGGCTACTGTCGCCTTCGATTCGCTGGCTGACTCACGAAATCAAACGCACGCCTGAAAACGACCGCCGGGAAATTCTGAAAGCGGTTCGGGAAGGCGCGTTCACATTGTTTGATCTGGAGTCTGATCTGCCCTGGTTTCACCCCGACGAACTTTTCGAAATTGTCGAACAGTTAGTCGCCGAGGGTCTGCTTATTGAGACCAGGCAAAGCGCCGTCAAAGTTCAAGGAAAACGTCCGACCGACGCTGGCGCGTTCGGCGGCCCGACCGTGTCGATGTACCAGGTGAAACGATGAATATTGAAAACGCGGACGTTTTTATTTCCGACGTGAAGAAACAAGTCGCTTTTGGCACGGCGGCCGCGCTCACGGCCACGGCCAAAGAGGCGCAGAAGGCAGTCGTCGGCCAGTTGTTCGATACGTTCACGATTCGCGGGACCTGGTATCTCCAGTCAAACGAATTCGGGATCCGAATCAAGCCGGCGGACAAACGGGACGACCCGCCAGTTGCCGAGGTCAAAACCGCCGCGGACTGGCTTTTGCTTCACGAAACCGGTGGCGTCAAACAGGCTGACGGCGGACGGGTAGCGGTGCCGCAACAGGTCGTTTCCTCGCGCACTGCCAAAATCCCGGCGTCGGCGAGGCCTCGGGCGCTCGCAAAAGCGTTCGTGCTTCCGACCTCGTCCGGGCCGGCCTTGTTCAAGCGGCTGAAAAGCCCGAGCGAGAAGGTCAAAGGGCCCGACAAGCGGCTACTTTTGCTCTACACCCTCGAAAACTCCGTGACGATTCGGAAACAGCCGGTTTTCTTTCCGACAGTCAAGAAAGTGTACGACGAACGGTTTCAGGAGAACCTTGGAAAATGGCTCGACAAAGCGTTTCGAACAGCCCGGTAAAAGCCCCGAAAAAAGTGGCAAAACCGGCCAAAACCGTCGAAAAATCCGCGAGAAAACGCGCGGTTGTCGCAAAACCGCCAGATTTGGGCGAGATGGCGGCATCGATTGCGACGTTGGCCCGTTTGACCGATCTCGACCGGGCGACGGTGAAAAAACGCCTGGTTCACGCCGAGATCATTCCGCTCGAAGAGCACGCCAAGGAAACGCTCTACAAGCTGGGCGAGGCGCTCCCGGCACTCTTCAACGGCGGGCAGAAAATGGAAGAGGCCAAAATCAGGAAGACGGTCGTCGAGGCCCAGATGACCGAGCTGGTCTACGGACAAAAGAAAAAGGAGCTGCTTCCAGTCGCCGACTTCAAAGCGGCGATGATCGATTTTTTCCGGGCGATGGACAGCCGTCTGGTCAGTACCTATCCAACGCGGGCGTCGCAACGAATTCGAGCGGCGAAGACGGTGAAACAAACGGTGGAAATTCTCCAACACGATATGAAAGCGATCCTCGATGAGCTCCGAAATGACCTTCCAGGTTTTGTCCGACGCCATACGGGTAGCGATACCAGGGCGTGAGCCGATTGTGCTCTGGGCGGCGGACAATATTCACCTCGACACCACGAACGCGGCGGCCGGGAAGTATCAGCCGGATTTTGCGCCGTATCAGATCGGAATCCTGATGGCGTTTCAGGACCCGGCGACTGAGGAGATCGTTCTGTTTTGCTCGTCTCAGGTCGGGAAGACATTGCTGGCGCTCATCATGATTGCGTACGCCATGGCGAACGACCCGGGGCCGATCATGATGGTCCAGCCGACCGAGACGGCCGCCGCGGAATGGTCCACACAGAAACTTGTCCCGATTCTTCGAAGCTCGCAGGCGCTCGCGTCTGTCGTCTACGAAGCGAAGATGAGGGATTCGGAAAACGCCAAACTTTCGAAGTCGTTCCTCGGCGGATTTATGGCCATTGCCAGCGCCACGTCGGCGACCCAGCTTTCCGGAAAGTCGATTCGGTTTTTGTTCCTCGACGAGCTGGATCTTTTTCCGTTGGACGTTGGCGGCGAAGGCGACCCGGTGAAGCTGGCGGAAAAACGCACGACGACGTTTGCCGGTCGGCGCAAAAAGGTGAAGCTGAGCACGCCGCGGCTCAAACCCAGTCGCATCGAGCAAGCCTACGAGGCCACGGACCGCCGGCGCTTTCTTGTGCCCTGCCCGCACTGCGACGAACCGTTTGCGCTTGAATTCGAGCACCTGAAATGGGACGACGGCGAGCCCTCGACGGCCTACATGGTCTGCCCGACCTGCGCGGCCGTCATCGAGGCGGACGAAAAAGCGGGAATGCTTCAGCGAGGAAAATGGGTCGCGCAGGCGCCGTTCAAAGGGAAAGCCGGGTTCTTTTTGAATGAGCTGTACTCGCCGTTTGTCGAGTGGTCGGAAGTCGTCGAAAACTTCCTCGAAAGTAAAAACGACCCGAAGAAATTGAAAACGTTCGTCAACCTTTCTCTCGCCCAGTCCTGGGAAGAAAAAGGAGAAAAAGTGGAATTCGGTGATTTGTCGGAACGGTGTGAACCGTACGAATCAGACGTCCCGGCGGGCGTGGCGGTACTGACAACCGGCGTGGACGTTCAGGACGACCGGCTTGAAGTACAGACCATCGGGTTCACAAAAGACCTGGAGTCTTTCGTCATCGATTACTCGATTTTTCAGGGCGACCCGAGCGCCCCGGACACGGACGTCTGGAACGACCTTCGAGAGTATCTTTTGCGCGACTGGTACGCTCCCGACGGAGTCCACCGCATCGCCGCCATGGGGATTGACTCAGGTGGGCACTCTACCCAAGAAGTCTACAAGTTTGCTGCGGCGAACCGTGGCCGACGGGTGTTTGCGCTAAAGGGCTGGAACCAGCCGGGCAAACCGATTTCCGGTAAACCATCGCGTTCCGGGGACAACCGATTTCCGTTCTATATGGTCGGGACGGAAGGCATCAAAGACAAAATCGTTTCGATGCTCGCCATCACTGAGCCAGGCCCCGGCTACGTCCATTTCCCGTTGTCGGTCAAAGAGGAGTACTTCAAACAACTCCGTTCCGAAAAGCCGGTGACGCAGTGGCATCGAGGACAGCCGTCTCGTCGATGGCAAAAAATCCGGAGCGGCGCCCGGACCGAGGCCCTCGACACATTCGTTTATAGCCTCGCCGCGCTCCACATCGTTCACCCGAATTTTGAGCGGATTCGGTCGAGAATCCTTCCCTTGCCGGATGAATCCGAGGACCTCGCGCCGGTCCAGACTCCGCCTGCCCAGCCAAAATCCAAAAACTGGGATCCGCTCGACCAGGGCGGTTTTGACCCGTACTCCTCGCAGGATTGGTGACACCCTCCGCGTGCCCGCGCTGGCCTCAATAGGCTCGCGGTATGCCAGAGCCGACTGAACTCACCGCAGGTACAACTGCCAAATGGACCAAATCGCTCCCGGAGTATCCGGCGGGCGAGTGGACGCTCGTCTACGCCCTGCGCTCCGCCAACGACAAACTCGACGTCACGGCCACCGCGAACGGCACGGATTACGACGTGACGATTACGGCGACCGAGTCCGACACCCTGTCTGCCGGCCGCTACGCCTGGCAGGCGGTCGTGTCGAAGGGCGCCGAGACCTTCCTTGCCGACCAGGGATTCTTGACGGTGAAAAAGCTTTTGTCGGCGGCGGACACCTTCGACCCGCGCACGCAGAACGAGAGAAACCTCGACGCGCTCGACGCGGTGATTGCCGGGAAGGCCTCGGCGGACGTCTTAGAATACACGATCAACGGTCGCCAGCTCCGCCGCTACCCGATCAAGGATTTGATTGCGCTGCGCAATCACTACGCGGCGCTGGTTGCAGCCGAAAAAGCGGCTCTTCGAAACAAACAGGGCGGCGGGGTGATGCGGTCGATTGATTTCGTTTTTGACGGAGGTGATCTGTGAGCCTCCGGACCGCATTCGCGTCGTTTTTCCGCAACCTCGGCAACCGGATTGCCGCCGATCCGAATGTGGATGCCTACCGGTCGTTCGTGGCGTCGCGCTCAAACCGGATCACCGCCGACTGGCCGCTTTACACGTCAATTCTCGAATCCGAGCAACAGGCGTCGCTCCGGCAACTGCGCCACCGGTCGCGATGGCTGGCCCGGAACAATGACTACGTGAAGCAATTTATCCGGCTCGTCCAGGACAACGTGGTCGGGACCGGTTTGACATTGCAGGTCAAAGCCGAAACGTCAGCCGGAAAACTCGACTCGGCAACGAATCGCGCGGTCGAAAACGCCTGGTGGGAATGGGGAAAGAAAAAAAACGCTTCCCTGAACGGTCGGATGACATTTCTGGACGTGTGCCGGCTGGCGGTCGGGAAAATGGCCACCGAAGGCGAATCGCTGATTGAACTCGTCCCGACGAGCAAAAACGATTTCGGATTTGCGCTCAAATTGCACGGAGCGGATGCCCTCGACGAATCTCACAACGTCAGGCTTTCGAACGGCAACCGGGTCGTGATGGGTGTCGAAATCGACTCGGACGACCGGACGGTTGCCTACTGGCTGACCCATCCGAACGATTTGCGGTTTGCGATGCGCGAGGAACGGTCGGTGCAGCGCACGCGCGTTCCGGCGGAGCAGATGGTCCACCTGTTTGTCCCGGAGTCGGAATCCGCTGTTCGGGGCGTTCCCTGGCTTCACACGGCGATGATGCGGCTCAGGATGTTGGGCGCATACGAAGAGGCCGAGCTGGTCGCGGCCCGGATCGGTGCTTCAAAGATGGGCGCGTACCGCAAGGCGACACCCGACCTCGACGACGACCAGAAAGACGGCAAGTTGCTCGCCAAAGTCGCCGCCGGCCAGCTCATCGAGCTGCCGCCGGGCGTCGAAATCCAGGCGCTCAACTGGGATCACCCGAATTCCGGATACGACAAATTCATTGTTGCCGTTTTGCATGGGATCGCCGCCGGAATGGGTGTCTCATACGAGGCCCTGACCGGTGACCTCAAAGGTGTGAATTTTTCGAGCATCCGCGCCGGAAAACAAACCGAGCGTGATGTGTGGCGGGCCTGCCAGCAGCACCTGATCGATCACCTGTGCGATCCGGTTTACGAGGCGTGGTTCCCCGAGGCCGTCCTTTCCGGAAAAATTCAGCTTGCCCCGCGCAAACTCGCCGCCGCCCGGATGCCGGTCTGGCGCCCGCGCGGCTGGGACTACGTCAACCCGGTGGACGAGGTCAACGCGGCGATCACGGCAATTCACAACGGACTTTCGACAATCACTGACGAAGTGGCGAAACGCGGCTACGACGTCGAGGAAATCGCCGCGACCCGCGAGCGCGAAATCGAGCTTTTCGCTTCGAAAAACGTTCCACTTGCAGCCCCAAAATCCGCTCCGGCGGCACTCTCGACGGACACCCAAAACGTGCCCGACGGGAATCCCGCACAATCCGGTACGCCATGACCATGAATCGTGAAAACCGCATCGGCTTCGACGCCCAAAACAACCCCATCATGTTCCGCCGAGACGCGCAAATCGTGGCGGGAAGCATTCGCTCGGTCCGGGCAAGCGAAGCGGCGGCAACGCCGAATCTTGTGTTCGAACTGTCGTTTTCGTCCGATACGCCGATTCGGCGCTATAGCTGGTGGACCGATTCTTACTACTACGAAATTTTGGATCACAGCGAGGACGCTGTGGATCTTGCCTATCTCCAGGCGACCGGCGCTGTTTTGCGCAATCACGACTCCGAGGACCTCGTCGGTGTCATCGAACGGGCCTGGATCGAAAACGGCAAATGCAAAGCCCAGGTGCGTCTCGCCTCTGACGAGGCCGCGCTCGCTCTCCGCATCGAAGAGGGCATCGTTCGAAACGTGAGCGTCGGCTACAACGAAGAAGCCTGGGTTCTGGAATCCGAAGTCGATGGCGTGAGGACCTACCGGATCACGAAATGGGTTCCGCGCGAAATTTCCTTTGTCTCGATGCCGGCCGACGAAA
>JBDRAL010000064.1:0-12963 GCA_039793685.1 Blastocatellia bacterium NZW_1522
CGTACGTTTACCCTGATCCACTGGGGATACGTCCGACATATCTACTCCTTAAAACCGCGGGGGAATTTCCGGGGGACGCGCTGCAACACGGGACACTACGGAGGGTTCAGCGCCTCTGGATGTGAGAAAAGCCGAGTATATCCATAGACTTGGCGTGAACTGTTCAAGACCGCACAAATGAAAAACGTCCCGCCGATTTTCCGGTGGGACGCAGTGGAAACCGCCGAGGTTCTTGAACGCCAGGGAGACGACTTACTCTGGATTGGGCGTAATTCCGGAAAGAAAAGCCTCCAATTGCTGTTTCAACTTTGGGATGGTCTCATCATCCTTGGAATGATCGAGAACCATGCCTCCAACCACGGCGTGGACGATCAATTTTTGTTCCGGCAATTCAAAAATCGCATTCGCAGTGAGAAGATCGGGCTTTTTCGACTCCATCCATGGTTTTCCCTGAGCATCCTTGATGACGGTTGTAATCACCACTTCAGCCCCTTCCCGTTCATTGTCAATAACCCGCAACTCCCTCCCTCGGGGAGTCCGTATCTCAGTTTTTTCCCGGATTTCCTTCATCACACTCAGTGAATTCTCAAGGGTAAACTGTCCATCCGGGTTGTCTATCGTCACCACCCGAAAAAAGTTACCAATGTCGTCGGTAAAGATCACCTGAGTGAATTTGTTGTAAGCCTCATCCCGAACTTTCGGGCCGAAAAGAAGTTCCGGAGCCTGAACGCGGAGCTTTTTATGCGGAAAGAGATAGCTCCCGTTCTTTATTTTCCCTTTCAATCGACCGACGGGTTCCTGCCCCATAACCTTTCCATTTTCAGGCAAAACGCCTCCCCAACTCCCCAGAATCAGGCACAGGAAGACCCAGGACCATATCTTTTTCATGCTTACCACTCCCCGATTTGAGCATTTTCGATTGCGCTCAACCTTAGACGGGCACTCAAAAAAACAGGCGCGCCGTGTAACACTTTTTTGAAGTGTCACACGGCGCGTCAGATTGTAGGTGGATTGTTTCAGTAAGCGCGGGCGAAAATCGCCTGCCGTTTGGCCGGGCGTCCGGTGTGGAAGCAGACGCCTTCCCCGCCCGGCTGTTCGAGCGGAATACAGCGGACGGTCGCCTTGGTTTCTTCCTTGATCTTCTGTTCGAGTTCGTTGTCCTCGCACCACCACGCGCGGGCGAAACCCTTTTCGACGGCTTCCTTGAACTCGTCGTAATTCTTGACGTCAAAGGTGTTGGCGTCGCGGAACGCCGTCGCCTTGGCAAGCAGCGAAGCCTGAATTTCCTTTAAAAGCTCGCCGACCGTGACCGCGATGTTGTCGCGCGAAACGAACGTCTTGCCTTCCTTGCCCGGCTTGTCGCGCCGCGCGAGGACGACCGTTCCCTTCTCGACGTCCTTCGGACCGACTTCCATCCGGAGCGGCACGCCGCGCATTTCCCAGTCGTTGAACCGGAAACCCGGCGTCAGCCCGTCGCGTTCGTCTACCTTGACGCGGATGTCGGCGTTCACGAGTTCCTGCCGCATCTGCTTCACGACCTCCATCACCTTCGCCTTTTCGTCGTCGTTCTTGAAAATCGGAACGATGACGATCTGGAACGGCGCGAGGCGGGGCGGCAGCACGAGGCCCTGATCGTCGCCGTGGACCATGATGATCGCCCCGACCATGCGGGTTGAAAGTCCCCACGAGGTCGTCCAGCAGTGCTGGAGCTTGCCTTCCTTGTCCAAATATTTGATGTCGAAGGCCTTGGCGAAATTCTGGCCGAGATTGTGCGACGTACCCGACTGAAGCGCCTTGCCGTCGCCCATCATGGCCTCGATGGAATAGGTCTTGTCCGCACCCGCGAACCGCTCGGCGTCGGACTTGATTCCCGGAATGACCGGAATCGCCGCCTCGTTCACCGCGAAATCAGTGTACACGTCGAGCATCTGCCGGGTTTCCGCTTCGGCTTCCTCATAGGTCGCGTGGGCCGTGTGGCCTTCCTGCCAGAAAAATTCGAGCGTCCGCAGGAACAGTTTGGTCCGGAGTTCCCACCGGACGACGCTGCACCACTGGTTGATGAGGACCGGCAGGTCGCGGTACGACTGAATCCACTTCGCGTAGGCGTGTCCGATGACGGTTTCCGACGTCGGACGCACCACGAGCGGCTCTTCCAGTTCCTTCCCGCCGCCGATGGTCACGACGGCCAGTTCCGGGGCGAATCCCTCGACGTGCTTGGCTTCCTTTTCAAGGAAACTCTTGGGGATCAGCATCGGAAAGGCGGCGTTGACGTGACCGGTCGCCTTGAAGCGGCGGTCGAGCGCGCCCTGGCAGTTTTCCCAGAGCGCCCAGCCGTACGGTCGGACGATCATGCACCCGCGCACCGGCGCGTAGTCGGCCAGTTCGGCGCGCAAAACCAGTTGGTTGTACCACTCGTTGTAGTCTTCACTTCGGGAAGGCAGTTTCAAATCGGACATCTGGAATCAAATTCCTTCGAAAAAATTCGGTTTTCTGGCTGAAATCCGCGCCGAACGACGACGGGCCTCCGCACCTGTCCGGCGCGGAAGCCCGTAACCCTACGACAACCCGCGAAAAACGGGAAGCGGGGAGAAGAAAATTCGTAAAGGTCCATCCGCCGCTTCGCCCTGCCCTCAAGGACAGGGCTACCTGGATACAAGCCTCGTGAACGAGGCTAAGAGATTGATTTCCAATACTTTAGCTCCGTTATGGTTTTTGAAAAATTGAACCGGTAATAAAAAGGCGCGAATGCGCCGGTAGGTAATAGCCCCACCCGTGAGGGTGGGGTCACAAGCGGCGGAATGCCGAGCCGCAACGCGGCGACACAGGAAAAATGGACAATTGACAATGCACAATGGACAGTGAGCCGGAATTTGATTGCCAATTGTCAATTGTCCACTGTCAATTCTCCATTCACTGGTGTGTGCCGCGTCTTCGACGCTTTGAAATTGCCTCAAACGCCACCCCACCCTCACGGTTGGGGCTATTGTCTGACGGCGCATCCGCGCCTGTTCGGTGCAATTTCAAAACCACCGTAATTGCCGTTTTAAATTTTCAAAGACAAAGATAAAGCTAAAATATTGATTTCTTTGGCGTTAGCTCCGTTTACGGAGCTTCCGGGGGATAGCCCGGTCCTTGAGGGCCGGGCCACGGTCCCATTACTTCACGGCTTCCGCCAAAACGTCGGAAAGCCGGTAACTCGCCAGCACTAGCCGCCGTTCGGCGACCGCCTTGGCTTTTGGAAGGTAATCGGACGGCAGTTCGACTCCGGCGGTTTTGTCAGCGCTTCCCTTCAACTCGCCGTTCCGGTAGGCCACTTCCTTGCCGAGCCGGCTGCTTTCGACCATCACCCAATCATCGAACTTCCGGTCGGAAAGCTCCTTCAGCTTCTTTTTCTGAAATTCGGGCCGCAACCGGAGTTCGGTCGCGCGGTTGCGGGCATCCTGAATCTTGTCGCTGCCCTGCACCAGGCCATCCCAGAGGTAATGAAGATTGATGGTTTCGGGCGCGCCCGGCGCTTTCACATAAAACAGATTTCCGCCTCGGTCGCCTTCCTTGTAAACCGTCGTGAAGAGCGTCGCGGCATGCAGCGGCTGGTGGCCGTCGCCGACGAGGTGGAACAGCCAGCACAGGGCGACCGCCTTTTCGTAATCCTTGGCGTTCGGGTTCTTCACCACCGCCAGATTTTCCACGAAGGCCGTCAGGATGCTTTCCTTCGGCGATTCGGGCGGCTTGACCGAATCAGGCTGCCCCGGCGGGATGAACGGCACGTTGACGTAGTGCCATTTGTCGTGGTGGTACTGCGGGAACGGCCGGGCGTCGTCCGCCCACCGCGCGGCGAACATGAAGAGCGCCTCGTCGCGGTCCTCCGGCTTGATGATTTCGAGCGGCTCCTTCCACAACGCGTCGTACTGCGGGTGCGTCTTCAGCAACGCGACGACCTTCGCGAGTTCCTTCGGATGCTCCTTCTTCATCACCGCGTAGGCGATGCTGCCCGTGACCATGTGCCCGGCCTTGTTCCACGCGAAGGCCGGAAACTGGGAAAGGATCACCCATCCCGCAATCAGAACGAACGAAACAATTTTTTTCATTGGATTTCGGAATCTGAAAAAGACGAAGGAAGGAAAGTTCATCCTTCATCCCTCCGCCTTCATCCTTCATTTCAGTCTCCGGCAGCCATCGCCGGTTCGGGTTCGGCCAGCGCTTCCCGTTTTTCATGGAACGCGAAGCCGTCGCGCGGGAGGAAAAACGCCAGCGCGGTACTGAAAAACGTCACCACCGCCGCACCGATCATCACGGTCTTGAAACCGCCGGAAACGTGCATCGCGATGGGTTCGAACAGACGCGGAGCGAGCGAGCCGATGCCCCAGGCGAAGCCCATCATCAGCGCGGAAACCGTGGCCGTCTGCTGCGGCACGAGTTCCTGCGCCATCGCGACGTTGACCGGAATCGTCGAGCCAAGCGCGAAACCGCCCGCCGCGAGCAGCGCGAGGCCCGTCCCGCCGTCGAACATGAACGCCACCGCCAGCAACGGGCCGGTGATGACGCCGGACCAGATCGTCACGGCGCGTCCGCCGAAGCGTTCGGCGACGAAACCGCCGGAAAGCCCGCCGAGGCCGCCCGCGAACAGAAAAATCGTCAGTGCGTCCCCGATCTGACCGAGCGACGCCCCCTGTTCCTTCAACACGAACGGATAGTAACTGTTGACCAGCATCTGCATTCCGGCCCGGACCACGGTAATGACGTAAAGCAGCATCAGCGGACCGCTCGCCAGTTGCAGGGCCTTCATCAGTCCGCCGGACTCGCGGTTCGCCTTGATCGTCGCGGCTGACGGTTTTTCGATTTCAGGAAGGAAGAAGAAAAGAAACGCCACGGCCATCACGCCGCCGACGGCGAGCCACATCGTACTCGGGAGGCCGTTCCGCTCGATGACCCGCGTGACCAGAAACGGTCCAAGCGCCACCCCAATGGTCCCCGCGGCGGAAAAAACCGACATTCCGATGCGGCGCTTCGGCCCGCTGGCTGTCGCCGCGATGGCCGCCGCCTGCGGGTGAAACATCCCGACGCCGATGCCGCCGAGAACCAGCACCATCACCAACGCGAAGTAGGAATTCGACAACCCGATGGCCGAAAGAAACACCGCCGACACGAGCGGCCCGAACAGGGCGAACCCGCGCCGCAGCCAGCGGTCGGAAATCATGCCGTAGACCGGCTGGAGAAAATTCGAGAACAGGGCGTAGATCGGAATCAGCCAGAACGCCTGCGCCGCCGAAAGGTGCAGGTGCAACGTCATCAGCGGCAACAGCGGATAAATGAAACTCGAATAGGCATCGTTGACGAAGTGCGCGATACAGGCCATCCCCAGAGCGGAGAAATCGGGCTTTGTTCGCGTGAGCGAAAGAGTACTGCCGGTCGCCATCGTTCCTTCCCCGGACCGCCCGCAGGCGGCGAAAGTGCGCGAAGCCCGCGCGAAAAATAGAAAAAGGTGAACGATGGCGACTCTACCACAGAGACCGGGGCTGTCTCCGTCCGCCTTTCCGGGTTTTGAAACCAATCCAGCCGCCAGCCGCCAGCCGCCAGTGGTCAGTGGTCAGTGGTCAGTGGTCAGTGGTCAGTGGTCAGTGGTCAGTGGTCAGTAAGGGATTGTCTTCCCCGCCTGACGGCTGTCAACTGCCTTCTGGCCACTGACGGCTGGCTACTGGCTACTGGCTACTGAAAAAAAGAAAAAGCCTGTCCCCAGGGGAGGGTCGGGGACAGGCAACCGAGTGAAACTTGGCCGAGAGAGGCATTTTTACGGGCGCAGTTCAAACTCGGTCAGGGGATAAATCAATAATGTTATGAGGTCATCAATGGAGGATGGGGACAAAGGCGAGGAGGAGTCGCCTTCGAGGTTGGAGCTGGACCTCCGCGGGAACGGTTTCGACATCCGGGGGGAAGTTCGTTTGACGCACACTATGTACAAAAACTGACGCTTGTACAGATGGGCACCCGCATTTCACGACTGCGTCATTGATTCATAAAAGGATTGAAGGAAAAGGACTTAACAGTCTCTTTCCACCGGTTTCGCGTAGGTTGCGGACGTTTTTAACCGGGGAGTTTCGGAGGATTCAGACGGTTTTTCGCGACGCGCGTCCAAAACCGATTTTCCCCAACGCGGCAATGGCACGAACAGCCGTCTCCTTGGGCCGGATGTCGAGCCGGTCCTCGTGCAGCCAGGTCTCCTGCCAGCCCTTGCGTCGTCCGGTGAGGCGGGAAGGCGTTTCCGCGTAATGGCCGATGACGCCGGCGGAGCGGAGTTTGCGGATGGCCCCGTCCCAGTACTCCCGCGCCCGTCCCGGTTTGTCACCCGCCAGTACGTCCTCGACCCACGGCTCGGCGCGGAACATGTTCAGCAATTCCAGACGGGTAAAGGGTGGAAACATGGCCGTGAAACGCTGGCTGAGGCGGTCGCCGATGCCCGATTCCACGGGAAGTACTTCCGCCCGATTCGCGCGCTCGCGCCACAACTGATTGAGCGCCAGCCCAATGCTCCGCGCCCACGCGCCGCTCGGCTTCCCGCCCGCGATTTCGGCGATTTTTCGAATGTCCCCGAAATGTTGCAGCACTCCGGAATTGCCCCGGAAGGCATCCAGCCACGGCCCGGCGACGAGGGTGATTTCCACCGGCGGCGCTCCCGGCCTGCCCGCCTCGAACCGTTTCCCGATGACCCGGACGAGCGCGTCTTCCGAGGTCAGATCGAGCGATTTTTTCGTCACCGGATCGACGTATACACCCGGTCGCCGTCCGTGAACCGCCATTGCGTCAAAGGCCTGCACCCATTCCCAGATCTGCTCGCGCATGGCGGTCCGTTCGGCGGACGAACGCGGCGACCAGCCGACCGCCCGGATCAGGTCGTCCACCAGAACCGGCTTTCCGGGATTCGAAAGCACCAGCTCAATCGCGACGTGCAGCAAAAGTACCGTTGAAAGGTCGAATGCCCGCAACTGGGCCGACATCGCCCGGTAGGTTTCGCGCAGGTCGTCGGGGCCATTGACGGTATCCATTCCCGCCAGCCGGACCTTGACCGGCTGCTTCGGCATGACGTGTTCGAGTGTCGCCTCGTCGAGCCGCTCCCGCCAGTTCTGACGGGTCGGCCCGTCCGCGATGGCCACCGCCAGATTGCGCGCCTCCATAAAGGTGTACTGCGGAATTTGACGCGGCAACACCACCGGAGCGGGATCGGCCGTGACGCGGGCCTTCAGAAGCGCGCGAATGTCATCGACGGTTTCCGCGTGGGTCAGCCTGAGTTCGGCGGTGGAGAGTTGAGCCAGCCGTTTCGTGTAGCCGTAGAGCAGGTCCACCGCCACGGCTTTCAGTTCAAGTCGCCGTGGCCGGTCATTGACCGCGAACTGCTCGCACCGCGTCGCCCAATCCTCATGAGAAAGTTCGGCCGCGGCATCGAAACCGATCTCATCCTCGACCAGTCGGCGCAGCCAGCTCAACGTACTCCGATGGAGCCACTCCAGCAGATCGGGTTCGAACTTCACCGCCGTTTCAAAAAAGGCCGTTTCGACGGCGTTGACCAGTTCCGGGGCTTTTCCGGAAAGTACTTCCCTCCAGACGCCAACGCGGCGCTGCAAAAAGGCCAGCGCTTCGGTTTCAAAACAAATCGCGATTTCCTTTTTCCAGAAACGTCGATTATCGGTCAGCCACGGAATCCGGCAGGTCGCCGACAGATCACGCGCCCAAAGGGTGCGGCGAGTGGTGACGGCCAGCAGCGCGTCAATCGCCGAACTGTCACCGCCCGTGCCCTCAACTTCCTTTTCAAGAAAAACGAGCGTATCGACCGTTCCAGTGGAGGGTTGGACGACGGTCGAATAAAGGAAATACCGCTCGGTGTCGATGACGTGTCCGAGCCGGTAAACCTCAGCCAGTTCAGGAACGATGATGCCGGTGCTGCGGTATGCGCTTCTCATCATGGTGAAGAATGCGGAATCCAACAGGATGGGCGAAAAACCGATGGTGAGGAATCAATCCCGTCGCGTCCGGAAAAATTCATTCCGCATTCCGCATTCGAGATTCCGCATTCATGACAAGTTGAACCTTGAGCGTGCCGCGAGTGGTCGCCTTTTCGAAGGCGGCGATCCCCGCGTCCAGCGGATATTCGGCGGAAACGAGCGGATCAAGGACCACCGCCCGGCGTTCGAGCAGGTCGAGGGCGGCGTCCATGCTGCCGCACCGAGACCCGACGATGGTGATTTCCGGAACGACGAGGTCTTCGGCGCGCATTTTCCATTCGCCGTGAAAAGTTGACTTCAAAACAACCGTTCCGCGCGGCCGGACCGTCCGCATTGCCGCGCCGAACCCGGCGGCCTGCCCGGTTGCCTCGACCACCACATCCGCCGACTGACGCGATTTTGGGTCGTTTTCAAATTCTTCAATCCGGCAAACCGCGATGCCGACCGATTCGGCGACCGCGAGCTTGTCGAGATGCCGACCGACCAGCACCGGACGCAACCCGTCGGCGAGCAGAACCTGGGCGATGAGTTGTCCGAGTTTGCCGTCGCCGAACACGACCACTTCCTGATTTCTGGAAATCCTGACCTGATCGAGAATCCGGCAGGCGGCGGCGAGGGGTTCGGCGAAAACCGCTTCCCGGTCGGTCACGGAATCCGGCACGATGCGGAGATTGCGGACCGGCAGCGACAGATATTCGGCGAACGCTCCGTTGCGGCGGACGATTCCCAGCACGTCCCGCGCTTCGCAATGGTGGCCGTCGCGCAGGCAGTCGTCGCAGACGCCGCAGCCGACGTTGATGTCGCCGACGACCCGCTTCCCGACCCATTCCGGTTCGGGCGAGGACTCGACGACCCCGACGAATTCATGGCCGAGCGTCCCTTGGAAACCGGCGTACCCGGCGGTAATCGCCACGTCGGTCGCGCAGATGCCCGCGCGGGTGACGCGGACAACGGCTTCACCCGGCATTTCGGGTTTTTGAACGTCGTTCAACCGGAGTTGCTGATCGTTGAATTGGAGCGCAAGCATACAAATTGAAGGATGAGGGATGAAGGATGAAGGATGAAAACCGGTCGGGAGGAATGGCGACCGAAATCATCACGGTTGATCGGGAACGTCCCGATGCTACGGCGATTGAACGGGCGGGCGCAATGCTGCGCGCGGGGAAAACGGTGGCCTTCCCGACGGAAACGGTCTACGGGTTGGGCGCGAACGCCCTCGACGCGGCGGCGGTGGCCGAAATTTTCGCGGCGAAAGGGCGTCCGGCGACGAATCCGCTCATCGTTCATATCGCCGATCTGGAACAGCTTCCGCTCGTGGCGGCGGAATTCCCCGATAAGGCAAAAGTTTTAGCCGAAACGTACTTCCCCGGCCCGTTGACCCTGATTCTTCCGAAAACCGATGCCGTTCCGGCGGCGGTGACGGCGGGTGGGCCGTCGGTCGGCGTCCGCATGCCCGCGCACCCGGTCGCGCGGGCGCTCATCCGCGCGGCGGGCGTGCCCGTGGCCGCGCCAAGCGCGAATCGTTTTACCGAAATTTCGCCGACGACGGCCGCGCACGTTCAAAAAAGCCTCGGCGGACGCATCGCGGCCATCGTTGACGGTGGCCCGACCTCGGTCGGCATCGAATCCACCGTCCTCGACCTGACCACCGACCCACCGACGCTCTGGCGCGCCGGAATGATCACCCGCGCCGACCTCGAAGCCCTCATCGGCCCGGTTTCCCTCCCCGAATCCGCCGAAAAGCCCGAACTTCATCCTTCATCCTTCATCCTTCATCCTTCTCCGGGCCAGCATTTCCGCCACTACGCGCCGCGCGCGCGTGTCCATCTGGTGAGAAACGGCGACCGGAATCGGCTGATTTCGCTTTTTTCCGAATTGAACAAAATGGAAGGCCGCCGGGCAGCCTGCATCGCGATCGGCGGAGAAATTCCGCCTGAAGATTCGGGTTTTTGGCGGTCGTTGCCGGACAACCCGGCGGGTTACGCCGAGCAAATCTACGGGACGCTTCACACCCTCGACGATGCCGGGGCGACCGACATTGTCATTGAAAACGTCCCGGACGCCCCTGCGTGGGCGGGATTGCGCGACCGGTTGACCCGCGCCAGTCGGTAACGCTCCCACGGCTAAAGATCAGCTTTATTCAGCCATTTTTCGGGCAATTTGTTTCGGCCAAACGCATCCCTCGGGGTGCGTTTTTTCCGTTGCCCGGATTCCTTCCGGGATGAGCCAGTCACCACTTCCGGACGTTCGGTTTCGTGATCCGGAAGTTCACTCCTTTTCAAAATCAGGAAAATCCAGCCGGAATGGCAATTTTTCCGCAACATTTTCACCCTAACGTTGCGTTCCAAGTCAACCGATGGAATTTCCGCACATTCCAGAAGCATCTCGAACAAGGAACCACGCACGGCACATGTCTCGGTCAATTTTCTCCCATTCGGGGAGCGCAAAACGGGTTCAATCCAGGAATTTTCTCAAACATTTCCCCAAGGCGTTCTGTCTCTTTCTCGCGGTCTGGATGACCTTCGGGGTTTCGCAGTCCGCCCTCTCGCAGGTCGGGTGCGGAACACCGGCGGGAGCGGGACGTGATGGGAGTCCGACCGGGGGACTGTCCGGAATCGTCAACAGTTACTTCGTCCCGAATGCCTCGGTCACGGCGGGTTCCAACAGCATCGTTCTCGCCAGCCGTCGTTCCGGGACCAGTTACGGCGACACGATTCCGACTTCCGACATCGCGGCAGGCGACCTTCTGCTGGTCATCCAGATGCAGTTCGCCGACATCACCACCACCGACGATCCGCCGGGGGCCTTTTTCGCCAACGGGACCGCCGCGCCGGGTGGCGGTTCACCCACCGGAACGTACGGTGACGGGACCGCCGCCAACAACCCGACCAACAGCGGGTGGAACGACGGCGCGAACGGCAATTCCGCTCTGGCCGCATCTCCCGGACCGAGCGCGGGGCTGTATGAATACGTTCGGGTCACGGCCGTGTCGTCCGCCCCGAACACGTTTCCCCTCACCGTCACCATCCAGAGCACGGGGACCGGAAACGGGCTGGTCAACAACTACACGCAGGCGGCTTTCGGAACGGCGGGACAGCGAACCTACCAGGTGATCCGCGTCCCGCAGTACGGCAGCGTCGGCGTCGGTTCGGGAACACCGGCGGGCGGCGCCTTTCCGTCGAGCCTGACCTGCGCGGCGTGGGACGGCTCCACCGGGGGCGTTCTCGCGATGGATGTTCAAAGCGTTCTGTCCTTCACCCGGACCGTTTCCGGCTCGCCGGTCAACGGGTTAATTGACGTCAGCGGCCGTGGATTTCGCGGCGGCGGCGGCCAGGGGAACGGGGGCGACGGAACCATCAGTAGTCCGACGTACCGCAGTTCCGCAAGCAACGCCGTCCATGCCAACAAGGGCGAAGGCATCGTTGGAACGCCCCGGTTCGTGTACAACCCGGACGCCAACACGGTGATCGATACCGGCGTTGAAGGTTATCCGTCCGGGAGTCGCGGGCGGGGCGCGCCGGGGAACGCGGGCGGCGGCGGAAACGACTCGAATCCGGGTTCAAATGACCAGAATTCCGGCGGCGGCGGCGGCGGCAACTGCGGCTTTGGCGGACGCGGCGGGAATTGCTGGAGTTCGCAGACCCAGGGCGGCGGCTTCGGCGGAGCTTCCCTTTCCAATTCCGTCAATCGGGTGTTCATGGGCGGCGGCGGCGGCGCGGGAACGCGCAACAACAGCAGCGGCAACCAGAGCGGCGGCGGCACGGGCGGGGGCATCGTACTGGTGCGCTGCGACAGCATCGCCGGAACGGGGACGATCAACGCCAACGGCGCGGGCCGGGGCGTCACCGGCAGCACGCCGATTCCCTACAACTATCCCACGGCCTACCTTACCAACATCACTCCAGCCAATGACGGAAGCGGCGGCGGCGGCGCGGGCGGCACGGTTCTCCTGACCGCCAGAAGCGCCAGCACCCACACGCTGACCATCAACGTTCGGGGTGGCGACGGCTTCAACAACTTCATCGGGACCAACAACCCCCACGGCGCGGGCGGCGGCGGCGGCGGCGGCGTTTCGCTTCTCAACAGCCTCGTCACCGCGACGACCAACGCCAATGGCGGTCTTTTCGGACAAACCGGCCCTTCCTCGAACGCCGGCACGGACGGTCTCCAGTTCGATGCCCAGAGCGGAACGAGCGGGACGTGCAATTCCACCACCATCACTCGCACTTCCATTCCCGGCGTTTCACCCGGCTCGGATTGCACACCGCCGGTTCTGACCGAAGTCAAACTTCAAAACTTCGAGGCGGTTTCCTATTCGAACGGCGAAGTCGGCCTGAGCTGGAACACCGGTTTTGAAGCCGACAACCTCGGCTTCCGCGTCTGGCGCGAGGTCAACGGCAAGCGTGAACTCGTCACCGGCAACGGACTCGTCGCCGGAAGCGCCCTCATGGCCGGAACGACGCTCACCGCCGGAAACCGCTACACGTGGCGCGACGGCGCAATCACGCGCGGAAAGGCCGGGACAACGGTTTCCTACTGGCTGGAAGACATTGATCTGAACGGCAAGAGTTCGTGGAACGGGCCGTTCGAACTCAAAACGTCAAAAGAACCGATGCCGGAATCGCTCCGCAACGCGCCCCTGCTCGGTCGCAACAACCCGGTTTTCGGTTCGCAAACCACAAAATCGCTCAATTCCGCCGATCCGATGGAACTCAACCGTGCCATCGCCGAAAGCGCGACGGTTCAAACCGCCGCCAAGTCGGGCAAGTCGAGCGCCTTCCAGCAGACGCTCGCCGCCGGACCGGCGGTCAAACTCGGCGTCCGTACGACCGGCTGGCAGAACGTTTCCCGCTCGGCGCTTGTCGGTGCCGGTTTGAACCCGAGCGCGGTTGACGCGAATTTGAAGATGTACGTCAACGGCTCGGAAGTTCCGATCCGCGTTTCGGCCAATTCGGTCGAGTTTTACGGC
>JBDRAL010000065.1:0-25064 GCA_039793685.1 Blastocatellia bacterium NZW_1522
GAAATCGAATCCCTTCGGCATGCCTCAAGGCATACCACAGTCCCGCCTATTTTGGTACGAGTCCCGTTTATTTCGGTATGAGTCCCGCCTATTGCGGTGCAGTCCCGTTTATTTTGAGAAATCACACGTGCTGTGATGGAGCGCGCGCTTCCAACGCGCAAACCGGAGCATTCAAATGTATTTGGCGGAAGTCTTTTTCCCGTGCGGGAACGTGCAAAACAAGTCGGACATCATCGAGGAAATTGATTTTCTCCTCAGAGCCTGGAGCAGTCACGGACAGCTTTACGGACGCGACCTTTCGACGATTGCCCGGGCGGATGGCGTGCGGGCGTTTCTCATCCTGCCCGAGCGAACCTCGCTGGCGAAAAAACATGCCAACAAATACGTCACGGCCCGCCTCGAAAAACTCGCGGCGCTCGGGGTCGAGCCGTTCCAAGTGACGGTTCTGGGCCGGGAAACGGCGTTCCCGCCGAGTTGCCGCTGCCGGAAACCCGGAGCCTACTACCTTTTCGCCGGAAGATGTTCTCCGCTCGTGTGCGGCGACTGCCACCATCCCGTACCGCTCTACCGGATTCCGCCGACCTACGACGACGCCGAGTATTACGACCTTCTCGGATGGCGAAAAGACTACCTGGCGTGCGATGACCTGTGGTTCAGCGGACTCGCCGAACGCCACCAGAAACGCCAGATGGCCTCGCCCGACAGCCAGCTTTCAACCATCGGACGCGCGCTCGCGGCCAAAATCGAGACGCTGACCGGCGTTCCGACCTACTACTACCTGTTCCGATACAACGGGCGGAGTCTGGCGGGCGAAAAGGCGACGAAATGTATCGTCTGTGGCGGTGACTGGTTGCTTGAAAAGCGATGGGGCGACTTCGACTTCCGCTGCGACGGCTGTCGCCTCGTGTCGAACATCGCCTTCGACGTCCGGTAGTCGTGTTGGAGTGCGCGCAGGATGCGCGCGCTCCATCGCACTCCATTACCCGACCGCGCGGACGTGTTTCGCGAATTCTTCGGGGAATTTCTTCATCGCGCTGGTAATCGGCCAGACGGCGGCGTCGCCAAGCGGGCAGTGCGACCGGCCCTCGATGTTCGGGCAGAGCCGCTTGATCATGTCGAGGTCCTCGGTCGTGCCCTCGCCGCGATGAATTTTCTTGAACAGCTTGAGCAGCCAGTCGGTGCCCTCGCGACACGGCGTACACCAGCCGCACGACTCGTGATTGTAGAAGTGAATCAGGTTGTAGGTCGTTTCGAAGATGTCGGTTGTGTCGTCCATCACGATCACGCCGCCCGAACCGAGCATCGAACCGGCTTTCACCATCCCGTCGTAGTCGAGCGTCGCATTTTCGACTTCGTCCGGCGTCATGATGTACACCGACGAGCCGCCGGGAATCACCGCCTTGAGCTTTCGGCCGTTCCGGATACCTCCGCAATCTTCATAAATGAGCTTTTTCAGCGGATATCCGAGTTGTAATTCGTAGTTTCCGGGCCGGACGACGTGTCCGCTGACGGAAAACATCTTCGTCCCGCCGGATTTCTCCGTGCCGAGCTTCTGATACCACTCGCCGCCGTTGACGATGATGTGCGGTACGGCGGTGAAGGTTTCGACGTTGTTGACGACCGTCGGGCAGCCGTAGAGGCCGGCCACCGCCGGAAACGGCGGCTTGATGCGCGGATGTCCGCGATAGCCTTCGAGCGAGTTGAGCAGCGCCGTTTCCTCGCCGCAGATGTAGGCCCCGGCCCCCGGATGCACCACGATTTCGCATTCGAAATCCGTGCCGAGAATGTTTTTGCCGACAAAGCCCTTCGCGCGGGCCTCGGCGATGGCCTTTTCGAGAATCGCGATCAGATACCAGTATTCGCCGCGAATGTAGATGAAGACGTTTTTCGAAAGCAGCGCGTAGGCGGCGATGAGCAGCCCTTCGACGAGCTGGTGCGGGTCGCGCTCCATCAACTCGCGGTCCTTGCAGGTTCCCGGCTCGCTTTCATCGGCGTTGCACACGACGTACTTCGGCTTCGGCGACGTGACCGGCACGAAACTCCACTTCATCCCGGTCGGGAAACCCGCGCCGCCGCGTCCGCGGAGGGCCGATTTCTTGACCTCCTCGATGACATCGGTCGGTTTCATTTCCTTGAGGGCCTTTTCCAGCCCCTGGTAGCCGCCGTTGGCGAGATAGGTCGAAATGCTTTGGGAATCGGGCAGGTTGAAGCGTTTGGTGAGGACTTTGATGTTCGACATGATTTCGAAGACGGTCCGGCGCGGGAGGCGGGCCGGACGAATGGGAATGAAGACGGTCAGACTGGCCTGAAACGTACGAAACATAACACCGCCCGGACGCTCGCGTCACGCCCCGGCGTCCGGGTATGCTGAAGGAAAGAACATTTCCCCTCACTGACGCTCGGGGTTCCATACCGATGGATGACCGTAACCGTTCGCGGACGGTATGGAATCCCGAGCGTCAGCGAGGGGGTCACGGAACAACGCCATGACCGAACCTTCCAGAGCGCATCTCCGCCGGATTCCGTCCGTTGAACGGGTTTTGAAGTTTTTTCACGACAAACGGGCCTTTCCCGACGTGGACCGAGCCGCCGTCCGGGATGCCGTCCGCGAGGCGCTCGCCGCCCTGCGTGGCGAGGCCGCGCTTCCCGAAACCGATGCCGCCGCGCTGCTCGCGGACATTGAGCGGGCCGTCGCCGAACGGCTGGCGTCGCGGCCGGGACTGCGTCCGGTCATCAACGCGACCGGCGTGGTGCTCCATACCAATCTGGGGCGCGCGCCCCTCGCCGCCGCCGCGACGCGGGCCATCGCCGAACTGGGCCGGGGCTATTCCAACCTCGAATTCGATCTGGCGACCGGAAAACGCGGCAAGCGCGACATTCACTGCGAATCGTTGCTGCGCGATCTGCTCGGCGCGGAGGCGGCGGTCGTCGTCAACAACTGCGCGGCGGCGGTGTTTCTCATTCTCGACACGCTCGGGAACGGCGGCGAGGCGGTGATTTCGCGCGGCGAACTGGTCGAAATCGGCGGCGGCTTCCGAATTCCCGATGTGATGCGGAAAAGCGGCGTCGGCCTGCGCGAAGTCGGTACGACGAACCGGACGCGCCTTGCCGATTACGAAGCCGCCATCGGGCCGGAAACGAAAATGATCGTCCGGGTACATCCGTCGAATTTCCGCCTGCTCGGTTTTACCGAACGCCCGGCGGTGGCCGACCTCGCCGCGCTCGCCCGCGCGCGCGGACTGGTCTTTTTCGAGGATGTCGGCAGCGGCGCGGTCGAGGATTTGAGCGCGCAGGGGTTGAACGACGAGCCGTTCGCCGCGCGGTCACTCGCCGACGGCGCGGACATCGTCTGCTTCAGCGGCGACAAGCTGCTCGGCGGTCCGCAGGCGGGCATCATCGCCGGACGGAAGGAACTGGTAGACCGCGTCCGGCGCAATCCGCTGATGCGGATGCTGCGGGCGGACAAACTCGTCTACGCCGGACTCGAAGCCACGCTGCGGCTTTATCGCAACCGGGCCTTCGACGAAATTCCCGCGCTGGCGATGCTCCGGCAATCGCCCGCCGACACCCGCGCCCGCGCCGAGCGGTTCGCGAAAAAGCTGCGGAGGATGTTCGGCGGGGAGGCGGTCGGCGTCGAAGTGACGCTGGTGCGCGGCGATTCGCTCGTCGGCGGCGGCTCGGCCCCGCACGTCAAACTGCCGACGACGCTGGTGGCACTTCAGGTGGATGGCTTCCCGGCGGCTTTTCTTGAAGAACGCCTCCGCCGCGCCGATCCGCCGATCATCACCCGCATCGAGGACGACCGGGTAGTGCTCGACCTGCGGACGGTTCTGCCCGACCAGGAAGACACGCTCGCGGCGGAAATCCAGCGAAGTCTTTCACAGTAAAAGGTTTACAAATCCGGCACGAAAAATGCTCCGGAGGGAAACGGCCTTCCCTCGCTGACGCTCGGGGTTCCATACCGATGGATGCCCCGAGCGTCGGCGAGGAAAAGCGCCCAACTTCCTTCCGAGGTATTTTTTTATGGGTGAACTCTTTTTCGTTCTCGACTATCCGCTCGCCTATCTCATCTCGTTCCGGACCTACGGAACCTGGCTCCACGGCGATGAACGCAGCTCGGTCGAGCGGCACGGATACAACATTTACGGGACGCCGCTTCTGCCGCCCAACCCGCGCTGGGAGGCGGCGGAGCGCGAGCGGTTAAAACATCCGCCGTTCGAGATGGCGGCGCCCCACCGGGAAGCGGTGGATGACGCCATCCGGGAAGTTTGCTGGTATCGCGGGTATACCCTGTCGGCGCTGGCGGTCAGGACCAACCATGTTCATATCGTCGCGACGGCGCAATGCCCGCCGGAGCCGATGATGACGGCCTTCAAAGCCTATGCCACCCGCAAGATGCGGGAACGGGGACTCATCGGGAGCAATATTCATCCGTGGGTCCGGCACGGGAGTACCCGGTGGCTCTGGACGCCCGAGGCGGTGGCGGGCGCGGTGAATTATGTGGAATACGGCCAGGGTGAACCGTTGTAACGGCTTTCCCTCGCTGACGCTCGGGGTTCCATACGCCGGGCTGAGTTGATGCGCCGCCCGCCCTCGCTGACGCTCGGGTTTCCATACCGTCCGCGAACGGTGACCGTCATCCATCGGTATGGAACCCCGAGCGTCAGCGAGGGGAAAGCGGGTCACCGGTTCCGGCCGTACTGTTCGTGGCTCGACACCCACTCGTCGGCGATCATGGCGAGGCCGAGCGAGAGTTCGCCGCACAGCACCGTCGCCGCCGCGATTTCCGCCATTTTGTTGACCTTCCCTTCACCGTAACAGCCGAGCAGTTCGAGACATTCGCGCTGGGTGGGCAGTCCCGTCCCCCCGCCGTAGGTCGCGACGATGAGCGACGGGATCGTAATCGAATAGTAGTAATCGCCCGACGGCGTGATTTCGGCGAACACCGCCGCCGCCGAGGATTCCGCGATATTGGCGGCGTCCTGCCCGGTCGCGATGAACAGGGCCGCGAGGGCGTTCGCGGAGTGCGCGCCGTTGTTGTTGACGCCCGCCATGAAGCCGCCGAGATTGCTCACCAGGCGGGCGCGAAACAGGTCGGCGAGTTTCGATTTCCCGAGCGATTCGAGCAGCGCCGCCGGAATGGTCGCCTCGGCGACGACGCGCTTGCCGCGCGTGTGGAGCGTGTTGACGTGCGAGGTTTTCTTGTCGGTCGCGAAACTCGATTCGAGGTAGTACCGCTCGATGCCCGGATAGACCTCGCGAATCCAGTCGCAGGCGGCCTTGGTCGCCTTGCCGACCATGTTCTGCCCGGCGGCGTCGCCCGTCGTGTAGTTGAACCGCAGAAACCGGACGCGCCCCGCGGCGTACTGCTCGATGTCGCGCAGTTTCCCGACGCGCGTCGTGGATTCCGCCCGCCGTTTGATTTCATCGAAGTTTTCGCGCACCCAGTGCCCGAACGCCTGCGCCTCGCGCGCGCTCGGAAACAGAAACGACGGCGCGCGCTGCATCGCGTCGTCCAGCACCGTCGTGGTCACGCCGCCGGATGCGTCAATCAGCTTCATCCCCCGGTTGTAACTCGCCACGAGCGTCCCCTCGGTCGTCGCGAGCGGGACATAAAACATTCCCTGCGCGAACTGCCCGTTCACCCGCAGCGGTCCGGCGACGCCGATGGGGATCTGGGCCACGCCGATGAAATGCTCGATGTTTCCCGGCAATGCGCCGGGATCGCCCGAAAAACGGCCGACGTGTTCAAGTGACGCGCCGGTCTGTTCGGCGAGAAAGCGACGGCGCGCCTCGGCCATCTCGCGGGTGTAATCATTCTCGGAAGAACGCGGAATCTTTCCGGACATGGGCGGCAGCTCCTTTTTTTCGGTGCGTGACGCATCAATACACCGAAACCGGTGGTTTCGAATACCCGGCGCACGTTTCAAGGAACGGAATCGCCCGTTTTCCGACCGGGAAACGGTTGACACTTCCCCGGCCGGAGGTTCAGAATCGGCTTATGTTAGTGAGCACTCACACAACTAAAAAAGATTCGCCGAAACGGGACAAGGAAGCCACCGCCGAACGGCTCGTCGTTGCCGCCGGAGAGATTTTCGCCGCGCACGGGCTGGCCGGGGCGACGACCCGCGAAATCGCCAAAGCGGCGGGCGTCAGTGAAATGACCCTGTTCCGGCACTTCCCGACCAAGGAACACCTGCTGTCGGCGGTCGTCCATCGGCTGACCGAAACGCAGGCGCAAACGCTCGAACGCGAAGAAACCTGGACCGGCGTACTGGAAACCGACCTGCTCCGCTTCGCGGGGCTTTACGCCGAAGTACTTGAAACGCACGAAGCGCTGATCCGGATGTTCATCGGCGAGGCCAAGCGGCATCCCGAAAACGCGGTCCGGGTCCTTCAGCGGTCGGCGCTGCCGCTGCGCGACAAACTGGTCGCCTATCTCGAAGCGGCGGTCGCGCGGGGCGAAGTCAGGGACGACCTCGACCTTCCGATGACGGTGGACATGTTTACCGGAATGCTGCTGGCGGAAATGCTCCGGCGACACATCGGGAAGTCGCAGCGGCAGTACGGCGCGGAACAATACCTCGCCGCCTGCGTCGCGCTGTTCATCCGGGGCATCCGGGTTTGACGGGAGAAGAAAAACGATGAAGGACGCGCAATCCGGAAATAGAACCGTAAAAAACACGACCGAAACGGTCGAATTCGACGATCTCGACGACCTGCGCGACTCGGGCGAAATTCCCGTCGTGCCGAAACCGAAGCGGCGGTGGCCGCAACTCGTCGGACTGGTTCTGCTCGTCGTGGCCGCCGTGGCCGGCTGGCGGTGGTGGCAGTTTTCGCGGACGCACGTTTCGACCGAAAACGCGCAGATTCAAGGACATGTCTCGCCGATTTCCGCCCGGATTTCAGCCACGGTCAAGGAAATCAGGGTCAAGGAAGGCGACCGCGTCGAGGTCGGACAGACGCTGGCGGTTCTGGAAGATCCCGACCTCGCGCTCCGCATCCGGCAGGCGGAAGCGAAACTGGCGGTTGCCGAGGCGCAGTTGAAGGTCGCGAGCGACACGATTCCCGTTACCGTCAAAACGAACGACGCGAAGGTGAGCCAGTCGGAAGCGGGCCTCGCCGCCACGTCTTCCGCCGTCGAATCGGCGGCGGCGAACGTGAACCGCGCCGAAGCCGCGCTCAAAACCGGCCAGGCGAAAGCCGATCAGGCGCGGGCCGAACTTTCCCGGACCGAAGCCGATTTCAAACGATATGAAACCCTTTACCGGCAGGGCGACGTGTCGGCCCAGCGGTACGAATCGGCCCGCACGGCGTATGAAAGTTCAAAGGCGGGCGTGACCGCCGCCGAACGCGCGGTGGACCAGAGCCGGGCCGAGGTGCGCGACGCCCAGGCCACGCTCCAGCGGATGCGGTCGGAAAGTCGCGTCGCCGCCGGGCAGGTGTCGGAAACGCGCGCCGCCGGGAGTACGGTGGTCGTCCAGCAGGACCAGCGGACCGCCGCCCTCGCGCAGGTCGAGCAGGCGCGGGCGGACCTCGATCTCGTCAAACGGCAGGTTCAGGAAACCGTCATCACCGCGCCGGTGGCGGGCGTCGTCGGCCAGCTCACCGCGCAGGTCGGCCAGAAAATCGAACCCGCGCAGGCGCTGATGGCGGTTGTTCCGCTCGACGCCGACCGCATCTACGTCGAGGCCAATTTCAAGGAAACCGTCCTCGGACGCCTCCATCCGGGCCAGAAAGCCGACGTCGAAGTGGACGCCTTCCCCGGCGAGGTCTTCCACGCGACGGTCGAAGGCATCAGCCCGGCGACCGGGGCGCAGTTCGCCCTGATTCCGCCCGACAACGCGACCGGCAACTACAACAAGATCGTCCAGTGGGTGCCGGTCCGGCTGGTTTTCGACAAGGATACCGACCCACAGCACAAACTTCGGCCCGGATTGAGTCTGACCGTGACGGTCGAGACCGCGGCGGGGTCGCGATGAAAACCGCGCCGCTGTCATCCGCCGGGTACGTCACGGGGCCGCTCAAGTGGGCCATCGCCATGACGGCGGCGCTCGGCGCGATTCTGGAAGTCATCGACACGAGCATCGTCAACGTGGCCCTGACCGACATTCAGGCCAACCTCGGCGCGACCGTGAGCGAAGTCGGCTGGGTCGTCACCAGCTACGGCATCGCCAATGTCGTCCTGATTCCGCTCTCGGCGTGGCTCGGCTACCGGTTCGGGAAGAAAAACTACTTCGTTTTCTCGATGATCGGCTTTACCGCCGCGTCGGTCCTGTGCGGGCTTTCGACGAGCCTCGGGATGCTGATTTTCGCCCGGATTTTGCAGGGGCTGTTCGGCGGCGGGTTGCTCGCCAAGGCGCAAGCCATTCTTTTTGAAACCTTTCCGCCCGCCGAGCAGGGACTGGCGCAGGCGATTTTCGGCATCGGCGTCATCGTCGGACCGGCCATCGGACCGACGCTCGGCGGCTACCTGACGGACACGCTCGGCTGGCGCTGGATTTTCTTCATCAACCTCCCCATCGGAATCGTCGCGGTGGCGATGTCGATTTTCTTCCTGCGCCCGGACGACGCCCGCCCGCAAACGACCTCGCGGGTGGACTGGTGGGGCATTTTACTTCTCGTGCTCGCCATCGGCGGCTTTCAAACCTTTCTGGAAGAAGGCCAGAGCGAGGACTGGTTCGACTCGCGGTTCATTCAGTGGCTGGCGGTGGTGGCGGGCGTTTCGCTCGTGCTGTTCATCTGGCGGGAACTGACGACCGAGGCCCCGGCGGTCGATCTGCGCGTCCTCAAGCACCGCGAACTGGCGGCGGGCAGTCTTTATTCGGGAATTCTGGGAATGGGATTGTACGGTGCGATTTTCGCCGTGCCGCTCTTTACTCAAAGCGTCCTCGGATTTTCCGCGACCGAAACCGGCTGGCTGCTCGCGCCGGGGGCCATCGCGTCGGCGTTCGTCATGCTCGCGCTCGGAAAACTGACCTCGAAAGTGGACGCCCGGTGGCTGATTGGCGCGGGCGCGGTGGGGACGTCGCTGACGATGCTTTCGCTTGCCCGGATTACGCCGCAGACCGGGACGGATGAATTGTACTGGCCCCTCATCTGGCGCGGCGCGACCTCGGTGCTGATGTTTCTGCCGCTCAGTCTCGCCGCGCTCGGCGGTCTGCCCAAGGACGCCATCGCCGCCGGTTCGGGCATTTACAACCTGATGCGCCAGATGGGCGGCAGCATCGGCATCGCGGTGATGACGACGCTGCTGCAACAGCGGGAAGGCTTTCATCGGGCCGTCGTGCTGGCGAAGCTGACGCCCTACGCCGCGCCGACCGGAAACCGGCTCGGCCAGTTCACGGCGCTTTTCCACCGCCACGGGTACGACGCCGTGACCGCCCACAAGCAGGCGCTCGGCCTGCTCGGACGCACGGCGGCGGTCCAGATCGCGGTGCTGTCCTACGCCGACCTGTTCCGCTTCGTCGCCGGGCTGTTTTTCGTCTCGCTGCCGCTGCTCTGGTTTCTCGGGAAAGGCGGCAAGGGCCGGGGCGTCCCCGCCGCGCACTGATTCGGCGCCTACTTTTCCTCGTCGTCGGTGACGGTGATTTCGCTTCGGAAGCGGCGGTAATTGTCGTAGTCCACGCCCACTTCGGCATTTTCGAGCGAGGCGAACATCGTCGTCGTCGCGTCGTCGGACAATCGCGAGCGACGCGGAAACCAGACGCCGTCGGCGACCCGCACCTGCTCGTACAGCACGGGGGCCTTCGCCGGACGCGGATTCAACAGAAACGCCGTTCCCTTGCCCGGCGTCCGCTGCCAGCCTTCGAGCCGGACGAGCGTCCGGTCCCGCACGTCAATCCAGACGATTCCTTCGAGTTGCGCGACGTAGCCCACCGGTTTGTCGAACTTCAACCCCGGCCTAACCCGGAACTCGACCGCCACCGTCTCGCGTCCGTCGAGCATTTCGCGCTTCCCCGCGCCAAATTCGGCAACTTCCAGAATGAGCGACGGTGAGAGTATGTTCGTCCCGGCGAACAACCCCTGCTTCGAAGTGAATCCGGCGTACTGCTTTGTCTCGCCCGGGGAAACGTAAAACGCAGTTCCCTTTTTCTTTTTCGCCGATTTGTTCGGGTCCCGTTCAAATTCGTCGAGTTCGCGCGTCAGATTTTCGCGCTCCTTCGCCAGTTTGTCGGGCGCGACCGGCGTTCCGTCTTCCGCGATGAGCAGGATCGGCGCCCGGAACGAACTTTTTCGGTTGCGATACGACTCCGGCGCGAACACCTCGAATGACTTCGAACTTTCCCTGGTTTTCCCGTTTTTCTCGAATTTCCGATGGAAAAACGTAAAGGTCAGCGTGAAATCGCCCATTTCGCCGTGACAACGCGGACCTTTTTCCCGCATGTCGCGAATCAGCCCGTCGAGATCGGGAATGGTTTCACCCGTAGCGGGCGGCGACTGGGCGAAAATGGAGGCGGGAGGGATAAAACCGGGTAACAGACCGAGCGCGGCGGCGAGCGCGCCGACGGCGAGGCGGAAGCGAAGCGTCATGAAAGCGGTTCTCCGTCGAAATTTTTTCTTGAAAGGCGTCGGACCGAGTACGCGGGGGAAAAGGAAAAGGTTCGGGCGGAGCGTGGCTACCGATCAGGTGTTTCATCCGGCGGGTCCGGCTGTTTCGTCGGAGGTTCCAAGGAATTAAGCCTCAGGATGATCTCGTCCATGTCCGGGCTTACCGTGACGGGAACTTCGCAGTTGGCGCTTTTCTGGTGGCCACCCTCCTGCCATTCGGAAAACCAGTTCGCGAACACCACATAGGAAATTCCTTCGTGCCCGATGAACTGGAACCGCCCCTCGGCGTCGGTTTGTGTTCTGGCCAGGCATTTTCCCTTTCCGTCAACGACTCGATACAGCATGACGATCGTTTTCGGGAGCGGCTTTCCGTCAACGCCGAGGAGAATGCCCTTGAAACTTCGCGGGACCAAACGCTCGGGAACACGAATGACCAGTTCCCCGACCGACTTTCCATGCTCGACCCGGATGACGCCGGGCCGGGAGGGTTCGTCCGGGTCGGGCCAGAAGGTCGGCGTCACCGGAATGGTCGCCGCTTCGCCCGAAACCAGTTTCACAAGGTAGTTCCCCGGGCGTACACCCCTGATTTCAAATCGACCGGTTTCGGAAATGTCGGAATGCCCGGCCACTGTATCGTTTCTCGCCTCGTCCGCCGCCTCGTTCAGTTTTCCACCCGCCCCGAGAGAAACCAGTTCCACCTGAGTGGTTACGGTCCCTTGACCGGCCCCATCGCTGAATTTGCCATTGAGCGGTTTCCCATCACCGTCCAAGACCTGTCCGCTCACGGTACTCGCCGAATACGCCCCCGTCTCGATTTCAAAACAGCCACGGTCCAAAACTTTAAAGGTATCGTCCCTTTTCGTCGGCGATGGCGCGTAGCCTTCCGGGAACTTGAACCGAGCCGTGTAATCCCCAGCCTTGACACCACGAATTTCAAAATTGCCCTTCGCGTCGGTTTTCCCGCGATAGGTCCCGCCGGCGCCTTCAAGGATGACCTCCGTACCGGGCAGGCCGAGACGATTCTTCCGGTCAAACCGATCCCGTTTGGCAAAGTCGAAAACCCGCCCTGAAATCGTGACGCCTTCAGGAGCGGCCGTGAGTTCACGCAGAATGGAAAGTTCTTTTCGTTCGCGTTCGCGGTCATCGGGATCAGGATCACCACCGAGAAACCGTGTCCGACTACACCGACCGGTCCAGATTTCACCTGTTTCCTGGTTGATATAGCCGTAGATCAGATACCGCTCGCCACGCCTGAACGCGATGCCGTGACTGGATTCGGAAAGTTTCGAGGAATGAATCGTCATCCGCTGGCTGACCTCCGCGCCGCGAAATGCTTCCTCAACAAGGAGATAGACCTCGCCCACGTCGTACATCACATTTTTCTCGTCCTCAAACGGACTTTTTTCCCGAAATTTCGAACCCACTACTCGCCCGACAAAGACAACCGGGCACTGAGAAAATTCCTCGCAGACCGTCCCGACGGGCGCGCAGCGGGCCGCCGCCGGGAGGTTCGAAACCCCGATCAGCGCGGCGAGAAGGAAAAAACCGAGGAAAAAACGGGTTGAACGTCGCATGGTGGCTCACGTTTTCCTTTCAGGGCTGGGGGTCGTCCAGTGGGACAAGTTTCAGGATCAGCGGGCCGACATTCCCGTTGCAGGTGATCAGGCCGGAACCCGCTCCGAAATACTTCCCGGTTTCGGAGTTCTGATGGCTCACGGAAATGATGTAGGTCTGGCCCTCAAAGCCGATAAAGCGGAAGTGACCGTTTGCATCCGTTCTGCCCCCCTGCACCAGACTCCAACCGATTTCTTTTTCCTGATTCAACGTGACTTCGGCCTCCGCGACGGGCCGGCCGTCAGGCCCGACGACCGAACCGGTCACTTCCCGACGTACGAGGGTGTCCACAATTTGAAAGACGAGGTTTCCGACCGATTCGCCGGGTTTGACGCGGATGATTTTCGCCTTTGCCGGATCGGTGACGCCGGGATAGTAGGCTTTCGTCAACGGAATCGATCCGGCACCAAACGGGTTATCCCCTATTGCCAGCAGATAATCCCCGGCACGGACGTTCTTGAACTCAAAAACACCGTTTCCGGTGAGCGGGTGGGAAAACCGGGGCGTTTCGGTTTCATCACCATTCAGATTCAGCAGGCGTTTTACCCACCGACGAGGAGAAACTTGCTCCGGGCGGGTGAGCGGCTGGCCGGATTCGTCGCACGCAATCAGATTGGCCGTTACACCCGGTCCCCAATATTTGATTCCGAGCGACAACGGTTTCCCGGTCGCATCAACCACCGCGCCTTCGACCCGACTGGTCGAAAGGACAGCCGGATCACGAACCACGCCACCTCGGTCATACACCGTGAACACGGCTTCGCGTTCATCGTCTCCGAAAACCATGCCCGGTGGCGTTTTGAGACGGTACTTGTACGTCCCGGGTTTGACCCCGGTCATGAGGTATTCACCGTCCTCGGCGCTCACCGCGTCGTAGGTCCGGCCATTTTCCCCGACCAATTCGACCGTGACCTTCGGCAGTCCGACCGGGCCGTCCGCCGCGGGATGCCAGCGCGTCCGGTCGATTACCCGACCGGAAAAAGTAACGCCAGCCGGTTCTTCATTCGCCTTTCGCAGGTAGGCGAGGTCCTCTTCAGGTTGAAATACCTGCCCGGAGACCCCGAGCCGACCAAAATGGTCACATGGACCGACGTAAATTCCCGTGCGTCCCCCCTCCTCGCCCGGCTCGCCGTACACCAGAAAGCGTTCGCCAACGGAGAATCGCCACCGGTTGTGCCGCCAATAATGGCAGATGACCACTACCCGTTCGCCGATGACCACCCCGCGAAACGACTCCTCAACCACCATCTCCACGGGATCATGGGCAAGTCCACTGACTTCAAGTCTCATCTCCTCACGACTTTTCGGAGGCACCGCCACGACGCGCCCGACGAAAACCATCGGATGGCGGGCGAAAACTTCCTCGACGGGAAGCGGGTCATCGCAGTCGGAAGCCATCGCCGGGAGGTTGAAAACTCCGACCAGCACAGCGAACAGGACAAAGCCGAGGGAAAAACGGGTTGAACAACGCATCACGGCTCACGTTTTCCCTTCCGGTCGGAGCTGACCATCTTTCGTCAGATCGGTGTCGGCAACGGGCGAATCTTCTTTTCTTGGAACAAGTTGCAGAATCAGTGGCGCCCCCTCGCCATCACAGGTGAAGGCCGCGGAAATCACCTCGCAGGTCATTTCACGTTCTCCACCGAGATGTCGGGCGTAAATCCGGTAGGACTGTCCCTGAAACCCGATCAGCCGAAAATGGCCGGTTTCATCCGTGGTCGCCAACAGGGCATTGCGCCAAGCCCCGCCTTTCTCTTGTTGCAGTTCAACGGACACCCCAGAGACAGGTTTGCCGTCCGGACCGATGACGGTCCCGACGATTTCGCGTCGGACGAGTTTTTCCGGTAGCGTGAGGACAAGATTCTCGACCGATTCGCCGAGCCTGACCCGAATGACTTTGGCTTTCGAGATGTTTGAGGCGGCGGGATAGTACGTTTTCGTCACCGGAATAGCCCCCACCCACTCCTCATCCGCGCCAATCACAACGAGGTAATGCCCGACCGATACGTTGGAGAAATTGAACGTCCCGTCCGGCTTGAGAAAACAGGCAAGACCTTCTCTCGTCCTTCCGTCCGATTCATTCCGCCATTCAATCGGTCGCCCGGACTCATCGCAGGCAATCAGATCGATTTTGGAAAGTAGCACCCCCTCATCAACCGGGAACGCGACCGGTGCGCCGGCTGCGTCAACCACTCGCCCGGCGACAACGCTTGCCGAAAAAATCAGGGGGTCACGAATGACACTCCCCCGGTCGAACAGATTGAGTTCGGTGGCTCTCCTTCCCGGATCACACCATTGGCATCCATTCGGGGGTCGCGCACTGAAAAAATACTTTCCGGGTTTGATGTCCCGGATGACGTAGTTCCCGGCGGCATCGCTCTCCGTTTCGTACTTCGCGACACCCGGACTTTCCAAAATGATCCGAACCTTCGGCAAACCGACGTCACCAGATGCCTCCAGCCGAAGTTTTGTCCGGTCAATCACCCGACCGGAAAGGGTGACGCCCGCCGGTTCTTGAACCGCTTTCCGCAGGTACGCCAGATCTTCCTCGGGTTTGACCTCCCAGTCGGGCTTGGTAAAGCCGAATGGACGCGTCCGGCCACAAGGCCCGACGTTGACCGCCAATCGTTCGCCTTTGGGGGGCGGCCAGCCGAAAACCAGATAGCGGGTGTCGTCCAGAAACGTCATTCCGCTACAGGAACCGAACCCCGGGGCCACCAGCAGGACACGTGCTCCGACCGCCGGACCTCGAAATGATTCCTCGACCAGCACTTCGGCAAAACCAGGATAGGCAGTGAATGATTTTCCGCTTTCATCCGTGACGACCTGCTTTTCAAAACCGCCGACCACCCGCCCGATGAAGACGGCGGACGTCGTCGCGAAGGCGTCCTCGACCGGCGGCGGATCGCCGCACGAACAGGCCCAAGCCGGGAGGTTCAAAACCCCGACCAGCGCGGCGAGCAGAAAAAATCCGAGGAAAAATCGGGTTGAACGACGCATGGCGGCTCACGTTTTCCCTTCCGGTCGGGGCTGACCATCTTTCGTCAGATCGGTGTCGGACGGATCTTCTTTCTTTTCGGCAAATTTCAAAATCAGCGGCATCCCCTCGCCGTCACAGGTGAACATCGAGGAAGTCACTTTAAAAGGAGTCCCCCGCATTTCATGAAAGACCTCAATCCGGTAGGACTGTCCCTGAAACCCGATCAGCCGAAAATGGCCGTTTTCGTCCGTGCGGGCCGACAGAACAAATTCCCAGCCACGTTTTTTTTGCCGTTGCAGGCAGACAAAGGCTTTGGGAACGGGCATACCGTCCGGTCCGAAGATTATACCGACGATTTCCCGCCGGACGAGTTTCTCGGGCAGCGTGAGAACGAGATCTTCGACCGACTCATCCGGTCCGACCTGGATAGGTTTTGCGTTGGCAAGGTCGGCGACGCCGGGATAATAGGTTTTCGTCACGGGAATCGTCCCGACCCGGTCCGGATCGCTTCCGATCACGAGCAGATACGTCCCAGCCGGGACACCGGCGAACGCGAATCTCCCGTTATCGTCAAGAGAACTGGAGCGTCGGATGAATCCTTCGTCGTCAACACTCTCACTGGTATTTTCCTTAGCAATTTTTTTGTCTCGTCGAACATTGAGCGGCCGGCCAGACTCGTCACAGGCAATCAGATAAACAGGTGTTGAACCCCCTCCCTTGAACTTCATCCCGACTGATACTGGTACGCCGATGGCGTCCACGACGCTGCCCTTCACCCACCTTTTCGAAAACACGACCGGGTCGCGAATCAACTTTCCCCTCTCAAAGATGGTAAATGTTTGGTCTTGTTCGGTGTGATCATGCGACCTGCCTTCACTTGACCGCACTTTGCAGGAGTATTTTCCCGGTTTCATGCCCTTGATGGCGTACGAGCCGTCCTTACCGCTCACCACCTCGTACGACTGACCGCCTTCGCCTTGCATTCTGATTGTGACTTCAGGCATTCCAACCGGGCCGTCCACCTCCGGGTAGCGGCGGGTCCAGTCAATGACCCGACCGGAAAAGGTAACGCCCGCCGGTTCCTGAACCGCTTTCCGCAGGTACGCCAGATCTTCCTCGGGTTTGACCGTCCAGCCCGGACGGGTAAAACCGAGCGGGCGGGAGCGTCCACAGGGATTGACGTAAATCATCCAGCGCCCGCTCTTTTCATCCTTCAAACCAATGTCTTCATGCGCCGAACCAAAAATCAGAGAGCGAGTGTCGTCCCCAAATACCCAGTTGCGATTCGAGCGGTCGTTCGGCATCAGAATCGTCACCCGTTCGCCGACCGCTGGACCGCGAAACGATTCCTCGACCAGCATTTCAGCTAAGATGACAGAGACCTGATTCTCGTTTTTGTCCTCGATAACCGTCTTTTCAGGACTACCGACGACGCGCCCGACGAAGACGGCGGGCGTCGTCGCGAAGGCTTCCTCGACCGGCGGCGGGTGATCACAGTCGGAAGCCGCCGCCGGGAGGTTCGAAATTCCGACGAATACAGCAAAAAGAAGGATTTCTGCCAAAAGGCGAATTGTTTTCAACATCCTTTTTCACCCTATCGTCTTGAACTGAAAAACTTTGGCAGGATGAAAACCGCAGTGATTTTAACGACGAAGAAGGAGAATCCGAATGTTCTGGATGGATTTTCCCGCCTGAACCGTCACGATCTTCGCTTTACCGGCATCCGCGACGCCGGGATAGAACGACACCCTCGTTGCATCACGGGACCTTGAGGTCTCCAAGTCCGAAACCAGCAAAAGGTAGTTCCCTGGCGCAAGGGAGAGGAGTTCGAAACGTCCATCCTGACCGATGACGTGGCGATTCAATGGATCATAAAGGGATGTCCGAGGCTTCCCGGCTTTATCGCAGGGAATGGCATAGAGGTAGAGCATGTGTGACGACCAACCGCCGAACATGTTGATGATGGGCTTCCCTTTCGAATCCAGTACCCGTCCGGTGATTTTTCCCGGTTTTTCCGGTTTGGATTCGGCTGGCTGTTGCGTTGAAGAAGCTTTTTTGGCGGTGGATGCCTTGAATTTGACCTTGTCGCCAGTCACGCCATCGGCGCACACCGGATTTCGGAAGAAATTCGGGCAGTTCAGAAGGGCAATTCCAATCAGTAGCGATAGAAAGAGGCGTTGCATCGCGTTTTCCCCAGGATGAAATCAGCCAGGAGGCCAAAAAGCATTCCCGACCAAGGTACTCTGCTTGCCCGACATTTACTTTACTTTACCGCGATGGGCCGATTTTCCGCCGGACGAACGCCGACGACAAGAGGAAACTTCGGTTCGGAGTCACCCTTCCGTTTTTTGAATATTGAAACCGGTAAGGGCGAGCGATTCGAAATGATCGCGAACAGGCGCGGATGCGCCGACAGGTAATAGCCACGTCCGTCAGGGCGTGGTGTACGGCGGATAAAACCCGAAGCCGCAACGCGGCGGCACGGAGAAAATGGACAATTGACAATGCACAATGGACAGCGAGCGGAATTTTTATCGTCAATTGTCAATTGTCCACTGTCCATACTCCATTCACTGGTGTGTGTCGCGTCTCCGACGCTCTGAAATTTGCTTCAACGCCACCCCACCCTCACGGGTGGGGCTATTACCTGTCGGCGCATCCGCGCCTGTCCGCGGCAATTTGGCCCATCGTTATTACCGAAATAATTTTTCAAAAACTATAACGAGGCTAAAACATTGTTTTTATTCGCCTTAGCTCCGTTTACGGAGCTTCGGAAGAAATAGCCCGGTCCTTGAGGGCCGGGCGGTAGCGGGAGGCTGAACCATTCCGTTTTTTCTACTGGACGTTCTTCGCCTGATTCCGCAGGTAGATGAGCCGCAGACCTTCGAGGGTGAGGTTTTCGTCGATTTCGGTGATGAGCGGCGAGCCTTTCCCGATGAGCCGGGCGAGTCCGCCGGTGGCGATGACCGCCGCGAGGTCGCCCATTTCGTCCGCCATGCGCCGCAAAATGCCCTCGACCAGCCCGATGTAGCCGAAATACAGCCCGGACTGAATGCTCCCGATGGTCGAGTTGCCGACCACGCGCGGCGGGTGCGCGATGCTCACGCGCGGGAGGCGCGCGGCGCGCTGGAACAGGGCTTCCGCCGAAATGTTGATGCCGGGCGTGATGACCCCGCCGAGATATTCGCCGTACTTTGAAATCGCGTCGAAGGTCGTCGCCGTTCCGAAATCCACCACCACGCAGGGGCCGCCGTGCCGCTCGTACGCCGCGACCGCGTTGACGATGCGGTCGGCGCCGACGTCGGAGGGCGCGTCGTACTTGATCGGCATCCCCACGTTTTCCGTCGGGCGGACGAAAAACGGCTCGTGGTTGAAGTAGGTCTGGGCCATCCGGAACAGCGTGAAGTTGAGCGGCGGCACGACCGAGGCGATGACAATGGCCGTGATCTTCTCCGGATCGAGTTTGGAAAAGGCGAACAGGTTGCGGCAGAGGATGCCGTATTCGTCCACCGTCCGTTCGCGTTCGGTCGTCAGCCGCCAATGGGCGATGAGTTCCGTGCCTTCGTAAACGCCGAGCGTGGTGTTGGTGTTTCCGACGTCGATGACCAAGAGCATGGGCGGAATGTCGTTTCCTGAAGAAGAAAAAGGACGGAAACGCGTGAACCGTCGGCTGCGAAGCCGGGTTCCGGACAGCCGATGGGGCAAGTTTCGCGTTCGAAGATGAGGAAGGGACCGGTCGCGCCCACCGCTCCGCCGTTGTAGCGCGTCGCTCGAACCTGCTTACACAGGTGGGCAGCCTAGCTCCGAATCTTTGCGCTTCGTACGGTGCCGGAGCGCTTCGACCCGGATAATCGCATCAGCTTCCCGTTCAAGACGCATCGGCTCAAACACTTGCGCCCTTCACGAACGTGGCAGAAAGCCGCGACCGGGCGGGCACTGTAGCGAAAGCGGGGGAGGGGGGCAAGCCAACCCGGCAAATTATGAATTATGAATTTTGAATGATGAATTTTTTGCGGAAGGAAGTGCGACCGATTGATTTCATAACCGGAATGCCGCGCGCCGGCTCAATTCATCATTCAAAATTCATAATTCATAATTCGCCCTCGCCCGACACCCGAAACCTGAAACCCGATTTTTCCCCTTCCCGACTGTATCAAATCAGGCGTATGGTTTGTTTGGCGGTTGATTCAGCCTCCGTCCTGTGCTGACATGATCGCTCCGCGACGCCCCGGTCGCGTCCCGGTCGGTTTCGAAAGGTCTCGCCTACAATATGCCGCGTGAAAAAAGTTCGTCCTCTGACGCCTCGGCGACGGCGCCCGCGCCCGTCCCCGAAATCGACGCCCCGCGTCGTGAATCGAAGGAAAATGGCAATGGAAACGGCAACGGACACTGCGAAAAGCTGAAGCCCGTCACGGAGCTGATGGCGCTGCTTGAATCGCGGCAGGGGGAACGGCACATCATCGCCGTCCAGAACTTCCCCGACCCGGACGCCATCGCCTCCGCGCTCGCGCACCAGATGCTGGCCGCCGAATTCAACATTCAGGTGGACATCGTCTACGACGGCTTCATCAGCCATCAGGAAAATCTCGCGCTGGTACAGTTGCTCCAGATCGAACTGCTTCACTACGACACGTCGCTCGATCTCGGGCAGTATCAGGCCAGCATCTTCATCGACAATCAGGGCACGACCACCACGCTGACGAGCAAGCTGCGGGAAGCCGGCGTCAAACCGCTCGTCATCGTTGACCACCACGAACGGCAGGGAATCATCGAAGCCCCCTTCACCGATTTGCGGAAGGTCGGCGCGACCGCCACGATTTACACGGAATACCTTCAAAAAGGCCCGTTTCCGCTCGAAAAGTCCAACCCGCAACACGTCCGGGTCGCGACCGCGCTGATGCATGCCGTCCGGACCGAAACGAACGGGATGATTCGCGCCCGCGAAGCCGATTTTCAGGCGGCGGGCTATCTGTCGCAGTTCGTCGATCAGGCCCTTTTAAGTGAAATTCTCAATGTGAAGCGGTCGAAGCGCGTCATCGACGTCATCAATCTCGCGCTCGAAAACCGGATGGTCCGAGACAACTACAGCATCGCGGGCGTGGGGTACGTCCGGTATGAAGATCGCGACGCCATTCCCCAGGCCGCCGACTTCCTGCTGACCGAGGAAAACATCCACACGGCGGTCGTTTACGGCATCATCACCAAGGAAGGCGAGCGGGAAGTCATCATCGGCAGCCTGCGGACCTCGAAGGTGACGCTCAACCCGGACCAGTTCCTCAAGTCGGCGCTCGGGCGCGACATCAACGGGAACTTTTACGGGGGCGGAAAGTACGAAGCGGGCGGCTTCGAAATTCCCATTGGATTTCTTTCCGGGAATTTCGAGGAGGAATTCATGCGCGCCAAGTGGAAGATTTACGACAACATGGTCAAGCGCAAACTCCTTGAAAAAATCGGGGTGGTCGAGGGAATGCAGAGCGGCAGCCCGATGCGTCCGGTCGCGCCGTTGCCGGAGCGCAACGAGGAATAGTCGCCACGTTACATTCGTCTCTTGGAGCGTCGTCCGCCGATGTCGCGCCAGCCGTTTCTTTCATTCGGAACCACGCTCGGCATCCTCCTTGTGGCGGCAATGCTCGGTTTCAGTACCGTCGGGCTGTGGCTGCATCGGCAGGTTCAACGGTCGCTCGAACGTGAAACCCGCGCCCGGCTGGAATCCGAAACCCTTCTTCTCGCCAATCGCGTTCAATCCCTTAAACTATTGAATCCGGAGATGTTTCCGCTTTCGCGCGGGACATTTCGTCCCGGTCTGCGGTCCGGTGTCGCGTTTTACGACACCGGCGGGAGGAGGCTGGCGGTTTTCCTTTCCGATGATTCGGGGCGGCTGAAAAACTATTTACCGGCCCAGATTCCGGGTGGCGGAATTCCTTACTCCCGGCTTTCCGGTGATGAAATTCATGGGGAATCGGATTTTCCCATCGGCGGTGAGGATGGAGGGTTACGGTGGATTGCCCGAGTGGTCGTTTTTGATGAAAAGACCCGGCTTTCTTCTTCCGTGGCCCGGATTGTTTACGAAATTCCGGTCTGGATTGTCGGCGTCTTCGCCCTCGGATGGGTGATCCGGATGGCCGTTGCCGCGTGGCCCTCGCGCGCGCCCGTCACACCGGGCAATCCCGACCCCAACGAACTTCAGTTCGTGATGGAAAGCTATCAGCAGGTTATTGACCGGCTTCAATCCACCGGTCGCGAACTCGCCCGGCAACGGAATGTCGAACGTTTGCGAGCCGAATCCAGCGAACGTTTCAGCGATCGGCTGGTGGCCGGCCTGCCCGATGCCCTCATTGTTGTTTCCGTTGATCGAACCGTTTCCCTCGTCAACGCCCAGGCCCGTGAACTTTTTGGGCAGGATTCCGGAAAGGACTTCCAGCAATTTTTCAAAGGCGTTCCCGCTCTGGTGGAAGCCGTGCAAGTTGTTCTTGAAAAAGGAGAAATCCGTCGGCTTCGGGAAATCGGGATGAGCGACGGGAAATCCCGGAGGGTGCTGGAAGCCAGTGTTTCGGGCATTCTTGGATGGTCTGGAAACATTGAAGGCGCACTTTGCCTGGTCACCGACATCACCGAACTGGCCGGGCTTCGGGCCACCATGCGGACGCGCGAAACCCTTGCGAGTCTCGGAGAAATGGCCGCCGGGATCGCGCATGAGTTCAAAAATTCACTGGCCACCATCGGCGGCTATGCCCGACTGCTTGAAAAAACCGCCCCCGACCCCAAACCCGCCCAGTCGCTGCGGGCAGAAGTGGTCCACCTGACCCAGGTCGTGACCGATTTTCTTGCCTTTGCCAAACCTCAAAGCGTTTCGTTCGGTCCCTGTGACTTGACCGAAGTTATCCGGGAAAGCGCCGAAGCGGTTCGCGAATCTGCCTTGAAGAATCAGGTGGAAGTCATTCTTGATGAACGTTTTCCGGAAATTTCAGGCGACCCCGCCCTGCTTCGGAGGGTTTTTCAGAACCTGATTCTGAATGGGGTCGAAGCCGTCTCGGAAGGGTGTTCGGAACGGGTCGTCCGGGTCACTGGCGGAATTGAAAATGGAATGGCGCGGGTGGCGGTTTCCGACACGGGCGACGGGATTCCCGATTCCGTCCGGCCGAATGTTTTTATCCCGTTTTTTTCCACAAAATCACAGGGGCATGGGATGGGACTGGCTATTGTGCAGAAGATTGTCGTCAGCCACAATGGCCGCATCGAGATTGAAAGTCAGCCTGGTCAGGGAACTTCCTTTTCCTGTCTCTTCCCCGTTTCTTCCAATAAAGCGGGTTGAAAATGCTGGTGTTGCGAGGGCTTATGAAAAAATTGATTTCCATCGGGGTGCTTGGCGGAATGATTTGTGGGTTGGGTGTCGGCATGGATTGCCTTGCCCAAACCGGCTCCACCGGAAAAAAGAAAAAACCGGCACGGAAGAAAGCCGCTCCTCCCCAAACCGATCCTTCAACGCTGCCGGTCGGGGTTCAGGAAATGCTGCGGACCGCCCAAAGAACCGGGCCAAATGGTGAAATTCAGGCCCCGGCCGGAACTCAACCGACTTACAACGGGGTTGAGCAAAGCCCGAAACCGACCAAAAAACGCCCCGTCGATAACAGCGATTTCGGGGCTCCCCCACGGGAAGTCGTTCGAGGCGAACAGGTCAAGAAAGCCGCCGAAAACGAGAATGAAAAAAAAGGTGAAACCCCTCCCCCTGCCGCGACTGATGGTCCGATTGAAGAATTGAAAAGGAAGCTTGCCGATCTTCAAGCCGCCCTTCAAAACAGCGAAAATTCCGATTCCGCCGCCGAGAAGGAAAAGGTTAACGGACTTCGGGTTCAGATTTCCGACCTCCTTGACCAGATTCGGAAACTTGAATCCCAAGGGAAAAAACAGGGCGGTGAAGTTCCCAAACGCCGCTGATCCCGGTCATGGCCAAAATTCTTCTCGTCGAGGACAAGGATTCGCTGCGGGAAATGTGGCGAATGACCCTGGAGCAGGCCGGGTATCAAGTGCTTGAAGCACCCGATGTGCGGACGGCCCGGCGTTTGCTGGATTTAACCCCACCTGATTTTGTACTGACGGACCTCCGTCTCCCCGACGGCTCCGGTCTGGAAGTCGTCAAATTTTCCAAAAACCGCGATCCCGAACTTCCGGTTCTGGTGCTTACCGCGTTTGGCTCGATTGAAGAAGCCGTTCAGGCCATCAAGGACGGCGCTTACGACTTTCTTCAAAAGCCCGTCGATCCCGACCACCTTCTTTTTATTTTGGAACGGGTCCTTGAAACCCAGCAGCTTCGACGAGAATGTATTCTCTTGCGGGAAGAATTTTCGCGGAAGTACGGGTTTCCCCGGATTATCGGTGAATCAGCCGCCATGGAGCGGGTCAGTCGTGAACTTCAACAAGTTGCCCCGACCCAAACCACCGTTCTTCTCCTCGGTGAATCCGGAACCGGCAAAGAACTTTTCGCCCGCGCCATTCACCACCTGAGTCCCCGAAGCAAGGGTCCTTTTGTCGCCATCAACTGCGCCGCAATTCCCGAAAGCCTGATTGAGAATGAACTTTTCGGGCATGAAAAAGGGGCGTTCACCGGCGCTGACAGTCGGAGGATCGGCAAATTCGAACTGGCTCGGGAAGGAACGATTTTTCTCGATGAAATCGGTGAGCTTCCGCTTGCCGTTCAGTCCAAACTTTTAAGGGTTATTGAAGATCGAAAAGTGTATCGGGTTGGTGGTACGACCGAAATCGAAGTTGACGTACGGATCGTTGCGGCCACCAATCGGGATCTTCGCGGGGCCGTTGAAAATCGTCAATTCCGGGAAGACCTCTTTTTCCGCCTGTCGGTTTTTCCTCTTTCAATTCCGCCCCTTCGGGAAAGACGCGAGGACATTCCCCAACTTGCCCGATTTTTTGTTGAAAAATTCGGGCGTGAAATCCGAAAAGCGTCTTTTCGGATTACCGAAGAGGCCCTTCAAACCCTTCAAGGATATGAATTTCCAGGGAATGTCCGGGAACTGGAGAACTGTATTGAGCGGGCCTGTATTCTTGCTCGGGATTTGGTTCTTCGATCCGAGGATTTTTCAAATCTGGTTTCATCCGGGAGTGGACAAAAGAAAGAGGGGCTTGTTTCTCCGGAAGCCCTTTTCGGAACGTTAGAGGAAGCCGGACGGAGAGTCCTTCGTGAAGTCTATCGCCTGAAAATAGAAAACGCCCTGAAGGAAACCGGGTGGGAACGCTCGGAAGCGGCGAACCGTCTCGGAATTTCCGTCAAGACGCTTGGATTGAAGATGAAGGAGCTTGGAATTGAATGAAAACTGTTTCCCCAAATGGGAAGGGCGGGGTTTTACCCCCGCCCAGGAATCCGGCAACTACCTACTCTCCCACGCAGTTGCCCGCGCAGTACCATCGGCTCAAGAGAGCTTAACTTCCGTGTTCGGGATGGGAACGGGTGTGACCTCTCCGATACAGCCACCGGAAAATCGAAATTGCGTTGAATACGTCTTTGTATTCGGTAAATTTTGTGGTCAAGTCAATCGGTCATTAGTACAGATAAGCTAAACACGTTACCGTGCTTACACATTCTGCCTATCAACGTGGTAGTCTTCCACGAGCCTGATGGGGAAATCTCATCTCTGGACTGGCTTCACGCTTAGATGCATTCAGCGTTTATCCATACCCGACATAGCTACCCAGCGGTGCCGCTGGCGCGACAACTGGTACACTAGAGGTCGATCCAACCCGGTCCTCTCGTACTAAGGTCAGACTCCATCAAATTTCCTGCGCCCACACCAGATAGGGACCGAACTGTCTCGCGACGTTCTAAACCCAGCTCACGTACCGCTTTAATCGGCGAACAGCCGAACCCTTGGGACCTTCTTCAGCCCCGGGATGCGATGAGCCGACATCG
>JBDRAL010000066.1:0-51382 GCA_039793685.1 Blastocatellia bacterium NZW_1522
GACGTCGGTGTAGATGATGTCGGCCTCGTCGTCCGGATCGATGCCGGCAATGAATTCGTCGTCATCGTCGAGAAATCGTACCCACGTCGCGCCGGTCGCCGCGGCTTGCTCGACAAGCCGGTTGCGCGTCCAGCTCACGCCCCTGACCTTTTCATCACGCAGGGTCAGCACGCTTTGGTGATAACGCCAGGCCGATTCAACGGCGCGGGGCGCAAGGTCCGGACGGGTGACCGGAATGACTACCGCAATTCTCATGCGAAGTCCGGATCGTCGATGTAAGCGGCGTTGATGGCGTTGCGAAGCTTGAGCAACCCCTTCTTCATGTTTTCTTTGCTCTGGGGGTTTTTGACGAATTGTTTGAGAGACGTGAACAGAACGGACAATCCCATCGAGACGAGAAAATCGTTATTCATGGCAGTTCCTTTCGAAGTGGTACGGTTTCTTTTTGATTGGGGTCAACCGGTGTGAATTCCGCTGTCTGCGGCACCCGGTACCCGAACGATTTGTAGACGGCAATGCGTTCTTCGGCGCGAGCGCGTTCGATTTCGCGCGCTTTTTCGATTTCGTGTTTCATTCGGATGCGAAATCCGATGTACCCCATCAGGGTGATCAGAAACTGAGCGGTCGTGATGACCAGGCCGGTTTTCAGTTCCGCCGGCAACGTGGCCCAGACGCCCCAGGACATCACAACCGAACCGCCGATGATGTTTCCGTCTTCAAAGCTGACACCGGGAATTCTCATATTTTTTTGATCAGGTACCATGCAATCAGCACGGTAAAAAGAATGGTCGTGGTGTCCCATTTACCGGTAGACGAGCCGGGAAAAATCGAGGCTGGAAGTCCGGATGGCGTGCCGTCGTTGTAAATCGGCTGACTTGGATCAAACCCCGCGTTGCGAAATATTGCCGTGACGTAATTCCTGGTTTCATTCGGCAAGCTGTAATTGAGAACGGAGCGGTTTTCCTGAACGGCTTTTCGAAGAGTTGCCCGGTTTTCTCCCCAGTTGTATCCGGCGACCGCAACGTCGAGGCGGTTATTGAATTGACCCAGCATCTGAGTCATGTACCGGCCCCATGCATCCATTGAGGCTACAGGGTCAGTTCGGTCGGTCAGTCCAAACCGCGCGGCCGTTCCAGGAATGAATTGCGCAATCCCGCACGCGCCGGCGCTGGAGCAAACTGTCGCTTTGAAACCGCTTTCCTGATTGATTTGTGCCAGCGCGACGGCCTGATTGATGCCGTAGCGGTCCGCCGCAGCGATGACGATCTGTTTGAGTTGGTCGCGCGTGTAGGCCATGGCGTCAGCAAGGCGGCAGTGGGTCGATGGGGTTCGGGTCCGGCACGCAAAACAGCTCGGGTGTCTGCAAAAATTGAGTTTGAAATTTTCTCAGTTTGTCGAAAACGCTGGACGAAACCCAGAAACCAGAGGACCGCAACCACATTGCCCGATAATATCCGTTTACAGTTGCGACAAACGGAATTTGAATTTTCAGTCGTGCATCAATCCCTTCCTGAAACAAAAGGATTTGGCTTCCAATCATTCCAAAGTGCGGATTTTGATTATTGGTGATCGGTTCTCCATTCACTTCGTAACAAAGAAATGGGTACGGATGAAATGAACGCAATCTGTCGATGTAGGACAAACTATCAATGCGTTGTACGTTCAAACCGGTGTTTTCATCAAAGTACTCCAGAGATCCGGCAAGACTGGTTAAAACCAGATTTCGAGAAGTGTCGAATCTCATTCTTTGAACCCGAACAGCTTCCGCTGAATTGAATTGAAGGGATTTGACAAAAACGACATGCTGAAAATCGTTTTTGTCGGCATCAATCAATTCAGCCAGTTGATTTATTTCCTGAGCTACTGGAATGAAACTTTGCATGGCTTTTTATAAAGTCTGGTAAAGCCAGGTTAAGTTGGCGAGGTTGTTGAACGCGCCCGGCCTGAACTCGACGGCCAATCGTTCACCTGCGCGCAGCAAAACCGGCTTGGGGTACCACAGGATTCCGCTCCAGGAAGCGCTGTAATTTGACACTCCGAAGATCGGGCAGATGTTCGGACTCCAAACTTCATTGGTGCGGGTATTGCGAATCGACACGGAAGCGTAAATCGACGGCGACAGTATTTCGGGGAACGGTGAAGGGTAAGACGGGTATTCCTCAATATCGCTGTACGCCCCGAGCAACAACACGTCACGTTCAAGTTCACGGGTTTTCCGGTTTTGAATACAGTTTGGATCCGCAAGGAACGACACGGATAACCGCCCGGTTTTGGTATCGGCCGGAATGGTGTGTTCGACATAACTGTCGCCACGTTCGCACCAGAGAGTAAATTTTCGCAGCCGGTCGCCAAGAATTGCCACCTTGGTTCCAAACTGCGTGATGTAGGTGAGCACCAGCAATTCGGAATTGTCGAGCGGGATGGGTTTGGCCAACCACATATACCCGTCTGGCGTCGTCACCTGATGCGGCACATTTGTTGGGGGAAGCGTCTGACCCATGAAACTGGTGATTGGAATGAAACCGAACTGATCTTTCCCCAACGTGTAATTTTGGCCGTTTGCAGGCCGCCGAAACGTTCCGTACAACCGCCGGTTGGTTGTCGGTTCACCCAGGAATCCTTCGCCGCGCAGGCCTCGCACAATCAACGGAAGGTTGACGTAATCCGAATACGCTTCAAAAGCTGTGTTGTCCTGTGGCGAGCTTGAAGGAAACTGCCACTGCAACACTTTCGGCTGCGCGCTCACCACTTTTTGTCCGGGCTGGTACACGTTAACCTCCGACCTTACAGGGTCTGGCCTTACAGGGTCTGGCACATAAAACCGATGTACTGGTTACCGGTCACGGCTGGGTTGTTGACGTCGATTTCCAGCGTCGAGCCCGCCTTCAGCAAATAGGGAACGGGGTACTTGAGCACAGTTTCCTGCGCGTCCATCGGGGCAAAAAAGCAAGCGCTTGGAAGAAAGTCCAAAGACCAGGACTCGCCGTTTTTGCTGTCGGTAATCCGCATGGTGGTTTGCTGCTCCGGATCGGTATTGACCGTACCGTCAAGGTAAGGGTTGTCCGGAAAGCTGGTAAACCCGCCAAGAATGAGAAGGTCCTGGGAATATCGCTGGGTAACCACGGTGGTGACGTTGGTCGTGACGCCTTGAGTCCAGGGAATCACCAGGTCCAGAAACCGGGTGTTGGAAGGAATTCGAACCCGGGTTTCCCGGTCGAGCCGTTCGGCTGCAAAGTACATCGCAAACGTAGTTGGACTTAACGTTCGGTTGATTACTTCGTGCTTAATGCGCTGGCCGGGCAACAGCCGCACGCCGGGCGAAAACGGGAAATAGGAAATGGCTTTCCCCGGTCGCCAGCCCGTGATGGCCGGGCTGTATTCGTCGGAAAATTCGCCGGCAAGCAGGTTGCACGGCAAAAAATCGACGTTGATGTAGTCGGCGGTGTCTTCAACCTGGAGTCTGGAAAGAAAAGCATCCCGCCGTGGAAAATCTGTCCGGTATCCAAACGCCTTCGCACCCCGAATCAGGTGAGGGAGCGGATAGGTCTCGGTATATCCGACTTTCTGGTCGCCGGCACCTTCAACGAATCTGACGGCAGCTTGAGAAAAGTAAAGCGGCCGCGTCATCACTTCTTCATTCGGCAAGTACCCGATCTTGGCATGCCGACTCGCGTCCGGAATAAACACTGGTTCCATGGTGACAACCTGAAAATGATGAAAGCGGGGGAACCCGTCTTCCCCCGGCCTGTTACTGGACGCTCCGGAAGCGCACGCCGTGGAGCTTCACGCCGACGATGATCGGCGTCAGCAGCGTGAAGGCAATGCCGTTGGTGAGAAACACCCCGAACGTACGGCCGCCGCGAATGAGATGGGGCACGGCCAGCATGCGCGGTTCACCGCGGAGCTGCGCCACGCCGTCTACGATCGTGGTGGTCGTCGCCGTGGTGGCCGCGCTGGCGAAACCCTCGATCCCCGAATTGCTGGGGAAATCCTCCAGCAGCCCCTGGTCATAATCCTTGTTGCCGATGCGCAGACGGAGCTGCGTGGTCGAAAGGAAGGCGTCGAGCTGGTTCGACGCGCTGGCGATGGCGCCAGCCACAAGGTTACTGGGGTAGGGCACGTTCGGCGACGTCGAGCTGTACGCCGTGGACACCGCGTTCGGCACACGCACCTTCGCCTCGATGTGCGTCACCAGGAAGGATTCGCTGTCCGGCAGCTGGCGCTGCTGTTGGAGGTTGGTGTCGAAGAACTGCTTGTAGTAGCTCGTCGCCGGATCGTTGGCGAGCTGGATCTGCGAGCCGATGCCCACCGAAAACAACTCGAAGGGCGTGGTCAGCAGGGCGCCCGCCTTGTAGCGCGCCGTGTCATAGAGGATGTCCGTGAAGGCATCTACGATATCAAGCGTGTTGATGACGGCCTTTCCGCCCTCATCAAGCGCGATGATCGGCTGGCCGTTCTGCCATTTCAGCAGGGTGTTCATTGACGGATTCATAGTTTCGTTTCTCCTCAAAAATATTCAGTTGCCGATGCGTCCTCGATTAGTTTTGGAGGAAGGCCGGACGGTTGATGATGTCGCCCATGCCGCCGTAATAGCCGCCGGGGTAGATGAGATCGCTCATGCCGGTTCCCGCCGGAAGCTGCGCGGCGACGGGCGTTCCCGCCGGCAACGCGCCGGCCGGAACCGTCACGCGCGGCAACGGCGGGATCTTCGCCCCGAGCGAGGGGAGGAAGGCATCAATGCCGGCTTTGGTTGCCGACACCAAGCCGCCGACGAACACGCCTTCGGCAAAAGGCTTGAGGAATTTGACTTTTTCGCACACGACCGACAGTCCGTAGCCCGTCGCCGCCTTGAGGGCGATTTCGCCAAGGGAACCGCCGAACCGGGGGAGCATGCCCGCCACGGCTTCCGTCGCCGTGAAACCGCCAATGGTCCCAATGGCCGTGCTGAACGTATTGCGAGAGAACGACGGATTCCGCCGCCGTTTGATCGACACGCGCATGCCGTTCGTTTTCTTGCGCGGCCGGTAGGTATTGGTCTTCTTGCGCTGCATGGGTTTTTTCCCTCCGGGATTCAGAATCATCAGTTTGTCAACCGGGTTCCAGACCCGGATCAGCTTCGTGGGCGTCTTTGTGCGGCTCGGCATCAGTTTCGAATTCCTTCCGGTTTGATTTCGTAGTCGCCGCCGAGCGGCAACAGATTGCCGTGTTTGTCCATCACCCAGTTCGGCCGGCTTCCGCCTTCCTCGCCGAATTTGTGGGTGTACTGGTATTTCTTCCCTTTTCCGATGTGTTCCTTTTGGGCGATGTAATCGATCGTCGGAGCTTCGCCGACCAGCATCACATCGTTCGGGAAGTAGGCCGGGGCCTCGACGACGGTGTAGCCGTCAACCTCACGCCCGAAGAAGTCGCGGTGAAGTTTTGCAATGCCGTTCGGCGGGGCCGCCGGATTGCGTCGCCGCGTCGTCCGCTTCCTGGTCGTTGAGGCCTTCGCCGTCGCGCGCTTCGGCGCGGTCGCCGGTTTCCGCGAGGATTTGGCCGCGCGGGCGGTCCGGTTTTTCGTCGAGGCCTTCGGCTTCGGCTTGGCCGTGGTGTTGCGCTTCCGCTTCGCCGTCGTCTTCTTTTTCGGGTTCAACAGGCGGTCAGTCACCTTTTTCGCCGCGGCGCGCTTCACTTTCTTCACCGTGCGACTGACCAGGCCGTTTGATTTTCGTTTGGCGGTCGAGGCCTTCGCCCGGGTGGTCTTGGCCGCGGTCGCGGGTTTCGACTTTTTCGCGCGGGCTTTCAGTACCGCCGCCGCCGCCGCGCCGTGAAGGACCTTGCCGTTTTTTCGAACCGTCGTTTTCTTCTTCATCGGTGTTCCCTCAGTCCTTCAAAATCAGGATGGCGAGCACGCCCAGCCCGACCAGCGTCGGAGTGCCGGCGGTTTTGAAAAAGTTATTGATTTGATCAAGGAAGGAATTTCCCGGACCGGGAAGCTTGGGGTTCCCAGAAACAAATCCGGCATCGCTCGTCTCGATGTCGTAACCCGATTCCTGCACCGCCGAATTGATCACCCGTTTCAGTTCACCGTTGTCGGTGATGTTCGACGGCGCGCGGCCCGTAATCAGCAGTTGAAACGACACGAAATACCAAATGGCCCCAGCATCAGCTTCCTTGGCATCCACTTGAGTAAAACCGTTTGCGTTCAAACGGGTGACCAAAGAGGGAATGGCCCCACTTCCTGTCCATCCTTGCCGAGCCGATCCGGTAACTCTGGCGACGTACTGGAACGTTCCGCCCGCTGTATTTGTGGATGACTGCGAGCCACTTCCTCCAACAGTTCTTCCCGTTGCATTTGCTAACGCGCGATTGATCGCTTGGGTGACGATATTGGGACTGTTGATTAGCGCGTCCAGGTCGCGTTGCTGTTGAGTCGTCAGCGTTTGGTATTGAGGCGTTCCATAAGTCCCATCCGGATTTCTCGGCAGTGTGGCCCAGGTTGAATCACACAACCCGGCAGGCTGACGGCTCACTCGTCGAATTGAAACAATCGCGCGGCCCATTTTACCCTCACTTTTTCCCGAGCAACTTCACCAGAAGCAGCACGCCAACGCCGTACAAAATGATCGGTGGAATGTTGAGATTTCCCTGCAACCCGCGATTGGTCGAAAGGGCGATTGCGGCCGGATCGTCCGCTCCTGCCTGACCAATCCCTCTTTGCGCCGCAAGGCTGGCCGCATTGGGAATTTGTTGGACTGCGCCTCCGCTTCCTCGACGAATCCGTTCGACACTCGCGTATGTTTGAAGACCCAATCCGATCCAGTTGGAAACGTTTTGCAAAATGCCGTTTCCACCAGTTGAAGGTACGGTTGAAACGGTTGACCATGTGGGTTGGGGCACTACCGGCGTTGGTGACGTTGATGCCCAGAAATCCGGACCAAATCCAAGTCCGCTCATTATTTTTTCCCTCCCATCAGGAACAAAAATCCGACCACGACAACCGCGCCGATGGCCCAGACCGGGATGCCCGCGACCGTGCCGGCAAGATTCAGCGTCTGGTTCGGAGTCAGGGCTTGGGTTGGAGCCGGGGATTGAGCGGGAAGGCGCTGCACGGCCTGCCCGCCTGTCGTCATGACCGGACGAATGGCGCCCCATTGACGGGTCGGCCAGGCGACGCCGGTCACGGGTTGGTTGGTGGTTGCTGTGTTGGTTGGATTGACGGTTCCGGGAGGTTCCCCCTGAACCGGCGGCCCGGTCAGTACCGGCGGATATTTGATCGCAATCGGGTCGGTTGGGGCGGCGTTTGCGACCCCGAGCGCACGGGGATCCTCGATGATCCAGGGCGCCCACCCGGTTTGCACGGTGGGAAACTGCTGGCCCATCGCCGGAGGAAGCACGTCCAGAGCGGTTGTCCGGATCGTGTCGTCAAAAGCAATTTCGGGTAAAGCGACCATGATTACCTCGACAGAATGGGCCGAATGCGTTGAATGAACGGGTAAAACTGATGAAGCGGGATAATGTTCGGCACACGGGTGAAGGCGTACCAGTTGGGCAAATACTGAATCGCGCTGCGTCTCATCCTTACCTCCTCAACAAAAGCACCAGGCCGACACCCACCAACGCCAGCGTCGCCGGCGATACCTGGCCGAAACCGGGAATCTCGATGCCACCGCTGTTTCCGCCACCAGTACCGCCGCCGCTATTGGAACTTGTTCCGCTCGATCCGGATCGCGCCGGTTGCGCCGCCGCCTTTGTTTTTGCGAGGGTCTTGATTGCCTCCGCCGCTTCGTTGACCTGGTCCTGCTGACTTTTGCCGGTGCGCGAATCCTTGTTTCCGACCGACCGCCGAACGCTCTCCGTTGTGACCGACGCAAACAGGGTGGCCAGATAGTTTCGGGCCAGCGTGTCGGCTTGCCGCTCGGCCTGAATCGGCGCGATACGGTCGGCTTCGAGGTCCTCTTTTAGATACCGAAGCTGCGCGAGCGTTTCGGCAAGCCAGGAATCGCGGAAGCGTTCGTCCAACTGGCGCGTGGATTGCCGCTGCATGATTCCGCCGACGATGTTTCCCACCACGCCGACCCCGAGGCCGATAACGCCGGTCGGGTCAAACCCAAGGCCGCCCATTTCGGAAGGAAAAATCGGGTAAACCCCGTAGGCGTCCGCCTTGGTGTGCCAGCCGGATGGCGCGGTTTCGCTGGTCGGGTCGAAATCGATCCACTTGCCGTTGATCCGCGCTCGAACCCAGACGTGCGACCATTCGCGGCCGTCGTGTGACGCAATGGCAAACACCGGCAAATGCCCTATTGACGCAAGCAGCGTGGCGAGCAAAACGCTTTTGTCGTCGCAGTCGCCGTACCCCAATGCCAGCGTCGCCGGCGACCCTTGAACCACTTCCGTGGTGATTGGGTCGCGCTGATACCGAATCTTCTTCTGAACGAATTCAAAGAGCGCACGCGCTTCAGCGTCGAAATCGTGTCCGGGGGCATTTCTCACCAGGCGCGCGGCAAAGTGCCGGACCTTCGGGTTGTCGAAATCCCGCCGCACCAACGCGGACATGGCTTCCAGCGTTTCAGCCGTTCCGCGAACACCGGCCGACAAAGGGCGAACGAGCACCCCCCCTCCGACCCCGCCGCGGTGCGGCTGCAACGCTCGATGGATAGCCCTTTGTGGTTCGGCGCGGTGCATACCGGTCAAATTCCACGGGTTTCGATTTAGCTGCAACCCATTCGGAACCGTGTGTTTAAGTGTTTTTTTAGGTGTTTTTGTGCGTGGTTTAAGTGTTTTTTGAGGTGTTTTTTAGGTGTCGAACACGGCGAACGTAAAAATTTGCGAGCGCAATCGGTTCACCCTGTTTGTTCGAAACCGGGAATCGCCGGATTTTTCCGTTTTGGAACGTTGGTTGGAGTGGTTTGAGGGACGAGGCGTGCCGGCGGTACTGGCGAAGACCTTGAGCGGGTGGGCTGTCTATAAAGAAGAGAAGGGAGCAAACAATGAGCAACCGAAAAAGACCGGTGGAGGGAACGGCAACGGCCAGTCCTCTGGAAGAGGGATTGCAGGAAATCGAGACCAAAACCAGACGGGTGGAACGGATTCCAAGCGCGCCGCCGCCCGTGCAGCCGTTAAATCAGTCAGAAGACGAGGATGAAGAAGCCGTCGTTGAGACAGACGAGATCATGGCGTTGGTGCAGGAGTATGGAGAATTCAATGATTGCACCATCCGCGTGGAACGGCTGCCGGATTACCAGCGCGATGGGCTTGTCGGCGTTCGTGCCAATCGGGAATTCTGCGGAGTGATTCCGTTGCACCCGAACTTTGAATCCGCAATTCAGCGGTCGTTCGGTGGTGGTTCGTACCTGTTGACGGTAAGAGATGGGGGAAATCAACTCCTGTGCCGCGTTCCGCGCCATTTTCGAGCGTTACCCGAATTGGCGCCGGCGGCGGCCGCGCCTGCTGCGGTCCCGCAACCTGCCCAACCCCAGCCGCAGGCATTGGCGCCACGGCCGGTCATCAACGAAGTCGCTGAAGAATTGGCGTCACTCAAAAAAATCGACGCAATGCTGCGGTCGATTCGGGGGGAAGATCAGGAACGTAAACCGCCGGTCGAGCTGGACGCCGATACCATGCTGGCGCGGTTCATGGTGCAGAATCCACAGTTGTTCAAGGACAGAATGGCCACGCTGTTGCAGCCTGGCGGCGCGGTTGAGCCGGCGCCCTGGTATGTGGGAGTGATTGAACGGTTTGCCCCTACGTTGATGGAGCTGGGGCAAGTGCTGGTGTACTCGATGGCGCAACGCCAGCAACTGCAAGCCATTCCCCAGTCGGCTGCGGTCGCAAATCCCGCGCCTCAATCCGCTCAGGCCTTGCCGACCGGTGTACAGCCGATACCGGTCCAGGCCTTTCAACCGATTCAGCAAATGCCGATTGCCGCGCCTATACCGGAGGGTCCCGTGATTCCGAATCTGGAAGAATTGAAAACGTTTCTGTCTGAAGCCCTGTTTTCCAATGCCGATGTTGAACCTGTCGCCGAAGAAATTGTGAAGTTTCTACGGTTCAAATCCTGGTATGCGCCACTTTTGACGAAATACTTTGATGAACCGGTCGAAAACTTGGCCGCGATGCTGCTTCAAGAATTCGAGCAAATTCCGGATTACAGTCAGAATTGGTTGCAGAATTTGCAGAACGCGGTAAACGCGCGCAGAAACCCCAGTTGAAAAGGGGCACGAAAAGGGGCAGAAACAACTTAGCCCGGCTGTAAAGCCGGGCTAAGTTGTTGATTAATATGGTTGCGGGGAGGGGATTTGAACCCCTGACCTTTGGGTTATGAGCCCAACGAGCTACCAGGCTGCTCCACCCCGCGTTGGAATTTGGGAGTTTAGGCGGAAATGAAAATCTGTCAAGCGTTTTTTGTGTCGGAGATGACATTCAGGATTTCGGCGGCCAGAAGTTCGGGCCGCTGGTCGCGGACTTCAACGCGGTGATCGGCCAGCGCGTAGAGCGGGCGACGCTCATTAAAAAGCTTTTGGGCCTGTGCGGCGTTGCGGAACAGGGGCCGGTTGAATCCTCCGACGAGGCGTGAAAGGAGCAGGTCAAACGGCGCGTCGAGCCAGATCGAAACGCCGGTGGCGGCGATCACGTCGCGGTTGATGGTTTGCGCGAACGCCCCGCCGCCGAGCGCGATGACGGTCGGGATGTCGCCGATGGGCGTGCCGCGTTCGCTTTCGAGACGACGGCAAAGGTCGCGCAGGATGGCGTGTTCCCGGCGGCGGAATCCCTCTTCTCCCTCGGCCTGAAAGATTTCCGGAATCGGGCAGCCGGCTTCCGTAATGATGCGTTCGTCGAGGTCCACGAAGCGCCCGCCGATGCGGGAAGCGAGCGCGCTCCCGACGGTGGTTTTGCCGCAGCCCATGAAACCGATCAGGAAAATCGGCGGTAACGGGTTATGCGTGCCGGGTTGTGCGGGAGAGGGTGCCATGACTTCAATGTGGTTTCCGGGCCAGAAAAAAGGACGCGCCGCAGAGTGCGAAGGCCAGCAGTGCATCGAGCGGCAGGATTCCGATGGCGGTGTGCCAGGCCAGACCGGGATTCGGCCGGATGAATAAAAGAATGGTCAAGGTCACCAGGCCGAATTGAAAGAAGGGAAGCACGCCGATGTTTCGTTTTCGTGACCGCGCGTTTGGAGCTGATCCGGGCCGGACCGGCGGTGAGGGAACGTTTTGGGGTGCGGTCAGGACCGGGACAACCGGTTTCGGCGTCACCGGTTCTTCCTTGGGTGAGACGGCCGTGGATGGAATCCGGCTTCCGGTCAGCCAGCCGAATCCCGCCTTGAACGAACCCCGCAACAGGCTGAAATAGTCCTTCGCCGCCTGTTTGACGTTCGCGCCGTCAACGAGGGCGGTGGCGGCAATTCGTTTTGCCTGAATTTCCTGAAGTTCGACAAAAAACATCGGGAGCGGGTCATGGGTCGGGGCGACGGCCGCGGTCCACCCTTCAAGGGTGGCGAGTCCGTGGAGAAGTGCCAGTTCGCCGGGGCTGACCCGGCTCCCCGCCCGGCGGGCCTCGACCAGAATGCGGGCCACGATCCGGGTCAGACGCTCGGAAGCGGGCAGGGCGGTGTCGAGCTGGCCGCGGAGGTGGGATTCGGCCAGCGACAGTTCGAGGCCGGGAAAATGTTCGGCGGCGGTGTCGTTCGTGCCGAACGGGTCCCGTGCCAGAATCCGCGAAAGCAGTTTGGCCCAGAGAAGCCGCTCTGCCTCGGTCAGACGTCCGACGAATTCGACGCCGTCGTAAACCGGCTGATCGCCGACGATTCGCCAGTGGGCCGTGTCGAGGTCGGCCTGAAACAGTCCGTGGTCGAAGGCATGGGTTGCAAAGCGGCGCCACATCGCATTCACGGTTTGAAGATTCGGCGGGGCGGTCAATCCTTCGGTCGGAAGCGTGACGGCGAAGGCGTGTTCGCTTGTCAGTTCCGGGACGCCTCGCAGCGCGGCCTTGCCGTATGGTTCGCCCCGCCAGTGTTCGAGCGCGGAAGACCGTTCCCGGCAGTCGAGGTTCAAACCGATGTACTCGACGGCAAAATCAAGCCATTCGAGGGTTTCCGTTTCGGCGACGCCGCGCTCGCGAAGCCACTTCGCGACCGAATCGCGCCAGCCGGCGTGGCGTTCGGCCAGGTCGGCAAGGGCATCCTTCGGGAGCAGGGTCACGGCCAGCAGCGACCCATTCGGGCGGCGGGCGAGGAACGACCGGGAAAAGGCGCCGGAGGAAAAGGGCGCCGGTCCGAAAACCAGTTCGGGAAAATGCGCGCCTACGGTTTTCTGCTGGAGCTTTCGGGCGGCGGAATCCCCGCCGGTCGTCGTGGGCAGGAGGCTCGCCCGGATTTCGGCGGCGGTATCGTCGGGAATCAGGCCGAGGGGCAAAATGAGCCGAAATGCTTCAGCCCATAGCGGATCGACTGCGAACGCGGGTTTCCCGAAGGCCATCCAGCGGCGGGCGGTGGCTCTCAGGCGGCCGAACAGGGACACGGGGACCAGCGCCGCCGTTCCATTTGCGGCGGGTGGTGGGGGCGTGGCCGCCTCCGCCTCAGGAAGCGGAATCTCGCCTGCCTGGACACGCAGGAAGGCATCGGTCGCTTCACGGCGGATATGTTCATCGTCCGGTTCAGAGGGCGACATCGGGTCGCCGACGGATGGACGTGCGCGGAGGTCGTCGGGCATCGGACCGTCTCCGGCCTGCGGGTGAGGGGACGAAACGCTGTTCGATACTCCAACGTACCGAACGAAACGAACGGTTTCAACGCGCGTGCGTCCGGAACGGTAAATTCCTTGTATCTTTTTCAGAATCCGAAACTTACGGGGATTTTCATAAAAGGGATTTTTTTTGACACTCCGCACCCCGTTTGCTACATTCGCGGGCTTGTGTCGTTATGTGGACACGTCCCATTTCTTTTTCTCGGGAACCGCGCGCAATGAAAGCAAAACTGGAAGAAGTCGCCCAGACATACGGGATTGAAAACTGGGGGGCCGGGTACTTCAGCATCAACAAGAAGGGGCACCTCGTCATTCATCCCTCCGATTACGATCGGCGTGGGGCGGACGTGATGGAGATCATCGATGATCTCGGACGGCGGGGGATCAAGTCCCCGATGCTTCTCCGGTTCCCGCAGGTTCTGGTCAACCAGATGAAGAAGCTGACCGGGGCCTTTCGCGGAGCAATCAAGGAATTTGATTACGGCGGACGTTTTCTCGGCGTTTTTCCGATGAAGGTCAACCCGCGCCGCGAAGTGGTCGAGGAATTTCTGCGGTCGGGGCGCCGCTACGATTTCGGCGTCGAAGTCGGCAGCAAGCCGGAACTCTACGCCGCGCTCGCCCTCGAACAGGGACCGGAATCGGTGCTGATCTGCAACGGTTTCAAGGATGAATCCTACATCCGGATGGCGATGCTCGGCACGGAAGTCGGCAAGAAGGTCATCGTCGTCGTCGAAAAGATGGGCGAACTCCAGACGGTCGTCCGGCTCGCGAAGGAAACCGGCGTCTGTCCGATGCTCGGCATCCGCGTGAAGCTTTATTCGAAGGGCAGCGGCCGCTGGGAGAAATCGGGCGGCGAGTCGGCCAAGTTCGGGCTGACCACGAGCGAAATCCTCGAAGTCATCCGTCTGTTGCGCGACAACGACCTGCTCGATTCGCTCAAGCTGCTCCATTTCCACATCGGATCGCAGATCACGAGCATCAAGCGCGTCAAAAACGCCATCAAGGAAGCCGCGCGCGTCTACGCCAAGATTCGCCAGACGCACATCGAAATCGAATATCTCGACGTTGGCGGCGGCCTCGGCGTGGATTACGACGGAAGCAAGACCAGTTCGGAGTCCTCGGCCAATTACACCGCCCAGGAATTCGCCAACGACGTGGTCTACACGATCAAGAGCGTCTGCGACGACGAGGACGTGCCGGAGCCGAACATCATCACCGAATCGGGCCGGTTTCTGACGGCCTACCACGCGGTGCTGATTACGAACATTCAGGAAGAAATCGAAACCGTCGTCGGCGAATACGACGCGGTGAAGATCGACGACGACGATCCGCAGGTCATCGTCGAACTGAAAGATCTCTGTAAAGGCATTACTTCCAAGAATTACGCGGAGTACTACCACGACGCGCTCGAACACAAGGACGAAATGTACACCTTGTTCAACCTCGGGCTGATTTCGCTGGAGGACCGCGCGAAGGGCGAAATCCTGTTCTGGGAAGTCTGCGAACGGACCGCGAAGTACGCCGCGAACGACAAGAGCATGATTGACGAGTACGAGGAATTGCGGCAGATGCTCGCCGCGAAATACCTCTGCAATTTTTCGGTGTTCCGTTCGCTGCCGGATAGCTGGGCCATCGAGCAGTTGTTCCCGATCATGCCGGTTCACAAGCTCGACAAGACGCCGACCGAGCTGGCGACGCTGGTGGACATCACCTGCGACAGCGACGGGGTCATCGACAAGTTCATCGACCTCAAGGACGTCAAGGAAACGCTCGAACTGCACCCGTTCAAGGGTGAACCCTACTACCTCGGCATTTTCCTGGCCGGGGCGTATCAGGAAGTGATGGGCAATGCCCACAACCTGTTCGGGACGCTCAACGAGGCGCACGTCGTCATCGAGGACGAAGGCTACCTCATCACGAAGGTGGTCGCGGGCAGCACCCTCGGGGATTCGGTCGAGAGCGCGCGGTACGAACGGGCGGCCCTCCACGAGGGATTCGGCGAAATGGCCGCCGAACAGGTCAAGCGCGGCAAGCTTTCCTCCGAACGAGCCAACGACCTGTGCCGCCAGTACGAAAGTCAAATTGCCAGCTATACCTACCTCGGTTGAAACCGGGTCGGCGCGTGACCGGCGGAAATGCCGCCGGTTCGCCCGTCCACGCGCGGTTTTTCTAGGTTGAACGCGGTTTCCGCGCGACCGTCGCGAGCGAAAAGATATGAACAAAAAAGGGAAAAACTCACCGTTGTTGAAGCGGCCGACCGATCCGGTCCAGATTGACCGCGACCGAAGCGTGGCCGGGCTGCTGGACAAGCTCTCGGCATCGTCGTTCCAGGCCCGAAACCTTGCCATCGCCCATAACGTCTGGCTCAACATGCTCGACGATTCATGCACGGTGGTGCTTGGCCTGACCGGCGCGCTCGTACCGGCTGGAATGCGTCGGGTCATTGCCTGGCTCATCCGCAACCGCTATGTCGATGTGGTCGTTGCCGACGGCACCACGGTCTTTCACGACGTACACGAAACGCTCGGTCGCCAGCATTATCAGGGTGCGCCGTTCGTGGGGGCGACGGAACTTCAGGAACAGCACATCGCCCGGTTGTACGACACGCTCATCAGCGATGAGGAAACCAAGGAAGCTGACGAATGGATTGCCAGTTTTCTGAACATGTGCGAAACCGGACGGCCCTACTCGACGCGCGAATTCCTTCACGCGCTCGGCCATGAGCTGTCGGAAATCGCCACCGAGGACGGCATTCTCACCTCCGCCTTCAAGTCGCGCGTGCCGGTGTTCTGTCCCGGCGTGACGGCCTCGCCCCTCGTCCGGGGCGTCGCGGCGGCGCGGATCGACCGCAAGACGCCGTTCATCTTCGACGTGGTCGGTGACGTGGTCGAAATGGCGCACGTTCTGGTTGGCTCGACCAATGTCGGCGGCGTGTTTTTCGGCAGCGGCCTCTGCGCCGACTTCGTCCGCCAAGCCCACGCGACCGCGTCGGTGGTCAATGCCCGGATTCGCGGCCTGAAATATACGGTGAACGTCACCACCGAAAATCCCTATTCCAGCGGTCTGGCCTTCTCGCATGCCGAGGACGGCGACAACTGGAACCGGTCCTCCAAGGACCTCCGCACCACCACCGTCTACTGCGACCCGACCATCGCCCTGCCGATGCTGGCGACGTCGCTTTCGCAGAGCGCCACGCGCCACATCAAGGGCCGGCGCAAGCCGAGCTTCACGCACGGGCGCGAGCTTTCCATCTCCGTTTCCTAAAGGATGAAGGATGAGGGATGAAGGATGAAAAGGGAAAGAAACCGTGCGTTTTTTTCATCCTTCATCCTTCATCCCTCATCCTTTTCTGATTCCTGACTCCTGATCCCTGTATGAAGTCACGTTTTTCCCTTCTGACCGTCCTGGCCGTCGGACTGTTCGCGGCCGCCGCCTGCAACCCACCCGCGCCTCCTCCTCCTCCTCCGGCCAGCGCGCCCGCCGCTCCAAGTACCCCCGCTCCGCCTCCGTCGTCGGCTCCGACACCGCCGAGCGCGCCGACGCCGCCCAAAGGGAAGCGCCTCGTCGCCTCGCTCGAAACCTCCAAAGGGTTGATTCAATTCGAGATGATGCCGGAACTCGCGCCGAAGACCTGCGAAAACTTCAAGACCCTCGCCAATCAGGGGTACTACAACAAGCTCATCTTTCACCGGGTCATTCGCGGCTTCATGATCCAGGGCGGCGATCCGACCGGCACGGGCAACGGCGGGAAGTCGATTTACGGGGAGTTTTTCGAGGACGAAATCGACCGCAACAACCCGGTCTATCTTGCTGGGTACCAGCCAGGCATCGTCGCGATGGCGAACATGGGGCCGAATACCAACGGCAGCCAGTTCTTCATCATGCACAAGACCGTTCCGATGCAGATGAACTACACGATTTTCGGACGGGTCATCAAAGGGATGGAAGTGGTGGATGAAATCGCCAACGTCCAGACCGGACCCGGCGACCGCCCGGTAAAACCGGTGCAGATTCTTTCCGCCAGGGTGACCGAGGAATAATCCCGATGGGACGACTTTTTTCGACAATCGGATGCGCGCTCCTGTTGCTGCTCGTTCCAGCGATGTTTTCCGCCGCCCAGCAGTCACCGAAGAAGAAACCGTTCGATCCGAAGCAGTTCAACTTCGGCCCGATTGTCCCGAGGGACAAATTCGGCTGCGGAAGTCAGGCTTCGGACAGTCTGATCTACGATGCTATTCCAGCCCGCCTGATTCTGGTCATCGGCGGCGACACGCTGGTCGTTTCGACCAAAGGCGCGCGCCGGTTGAAGGTTCGGCTGGCTGGTTGCGATGCGGGACCAAACCCGTTTGCCGTGAAAAAGCACCTCCGGATGCTCCTGCGTGGCCAGCCGCTGACCATTGTCGGCAACAAACCCCCTGAAAAAGACCGTCCGATGGAATGTGTTGTCCAAACCCTCACGGGCGAGGTCAACCGCCAATTACTGGAAGAGGGACGGGTTCGATTCCGTCCGGGCGAATACGTCAAACTCGTTCCGCGCACGACGATCTGCGTATACGAGAAAATTGCCGAGCAGGCCCGTCGGGAAGGTCGCGGACGCTGGAAGGACGGCTTTTTCGACGGATTGCGGCCCTACGCCACGCTCGTGACTGCCGCGGGTACGATCAAGATCGAGCTTTTCCCGAACGACGCGCCGAAAACGGTCGAAAATTTTCGACTCCTCGCCAACGGTAAAAAGTACGACAACCTGATTTTCCACCGGGTCATTCGCGGTTTCATGATTCAGGGCGGCGACCCGACCGGGACGGGAATGAGCGGGGACTCGGCGTTCGGCCGTGATTTCGAGGATGAAATCGACGCCAACTCGCCGCTGTACCGCGAAATCGGCTATGTTCCCGGCGTGGTCGCGATGGCCAACAAGGGGCCGAACACCAACGGCAGCCAGTTTTTCATCATGCACGCCAACGTGCCGCTGCCGCCCAAATACACGATTTTCGGTCGGGTGCTGGAAGGGCAGGACGTGGTGAACCGCATCGCCACGGCCCCGACCGGCCCGGGGGATCGCCCGCTCAAGCCGGTCCACATCATTTCCGCCAAAGTCACCGAGGAGTAAACCTTCATGTCCACGAAACTCATTGCCACGCTCGAAACCAACCATGGAACGATCCAGTTCGAGCTTTTTTCGAACGACGCGCCGAAAACCGTCGAAAACTTCCAGACGCTCGCCAATCAGGGCTACTACAACGGCGTGATTTTCCACCGGGTCATCCGCGGCTTCATGATTCAGGGCGGCGACCCGACCGGGACCGGCGCGGGCGGCAAGTCGGCGTTCGGCGCGACCTTCAACGATGAAATCAACCCGTCGTCGCCGCTTTACACGCAGATGGGCTACGCGCCGGGCGTGGTCGCGATGGCGAATCGCGGACCGAACACCAACGGCAGCCAGTTCTTCATCATGCACGTCAAGTACCCGCTGCCCCCGAACTACACCATCTTCGGTCGCGTGACCGTCGGTCAGGACGTGGTTGACGCCATCGCCAACACCCCGACCGGCGCGCAGGACCGCCCGCTCAAGCCGGTGGTCATCAACGCCGCCCGCGTGGAAGCCGCGTAAGACAGCAGTTAGCGGTTAGCAGTTAGTAGTTAGTAAAACTACCAGCCGCTAACTACTAACCGCTAACTACTAACCGCTAACTACTAACTACTAACTGCTAACTGCTCCCTTGGCATCGTATTTGCTTCATCAATCGGCGGATATTTACAAAATCCGCAACTGATTGAAACGAAAGGCAAAGCGATGCGAAATAGCTCCTTTTTCATTCTTCGGACACTGCTGCTGGCGATGGTTTTCGCCGCCGGAACGGCCACGCTCCGGGCGCAGGAAGAAGAAAGTTTTCCGGAAATTGAAGAAAAACAGACGTGGGTCGAACGGACCGGCGCGCGGGCGGCATTTGTCGCCGACGCCGGGCTGGCGGTCGTCCGGAAAAACCCTTCGGCGACCGGTGATCTCAAGACGAGATTGCGGGTCGGGCGACGGGTGTACGTTTTAGGCTCGAAACGCGGCGACGGCCGGACGTTTTTCTTCGTCGCCGTCACCCGTCGTACGCGCGGGTGGGTAGACGCGCGCGCACTCGTGCGCGGGCGTACGCGAGGGGACGACGACCGGCTGTTCCGACTTTTAACGGTTGAAACCGGCGGTTTCGAACGTCTCCGCCTGTGCCGGATGTTCGCTGAACTGTTCCCGAGTTCAAAACTTTTACCGAAGGTGTTGCTTGAAACCGGTCAAACCGCAGAATCGGAAGCCGAACGGGTTTTCAAAAGGGCCGAACGGCGGGTGACGGCGCGGCTGGAGGCCGGAAACGCCGACGCGGCGGGTTATTTCGACAACGATCCGGCGCTCGACCGGTACAACCGGCTTGGGGTGAAGTTTCAGTTCAGCCCGGCCGATGGAAAATATCGGTACGACGGGGCGGCGTACCGTCGTCTCTTGGCGAAATTTCCGAAATCGCCCGAGGCGGCCACGGCGCGGGAACGGCTGGCGCATTGATTTTCCCACAGCCTCCCTTCGGTCCGGCTGTGGGCTACGTTCTTCGCCTCCCTCGCGGGAGGCGTTTTTTATGCAGGATTCGCGGGTTTTCGGCAGCGGAGGGTAAACAGGCGCGGGACGCTGTTCGCCGGGGCGTCATCGGCGCGCCATTCGTCCACCCGGACGATTTCAAAACCCGCGCCGACCGCCGTATTCACGAATTCCGAAACGGTGTGGAGCGCAACCTCGACGAACACGGTTTCGCCCGTTTCCGGATCGGCGAATTCCGCCTGTTTTCCCTGAAGCTGGCGGAACGGATGAAGTTCGCACAGAAAAAACTCGCCGCCGGGGTTCAGGACGCGAAATGCTTCATTGAAAACGGGTTCCAGTCCGGCAATATGTTCGAGGACGAGCGTTTCGATGACCAGATCGAATGAGTTTTTGCCGGTCGGCCACGTTTCGCGAATGTCGTGGCGGGCGAATTCGACTTTTTCGGATTGAACTCGTTCGCGGGCCTTTTCAAGCATGCCTTCCGAAAAGTCGAGCGCGAGAACGCGGGCGGCGTTTTCGGCCAGCCGAATCGTATTGCGACCCGTGCCGCAGCCGATTTCCAGTACAGCGCGACCATCGAGTTGAAAGTTCTGGGCAACCAGCGCGACCGAGGCGAGATCGCGGGTCGGATTCCGGTCGGTATCGTAAATGGCCGACCAGGCGTCGTAGGCGGTTTGTACGTTTTGGGTGGGTTTCATCGTTTTTCTACTTCCGGCGTTCAAAGGGGAAACCTGGCCGGAGATTCGTCGTTTCAACAGTTTCCGGAAACGGTGGTAGGATGGCCGTACCGCGAACGTTTTCAAATTTTCCCGTCCGCCGCAAATGTTTATGCGCCTTTGGGTCTCGAAGAACAGCGAAGTGCCCCCGCGCGAGCAACTCGTCACGCAACTGATGCTCGCGATTACCAGTCAGGAACTCAAACCGGGCGAAAAGTTGCCGAGTACCCGTGAACTCGCCCGCCGCTTCAAAATTCACGCCAACACGGCGAGCGCAGCCTACCGCGAACTGGCTTCGCGGGGATGGGTCGAAAACCGCCGGGGAAGCGGCGTGTACGTCAAGACACTCACCTCCGACGCGCTGGCTTCCAAGACGCTCGAACTCGACCAGATCATCGCCACCTTTCTCACGTTCGCCCGGCGGCAGGGGTTCAGCATCGCCGAAATCAAGCGGCGGGTCGGGGAATGGCTGGTGGCGCAGGCCCCGGATCACTTCCTGCTCATCGAACCCGACCCGGAACTCCGTGCAATCATTGAATTTGAAGTCACTCAGGCCATCGGATTTCCGATCCGTACCGTCGGCTTCGAGGTTCTCGGGCACGATGACCTGTTCGTCGGCGCGGCCACGATTTCGCTCTACAGTTGGGCTGCGGACCTTGACGGGAAGCTGCCCTCCGACGTGTCGTGCATGTGGCTGCGGACCCGCCCGGTGGCGGCGACCCTCCCGATTGAACAACTCAAGCTTTCCGAAAAACTGGTGACGGTCGTTTCGCGGTGGCCGGATTTCCTGCGCTGGGCGCGCGCGGTGTTCCTCGCGGCGGGCGGTGATCCGCTTTCGCTCAATTTCGTGGACGCACGCGAGGACGGCTGGCAATCCCGGCTGGCCGGAAGCGACCTGCTCGTCACCGAGGGGCTGACCGCGCAAACGTTGAAAAACCTGAAAAACGTCCAGGTTTTTCAGGTTCTGGCGGATGATTCACTGGTCGAGCTGAAGGAGTACGTTGAACGTTTCCTCGAACCCGGCGATCTCCCTGCGCCGCCCGCCGCACCGGTCGAGGGCTGTTGCGGCCCGTGAACAGTGGCCAGCAGCCAGTCGCCAGTGGCCAGTCTTTGTGAATATTCTTTCCTGAAGGCCGTCTTGTTGCGATCAAAGAAGTTTCATAGCCGATGCTGAGCAGATAGCAGTTAGCGGCTAGTAGATAGTGGTTGGTCGTTGGTGAAGCATTATTCGCCGTCGAAGGTTGCCGCAGGGTGGAAGAAGTCACTGATTATCAATGACTTAACGCTAACTGCTAATTACTAACTGCTGAATTGGAGAATCCTATGTTCGACCGTTTTTTAGGCGCTTTATTCGTATCCGGGATGATTGCCGTGGTTCTGGCGGTCATCACCGCCGCCGTTTTCTATCTGCTCGGCTGGCATTTTCCACCGCAGATTCCGCCGCATGTGGCGTTGCTGTTCGGACTGGCCGTGGCGAGTTACCTGTGGATGCTGCTGATTCTGACCGTGCCGTGGGACATTCACTTCCGGGCGAAAGTGGTCCAGTTTGAAATCGAGCGTTCGATTGACGTCGGAATCGAAGTCAGCGAGAAGCGCCGGAAGTACGTCGCGTGGATTCGCAACGTCACGCTCTACATTGCCATCGGCCTGCACGTCCTGACCGCCGTCGGCATCGCGGTGGCCACGGCGATTTACGGATGGCGGCCCGGTTACTTCTTTGCCGCGTTCTTCATCATTTCAATGGGGTTCCGTCCGCTCGGCTCGGCGTATGACTACGTCAAGGCCAAGCTCGCCGAAATCAACGATGAAGTGAAGTTTCCCCGCGAGGATACGTTCAAGCTGCGTTCCGACATCACCTCGCTGGAGGGAAGCGTTCAGTCGCTGCGGGACACCATCGACGAACTGAACCGACGTCTTGACCGGATGGACGAAACCGACCAGCAGGCTCATCAGGACGTTCTCGACCTGAAAATCGCCCTCGAACGCACCGAAGCGTCCTTCCAGAGCCGCATCGGACAGCTCACGGACGAAGTCGAGCGTTCTTTGACGAAGGTTTTCGATCAGCAGGACGTGGTGAATGGATTGCGGGCGTTCGCGCGGCTGATCAAGCAAGCCTGAGGGGAAGTCTGGAGTCTGGAGTCGAGAGTCTGGAGTCAAGAAAATGATGAACGATGAACGCGGAAGTGAGGAAATCCCGCAATTTTCGAAAAAAGGCTTGATGGGAAAAGCGAAAAACGGACGCTCGACCCCAGACCCCAGACCCCAGACCCCAGACCCCAGACTGTCTTTACTCGATTTCCTTCACCAGCCCCGGCATCAGGCCGTCGAGGAGGTGGAGTGCCATCCCGATGTTGCTTTCCGCCCCCATGACGAAAATGAGGAAGTATCCTTCGGGGAAAAGCTTGAGGATGCAGGTGGCATGGTCGTACCCGCAGATGATGGTCCGGATTTCGCCAAGGGCTTCGCGCAGGCCGAAGCGACGGTAGTTACCCGCCGTGATCCCGTGGTAAGCGGCGAGAAGTTGAAGATTTTCAACGCCGGGGTGGGTTTCCTGAAAGACGATTTCGCCGTCATCGGCGAGAAAGGCCCATCCGATTGCGCCGTAAACCTGCTCCAGCGGGCCGCGCATGATGCTTTGGAAAGACATGAGTGCCGTCCCCAAGAATGAAAACTTTGATTGATTCAGGACGCCGCAAATTACACGGTCGCAAGACTTACGTCAAATTGCACGGTGAGGCGGACGGTCCGGTCGGCGGTCGGCGCGGAGTCTTTCCGCAAATCGTGTGACATTTTTCCGTGAATTGTTGGAAAAAATACCGAAACCCCCGGTCCGCCCCACTATTTGTCCGATACGAAAACGCCGCTTTCCCCTAGTTGACGATATGCGGCGGGATTGTTAAGTTCGCCCGCGTCCATTGATAAAAACCCGATTTTGAGTCGTCGCCGTCTTCGGACCGTGCCGCGATGTTCGGGTTTAATTCCTGTCCCGACCCACTTGGGGTGCCGAATTTCCGGGCATGGCTCACTTCGGAATATTTTTTCAATATTCATGTTGAAAAAGTCCGAGGGCCGTTCTAGGGTTGGTTTCGTCCGGTCGAAATACCAGTTTGATCGGGCTGAATCCGGCGGTATTGGCCGGCGAAGCCGGTCCCGCCAGAAATCCGAACGAGGTGACAGGAAATGGCGTCAGTCAGCGAACGGATTGAAGAAAACGTGCCGGGTCCCTTTTATGTGGACCGCACCTGTATTGATTGCGATGTGTGCCGGACGACGGCACCCGAACATTTTGCAAGAAACGACGACGGAGGTTATTCCTTCGTATTTCGACAGCCCGAAACGGAAGAGGAGTTCGCCGCGTGTCGCGAGGCGCTTGAAGGCTGCCCCTACGAATCGATTGGAGACGATGGCGAAGAGGGCTGAACCGGTTTTTTGAAAGTTTGCCGCCCGGTCGCAAGACCGGAGTGGCGGCGGAAATCATACGGCGGCGGATGGATGAAGCCGTCAGGAATCAAACCCAATGGATTTTGGGATTGAAGATTGAAGATTGAAGATTTCTTCCGTTGGTTGAAATCGAAAATCTCCAATCGAAAATCGAAAATTCATACAACTCACACACACACACGAGGTAACCAGTAATGGCTAGCGTTGATGACAAATACCCGGATAACGTCGCTGGGGCGTTCTACGTCGATACCCAGTGCATCGATTGCGACGTGTGCCGCGACACGGCCCCGAGCAACTTCGGCCGGAACGATGACGGCGGCTACTCCTATGTTTTTAAGCAGCCGGAATCGGATGAAGAAATGGAGCAGTGCAAGGAAGCGATGGATGCCTGCCCGGTCGAAGCCATTGGCGACGACGGCGAGTAGTCCCGGACACTTCCGGACGGCAGCCTGACCGTAAGGGAGGGCTGTCGCACGACAACGCAAGCGGCGTGGAGAATCTAATTCTTCGCGCCGCTTCGTCATGCGGGGCCGAATCCCTCCCCTACGGTCAGGCCGCCGTTCCGAATTCCAAAGACGCCAAGACTTCTTCAATTCGGATGTGCTATCAAACCGGCCTTACTCCTGAAAGGTCATCTTCTTTCTTATGTGCGGAATCGTCGGTTACGTCGGACAGAAACAGGTCGTCCCGGTTTTGCTGGACGGATTGAAACGGCTCGAATATCGCGGATACGACTCGGCGGGCATCGCCGTGGTCGAGGAAGGCGCGCTCGACATCCGGCGCGCGTCGGGCAAGCTCCGGAATCTTGAGGAAGCGATTCGGTTGAAGCCGCTCGACGGGACTTACGGCATCGGTCACACGCGCTGGGCCACCCACGGACGCCCGACCGAGGAAAACGCCCATCCCCACCGCGACGCCTCGGGCCGCATCGTGGTCGTCCACAACGGCATCATCGAAAATTATCTGCCGCTCAAGCGCGCGCTGATCGCGGAGGGCCATGAGTTCGTGACCCAGACCGACACGGAAGTGGTCGCGCATCTGGTCGGGAAGTATCGCAAGGAGTGCCAAAGCCTCGAAGACGCCGTCCGCCGGACGGTCAACGAACTGCGCGGCATCTACGCCATCGCCGTCATGTCGGCGGACGAACCCGACAAGATCGTCGCCGCCCGCATCGGACCGCCGGTCGTCATCGGTCTCGGACAGGATGAATACTTCGTCGCGTCCGACATTCCGGCGATTCTCTACCACACCCGCGACATGTTCTTTCTCGGCGACGGCGAAATGGCCGTCATCACGAAATCGGGCGTGGTGGTGAGCGATTTCGAGGGCAACGTGGTCACGCCGAACATCCAGCGGATCACCTGGGACCCGATCATGGCTGAGAAGGGCGGCTTCAAGCACTTCATGCTGAAGGAGATCTACGAGCAGCCGCGCGCCGTCCGCGAAACGCTCGCCGGTCGCACCTCGCTCGACGACGGACGGGTCTACATGGACCCGATGGACATCCGCGCCGAGGAATGGCGGGAATTCACCAACATCAAGATTGCCGCTTGCGGCACGAGCTGGCACGCGGCGCAGGTCGGGAAGTACATCATCGAGGAACTCGCGCGCGTGCCCGTCGAAGTGGATTTCGCGAGCGAATTCCGCTACCGCGACCCGATTCTCGACCGCAACACGCTGGTCGTCGTCATCACGCAGTCGGGTGAAACCGCCGACACGGTCGCCGCGCTCCGCGAGGCGAAATCGCGCGGCTGTCGGGTGATTGCGATTTGCAACGTTCAGGGTTCAATGGCGACGCGCGAGGCCGACGGGACAATCCTCACCCACGCCGGGCCGGAAATTTCGGTCGCGTCCACCAAGGCGTTCACGTCGCAGATCATCGCGCTCTACCTGCTCGGGCTGTATCTCGCGCAGCAGCGGGGCACCATCGACACGGCGACCTCGATTCACCACGTCGAACAGCTAAACGCGCTGCCGGTCAAAATCGAAACCGCGCTCAATCAGGACGACGCCGTCGCCGAACTGAGCAAGGAGCTGTTCCGGGTGCAGGATTTCCTCTATCTCGGACGCGGCGTGCATTTCCCGATTGCGCTCGAAGGTGCGCTGAAACTCAAGGAAATCAGCTACATCCACGCGGAAGGCTTTCCGGCGGGCGAAATGAAGCACGGCCCGAACGCGCTCATCGACGAGCGACTGCCGGTCGTCCTCGTGATGCCCTGCGAACACGGCAACACGGCGTCGGAACTGCGTTATGAAAAAACGCTGTCGAACCTTCAGGAAGTGAAGGCCCGCGACGGAAGGGTGATCGCCGTCGCGACCGAGGGCGACACGCACATCGGCGAAGTGGCGGATTTCGTGATTTCGATTCCGCCGACGAGCGACCTGCTTTCGGCGGTGCTGGCCATCGTGCCGCTGCAACTGCTGGCGTACCACATCGCCATCCGCCGCGGCTGCGACGTGGACCAGCCCCGCAACCTCGCCAAATCCGTCACGGTCGAATAAAAACAGGACCGCGCACTTCCATCACATAAAAAATCACGGGGCGTCATCGCGCCCCGTTTTCTTTTTTTCCGGTTCGGGCTATGGTTGGCGAAATTCGCCAAGACAATTTGTACCCGGCCAGCGTGGTCAGATGGCCGGAAGTGGTTTCCGGACGCTCGCGTCCCCTTACGCGGTTCGACCATCATGCCCCGGTTTTCGGTTTTTTCCGTCTCCATCATCATTCTCTTCATGTCCCTCGGAATGTCGGCGCGCGCCGGGGGCGGTCCTGTCGCGGGAAAAGCGGTGCCGACCGTGGCGCTGTGCGATCTGGTGAAGCGGCCCGGCGAGTTTTACGACCGGCAGGTCCGGCTGACCGGCGTCTTCACGCAGGCGGATGAGGCGCAGTACCTTTCGGATTTCGGTTGTCCGGCGAAGGGCGACAACGACCGGATCGGCGTCGGGTACGCCGACACCGACGATTCGGCTCGTGAACGGCGTTTGAAGGACATTTCAAAAATCGGCAAGCCGGAATTCGGCGGGCGGGCGGTGGTTTGTGTCATCGGCTACCTGCGGAATGCCCAGCGGCACGACTTTGCCTGCTACGGCATGCGCTTCGACATTGTCCGGTTTGAAAAGGTTGAGCCGATGGTGACGGATTTCGCCGGTGAACTTCAGGTGGGAAATACCTACCGGGCCTCGGTTCAGGGCGACGACATGCTCGGGCTCGTGCTGGTCAAGGCGCTGCGGATCGGCGAACACCACGCGGTTCGACTGGAGTGGACCAACCTGAGCGCATTTCCCGAACTGACTCACCTCCGCGGCATGATGTCCGAGCGAAAAGTCGTTTTCAGCGTCGTTTCGGACGACATTCGCAAGGTGAATGAAAAACGTTGGAATCGGACCATCCGCCTGCGGATCATCCGGGCGGAGTAGGCCACTTTTTTACCCGGTAAAACAGACCGGGAGAAGGGAAGCGAAATCATGGGGACTGTGGAAGCCGCACAGGCCACGCAACTGGCCAACATTGAAAAGAAAACCGGGAAATCGCTGGCGGAACTGGCGGGAATCGTCGCCGCCAGCGGGCTTTCGAAGCATGGCGAAATCCGCGACATGCTGAAAAAGGAACTCGGTCTCGGGCACGGGGACGCCAACGCCGTGGCGCACTACGCGATGAAATCGGCCGGACCGGCGAAACCGGCGGCGGAAGGCGACCCGGCGGACGAGTTCTACACCGGGCCGAAGGCGACGTTGCGGCCGATTCATGACGCACTGATGGCGGAAATCGCGAAATTCGGCGAGTTTGAAGTTTCTCCGAAGAAAACCTACGTCAGCCTGCGGCGAAAAAAGCAGTTCGCGATGGTCGGTCCGGCGACGAACACGCGCGTCGAAGTCGGTTTGAACATGAAAAACGTCCCCGAGACGGAGCGGCTGGTCGCGATGCCGCCGAAGGGGATGTGCGATTACAAGGTCAAGCTGACTGATGCGTCCGAAGTGAATGACGAACTCGTCGCGTGGATCCGGCAGGCGTACGATCAGGCCGGTTAAAACATTTCCCTCCATCACGGGCGGGATAACTTTTTCAATGAACCTGGATTTCGTCAGATTTTTATTTGAAGCGTACGAGACATACGTCTTTCCGGGCGTCAGTTCACGGCGGTTCACGAACGCCGAACTGACGCGCCACCTCGCGGGGCATTCGGCGGTGACGACGGGAACGGTCACGCTCGAAACCGCCGGTCATTCGGCGGAGGGAAGGGAAATCCCGCTCGTTTCCTTCGGTACGGGAAAAAGGCGCGTCCTGATGTGGTCGCAGATGCACGGCGACGAACCGACCGCGACGCTGGCACTGCTCGACCTGTTCAACGCCCTCCACCGCCTCGCCGACCGTCCGGAAATTTCCGAAATTCTCAAAAACGTCACCTGCAAGGCGATTGTGATGCTGAATCCGGACGGCGCGGAACGGTTTCAGCGCCGCACGGGCCAATCCATCGACCTCAACCGCGATGCCGGACGGCTGGTCACGCCCGAAGCCCGGCTTTTAAAGAAGATTCGCGACGATTTCGACGCCGAGTTCGGTTTTAACCTGCACGATCAGGACCCGCGCTACACGGTGGGTGAAAAGGTGACGACCATCGCGCTGCTCGCGCCCGCGTTCGACGCGGCGAAAAGCGACAATCCGGTCCGGCTTCGGGCGAAAAAACTGGCGGCGGAGATGGTCGCGATGCTGGACCCGTTCATCGGCGGACACATCGCGCGGTATGACGACACCTACGACGGGCGCAGTTTCGGCGACTCGATGCAGCGGTGGGGAACGAGTACCGTTCTCATCGAATCCGGCGGGGCCATCGGCGATCCGGAAAAGGAATCCATCCGGAAACTGAACGCGGTGATGCTGCTCGGCGCGCTGCATTCCATCGCAACCGGCAGTTTTGAACGGGCCGACATCGCGCGGTACGAAACGCTGCCCTTCAACTCGAAAAACTTCTACGACCGGATCATTGAGGGCGTCACCGTCACCTTCGACGGGGCTGAGCCGGTCGTCGCCGACCTCGCCGTAAACTTCCGCGAGGACGTGAACCTCGTCACCCGCGCGGTCACGCGCGTGCCGGTACTGGTCGATCTCGGCGACCTGAGTACCTTTTTCGCCGCCGAACGCCTCCCCGGCGACGGCAAAACCTACCCGGCGGAAAAGTTGGTGATGGAGAAAGCCTTGCCGGAGTAGGTTTTGGGTATTGGGTTTTGGGGGGCGGGTTCAATCCCGAACAGGTTTTGGGTGTCGGGTTTCAGGTTCAAACCGAGGCCCTGAAAAACTGAATACCTTTCTGAAGATCGGGGTGAGGCAATGCTTCATCCCGATTTTTCGTTTTTTCCGAACCTGAAACCCGACACCGGACACCCGACACCTTTTTCGCACCCGACACCTTTTCCTGATGAGGGTTTTCTCCTCCCGTTTCCGACTTTCCATTTAGAGGGAATTTCACGGAGGTTATTCCGAACAGGTTGCCGCGGTCCTTCGTCGGATTCCCTCCCACAACTTTGCAATGAACAATCACCGGGATGGTTAACCCGGTGACCACGGAGGGGAATTTCATGAAACGATACTCGATGTTGTTGAAATCATTGGCTTTGGCTGCGGTCGTGGTTCTGGTCGGAGGCGCGGCTTTGGCGCAGGGGAGAAATGGGGCTTCGCTGGCCGGGGGAACTCCGGGTAAAAACAACGGTACTTCGACAACGCCCAGGACAGCCGGAAAACAGTCGCTGACGGCGACCTGTTCATCGGCCTCCGTCGTGTGGGACAACGGTCCGTTCAACGGGGTGGACGGACTCGTTTCCATGCAGGATCCGACCTACGATTCCAGAACTGCCGACGATTTCGTTGTGACCCAGACACCGGGACTGACGGTCACGGAGATTACGGCCGACATGTACACCAATCAGGACATCTCGAATCCTTCGACGACGTCCGTAGTCGAAATCTACGCAACCGCTCCGGACGGAAACGGACCGGTCCGAAACGGGGCTGCGCCACTGTTCCGGATTCCGGCTTCAGCGGCCACCCTCGTGGGGAGTGGTTTCGGCCTCAACATTGTTCGATTTACTTATGCGACCACGGGCGTGACGCTGCTTCCCGGACGGTACTGGGTGGCACCGGTCATCATTTACGACGGGAGCAGATTTTCCTATTTCTGTTCCTCGAACGGGGCTTCTCCTGACCCCGGTCAGATCTCCTATTTCAGGGGAGGGCTGTTTAGTGTGCCTGACTGGACGGATTGCAATACGAGTGGTTATACGAATCAGCTCCAGCACGCCTTTACTGTGAGCGGCTGCGTGGCGACCCCGCAGGCGGTCAATGAGCAGGTTTCCTTCACGACCACGACGCAAAGTCTGACCGGCATTGCCGGAAGCTGCGCGACGCTGGGATACACCAACCAGTACAACCTGAACGTCGATCTGCGGAACATCGGATTGAACACTTTGGCGAGTCCGTATTTTCAGGTGGCGGAACTGCGGGAAACCTCCGGGATGAAGCCGGTCAACCCGTTCCGGCTCAAGACCGCTGACGATTTTGCCGTTGAGACCTGCACTGGCGGACTGGTGGGGACGACTCAGGCGATTCCAGGGCCGATCACGCCGAATCAGGTCGTCCCGGTAAACTTCCAGATTGCGATGCCGAGTCTGGTCCGGTTCCGGTTCATTGTCGAGGTCTATGCCGTGGCCGGTCCCAGCGCGCCGGTGGCCCGCGCTTCCCGACGTCTCGGGAATCTGGCCGTCGAAGCGAAGGAGTTCGATCGGGCGGGGAATCCGATTCTGACGGCGACCTTCATTCCCGAAAAAGGCATGGAAGGCCAATTCCAGGTTGCGGGGGTGAAAGCGACGGTCACCAGGTAAAAGGTGTCGGGTATCGGGTGTCGGGTTTCAGGTTCAAACCGAACATCCGAATCAAACCGAAATCCTTCTGAAGATCGGGGTGGGGCAATGCTTCATCCCGGTTTTCTTTTTTCCGAACCTGAAACCCGACACCGGACACCCAAAACCTGTTCCAGACCTGAAACCCGACACCCGAAACCCGACACCTTTTCCGGATGAGGGTTTTCCTCTCCCGTTTCCGACTTTCCATGCAGAGGGAAATTCGCCGCCGGTTTTTCGGTTCGCGCTTCTGAATCCATCCGCCGCCGGATTTCTCCTCATATTTCAGATTCATTGGACGGATGCCTTTGCTGAACGGTTGGCAGGGGAACAGGGAGGAAAATCAGATGACGACCGCGAGTTTCAAAAGAGAAAGTTTCACGAATCGGATGTATTCGATTCTTTTCGTTATTGGTCTGGCCGCGACGATGTTCGGGACGTTGCCGGTCAACGCGCAGAAGACGGGGGTGATGTCGGACCGGAAGGGCGTTGAAGTGTCGCCGGACACCGTCCTCCGCCCGGCGTATGGCGCGTTGAAAATCACCCCGCCGAACATCGCCCCGGCCAAAACGACCAACGTGGCGGGCGGAACCACTTACAACATCTCGTTCGACGCGGGCGACCCGATTGGAGGGCTGGGCGTGGGAGCGGTGCTTTCGACCCAGTATCAGGCAACCACCGGCGCGAGTTTTCTCCCCGGAGCTTTCGGGGGGTGTAACGGAAATCCAACACCGAACACCTGCTGGGCGACCAACACCTCGATGAGCATCATGGCGACGTTTCCGGAACTCGTCCTGACACCGGGGCCGGGCGTGACCTCGGCCAGCGGAAACGGACTGCGTTCGTCGAACGAATGGAATTTCGAAAACGGCGACCCGAGCATTCTGGTGATTCTGGATACTCCCGTTTCGACCTTCAGCGCCACGTTCGCCGCCATCACTCAGTCGCAACTGGCGACGGCCATGTTTGCCTATGGCGAGGATGGGGCTTTGCTGGGAAGTGTCCGGCAGATTGACATCGCCACCGGCGGAAATCAGCAGCGTCTGACGCTTTCCTTCGGGGTGCCGATCAAGTACGTCGGGATGGTTCCGGGTTCCTATAACGACTTCGTGCTGATTGACGACATTTCCTTCACGACGGTCGGTGGCGCGCCGCCGCAGGCGGTCAACGAACAGGTTTCCTTCACGACGACGACGCAGAGCCTGACCGGGATCACGGGGACCTGCGGAACGCTCGGTTACACCAACCAGTACAACCTCAATGTGGATCTGCGGAACATCGGCCCGAACATGCTCAACAGCCCCTATTTTCAGGTGCTTGAACTTCAGGAAGCGGGGACGGTGAAGCCGGTGAATCCGTACCGGTTGGGAACCGCCGACGATTTCAACGCGACCGATTGCACCGGCGGCCTGGTCGGGACGACGCAGGCGATTCCCGGACCCCTCGCGCCGAATCAGGTGGTGCCGGTGAACTTCCAGATTGCGATGCCGCGGCTGGCCCGGTTCCGGTTTTTCGTCGGGGTCTACGCCGTGGTTGGCGAAGGATGGCCGGCGCGTTCGGCCGCCCGTCGGCTCGGAAAGCTCTCCGTTGAGGCGACCGGGTTCGACAAGGCGGGCAATCCGGTGCTGACCGCAACCTTCATTCCTGAAAAAGGAATGCCGACGCTGAATGTCGCGGGCGCGAAGGCGACGCTCGCGAAATAGGTGTCGGGGGCGAAAAAGGTGTCTGGTATCGGGTGTCGGGTTTCAGGTTCAAACCGAACACCCGAATCAAACTGAAATCCTTTTGAAGATCGGGGTGAGGCAATGCTTCATCCCGGTTTTCCTTTTTCCGAACCTGAAACCCGACACCGGACACCCGACACCTTCGAAAAAGATGAGGGCTTTCACCCAGCTTTTTCGACTTTCCATTCAGGGGGAATTCCGGCGGAGCGTTCACCCGGGTCGGTTGCCGAATTTTCCGCCGGATTCCCTTCTGATTTTTAGAGAGTGGGCAGTCGCCAGTGGCCAGCCGTCAGTATTCTCAAACTACTGACCACTGGCCACTGACGACTGGCCACTGCCCGGCCGGACGCCGATTCCCGGACGGTCATTCAACATGACCTTTCCGTCGATGATTTTCGCGCCGTCGAAGCAGTCGTTGCGGATGAGCAGCGCGCCGTCGAGGTCGGCCCAGTCGGCCATCGGCGAAAGGTGAGCGGCGGCTGAAATCGCGCAGGACGTTTCCGTCATGCACCCGAGCAGGATTTTCAGCCCGAGTGCCTTTGCGAGCGTAACCATTCGGTGCGCTTCCCGCATTCCCGTACATTTCATCAGCTTGATATTGATCCCGTGGTAGACGCCGACGGCCTTGACTACGTCGGGCAGGCGCTGGACGGCCTCGTCCCCAACGGTCGGCAACGGGCTGCGCTCAGTGAGCCACGCATTATCGTCCACGGCGGTTTTCGGCATCGGCTGTTCGACGAACAGCGTGTCGCGTTCGGCCAGCCAGTGGATGAAGTCGAGCGCGGCGTGGCGGTCGGTCCAGCCCTGATTGGCGTCCACGCAGATCGGCTTGTCGGTCATTTCCCGAATGATTTCAACCAGTTGCCGGTCATTCGCGCCGCCCAGTTTTATCTTTAAAACTTTGTACTCGGCGGCTTCCGCGACCTTCTGGCGGACGATGTCCGGCGTGTCCATCCCGATGGTGAAGGTCGTGACGGGCGTTTTTGCCGGATCGAAACCCCACAGGTCGTACCACGGGCGGCCGACCAGTTTCCCGACCAGATCGTGCAATGCAATGTCGAGCGCGGCTTTCGCGGCGGGATGGCCGGGGGCGGTCGCGTCGATATCGGAGAGGATGGTTTCAAGCCGGAACGGGTCGTCGAACTTCGTCAAATCGGTCTTCGAGAAGAAATCCGCAACCGTTTCCGGCGTTTCCCCAAGGTAGGGCGGCAGCGACGCCTCGCCATATCCGGTGAAGCCCTCGTGGTGAAGTTCGACGAGAACCGCCGGTGTCGTGGTCCGGCTCCCCGACGCGATGGTGAAGCGATGGCGAAGTTCGAGCGGATACGGGCGGAGGGAGAGTTCCATAAAAGGTTTCAGGTTTCAGGTGTCGGGTTTCAGGTAAAACCAGTTATGAATTATGAGTTATGAGTGATGAGTTAAAAACCTTTTCCTTTCGCAGGTGTCGGAAAAGTTCGACCGATTCGCGGTCAAGAACTCATCACTCATAATTCATCACTCATAACTGACTTCCGCCTGAAACCCGACACCCGAAACCTGAAACCTGTATGGCGGATTTGCGCCGTTGTCCCCGCCGTGCGAACATCACCGATTCACTTCAGGAATGACTGGCGGGCGTACAATGGCGGCACAGGTCGGGTATCTCGAACTTTTTCGGAAAAACGTGGCCTTTCGGCGGGTCTGGCTTGCCCAGATCGTCAGCGAGGTGGGTGACTGGCTCAACTACGCCGCGCTGATGCAGCTTATTCACCACTTCACGCCGGGGGCGGAAGGGGCGGGCTGGCTGCTCATTCTTCAGATGATGATGTTTCCGCTGCTGAGTCCGATTGCGGGTGTCGTCGCGGACCGTTTCGACCGCCGCAAGGTGATGATTGCGACGGATTTGTCCCGCATGGTGGTCGTACTCGGCTTTCTGTTCGTGGACGGCCCGTCGAAACTGTGGCTTTTGTACTGCCTGGCCGGAGTGCAGGCGTCGCTGGTGGCCTTTTTCGAACCCGCCCGACAGGCGCTCGTTCCCTCGGTTGCGAAGGAAAATGAACTCGTCACCGCCAACAGTCTTTCAAGCGTCACCTGGTCGGTGACGCTGGGCATCGGTGGCTTTCTGGGCGGCGTCATTGCCGACCGGTGGGGCATTGCCAACGCCTTCATCTGTGACTCCGCGTCGTTTCTGATTTCCGCGAGCCTGCTGATGCGGATTCCGGATTACCGCCGGGAATCCTCAAGGAAGCCGGAGTCTGCCGGCCATGAACGGGGCGGCGACTTTCTGACGGCGGTCCGGTATCTGCTAGCCCACCCGCCGGTGCTGGCGGTCGTACTGGTCAAAAGCGGGATTTCCATCGCGGGAAGCGGCGTCTGGCTGCTCGCCGTGGTGTACGGGCAGAAGATTTTCCCGATGGGCAACGAGGGCGCGCTGTCGGTGGGGATTCTCAACGGCGCGCACGGCGTCGGGGCGCTCATCGGGGCGGTTCTGACCGCGCGGTACATGAAATCGCCCCGCCTGAGCATCGCGTGGGGCATTCTCTTACTCTTTACGTTCAGAGCCGGATTTTTCGGAATCTGGGGAATGGCCGGGAATATCTGGGTGGTGGTGCTGGCAACGCTGCTCATTACTGCCTGCGGAAGCCTTCTCTGGGTGTCCAGCACGACCATTCTTCAAAAAATGATTCCGGCCGACCTGCGCGGGCGGATTTTTGCCATCGAATTCGGCCTGCTGACGCTCGCGATGGCCGGTTTTCTCTGGCTCATCGGACGCGCGCTCGATCATTGGCACCTGTCGCCCGCAACCGTGACCTACGGGACGGCGGTCGCGGCGGGGATGGTTGCCCTGCTTTGGCTCGCGGCAATTCTGACCTGGCCGATTGATTCGGCGACGGATCGGGTCGAAGCATCGGAATTTTCCCGGAACCCCGTGTAGCGTGGCGCGTCGAAGCGGGCGGAATTCGAAATTTCAAGGAGCGAACCGAAATGGCCAAGCGTACCCTTCTTCTGATGATCGTTCTCTGCGTCGCCTTGATGACCTTCGGCGGCGTTGGAGAAACCCAAAGCAAAAAGAAAAAGAAGCCGAAACCCGCTCCCGCTGGAGCGGTCAAACCGGGAACCACCCCCGGGAAGGAGATGCCCGTGACTTCCGATTCCAAAGACGCCGCCGCCGGCAACAACCGATTTGCCGTTTCCATGCTTCATCAACTTGGAAAGAACGAATCTGGAAACCTGTTCTTTTCGCCCTACAGCATCGAAAGCGCGCTGGCAATGACCTCGCTCGGCGCGCGCGGAACGACCTTGGGCGAAATGAACGCCGCCCTTCAGTTTCCCGGCGGCATTCCGCACCGGGCCATCGCCGCCCAGAACGCCCTTTTGAATCAGCCGGGCGATCAGCGGCCCTACGCGCTCGCCGTGGCCAACGCTCTCTGGGGACAGCAGGGACTCGCGTTCCAACCGGATTTCCTGAACCAGTCGAAGGAATTTTACGGCGCGGGTCTGAATCAGGTGGACTACCGGAGCAACCCCGAGGCCGCGCGCAAGACCATCAACGACTGGGTCGAAAAGCAGACCAATTCCAAAATTACCGATCTGCTGCCGAAGGGATCGGTGACGCCCGACATGCGGCTCATCCTGACCAACGCGATCTATTTCAAGGGCGACTGGGCCAATCAGTTCGACAAGGATTCGACCAATCCGAACGACACTTTCCAGTTGGCGACGGGCGGAACGACGCCGGTCGCGATGATGAACCGGACCGGCAACTACAAATACTTTGAAAGCGGTGGTTTTCAGGCGCTGACCCTGCCGTACAAGGGGAATGACCTGTCGATGGTGGTCCTGTTGCCGCGCCAGGCGAACGGCCTCCCGGCGCTTGAAAAGAGTCTTACCGCCGAGACGCTTTCCCAGTGGACAACCCAGGGGACCGTTCGCGAAGTTCAGGTCGGATTGCCGAAGTTCAAGATGACGTCCATGTTTTCGCTCGGCGAACAGTTGAAGGCGCTCGGGATGGCATTGCCGTTCACGTCGCGCGCCGATTTCTCCGCGCTGTGCGCCAGCGACTCGCTGTTCATCAGCAGCGTCGTCCACAAGGCGTTCGTGGACGTGAACGAGGAAGGGACCGAAGCGGCCGCCGCGACCGGCGTCCTGATGCAGACCACCTCGATGCGTCAGCCGACGCAGCCGGTCGTGTTCCGGGCCGACCATCCGTTCCTGTTCGTCATCCGCGACAACCGAAGCGGCGCGGTGCTGTTTCTGGGGCGGGTGGTGAACCCGGCCAGTTAGTCGAAAGTCTGGAGTCGAGAGTCTGGAGTCAAGAAATAGTGGGCAGTTGTCAGCCGCCAGTTGCCAGTGGCCAAACCCGCTCGGCTTAGGCTTTGACTCCCGACTCTCGACTCCAGACTCCAGACTTCTTCAGTCCGGACTTCGGACTTCTTTTTGATTGCGTAAGCCATTTCAATAAGCGATGTTGGAAGGAAGCGAGGGTAACCCGCTTCCTTTTTTTCATTCCCAATGTCCTCCCCACAGACTGAGAGACGCCGGATGGGCCGTCAGTTTGCGCCAGAAATGTACGCCGAATCGCCTGTCGCCACTTCACGAGCTGATTTTTGGCGAGCCGTACTTGAGCTGATGAAGCCGTTGACATGGTTTGCACCGATGTGGGCATTCCTGTGCGGTGCGGTCAGTAGTGGGGCTTCACCTTCCTTTGAGTTCATCTGGCGCCTGTTTCTCGGCGCGTTGCTCGCCGGGCCGCTCATGTGCGCCATGTCGCAGGTCATGAACGACTTCTGCGACCGCGAAGTGGACAAGATCAACGAACCGAACCGCCCGTTTCCGTCGGGCCGCATTTCCGAGACGCAGGGATTGTGGCTCTGCGCGGGGCTGACCGCCCTCTCAATGGGGATGGCGTGGGTGGTCGGGGAATGGCGGGTGCTGGCGATTACGGTCGCGGCGTTCGTGATGTCGCTGCTCTACAGCGCGCCGCCGGTTCGCGGAAAGCGCAACGGCTGGTTCGGCAATGGGCTGGTGAGTTTTGCCTATGAAGGCGTCGCGTGGGCGACCGGCTGCCTCGCCGTTTCGGGAACCCTGCCCAAGTGGAGCTGGATCGGTGCGGTGCTCTACAGCATCGGCGCGCACGGCATCATGACCCTCAACGATTTCAAGAGCGTGAAGGGCGATACCGAGATGGGCATCCGCTCCGTTCCGGTTCAGCTCGGCGTCAAGCTTTCCGCCTGTGTCGCCTCGGCGATTATGGACGTTCCGCAGATTGTCTGCGTGGGCATTCTGGCTTTCATCGGATCGTGGGGATGGGCATTTGTGCTGCTCGTGCTGCTCGCCGCGCAGTATCCGTTGCAGGTCAAACTCATCAAGGATCCGGAGGGGCGTGCCGCCTGGTACAACGCGACCGGGACCACTCTTTATGTGCTGGGAATGATGGTCTTCGCCATCGCGATTCGCTGACGGAGCCGAAGGAACGATATGCGTATCATCGTCTATACCGGAAAAGGCGGCGTCGGAAAAACCAGCGTGGCGGCGGCAACCGGCGTGCGGTTGTCACAACTCGGCTACAAGACGCTCGTCATGAGTACCGACCCGGCCCACAGCCTTTCGGATTCATTCGACGTCCCGCTCAAGTCCGAGCCGATGCAGCTTTCCGATAACCTGTTCGGCCTGGAAACCAATGTCTACGAAGACCTTGAAAAGAACTGGGGCGTGGTGCGCGAACATTTCGCGGAAATCCTCGTCAGTCAGGGCGTCAACGGCGTGATGGCGAGCGAGTCGGCGATCCTGCCGGGGATGGAGGAGCTGTTCAGCCTCACCCGGATTCGCGAATACCGCGAAAGCCGGGAGTTCGACGTACTGGTGGTTGATGCCGCGCCGACCGGTGAGACGCTGCGACTGCTCTCGATGCCGCAGACCCTGAACTGGCTGGTGCGTTTCATTCGGGGCATTGAAAATTCGTTCGTGAAGCCGATCGTGCGACCGCTCGTGAGTTCGACGCCGAAGCTCAAGAAGTACATGGCTTCGGAGCGCGTGTTCTCCGAAGTTGACCGGATGTTCAGCAATCTCGAAGCGATGCAGTCGATTCTCACCGATGACGAGATGACGTCGGTCCGCCTCGTGATGAACCCGGAAAAGATGGCCATCAAGGAGTCCAAGCGGGCACTGACCTATCTGAACCTCTACGGTCTGCTCGTGGACGGCATCGTGGTCAACCGGTTGCTCCCGCTCGATGAGGACAGCGGCTTTCTGGAAGGCTGGAAGCAGGTTCAACGGAAGTATCTCGGCGAAATCGAGGATTCCTTCCACCCGTTGCCGATTCTGAGATCGCCGATGTATGACGGGGAAGTGGTCGGTATCGAACGTCTGAAGGTGCTGTCGAAAGATTTGTTCGGAAACTCCGACCCGTCCATCCGCATGCACGCGGAGCGGCCGTTCGAAATGCAGCGCACCGACAACGACTGCCGGATCAAGATTCGCCTGCCGTTTCTGGAGCCGGACCAGCTTGAAACGTGGATTACCGGCGATGAACTGGTGATTCAGATCGGAAACCAGCGGCGGATGGTCGGGTTGCCAACCTCAATGATGGGACTTGAACCGAGTTACGCCGAATATCAGAACGAGTGGCTCAGCATCTGCTTTGAAGCCCCGGTCGCCGTCTAAAAATAAATTGAGAATTGAGAATTGAGAATTGAGAAATCCGCGCGGTGAAGTATAAGCTGTAGCCAGATACTCGCTGTCGGAAGAATTCTTGATTTCCGCGCCGTCCATCTTCTTGAGAATCTGAAATGTTCGGGAATTGAAACCTTCAATTCTCAATTCTCAATTCTCAATTTTGCTTCGTCCCCAGTTCAAACTTCATTTTTCCCATCCGAACTCGGAGGACATTTCAACTATGGGTCAGTTCAAAAAGGTCGTCGATTCCATCGTGGAAATCGGTGAAATCAACCTCGAAGGCCACATCAACCTCGTGGGTGATATTTACCGCGCGATCGCATACAACTTCGACCGCATCCAGGGACGCATGTTCGACAACCTGTACGACGGCGGTGGCGCTCGTCGTTCGGTTTCGTCGGGCGGTGCGGCCAAGAGTACCGCTTCGCGGTTCACTTCAGAAGGATAGCGGCTTTCACCACTCACTCCGGTCCCGAGGCCTTTCGGCTTCGGGACTTGAGTGCTGTCCTGAATGTTCGATTGAAGATTTCAGATTGAAGATTTTCGATTTGAAATCCCCCACTTCATTTTCGTCGTTATTGAACATCATGCCACGCGTGAAAGCAGGCCGGGCACTGCTTCGCGGTCGGGGTTCGCGCGAGCGCGCCGCACTTCGGGCAGACGTTCAGGAAAATGTCGTCGGGCTGCTCACGCATCAGTCGCTCGGCGACGCGTTCGGCAAAAGCTACATACCCGTCCTTCATCAGTTCAAGCACCTCGTGATCGGTTGAAACATCCTTCAACACGATTTGACGCGCCTTTTCGGAACGCCCTTCCGCAATTCCATGCAGGATGAACGCATGGCGCGCGGAGCGTTCGGTTTTCGTCATGGCTTCGGTAAAGAATCGAAGCAGGTAATTGACGACTTTTTGATCCATGACATTTCTCTCGCCTCGATTTTCAATCTGAAATCTTCAATCGAAAATCTTCAATCCATTTATTGCCTTGCCTCGCGACACCTCGTTCAGTACGTTCGAAACAGTACCAAGTCCCCGCTGAATGAACCATTTCCCGTCAAGGAGTGACGCTATGTCTGGGGCGTCTGTGCCTCTTCCCGTGCCGTACGTCGGCAAGCATGTCGAACGCAAGCACGTGGAGGAATTTTTCCATTTTCACCGCGAGGCAGACGAAGTCGTCATCGCCATCGTGGACGGCATCATCTTTGACGAGGGCGGACGGCGGGTTGGCGGCATGACGCTGCACGACTACGTCATCCTCACGGATCAATGTCTCATTCTGTGGGCGCGCGGATTGCAGTCCGACGTCCTCGACCGGCTCGTGTATCCGGGCGTGACGTTCGACGCCAAGCCGATCGACAAGCTGCACGCCGAAGTGAAGCTCCAGTTCTCTCCGCCGGCGGTACCGAAACCGGTTCAGGCGCGCATTGACCTTTTGCCGATTAACGATTTGCCCGCGCTGAAGGAATTGTTCGCTCTCGCCAAGTCACTGGACGTGAAGCGGGCGGCCAAACAGCCCGAAACCGAGCAATGGGAACGGATGCGGAAAATCGTCGAGGCGTCGATGGGGCAGCGGACGAACACGCCGGTGAATCCCTCGCCTTCGCCGATGCGGCGGCCCGCCGACGCAATGGCCCCGCGCGAAAACGCGCCCGCGCCGCGCCGCGGTGATCCGTTCGAGTCGTCGTTTGGCGCGGGGCGTCCGGGCGGTGATCCAAGTTATGCGCTCTATCGTTTCGCGCAACTCGCCAAGGATGCCGTCAGCGTTCTTCCGACCGACATCGGCAAGACCATCGGCCTCGACGAAACCCTTTCAAAGCTGGTTGATCGTCTGCCGCGCATCGAAAACCTGAGCCAGATTACCGATCTCATCAACGCCCTGACCAACCTGCTCCAGACGGTGTCCGACAATCCGATGGCGCGGGCGTTCATCCTTCAGGCACTGGATCGAATGGTCGAGCAGGGCAGCCCCTTCAAGAGCCTGCTCGCGTTCGCCCAGAACGGTCTGAATCCGCAGCGTGGCGCGGCACCGAAAACCGCCCCGAAAGCCGAACCTGAAAAGGCTGAAGCGGCGAAGGAAGAAACGGCTGCTCCGACCTCGACGACTTCGGTCGTCAGTCAACGTCGTCAGGCGGTCCGCGTGGCGTTTTCAGCCGGTGGCGCGAAGGCCGAGGCCAAACCCGACACCGATGTGATTCCCCCGCCGGTGGCCGATACAACCGCCCAACCGGTTTTGGAGAAGAAAGCCGGGGGAATGTCGCTCGATTACAAACCGGTCGTCAAAACCGAGGACCTCGAACCCGCGAGCGTTTGAGAACCCCTGAAACGAATAAGCCGGAGATGGCGTTGCGCTGTCTCCGGCTTGTTTATTTGAAGATTACGGTTTGTTCGCGGGAGTGCCCGCTTTGCTCAAGGCTTCATTGTAATCGAAGCTCCACCCGGCAAAGCTCTGAGTCAAAATCTTTCCTAGATTATCCGAGATGACTTTCGGCTTCTTATTCTTCTTGGATTTTTCCGTCACGATAGTGCCGCTGAAAAGACCGCCGGTCGTGGACATGGTGGAAAGTTCTATGTGTTGAACGCTGATTGGACCGGAGTCAGAGGGAAATTCGAAGCTGTATTGAACGTAGCCGACAAAAGGTTTTTCCTTTTCGAAGAAAGACGAGTCCTGGCGGACGATCCAATGGCTGCATTCGTTCTCGTCGTTGGGGTCCTGGGGGTTGGTTCGAATCCATTCATTTCGAAATACCAGATAGCGGTTCCAGGAATCAGAATTTGAGACAGCATCTCCGGAGCGCCCTTTGAATGTGCCGACCGACTCGATTTTGTCCGAAAAAGGTTGCCATTCGGACCAGTGACGAAAGTCGGAGCTGTACCGGAACCTGACATTTTTCAACTTTTCGTTTGGGAGGCTGGTACTGATGTCCAACCACATGCTGAAAGATCCCGGCGGGCGGATCGAAGAAGGAGTGGGAATGGGGCGGCTTTCGATTCGGAGGACCTGATCGGTTTGCCCCTCGACTGGTTGGAAAACCAGACCCTCATCGGTCAGGGTGAAGGCCGAGGAAAATGTAACCTGATCCTTGAAGTCTTTTTTCGTAAAAGTGACTTCTTTGGAATCAAGGGTTGTAAACTGAGCGGAAACCGAAAACGTCGGAACCGAGAGCAGGGCGGCAAGAAGCAGGAAAACCAATACCTTCCGCATACCGTGATCCTCCGGGTGAAGCTGTGCAAAAAAGGAATGTGTCAGGTCGTCAGCCTTCGATAGATGCCCGGCAATCGCTCGGGAAGGCTGAGTACGTCGTCAATCACTGTAAAGCCGACCTCGCCGTAAAGTTCCTTTAATTCCGCTTCGGCCTCGCGCTCGATGGTGATGCAGAAGGCCGTGATGCCCTGCGTCTGCGCGTGACGGAGCGCCGATTTGGTGTCCTCGCGGGCATAGCGCGCGTCGCCGTAGTCGTGGTCGTAGGGCCGTCCGTCCGAAAGCAGGATCAGCAGCTTGGTGCGGGCTTCCTGCGCCGCGAGCTTGGTCGCCGCATGGCGCACCGCCGTGCCCAGCCGCGTGTTGTTCTGGTAGTTCACGCCGCCGATGCGCTTTTCGATTTCCGCGTCGTAGCGTTCCTCGAATTCCTTGATGACATAGAACCGCACGTTGCGCCTCCCCTCGCTCGTGAAGCCGTAAATGGCGTAGCGGTCGCCGACCGATTCCAGCGCCTCGTTCATCAGCACCAGCCCTTCCTTTTCGATGTCGATGATGCGTTGCCCCGGTTTGGTGTAGGGCATGGCGGGGTTGCGGCTCATCACCCGCGCCGTCGAACTCGACATGTCGAGCAGAAACGCCACCGCCACGTCGCGCTGGCGACGCAGCCGCCGGATGTAGAGCCGTTCGTTCGTGACGCCCGCCGCCCGCCGGTCGATGGCGTTGGCGATGGCCGCTTCGAGATCGAATTCCTCGCCGTCCAGTTCGCCCGTCACCCGACGGAGTTCCTCGGGCTTCATCAACTGGAACTGGTGGCGAATCGAGGAAATCAGTCCGCGGTGGCGCGAGCGCGTGGTTTCGACGAAGGTCCGCGAACCACTCGGCGGACGCCGTTCGATGATGCGGCACCAACCCACGCGGTAATCGCCGAGTTCGCGATCCCACTCGTCGTAGAGAAAGGTTTTATCGCCCGGTTCGAGCTTGTGTTCCATCGCGTCGCCGTCGCGACCCTTGCCCGAAAAGATGTCCTGGAGCGGCGGCGGCGAGTCGGGGCGGTCGGCGTTCCAGGAATTGAAACTGTCGCCGGGCGGAGGCGGATTCTTCGGCGCGGCCGGTGTAGCTTCCTTCTGCTCGCCGGGTTGCGGCTGGCTGCCCTCGGATTCGCTCGTCGTCGTTTCGCTGTCGGACTCCTGTTGATCCTGGGCCTCGACCGAGGCGGCCTCCACCTCAAGTTTCTGGTTTTGCGTCAACGCGTAGATTTTTCGCGTCGCCTGGAGCGTTTCCGAAATGTCGGCATCAGCCTGATCGAGATGGTCGGAAACGATGTGTTCGAGAACGTGAATCATCGCCGCGAAGTCGCGCCGTGTTTCATCGTCGCAGCCGCCGCAGAGCGCGATTTGAAAGAGCAGTTCGCGCCACTGCATCGAGACGGGAAGCGTGTGAACGTTGGGCCGCGAGGTCCGCAATCGCCCGCTGACGAAATCGAGGTCGCGCCGGATGCCGCGGTAGGCCCGGCGCAGGCGGCGGTCGATCCGCGCGTTTTCGAGCGTCGTGAACAGGCTCAACGCGAGCATCTGGTCCGGGAAGTGCTTCAGGATGGTCGAGAAATCAACGTTCTTCCGCTTGCGTGGCGCGTTGCCGTATTCCGCGAACAGTTCGCCCTGAATCGCGAGCAGTCCCGGCGTATCCTCGGCGTAGGTTTCAAACTCGATCTGTCCCGCGCCGTGGGCGGCGAGAACCTTATACAACCGGAAATTCGCGTCCGCGTCGGTGAAGTCGCTGACGAGGCTCGGCAGAAAAATCGTCTTTCCGTCGCCGATGCTCGCGTGATCGGCGGCGGAAACGAGGGGCGCGATGGCGAGGGTTCGACCGGTCAGCCCTTCAACGTACATCCGCAGCACCGATGACACGGATTCCAGCGTCAGACCGTGGCCGCCGCTTTCAAGCATGTCGCGGCTGGCGCGGGTTTGCAGCCCGTAGTACGCCTGGGCCGCGCGAGCGTCCTTGCCGTGGCGCTCGATGCCCGCCATCGCCCACGCGCGAAACTGTTCAAGGGATACCCGTCGCAACGCCTGCGCGCTGGTTTTGAAACATTCGAGCGCGGAATGCTGGTTGTACCGGCTGATTTCTCCCACCGCCGAAAAGACCGCGCCCAGCGCGACTTCGACCTGCTTCGGCGTGCGGTCCACGTTGAGGTTCTGGACGACCTCCGGCGTGAGTTTCAGAAACTGGTAGCTGTTGGCGTTGCCCTGGACGCACATCGTCAGCGCCAGCCGCAACCACTGTTCATAAACGTCGATGCCGGTCACGGCGAGCAGCACACCCGCCGATTTCAAAAAGTGCAGCGCGAGGCCGCCGCTGCGTTCCAGAAAGGTTTGCGTGTTGTCGAGGACGCGCGGCAGGTGCTGGCGCGTGTTCGGCGTGATGATTTCCGGCAGGTTGATGAAGAACTCCGCTGCCGTCCCGCCCGAACGATGAACGAACGCCGAGGTGATTTCGAGAATGCGGTTCATCAGCGCGCCGTCGGGCGTGTCCACCGACTCGACACGGCGAATGACCGGTTCGGCGAAGCGGATGAGGTCCTGACTGTGCTTGACCGAATGGCGCGCGACTTCGTTGGCGATGGTGAACACACGCTGGAGCGTCGGCGTGTCTCCGAGGTTTTCAACCACCGTCGGAATGATTTTGAACGTGTCCACCGCGACGCGCGTCGAGAGCGTCGCCTGCCGCGTGCAGAGCGTGATGGCGCGCAGGCGGTAGGGCTTGGGGAGTTTTGAAAGGACCGCCGGGCTGGCCGTGACGTATTCGTGCGCCGCTTCGACGTTGGTCGCGGCGAGACGTTTGCCGCATTCGCCCCACGCCTGAAGTTCAAACGTGTTGAGCAGCCCGCCGACTTCCGGCGCGACCCGGAAGAACTCGATGGCGGTTCGCATCGAAAGGCTCGCCAGACCGGCGCCGAGCGTGGTCAGGAACAAAAGACGTTCAGCGGGAATGCGCGACAGCGGCGGGGCGAGTTCATCGACCACTTCGGGCTGGCTGCCCTTGAGCAGTTGCAGGAGCTTTGTTTTGAGTTGCGAGTCGGCCATAGGGCCGAAACCTTAAACGCAAAGCCCCCGCGACGCAAAGACGCACAACCGGTCGGCGCCGGACTTCTTGAATGGTCCGATTCAGAACACGGACGAGTTGTGAAACGGTTTTTTGGTTCGCTTGTAATTTTGTTCCAGCGCGTTCCGCAACGCCTCGGGCGTCAGATCATCGGGGAGGTCTCCAATTCTGCCGAGTGTCTGGGTCAGGGCATATTCGCCGAGAGAGCGATAACTTTCGAACTGGGCTTCCTCGAAGAACTGATCCGCCGTGGTCTGGTGGGGAAAGGTCGGGTCGCTTGCCGCGTAGTTGCGAACGTCGGCCGGAATCGCTCCGTCCGTGGCGACCAGCGTCGGCTTGATGTATAGCAGGTATCCCATTTCCGCGTTTGGGCCGTCCACCGCCGAATAGTCGATTTCGGCAATGGCGAAGTATCCCGGACTGGCCGGGTTGGCCGTGTTTCGGGGATAGATCGGGATTTCCCGGAAGCGGACGGGAATGCCGAAATCCACGCGGATTTTGCGGACTGCGTTGCCGAGGTCCTCGAATGTGAAGTCCGGATCGGCCCCGGCGTCGCTCACGACAATCAGGCGGCAGCGACGCAGGACCATTTCGTAGAGCGCGAGATTTTCGAAGTGACCACCATCGGAAAGATTGACGTAAGGAGCGGAGGCATCGGTCAGGCCAAAAAGTTCACGCATCAGCGTGCCGAGGAAAAAGGGCGGACTGCTCTTTCCGGCGGTTGCATCGCAGTCGGGATTGCCGAGCCACCAGCCCAGTCTTACGTTGAACAGCGTCATCAGAAAGGTGACGGCGGGAGAAGAGTGATAGCCCATGCTCGGGTTGACGGCCGCGCCGGAAATGGCGAGCGCCGTACCGATGGAGATGCCGGTCGGTCCGCCGTATTCAATGGACGGGCGATAACACCCGGACAGTTTCGGAATGGATACGTCGCGCTCGGCACCGTCGCGGCGAAGCAGGCAGCTTCCGGAATGGAGCGGGGAAACGGTAAACGACATGGCCTTGCGCTGTTGCCAGGCCAGCGTTTTCCCGCCGACCAGATTGAGCGCGCAGTTGATGACGTGGAGTGGTCGTTTCATTTTCCGTTCGGTCAGTGCCGCCATCGGAAAATCGTCTTCGGGATCGAAACCGGTAAAGGGATTCGGCTTCCGCTTCCTGCCCCGCGAGGCCCCGAGATAGGCCCGCGTGAGACGATTTCGATACATCCCGTGCATCGAGTAGCGGTTGATGTCGAGTGCTTTCCCGAACAGCCGACTGAAACCCGTGGTGGCGAGAATCGACGCCACGACGATGAGCGGGGAACTTTTCGCGCAGACTTCGAGCATGCTCTGGATTTCGACCGGAGGAGGGAGTTCTTCGAGCAGGTTGACGGCGTATCCGTTTGAAAGCGCCCACACGCCCGTCTGAATTCCGAAGATGACCCAGTGCGAAATCAGCGCCAGAAATGCGGCGAACAGAATCGCAAACAGCGGCGCGGCAACCGTTGCCGCGTGGTCCATCAGAAAGCTCGTCCAGCTTGTGTCCGCCTTCTTTTTCTCCGGGTTGGCTTTTGTTGCGCCGCTCTTGCCGAGCAGTGTCCCCGTCAGTCCGCTCCCGCCGAGCGCGCCGAGACAGGTTTTCCACGCCCATAAAACGATGGCCGGACCGAACAGGACGATGGCTCCCAGACCCGCCCACCCGAAAATGGTGATGAGTACCCACGCACCCGAGCGCGCCCACCATTCCTGGCTTTCATCGGTCGTGGTTTTCGTCGTCCAGCCGACATAAAGAATGCCAGCCGCGCCGATGATCGCCAGCAGGGAAGGGGTGGCAATGCAGAAGTAAACCGCGGCAAAAAGACGGCGCGACGCTTCGGGAAAGACTTCCAGATTCCAGACACAGGTTCGAAAAAGTTTGTCGAAACCGAGACAAACCACCAGCCACGCCAGAAAACCGCCGGCCACGCCTGCCCCGGTCACAAGCAGAATGCGCGAAAAGGTGATGTTGCCCCGGCTGTTGCGATTGACCAGGAAACCGGCCAGCCAGCCGAACAGGTGATAGGCGGCCCCGAACACGAGAAACCACCACCACTTGAAAATCTGGCCCGAACGACCCGGATGAACCGTGTATACCTGTGCCCAAAAGGTCGAAAGCCCGAATGCTGAAACAGCCAGACCGGTGAGGCAGTGTTTGAGGTAGGCTGTCTGGTCAAACGTCGAGCCTGGCCCGACCGGCAGGTTTTTGCCGATGTTGGCGATGGCGTAGATTCCGGCAAAAAATCCGATGACCAGCCAGCCGATGGCATACACCGGAACACCCGCAATCTGCGGCTCAAGCCAGTTTTCGGGCGCGCCGACGGAAATCGAGAACAACAGGCGCGGCAATAATAAAAGGGAGACGAGGGCCGGGATGAGCGTCAGCCAGTTGAGCGTCAGATTGCGCAGGTAAATCGCGATGAGCGTCCACGAATCGGCTGAAAAAAGCCCAAGTCTCGGCGCAAGGTAACTGCTGTAGGAGCGGAGAAAACGTACCGGATCGGGTTCCGGGGAATTGGCTGCGGCCGGTTTCTCGAACAGTTCCCGGAATGATCGTGGGTCGTTGCGTTGCCAGGCGGAGAGCCAGCTTCCGATGTAGCCGCCGCCCGAAACGGTCGAGAGATAATCGAACCGGTCAAGCAGGCCGCGCCGGGCCAGCACCTTGAGCAATCCGAGGGCAAAGGTGGCGCTGCGGATGCCCCCGCCGGAAATGCAGAGCGCGGCTTTCAGGGAAGCTGAATCCTTTTCGAGATATTCGGCTTCCTGCTCAAGAACTTTCGAGAATTCGACGGTCGAGGACATGGCGGCCCTCCGGGGAAACCTGGCGCGAATCGGTTTGAAAGGCAAAAGCGTTGCACCGGCTGGAGAAGCCGGTCCGCGTTTTGGAGTCGTTGACTGTTTGGAACAGCCGAACTCTACTTGCGTGTTTGAATTGAGGCAAGCGGAAACCGACAGGGCGGCTTTTCAATACCCCTCAATTTTTCTATTGTGATTTTTTCATCCAGAAATTTTGTGCCGTTTTGGGAAGCGTGAATGGAACTCGCCGAATACCGGATAATGTATGAAATCGAAACCACCTACTGGTGGTTTGTGGCGCGCCGCGATCTGGTGCGCGAATGGCTCGCCGAAGATGCGCGGGCAAAGGGCCTCAAGCCTGGCGACTGGAATGTTTTCGACATCGGATGCGGAACCGGCGCGAACGGGCTGATGCTGGAGGAATTCGGACGTGTCCACGGGACGGACATGTCGCAGGAAGCCCTCGCGCTCTCCCGCGAGCGCGGCCACTCGCGCCTCGCGCGCTGCCGCATTGAAAGCCTCTGTTTCGCGGACGATACGTTCGACGCCATCACGGCGCTCGACATGCTCGAACACGTTGACGACGACCTCGGGGGAATGAAGGAACTTTACCGCGTGTGCAAGCCCGGCGGGACGCTGCTCGTCACCGTGCCGGCCTACGGTTTTCTGTGGAGCGAACACGACGAGGCCCTGCATCACCGGCGGCGCTACACGGCGTCGGAACTCCGCAACAAGCTTTCCGTTTCGGGTTTTGAAGTCGAACGTATCAGCTACTTTATCTCGTTCCTGTTTTTCCCCGTCCTCGCCATGCGGTTCTGGCAGAACCTGTTCAAGCGTTCGGTGAATCCCAAGACCGACCTCGTTCTTCTTCCAACGTTCGTCAACCAATGCCTGATCTGGCTCCTCGCCTTTGAACGCTGGGTGACCCGCTTCATCAATTTCCCGGTCGGCGTGTCGATCATCTGTACCGCGCGCAAGCCGGACGGTGGTTCAACCTGATAGTTTTTCATCGCGGAGGTTTCACGATGAAATTCCTGCTTCCGATAGTGGGATTGTTGCTTCTGGTCGGGTCCGTTTTGGGACAATCAATGGAACCACCGGCGCAAGGCATCCCCGCCCAACCGGTGATTGAACAGAAAGAACCTCCGATTCGAAAAATCTTCTTTGAAAGCCAGTTGACCGGTTTCGGCGGTTTGACGGAAGAAGAACTGGCCGCTCAATTACCTGGTTTTCAGGCTTCCTTGCGCGGCGAGTTCAAAGGCGATTACGACGAGGAAGCGCTTGAAGTGGATTGCCGGAAACTGCGGGAGTTTTTATGTTCAAAAGGTTTTCTGAAGGCTTCGGCAAGGTTGGTTACGACCATTGTCGTCGGAGATGAAACCCGCGCCGTTGTGCAGGTTGATGTTTTACGCCGTACCGTGATCGGGAAGTTCAGACCGCTTGGCTTTAATTTTGTCCCCGGGGATGAGGTTGTAAAAAAGCTCACCTCGGAAACCGGACGACCGATCGTGTTGACCAATTGTCTCATTTACGTTGAAGACGAAGACCAGTCCGCCCCGACACAGGATGGAACGGGAATCGAGGAAGATGAATCGTCCGAGGTCGATGAGTCCGAACGGAAGGAGCAGTCCCTGAAGGCGTTCCTTCGTTCCGACCCTGATGCAGCCGGTTTCACCGACGAGCATCTGTCGCAAAGAATCGAAGATATTGTCACGGCGGCTTACCGAAAGGTCGGCCAAAAATCACCCGCGATTGTGAGGATGCCGGTTTTTACCGGTCGGATTGACGCCAATGGTCGCGAAATCGTCGATTTCATCGTTGGGGTTGATGAAGACCCTCGCTTGAGAGCGTATAAAGTACGTTGCATTGAATTTCGTGGAAATCATTCGACTCGCGACCGGCAGGTAAGGCGTCAAATCTTGTTGGCTGAAGGTGAATCGTTCAGCCGGACTCTGCTCGAACTGAGCCTTGAGAAGATCCGGCAGTTCAAACATCTATCGAATGTTCACGTCAGCCATCTTGAGTTCGATGAAGAAAACAAACGGGTTGACATCACGATCTCGATGACGGAAATCGGACCCGACCCGTTTTCTGAAGGTTGGCGGGATGCTGAATGTTCGGAAGCCGACGCCGAACCGGTCGGGAATCCTTGATTTTCTCATTTTTTTTACGCGGGTTGGAATTCCCCGGTTACAGCCGACGAATTGTCCCTGTTGGTTTTCAACGCAGAGGAATCACGATGCGAAAGGCTTTCCTGATCGCTTTTCTGTTGTTTATGCCGGTCTCGGTTGGCGCTCAAAACATGACAGCTCCGACAAGGCCGGTGCTGACGGTTGACGGGCTAGATGAATCGGAAGGCGATTGCGAACGGATGACCGATCAGGTCCGCGTACAGGGCCGATTGGGAGGATTCGAGGAATGGCGAATCCTCGAACTTCTTGCGCCATTGAGGGTGGGCAAGACGGAAAGTGGCGAGGATGCCTATTGCGTGAAGCATTTTTTTCGGGAATGCCCGAAGGTGATCGAATCCTTCTACTTTCAAAACGGCTATCCGGAGACCAAAGTCGAGATCAACGTTTCTTCCTTTACTGGTGACCGCCCGTCACTGTTTGTGCGGGTTGATGCTTCAAAAGGATGCGAAATCGGAAAGGTGACGATTGAGTCCGACGGGCGTGTCGGGACCTGGGTGGTTGCTGACTGTATGCCGTCCGGGGAGGCTTTTTCGATAAGGGAAAATCCGCAGGCCCGTTTTGAACCGCGAATGCGCGCGGTGTTGAAGGAAGCGGGAATTTCCAATCCCGATATCGTGATTCTTCCCGTCGGCGAGGAGATGACCCCGGATCACCGGTTGAGAACAAATTTCCTGGTCTTTATCGAGAAAGAAAAATCGAATGCCGTCATCGCCGATATACAATTGGCCGGACTTTATAAAACCCGACCGCTAGTCGCGAGACGGGAGCTATTGATTTCTCCGGGAGATCGTTTCCGCCCTTCAATGCTTGAATACTCGCTGAAAAACCTTCGCCAACTCGGGTTCTTCACCGAAGTAAAAGTTGAATCCCTTTCCTACGAACATCAAGGAAAGGGCATTGTGATTGTCATTTCTTTCAAGGAAATTGAAAATCGTCAGCCAGTGTCCTTTTCACCGGGAATCCAACCATGACCAAAACCGTCCTCATCACCGGTGCCTCGACGGGCATCGGACGCGCCGCCGCCGAACTTTTTCAACGCGAAGGCTGGAACGTCGCGGCGACCATGCGGACGCCCGAGAAAGCCGCTGGGCTGGCCGCGCTGCCGAACGTCATCACGCCGCGACTCGACGTCCTCGACGAGGCTTCGATTGAATCGGCCATCGCCGAAACCGTTTCGAAGTTCGGGAAAATCGACGTGCTGGTGAACAATGCGGGCTACGGGTTGGTCGGTCCGTTCGAAGCCTCGACCGACGCGCAGATCCGGCGGCAGTTCGACACCAACGTGTTCGGCCTGATGAACGTGGCCCGCGCGATGCTGCCGCATTTCCGCGAGCGCAAGGACGGCGTCATCATCAACA
>JBDRAL010000067.1:0-4038 GCA_039793685.1 Blastocatellia bacterium NZW_1522
CAGGGATCAGGGATCAGGGATCAGGGATCAGGGATCAGGGATCAGGGATCAGGGATCAGGGATCAGGGATCAGGGATCAGGGATCAGGGATCAGGGATCAGTAAAAGCGTTGTTTTTCAGGGTTTGAAGTCAAGAAAATTCTACCGGGGTTTACCTGTGTTTTTGAACTTTTTTCGTGCTCACCCCGGACTCGGTTTTCCCTGATCCCTGTTCCCTGGCCCCTGATCCCTCGATTTAGACGGAACTTTCTTTTGACTTCACGCGTATCGTGCGCTTTCGTTCACACACCATAGACCAATCCGCAAGAGGTTCTCATACCGATGAAATCAAACCTGCTGCGCGGGCTGACCTCCGGTCTGCTCGCGTTTTCGATCTGTGCCGGTTCGACGTTTCCAGCGTACGCGCAGAAGCGTCGTCCCAAACCGAGGCCGAAAACCGGCGAAGCCAAGCCGGCGGAACCGGCCCGGACGACGGCTTCGGCCCCGCCGGTCAAAGTGACGTCGGTGGAAGGCATTACGGAATACCGGCTCGACAACGGGCTGTCCGTGTTGCTGTTCCCCGATCAGTCGAAGGAAACGATCACGGTCAACATCACCTACAAGGTCGGCAGCCGGAATGAAGGCTACGGCGAAACCGGGATGGCGCACCTTCTGGAGCACATGGTGTTCAAGGGAACGCCGAAGCACCCGAACATCCCCAAGGAGTTGACCGAACACGGTTGCCGTCCGAACGGGACGACGTGGCTCGACCGGACGAACTACTTCGAGACGTTTCAGGCGACCGAGGAAAACCTCAAGTGGGCGCTCGACCTCGAAGCCGACCGGATGATCAACAGCTACATCGCCAAGAAGGACCTCGATTCGGAAATGACGGTTGTCCGCAACGAGTTCGAATCGGGTGAAAACAGCCCGTTCCGGGTGCTGTTGCAGCGGGTGCAGGCGTCGGCGTTCGAATGGCACAACTACGGCAAATCGACCATCGGCGCGCGGGCCGACATCGAGAACGTGCCGATTGACCGGTTGCAGGCGTTCTACCGGAACTACTACCAGCCGGACAACGCGGTGCTGCTCGTGGCCGGAAAGTTCAACGAGGAAAAAACCCTCGGGATGATTCAGGAGATGTTCGGCGCAATTCCGAAACCGACGCGGAAGCTCCAGCCGACCTACACGCTCGACCCGGCGCAGGATGGAGAGCGGCAGGTGACGGTTCGCCGCGTGGCCGACACGAAGGTGGTCGTCGCGGCCTACCACGTCCCGGCGGCGGCGCACCCGGACAAACCGGCGGTTTCCGTTTTGGAAGAACTGCTGACGGACGATCCGTCGGGCCGATTGTACAAAGCCTTTGTCGAAACGAAAAAGGCCACCTTTGTGGCGTCCCAGAGCAACGACACCAAGGAGCCGGGACTGGTGAACTTCATCGCCGTACTGCCCAAGGACCAGTCGGTCGAGGCGTTCCGGGACGAATTCGTCAAGGCCATCGAGGGCATCGTCAACGATCCGCCCAAACCGGATGAAATCAAGCGCATCCGGCAGCAGATTCAGGCTCAGATCGACCAGACGCTCAACAGTTCCGACCGGCTCGGCCTTCAGTTGAGCGAATGGATCGGCGCGGGCGACTGGCGGCTGTTCTTCCTTAACCGCGACCGGCTCAAGCTCGTCACGACCGATGACGTGGTCCGGGTGGCGAAAACCTACCTGAAGTCCGACAATCGGACGGTCGGGATGTTCATTCCGACGGAAAAGCCGGATCGGGTCGAAATCCCGGCGACGCCGGACGTGGCCGCGCTGCTCAAGGACTACAAGGGCAAGGAAAAGGTGGCGGAAGGCGAGGCGTTCGACCCGTCGCCGGCCAACATCGACAGCCGTTCGATTTTCCCGGCGGAAACGGGCGGTCTGAAAATGACGCTGGTGCCGAAGAAAACGCGCGGAAACACGGTTTTCGTGACGCTGACCCTTCATCTGGGCAATGAAAAGGCCCTGATGAACAAGTCAACCATCGGCAGCCTGACGGCGCAGATGCTCGACAAGGGCACGAAGAAGAAAAACCGCCAGCAGATTTCCGACGAAATCGCTCGTTTGAAGGCGCAGGGCGGCATCGGCGGCGGTCCGACGCAGGTCGGCATGTCGTTCCAGACCACCCGCGAGGGGTTGAACGACCTGTTGAAACTGGGCGCGGAAGTGCTGCGCGAACCGGCGTTCCCGGCGGAGGAGTTCGACAAGCTCAAGCAGCAGTCCATCACCAGCCTCGAACAGGGCTTGCGGGAACCGCAGGCGGTGGCGCTGGTTGCCTTGCAGCGGCATCTTTCGGCGAATTATCCGAAGGGCGACACGCGCTATACGCCGACGCCCGAGGAAAGCATCGAAATGCTCAAGGCGGTCACCCTCGACGACGTGAAGAAGTTTTATGAAGACTTCTACGGCGCTTCGGCGGCGGAAATCACCGTCGTGGGCGATTTCGATCCGAAGGCAACCGAGGCGCTCGGCAACCAGTTGTTCGCCGACTGGAAGTGCAAGACGCCATTCGAACGCATTCCGTCCATGTTCCCGAATGTCCCGGCGGTCAACCTGACCTTTGAAACGCCGGACAAGGCCAACGCCTTTTTCGTCGCAACCCAGCCGCTCGAACTTCGTGACGACGATCCGGATTACCCGGCCATGGCGTTTGCGAGCTACCTGTTCGGCGGCGGTTTCCTCAACTCCCGGCTGACGACCCGGATTCGCGGCAAGGAAGGATTGAGCTACTCGGTGGGCGCGCAGTTGCAGGTGGGTTCGCTCGACCGGAACGGCGGATTGTTTGCCTTTGCCATTTACAACCCGGCGAACGCGGCGAAACTCGAAGCCGCGTTCAAGGAAGAAGTTGAAAAGGCCGTCAAGGAAGGCTTTACCGAGAAGGAAGTCGAAGAGGCGAAAGTTGGCTGGCTGCAATCGCGGCAGGTGTCGCGCGCGCAGGACAACGAACTCGGCCGTCGGCTGAACGGCTACCGCTTCCTCGGTCGCCGCATCACCTGGGACGCCGACCTTGAAACCAAGGTCAAGGCCCTCACCGCGCAGCAGGTCAGCGCGGCGTTCGCCAAGTACATCAAGCTGGAAAAGTTCAACATCATCAAGGCGGGCGATTTCGCCAAGGCCAAGGCCGCGGCGGACGCTCCAGCCACCCCGGCCAAGCCGTAACCTGAACCATTCAAAGGTTTTATTCGAGGACGCTCCGGCAACGGGGCGTCCTTTTTTTGCCCCTGATTTCAAGAAAATAGCCCATACCCGGACCGAAGGGAGGGTATGGGAAAAATGTGTCCGGCATACAACATGCTTTCCCCACAGCCTCGCCAAAGCGCTCCGGCAGTGGGCTATCTTCTTGGGCTTCTCTCAAAGTGAATGGCATTTTTCCCATTGACCATTCCGGCGAATAAAGTGTAAAAATCACACTTTCTAAAAAGGAGAATAAACAATGTCTGATTCCATCAAGTTTTACCGGACCAAGGATGCTTACGGCGAGTTTTCGAACTTCGCGGCTTTTCCCTTCACGATTGACGGGAAGGAATGGCGGACCACGGAACACTACTTTCAGGCTCAGAAATTCGCCGGGACGGAATTCGAGGAGCAAATCCGACAGATTCCCTCGCCGATGATCGCCGCGCGGGCCGGGCGCGACCGGAAAAAGCCGTTTCGCAAGGATTGGGAGGCGGTCAAGGACGACGTCATGCGGACGGCGGTCCGGGCGAAGTTCACGCAACACCCGCGACTGGCCGAACTTTTACTTTCGACCGGAGACGCCGAAATCATTGAACACACGACGAACGATTCCTACTGGGCCGACGGCGGCGATGGAACCGGAAAAAACATGCTCGGAATCATCCTGATGGAAATCAGGGAAGAACTTCGCGTTTCGAAGCCTTAAAACCAGTTCAGAGTGCGCGCGTCAGCGCGTAAATACAGGAAAATAAGCGCTTAAGCGCGCACTCTGAACAAACAATAGCTGAACATCAGCGCGAACAGAATCGTGCGGGGGTCAAACGTAAACCCCACGCGACCGAAGTTCGCG
>JBDRAL010000068.1:0-75851 GCA_039793685.1 Blastocatellia bacterium NZW_1522
AACGTGAGCGTCGGCTACAACGAAGAAGCCTGGGTTCTGGAATCCGAAGTCGATGGCGTGAGGACCTACCGGATCACGAAATGGGTTCCGCGCGAAATTTCCTTTGTCTCGATGCCGGCCGACGAAACGGTCGGCGTCGGACGTTCCCTTCAACCCGTACACCCTATCGAGGAACGAGCCATGCGAAATGCAAATACCGCTCCAGGAGCGGGAATCACCGAGACGGCTCAGCCGAGTGTCACGCCCGAGCAGGAGCGTCGCGCGGCCGTTCGTCAGGAAATCCGAGAATTTGCGGAAGCCGTCGGCGAGAGCGATCTCGTCCCGGACTTTCTGCTCGACGAGCGGGATCTGAACGAGCACTCGCTCGACCGGTTCCGCAATCACGCGCGGTCCGTGCGGTCGCAGCGTCAGGCGGCACAGCCGGCGACGCCGACGGCGGTCCGGGCCGAACAGCGCGCGGTCACCGAGCCGACGTTCTCGACGCGCTCGCGGATGTTCCGCGGCTCGAACGACTGGCGCGAAAACTCCAAGCGGGCGCTCGGATTTGCCCGCTTTTTGCAGTCCCAGTTCATGCAGGGCGAAGCCCAGGCCCGCGCCCATCGGTACTGCGTCGAGAACGGCATTCTCGCCACCCGCTCCATGACGGAGTCCTCGGGCGATTTCTCGGTGCTGTTGCCGCCGGAATTCCTGCCCGATTTCATCGACAACGTCGAGCAGTACGGCGCGCTGCGCTCGAATTGCCGTGTCCGCAACATCACGAGCGAGAGCGCGATCATTCGCACGAAATCGCGCGGGATGAAATTCTACCCCGCCGGCGAAATCGAGCAGGTTTCGGACTCCCAGCTCAAATACGCGCCCAACAGCGTCGATCCGAAAAAGTGGGTTGCGCTCGCGGAAATGTCGAGCGAACTCGACGAAGATTCGTCGATCTCCATGGCCGACGACATCATGGACGATCTGGCCTACGCGCAGGCGGTCACCGAAGACGAAACCGGTTTCCTCGGCGATGGTAGCGGCTCGTACAACAAGATCGTCGGCATCCTCAAGAAGCTCCGCAACCCGGAACTCAAGGGGACGGACCCGACCATTGCAAACGTCGCCGGCCTCTACGTCGGCTCTGGCAACGCCTACAGCGAGCTGACGCTGGACGATTTTCTTGGCTTGGTCGGCACGCTTCCGGAATACGCCGACCGCAACGCCAAGTGGTACGTCTCGCGTTCGTTCGCGATGAACGTGATGACGCGCATCGCGCTCGCCGCCGGCGGGGTGACGGGCAACGAAATCGTCGATGGCGTCGCGCGGCGGTTTCTCGGCTACCCGATCGTCATCGTCCACGCCATGCCGAAGGTCGAGGCCAACAGCCAGATCTGCGCGGTGTTTGGCGACATGTTCCGGGCGGCCCAGCTCATCGACCGGAAACGCGTCGAAATCACCAGCTCGGCTCACGTCAAGTTCAAGGAAGGGGCGGTCGTCATCCGCGCGGAAACGCGGTGGGATTTCCTCGTTCCGGACGCCGGGAACGTGACCGCGACCGCTTCGGCCCGCAAACCCGGCCCGCTGGTCGGATTGATCACCGCCGCCAGCTAATTCGCTGAGGGTGAATGATTCCACGGGGACGCTGGTTGCGTCCCCTTCTCCACCGCGAGGTCATCATGAAAAGTCCGATTTTTCGTTCGAAATTTGTCGAGGTGTTGTCGCCTGCCACGCTCGACAACGCATCCGGCACGACGCCGGTGATTGACACGCTCGGATACGAGTTTTTGACCGTTCTCGTGCGGCTGAACTCGACCGACATTGCCCTGTCTGCGCTCAAGCTCCAGCAGTCGGATTCCGATTCGAGCGGTTTCACCGACATCACCGGACACGTCTACGGCGCGACCGGCGCGCCGGCGCTTCCGACCGCGACCGACGACAACAATTTTTATGCGTTCTTCGTCGATCTGCGCGGAAAGAAACGCTACGTCGATCTCGTTGTCACCGCTGGCGACGGCTCGGTCGGCGCGGCGCTCTACGCGGTCGGAATCCTTGCGCAGGGCGAGATCGCTCAGTTCGACGCGGGGTCGCGCGGCCTGGCTGCGTACACCGCCGCGTAACGGGAGGGCTTCGTGGCTTTTACCGAGAATCTGGGAGCGTTTTTCGACCAGGCGGGGTTCGCGGTAGAGGCCACGATCACCCCGCCAGATGGCGCGCCCAGGACAATCTCGGCGATTCCCGACAGCTACGCCCAACAGGCTTCGGTTATGGGCACGGAGACAAGCGACGACGTGCCCACCTTGGTCTGCAAAACGGGCGACCTGACCGGAGTTGGCCGCAACGCCAAAGTCGAGTTTTCCGGGCGAGTGTTCAGGGTTTTGCGACGACTGGACGACCTGACCGGAGTCACGACTCTTTTTCTGGAATTCAGATAATGCCGAGCACGACCAACAAACAACTTCGCGAAGCGATTGCGGCGCTAATTGCGACCGCGCTCGCCGGCGAGGACGTGCGGATCTACTCGGAAATGGCTCAGGACTATGAGGAAGACCGGTGGGCGGAAATGCTGCGTCCGGCGTCGGATCCGGACAAAACCAAACCGATTCGAGCCGTCAGCGTCACGACGAAAAGCCGGTCGGTTCGCCCGGTCACGGTCGGCGGGACGCGTTACGACCGCGTCACGGTGTTTCGAATCGTCGTATTTGGCGAAAAAGACCGCGTCTCCGAGGAACTGTTCGACGAATGGGTTGGCAAAGTCGAAGACGCCATTCTTGCGGCCCGCCAGCTCGGTCTGAGCGTCAACGACCTGCAAAGCCACAACGGGATTGAGTTCGACCTCAAGGTTCTTGTCATCAACAACCAGTTGGTCCGCGTCGCCGACGGCGCGCTGACCGTTCGACTCTACAAACAGTAACGCGAGGGCACCATGGCCGAGTTTATCACCAGAGATATTGATTTACTGATCAGCAAATCGCCGGAGTCGGCCTACAACACCGCGTACGTCGATGCCACCGATTTTCAGCGCATGCTGACGACCGGGGCGCCGGTTGCGCTTCCGACCCTCGAAAAGCTCGACGATTCGGACCGGATTGGCCAGGGCGACGAGTTTGCGCGTCAGGCACGCGGAAACTACTGGTCGCAGCCGAAGTGGCAGATCAGCGACACGGTCAACGTCGATTTGACGGCGCTGCTGCTCGCGCGAGCGCTCGGCGGCACGGTGACCGATACGCTTGTCGCGACAGGGGTCTACGACCACACGTTTTCGCACCAGGTGGACGCCGACGGGCGCCAGCTTCCGGCGAGCGACGTCGTGCAGAACGTCGGCGGCCAGGATTGGCTTTTCTCCGGCGTCATCGTCGGCGCGTTTGGTTTTTCGCAGGAAGGCGCAAACGCTCCGACGTTTACCGCTGACCTCGTCGGGTCCGGCAAACACGTCAAAATCTCGTCAATCGATCCGGCGTTCGGCGATTTTCCGGACACGATTGACCAGAATTTTATGCACGGCGCGGCGACGGTTGTGTCCTACAATGACGGCTCGCTGCTCGATTTCAGCGCCGCTGGACGTTTGAGAAACGTCTCGTTTCAGTGGGCAAACAATCCGCGCGAAAACGACCGGCGTCCGGGCGATCCGTTCCTCGTGAGCGGCGACCATTTCAAGGGCGCCTACGTCAATCGCTGTTTGCGCGGTCGGCGTCAGCTTCAAATTTCTCTCTCCGTCACGCTCGACGAAAACCAGCGCGAGTACACCAAAAACAAGGAAACGACGGTTCTGACGAACGTCAAAGTGCTCTGCAAGGGCGCGAAAATCGACAGCACTCGATACAACGAGTTGGAGCTGACGGTGCCCCGGGCCGTGATTATGTCGCTTGAGGGCGGCACGGCCGACGAGGACCTCGTCCAGAACCTGACGCTCATGCCGCTCGCCAATTCGAGCGGTCAGATTCTTACCGCGCGCATCCGGAATGCGTCGGCCACCCTTGTCTGATTCAGGCTCGATCGGCATCCCTAGCACTTTCAATATGCAAAGGTTCACTCTTCATTGGCCCAACCAACGTCGAGCCTCCAAGCGCGGAGACGGCGTGCCTCGCCGCCTGCGCGAGTTCAATCCCTCGCGCAAGGATGTTCAGAGCAGCGTTGTGGTCGCGGTGGAGTTCAGTCCGGCAGTGCGGGCACTTGTGCCACCGGACAGAGAGTGCTTTCGGGACTCTCTCCCCGCATCCGCTGCAATCCTGCGACGTGTACTGCGCGGCCACGTTCATGGCTTTCGTACCGGCCCATTCTGCCTTGTACTCAAGCATTCGAATAAACGCGCTCCACGCGGCGTCGGCAATGTGTTTCGCCAGTTTGCGATTCTTCATCATTCCGGCGATGTTCAAATTTTCAAAACAGATCAGGTCATGCCGGTTGACCAATTTCCGCGACAGCTTGTGAAGAAAGTCCCGGCGCTGGTCGGCGACCTTGCGGTTCAGCGCGGCGACGCGAGCCTTTGCGCGCTTACGTCGCCCCGATCCCTTCTTCTTGCGGCTCAGTCGTCGTTGGGCCTTTTTGAGTCGGTCTTCGGCTCGCAGAAGGTGGCGCGGATTCTCGACGCGCCTGCCGTCGCTGGTGGTCAGGAAAGCCTCGACGCCGAGGTCGATGCCGACAGGCGAGGTAATTGCAGCAGGCGCGGTCGGTGGGGCGTCGGGAAGTTCGCAGGAGAAAATAACGAACCACCTTTCGCCTTCGCGTTTGATCGTGACGGTTTTGACCCTTCCTCCGACGAAGCGGGAAAGTCGGACGCGCATGGAGCCGATTTTTGGAAGAGTCAGCTTGTCGGCTTTCAGCCAGTTAAAAGGAGACCGTTGATCAATCTTGAAAGTAAAACTGTCGTAACGGTCTCGTCCTTTATAGCGAGGGAATCCCGGTTTTTGTCCAGCCTTGACGCGGCGGAAAAAGCCGTCGTAGGCAAACTGAACTCGCCTGAGAACGTCCACCAAGGTATCCGCATAAATGGTTTTGTATTCAGGACAAACAGCTTTCAGTCCGGGCAACTCCGCCGACTGCTCGTAGTAGCTGAGGGTCTTGCCCTGCATCAACCACGCTGCGCGGCGTTCGGTGAGGCAGGCGTTGTACAGCTCGCGACAAAGCTCCAGCGTCTCCGCCAGCCTTTCGGCGACGGCCCTGCTTGGAACAATACGGAACTTGAACGCCTGTCTCATTATCAGCACCACCTTGCTTCGGAACGCGGAAGGAGGACGGCCACGACGCGGACCGCATTCACGGGCCATTGCTGGTCAGGGTATTCGGGATCCGAGGATCGAAGGGTGATGGTTCCGTCCGGGTTGCGGAATCCGCGCTTGAGGGTAAGGCCCGAAGGAGTGGAAAAGACGGCGACCTGCCCCTGCCCCGCCGAATCGGAAAGCGTGGCCAAAATGCGGTGTCCGTCAAGAAAGCCGTCTCGGGCCATTGAATTTCCACGGACGTGGATGACGGCAAGCCTTCCCTCAAAGGCAGCACATCGCAATTGCCTTGAAGGAACAAAGGCCGGTTTCAAGGAAGGAAAAAAACGCTTCATGTCAGCTCCCTATCTCGTAGGTGATACGAGACCCCAAGGAAGGGGTGTCGGGAGCTCGAAACAGTTGCAAGAACTGCGAGCGTATTCCGCTTTCGCGTTTTGTATTTCGCTCACTCCCGACATAGAGGCATGCCCGGATTTCGGGCATAAAAAAGCCACGGCTGACGGGCGTGATTTCCGCTTACAGGTGTTTCGAGCACCGGAGGCAAGTATAGAGAAAAACCTCACGGTTTCAAGGTTTTTTTCTTACGGGACTGGAGATTTAAAATGAAGAATTTTCTCAACGCATTGTTCAGTGCGTCGAACGCCAAGGCGATTATCACGTTTTTGGTCGGCTTGGGCGTGAGCATCGCGGCGCGCTTCGGGCTGAATTTGACGCCCGAGGACACGAATGCCGCCATCGTGATTTTTTTGTTCGTGGCCGGCTTCTTCGTTCAGGACGGCTCGACCGGGAACTGGAAATCCACGCTCGCGGGATTCGTCGGCGCCGTGCTCTACGTTCTCGCGCGTTTCGGGCTGCACCTGCCGGCCGACATTCAGGCCGGACTGATCTCCATCGTCGGTTTCGTCATCAGTTGGCTGCGTGTGCCTGGGAGCTACAACCCGGGACCTGAGCCGATTCCGAAGGTGGGGACATGACGCCCTGGTGGGTCAGTCTTCTGCTCTGGCTGATCGACAAAGCCCGTCTCAAGCTCGACCCGCAGTACCAGAAAGACGTCGAAGCATTCGAAGCGCGCGTTGCCGAATACGAACGGCAAAAGACGCAAAAGCTTCAAGAGATCGCACAACTCGAACAAACGTTAACGGAACTTTCCGCCCATGAGGCGGAACTCAAGGAAAGGCAGGCGGCACTTGAGCAATCGCTTCAAGAAAATCAGCGACAACTTGCTGAGATGGACGTTCGTCCTCTCCCTGGCCCTATTTCTGATCCTGATCTGCTGCGCGAGCGGTTGTAGCGCGCAAACGGTCCCGCTCCCAACCTCGACGACGACGGCGCAACTGCCTCCGGCGCGCGTGACGGAACAACTGCCCGAGGGCGGTTTTCTCGTTGAAATCAACGGCACGGTCTATCGCGCCGTCACGGTCGAGGAACTGCGGCGAATCAAAGCGGACCGCGAGGAACTCCAACGCACGCGTGAGGAGCGTGGTCTGTTGCGGACTCGCGTAACCCTTCAGGAACAATTGACCGAAAAACTTAAAGAGCGTTTGGCGACGGTGGAGAGGGAACGAGATGTCACCCGACAAGCTGCTGACGATTACCGGAAATTATTCGAAAACCAGCAAGCGCTCCTCGAAGAAGCGCGAAAGTTGGTCGGGAAACGGCCCAGTGGCCTTACTCGTTTCCTTTCTCACCCGGTTACTCGCATCGTCCTCACGGCGTTGCCGCCGATTCTTGCACGCGTTGGAGGACGGTGACATGCCGTGGCGTCTTTTCGGAGTCAAACCTTTCAGCGTCTCGGATGGCTTTCTTTTCATTTTCGCGAGTGGATTCGTGTCGAGTTTATTGAGCTATCTGGCCGAGCACCCCAACATTGTCGGCGGCATTATCGGCCTCGGGACCGGGGCGGTGTTTTGGTTGCGTGAACGCGCCAAAAACGAACACGCCAATCGAATCAGCGATAACGACCACTGGCGTGAACTGTCGAACACACAGCAGCGCCTGATCGCCACGGTGATGGAAAAAGACTCGCGGATTTCCGAACTGGAACGCGAAAAAATTCGCCTCGAAAAGACCTGCGAGCAGTACGCCGCGATCATCAGCGAGCGCCAGCGACCAGACCCTTCCACAAAAACTACGGCGTTTTTGCCGCCGCCTTTTCCAACCCGCGACTGAACCCGCCAGTCCAAACGGAGCAGACATGAAATTTTATACCGAAAACGACGTGCTCAAAATGACATCGGAACAACTCGTGTCACTGCGCCTGGAACAATCCGACATGGAGCGCGAGGACATTCTGTCCGGCGCGCCGTCTCGGTTTGAAGGCTGCATCCGTTGCGAGGACGTGTGGGTGAAGCCGACTCAAATTCAAGGAGCATCCAATGACAACCGCCCTCGAACTAACCGAACCGACGCCCCCCTCACCGAACCCGCTGTTCCCGCTGAACACGCCTGACTATTCGGTCGAGATCAATCTTCGTCCCAGTTCCGACCGTCCAATCTGGTCGCGCCATACGCTTCGCAAACCGACGCTCGACCAGCTCGCTCAGCGCGACCGGGAAACGTCCGTATCGCTCGTCGAGCACGGCCACGAAGAAGAGATCCAGGCGGAGACGGACGGGCCGAATATCAGGCTTTACGACGCCCTGTTTCTGCGTGCCACCGGGTATCGACCGGATGGTCAAGCGCACGAAGGCGCCGAGGCCGCGAAATCGATTCCCGTTAGCCACAAGCTCGCCGTCATGAACGGCTTGTATCTGACCGACGAATCGGTTCTGGCGGACGACGAGGACAGCGAATTTTTCGACCTCGAAAAGGTCGGCTCGGTCCGGATCAAACAGGGCATCGGTCCGGGCAAGGTCGCGCCGTTTGAACTCGTCCACACATTCCGGGAACCAACGCCGAAAGAGCGCCGGCAGTACCGCGAGGCGGCAGGGGCGGTCAGGATTGTCCGGGGCCGTCAGCAACGGACGAAGGTGATGTCGAACCTCAAGGGCGTGGTGGCGATTTACGACGCGCTGATTCAGTCGGTCGAAGGCGCGAATACGACCGACCTGAAGGCCATCAAAGAACAGCTTGATCCCGTTTTCAAATCGAAAGCAGTCGCCAAAGCGATGACGGCCCTGGACGCCGCGCTCCAGGACTGATTGACGCCCTGACGGGATGGTTTGCCGAGTATTACGACGTACTCGACAAAAACGATGGTCAGGGCTGCCCCGGCGAATCGGCCTGCGGGATACTGAAGCGGCGCAACGCGGAAGCCGTCGAAATCGTGTGCGGCGACTGCGCGGTCCGGATCACGAAACCGGGCAACGAGCCGCCGCTCTACCGCGAGGACGTGCTGACGGCGCTGGAACTCGACGAGTATCGCGAGTGCGGTGCGGTGTTTGAGTTCCCGGACAGCCTCACGGAGCGCGAGTGGGCTGCCGTGAAAGCGCTCCGGCGAGGGCGCGGGAAAGCCGAGTTCAAGCGGTATCAGCGGCTACGCGCGGACCAAAAAGCAGCGCGCGAACGGGCCAAAACTCCCAGGCGGTGACACCTCCCCGGTGCGCCGCCTTTTTTGCGTAAGGTGATGGCGTCACACCAATCCAGGAGGCGCCATGAACGTCATCGAAAACCTTTTGCCGGTGTCTCAGTACGTTCCCGGCAAGAATCCCAAATCCCTCATCGTTTTGCACTTCACCGCGGGCAACAGCGTCGAAAGCGCCCGGACGAGCTGGATCAACGATCCGCGTCGGGTCGGGGCGCATTACATCGTTGACCGTGACGGCACGGTGCATCGCACGGTGCCCGACGAAGCGACGATCTTCGCCCTCGGCGTCAAAGGCGGAACGCCCATCGAGCAGCGGGCGATTCACATCGAGATGGTCTCGCGCGGCCCGCTCAAACTGAACGGCAACGCGCTCCGGTGGTGGCCGAACAACTGGGGAGCGCTTGCGTGCGGCCTGAGCGATACGGACCAATACGTGAAGCTGGACGCGCCGTGGCGCGACATCAGCTACTTCGAGAAATACCAGCCGGCACAGATCGAGGCGGTCGCCGACCTCTGTCGGCATCTCTGCAACCGGCACGGCATCCGCCGGGTGCTTCCGCCGCCGCCGATTCGCAACGTGACGAGCCTGCGCACCTTCCGCGAGTGGGGCGGCATCGCCGCGCACGACAATTTCCGTGACGACAAGTGGGACGTTTCGCCGGCGTTCCCCTGGGTGGAATTCGAAGGGCTGTTGCTCCCGTAAAGGTGGAATTGTGGACGCCGTTCTCGTTTATCGAATCGAAGCCGACATCCGGAACAATCGCCGTGACCTTCAGCAGGTGCGCGGTGATTTGAAGGAGGTCGGGAACACCGCCGAGCAGACCGGTCGGCAGGTCCAGTCGGCGCTGCGCGTCAATCCGGAGCAGTTGCGTCAGGCGCTACGCGAGACCCGAAGCGGACTCATTGAGTCGGCCAAAGGGGCCGCCGAGTTCGCTGCCAACATTGCGCATGTGCTGGGTGGCGTCGAAACCGCCATTCGCCTTTACAACCAGCTTCAAACGAATTTCGGCGGTATCGGCGGATTCCTCTCGACGACCGGTCAGCAGATTGTCCAGCTCTATGGGCGCGCGAGGGACGCAATCGTTCAGTTTGCCGAAGCAGTCGGACAACGGCTGAGTTCCGCACTCGGGCAGGCGTCTGGAGCAATGGGTTCAATGTTGAGTGGCGCGGCTGGGCTTGCCGTCGGCATTGGCGGAATCATCCTGGTCGCCGTTGCCGCCGCCGCCGCGATAGGCGGAATTATCGCGGTGGTGGGAGTTGCCGCAGTCGCGTTTTCGGCACTTTCCTCGGTGGTTGATTATCTGGTTGACGGGTTCAAGCGTTTCGCCGAAACCGGTATTGGATTCTTGCGAACCGTTGAAGATGCGACCGTCGCCATCGGCGCGTTAATCGCTTCCAATCTCCAGCTTTCCAATCCGTCGATCAATCCGGGACAAGCACTGGCGCAGGGCCTTGCGATTGCCCGTGAACAAGCCCGGGCGTTGCGTGTCGAGGCCCTTAAAACCAACGTCGAATTTGACGGGCTGTTGAAAACGTATCAGGCCGGTCTGGGTCCAGGACAGGCTGCCGGCTTAGACCCCACAAAGATTCGTAAACTGTCGAGCCTGATCGGGCAGGCGGGGAAAGCGATGTTGGTTCCAGAGCAAGGGCTGCCGCAAGAAATCAACGCGCTGCTCAGTGGAGACATCGATCAAAACGCCAAGATTGCAAAGACGCTTGGTATTACCGGCAAGGAAATCAAGAAGCTCATCGAGCAGACGAAGAAAGACGGAAGGGCGCTTTTTGATTTCTTGGAGAAGAAACTTGCCGCGTACGCGCAAGCCGGGATTCTCGCCGCCAATACGCTGACGGGTGTGCTCTCAAACGTTCAGGACGTCTTGAAAAACGTTTCGGCGGAAGCATTCGTCAAAACGTTTGAAGAAATCAAAAAACAAGCGCTTGATGGGTTGAAAATCGTCGTCAACCTCGATACGGGCGAAGTCAACAAAGACCTGTATCCGTTACTCAGTCTGATTGATGAAGTCAGTCAGATTGTGGTTCAGCAACTTGGCGCGGCGCTTCAGCTTATTCTGAACGGCGTCGTGGATTTGTCGCGGTGGCTGGGCCAGAACCGAGGATTGGTTGAAGAAATCCTTGCTTTTTTCCGGGCCATAGGCGGCGATGTTTTGAAAAACATTCGCTACGTTTTGCAAAGCGTCAACGGCGATTCTCAAAGCTGGGTGCAGACCATCGCGATGGTGTTGCGATTTTTGCGTTTTATCGTTGACGCAATCGGCACAAGCATTGCGGTTGCCATTGTGGCGGTAATTAAAACGACTCGTTTTCTTGGCGAAGCCTGGCGAACGATTTTCAGTTACGCGGAACGCATTGATCGGGCAATTGCCGGCTGGCTTTCGGCGATTGCGCGAGTGATCCCGGGCGCGCAATTACTGGCAAATATTTTTATTGATGCGGCGAATGCCTTTTCGTTCCTTCAGGGCTTCGGTCTTGGCCCAGGGCCGAATCAGTCCATAGGCGAAGCCTTGGGGATTCAACGAGAGACCACGGACACGAAAACTACCGCGGCAAACTACAACGAAGCTCTCAAAGCGCGCGGCCGGGGCGGCGCCGGCGGAGGGGGTGGCGGGAAAGGCGGGGGCGGTGGAAGCCAAAACAAAGTTGCGGAAGAGTTGAAACAAATCCTCGAAGCGACTCGGCAACTCAACGTCCAGACAAAGGAACAGGAGATTCAGGTCAAAATTCTGGCCGGCGAGTATGGGAAAATCACCGACGCGCAACGTGACCAGCTCCTGCTCGCCGGGCGCCAGTTCGATGCGACGAAGCGGTTTCTCGACGAGCAGAAAGCCCGCACCGAAGCGGCGGACGACCTGGCCAAAAAAATTCAGGAGTCGCTCAAATTCGGCGACGGTGAAAAAACGTTTGTCGAGCAGGTGGACGAGGCGTTCAAGGGACTGAATCTGACGCTCGCTGAAAACTACACCCTCCTCGTCAAACGAAACGAGCTGATCGAAAAAGCCCGGCAGGCCGACGCCGAGAAGGCGACCCGTGACTACGAAGCCCGCTTCAAATCGGTTTCCGACGATCTCATCAAACAGAATGAGGAGCTGTCGATTCAGATTGCCCTGCTGGAAGCCCGCAACGATGTCGAGGCGGCGGCGATCAAATTCAAGTTGCAGTTCGGCAAGCTGACCGAGGGGTTGAACGACCAGGACAAGGCGGTCGTCCAGTCGCAGATCGACATCTATCTCCAGCAGCTCGAACAGTTCGGAATCCTGAAAAAAGCGAAAGCCGAACAGGAAGCGCTCGACAATCAGGCCCTCGAAGCAGCCAAGCGGCGGTCGGAGCAGTATCGCGCCATCGCCGAACAGGGGACGCTCAATCTTCAGCGTGTGCAGGATGGCCTGCTCGACTATTTCAGCCGTCAGAAAGGTGTCACCGAAGCGGTTCTCGATTTCCAGATCGGGGCGGTCGAGGCGGTCTATTCGCGACTCGATTCGAAGCTCTCCGGCCTGACGAAAAAGCTCGGGTTGTTCGGTGACGTCATCAAGAACTTTCTCCTGACGCTGATCAAAGCCTCGCTCAACAAAGTGTTCATGCGGCTGTTTGGCCTTGACGGCGGAACGGGTGGTGGAGGCCTGTCGATTCCCGGATTCGGCGGCGGCGGGTTTGGCGCTCCGGCACAGGCCGGGGGTGGGCTGTTCGGGGGGATTGGTTCGATCTTTAGCGGGCGAGGCCTCGGACAGGCTGGCGCAACGCCGGGGTTTGCCGGGCCGATGGGAGGGTTTGGAGGCGGCGGTGGAATTCTCGGGGGATTCGGTTTTCCCGGTCTCGGGACTCTGACGGGGACGCCCGGATTCAATGGCGGGGACCCATTGGCGACGCTCACCGGGCAGGCTCGAAGCGCAGCCGGGAGCATCGTCGGAAACGCGGCCGGATTGGCGGGTGGGAGCGGCCTGAGCGTCGGCGCGTTTGGCGGACGTTTCGCTGGACTTGCAGGACTGGGACCGCTGCTCGGGCTTTCACTTGGGAGTCGAGTGGGCGGATTCCTCGGGGGCGCGGGCGGGCTGCTGCTCGGGAGTGCGGCATTTGCCGGATTGGCCGGGTCGGCTGGGATTGCCGGATTGTTGACCGGGTTTGGTGTCAGCGCCGGATCGGCGGCAGGGATTGCCGGGGCCGCGGCGGCGTTTCTCACCAACCCGTTTACGATCATCGCCGGGGTCGGGCTACTGATTGGCGGGTGGCTGATTGGACGCGCCAAACAGCGCAAGCGGGACGAACGCGAGCGTGACCGAATTCTCGGTGACGTGATGAAACAGCTCGACGAGCTGCTCAAAGGCGTCAAAAACTTGAGCATCGACGGGGCGTCGGCGGTGGAACAGGCAACGTCGATTCGGTCGCAGTACGTGCAGGCGATTGGCCAGCTCAAAACCGAGTCGGTCCGCAAATCGGCAATTCGCAATCAACTGCCGCAGGTAGACCGCAAAATCGACGAAATCAAGGCGGCGGCCGAAGCGCAAGCGGCCCGAAAACAGTTTGCGGAAAAGCTGATTCCGGAATTCGCCGGCGGCGGCGCGATGGAGCTGGCGGCGCGTCACCTCGGGCGCGTGACGATGGGCCGCGGCTGGCCGTACGACGACGTGATCGCAAAGGTGAGCAGAAACGAGGCGGTGGTCAACCCGGTTCATATCAATCGGATTGGCGAAATGGTCATGGCGGCGGTCGGCGTTCCCGGATTTCAGTCGAGGGGAGGATTTGTGGCGCCGACTCCGGCGACGAGCACGAGCGGTCCCGCGTTTGGTGACGTGTATTTCATGATCAGTCCAGACCGTGTTTCGAAACTGGTTGTGATGGGCCTCGACGGAGACGTTGCCGAGGAGCGGGTGATCGAGATTTTCACCGAGGCGCGTCAGGACGGGAGGATCTCGCGATGAGGACTGTCGATTCAACTGTCGAGGAACTGATTTCGGCGTTGTCCACGGGTGAGTTGCGAGTCCGGCCGACGTCGGTGCTGGCGATCTATCCCCCGCGTCTTCCCGCGGTGCAATCGTTTGCGTACGGGATCGCCGGCGACGTGCCGGTGGTGGGTGACTGGGACGGCGACGGCTATGCCGGAATCGGGGTCAGGCGGGGAAACGTGTGGCTCCTGCGCAACGCGGTGAACACGGGATTCGCCGACGAGGAATTTCCGTTCGGACTGACGACGGACGTGCCGGTGGTCGGCGACTGGAATGGCGACGGCATCGACAGCGTGGGTGTGTACCGGGATGGTGAATGGTTTTTGCGCAACGCGAATTCCGCCGGCGCGCCGGACATCACGTTCACGTTCGGCGGTCCGGACACGATTCCGGTGGTGGGTGATTGGAACGGGGATGGCATCGACGGGGTCGGGTATTACGACCCGGCAACGGGTGAGTGGAATCTTCGAAACGCCCTCTCGACCGGCGCGGCCGACATCACGTTCACGTTCGGCGGGACGGCGGGTGATGTGCCGGTGGTGGGCGATTGGGACGGGGACGGGGTCGTCGGGATTGGAGTCTGGAACGCGGGGCTGTGGTCGCTGCGGCAAACGGCGAGCGGCGGGAGCATCGAGCGGCTTTACCAGCTCGGGACGGCGTCGGACACACCCGTCACCGGAGACTGGATCGGGAGCGGAACGGGTGTTGCGGTCTATTCGGTGTCGTCGTTTTCGATTCAGCGGTCGGTGGGGGCGCCGTTGCTCTTCGCGGCAAATCCGGTGTGGCGCGTGAGATCCGGCGTGCCTTACGTCGATACGCGCTACCAGGCACGCCTCGAAACGGTGTCCTCGTTGCGGATCGGCTTCAGCTCGGCGGACCGGGTGTCGATCACGCTCGACAACGCGCCGACCAATTCCCGCGAGCTGCGTCTGACGGCCAACGAGTTGACCGGCGCGCGGGCGGTGATTGGCGTCCTGTTGCAGGAATACCAGTCGGTCAATGGTCAGGACGTGATTTGCCTGGTCAGACGGTACGACCGGTTCAACGGCGTCGTGCTCTCGGTATCGCGTGACGTCAACCTGGTCAAAATCGACGTGGTTGGGGATGCCTACGCGCGGCTCATCGGCGCGACGCGCACCAAAACCCGGCGCTGTCCGCTCGTGTTCAAAAGCGACGAGTGTGGCTACACGGGGTCGGAAACCGTGTGCTCGAAGGAATACGCCGATCCGGTCCAGGGCTGCGAGGCCTACGACAATAAGCACCGATTCCAGGGAATCACGCAGGCCGACCGTGACGCGCTCACAACCGCTTCGGGCGGTGGATTCGGCGGTCCGCCAAGCGGCGGCGGCGGGACCGGTGGTGGAGGTGGATTCGGCGGCGGTGGCTACGGTCGCGGCGGCGGGTTCGGAGACCAATTTCAGGAAAACTATCTGTACTGACCATGGCTGCAATCGTCGAAGACATTCAGGCTGGACTTGGGACGTGGGTGCTCGCGTACGGTCGCCACATGGCGAGCGGTGACCGGCTGTTTCGTGAAGGGGACAAAGTCGCCCAGGGCCTCGGCGTCGGCGTCTGGGACGCCCTCGAAAAAGTCTGGTACAAGGGCGCCGAAGTCGCCGGCGCGGATTACACGTTCCACCCGGGGACGCTTTCGACGGGATTCGCCGACCCGGTCCAGGGGAGCGACCCACGGTTTACGAGCGGGACGCAAACCTATTCCGGGCTGGCGTGGTTGTCGGTCAATACGACGCCGACCGGCGGTTCCCCGTCAGAGGACTCGCGCGAGATTGTAACCCTTTCCCGGTGCCGGATCGTGCCCAACTGGACGTACGACGAGGAGACGGGCGCGGTCGTGTTTCTGACCGACAGTTTTTCGGCCAATCCGGCCCGCATCGCGGCCGACGTGATCCTGAACGTTCAGAAACTGCCCGCGACCCGCATCGACTGGGGAAATTTCACGGCCTTTCGGGACTGGTGCAACGTTTCTCTGACCGTCATCGAGGACGGCGTTGAGGTCACTCGGCCACGGGCGGAGATTCACCCGTTCTGGACGCAACCCCAGACGCTCGCCGCCATGCTCGACTGGATCTGCGTCGGGTGTTTCGCGAAATGGCTCGACGACGGAACCAAATTCCGATTCTTTTGGCCAGGTGACGGCCGCGCGCCGGTGCTGACGCTGCGGCAGGCCGACCAGCGCCAGAGCGGCGACCCGATTTCGAGGTTTTACGGTCCGGACTGGCGCCAGCGTCCGAACCTGCTCTACGCCGAGGCCCGCGACCCGTACGATGCGACGCTCCGTTCGTGGCGGACGTTTGCCGACCGCGGCGATCTGATTGACGCGTACGGCCCCGTTCCGGCGCAGGAACTCCAGATCTATCCCGTGCCGATCAACCAGCTCCAGCGTCTCGCCGATTTCGCCCTCGCCCAGCAGGCGGATCGAGGCGATTTTGTCGAGGTCACGATCGGGCCGGAAGGGGCGCTCCTTTTGCCGGGTGACCTGATCGAGGTTGCGGATCCGGATTACGAACTCTCCGACGCCACTTTCGAAGTCGTCGAAGCGCCTGAACCGGCGCCCGAGGACGGATGGGAGCGGAAACTGAAATTGCGCTCCTGGGTCGAGACCTACTCCGATTCGCCCAGGTATCAGGATTCGCTCGCCACTCACCCGCGACCGCTCAATTTGCAGGGGACGATCCTCGGTAACACCTCGATCCAGTTGCAGTGGGAAACGGTCGGGAATCCCGAGAACGTCGAGGTGTGGCGCAATGGGCGGCAGGTGGCGACCGTCGCCCGGCCGGGCGGCGGCTGGTCAACCAATCCGACGTACACCGACACCTCCCGCGCGTCTTGCACGACTGCGGTATACAGGTTGCGAGCAGCCTATTTGGACGGCGGTCGGTCGGCGTTTTCGAATCCGTGCGAAGCCGTGACGCTCGGTTGCGCCGTCGGCCAGACACCTACCCCGCAGGAGAATTGACCATGGCCTTCACCGTCACCCGGAACCCGGACGATGCCCAACTCGTCGGCGCCCAGACCGTCACCCTGACGGCGAGCGGCGCGGTGACGTTTTCCGTCGTTCGCGGCGTCGGCGAGCTGGCCGTCGTCAGTGGGACAGTGGCCACGTTCGCGGCCGTCAACCAGACGCAAAACGTCGTGATTCGCGCGACGGACGGCGTGGATACGGTGGACACGGTGATCCCTTTCATGGGGCTGTTCCCGCTTCAACCGAATTACGGATTGCAGTGGGAAGACAAGCGGGACAGCGTCATCAGTCGAAAACGCGGCGGCGAACTGAACGTTTTCCCGATTTCAGACCCCTACCTCGAAACGACCTACGGATTCCAGAACCGGACGTTCGAGGAATACGACGCTCTGCGCGACTTCTGGGCCGCCCACGTCAACGAATCGTTCTTCGTGGACGACCTCGCGGCCCGTCGCACCTATTACGCAAAATTCAACAGCGGCATCCGGACGACTGGCGTCAGTCACGACGACTATTCGTTCGAGGTCGCGCTCTATTCGAGTCGATGGACGACGTACCTCGGCGGGTACGGCGTTGGCCCGTACGGGGCCGGATACGGAGGCTGACGTGATCGGACTGCAACCAGGACTCCAGGCGCTCTACACGCAGAAACGCGGGGCGCGCGAGTGGCACGAAAAAATGAACGACAACCTCGCGGCACTGGACGTTATCGTCAACTGCCGGTTTAACGAGTTTGTCACCAGCCTCCCCGGCAGCCCGGCGGAGGGACTGACCGTCATCGTCGCTTCGTCAGGCACGTCCGGACCGCTTGTTGGAAAAGAAGGGCAGATCGCGCGATACCTCGGTGGGGTGTGGAATTACTACGTCCCGCAGACCGGCTGGATCGCCCATAACCTGACCGACCGCCGCTATTACTCCTGTCGCCCCAACGGCGTGTGGACGGCGTGGGTCTCGACGGGTGTGGCGACCGCGCGCCCGACGGCAAACAGCGACAACCACGGCCTCTGGTACTACGCCACCGACACTGGCGCCGTGTACTGGAATCGGCTCGGGAACGGTTGGTCGGTCTACTCGTCCGGGTACATGCGCGGCCTCGCCGCCGACCGGCCTGCCGCGTCCCAGTATTACGCTGGCGTTGAGTATTTCGCGACCGACACCAACGGCGGGACGCGTTATCGTTGCGAGTTCGTCACGAGCGCATGGACGTGGGTGAAACAGTCCCCCGGCGTGAGCGAGACGGGCGGCGACGGAGGCGGAGGCCCGCACGCCGCGACACACCTGCCCGGCGGCGGCGACCCGATTGACTGGGGAAAAATCCTCGGTTTTGGAACGAGCTTCCCGACGGCCAGCGCGCTGTACGCAAATTGTTTTTTCGTCAAAACCGACGAAAACGGCGGGACGCTCTACCAGTGTCGCGAGGTGGCGAGTGTCTGGACGTGGGTCAAAGCGGCGCGCGGCGCGACCGAATCCACTGGTGGCGGTGGGGCGGCAGTACTCCCTGAGACAGCGGGGGTCCCGTCTGACAGCCCGGACACATCGGAGGGATACCCGGCGCGCTTCGATCCGCTCACAAAGCGGCTTTATGTCTACTCCGGGCCAGACTGGTACTTTACCAAACTCGAACGCGCGTACGCCGGTGTCGGTGAGATTGAGGGTCTGGCGGGATGGTACGTCGTCGATGACGCCAGCAGTTACGCAGACGGCGCCGTTATTCCTGAACTGGCGGGCCGGGCAGGTTCGGTACTCGACTCGTCAGGGGTGGATAGTCCGATCATGCGGACAGCGGCCGTCAATGGAAAGCGGGCCGCCGAATTTACCGGGAATCAATCGTTTCGGTTCACCGACCGGCTCGGCATGGGTCTGGCCACGGCTGGTGAGTTTTTTGCGGTCGTAAAAAGAGTCACAGGAACGATGAATCCGGGAGGCTTCCGTCTGGGGTCCGGCACCGGGAGCCACTACCTGTTCGACTCTGACGGAAATATCTACGAGGATATTTTGCGGAATTCTCGGCCCGGATTTTCGCCGTCGAGTATCGACATTACTCAGTGGCACGTTCTTCGCGTTCAATCGAACACGAACTACCGGGTCTACCTGAACGGAACGACTGTGTATAACGTGGCGACCGGGTCGTTTTTCATGCCGTCCGCGCCGTTCTACCTGACACGCAACACGGCGTCCCTTCAGATTGCAGCGTGGCTTTTCTTTGACACGTCCTCAAAAGCAGGCGGCGTACTCACGACCGAGGAGTACGATCTCGTGCGAACCTGGTTGAATTCGTTCTTCGGGTTTTCGATCTGACAAGAGGCACCCCACCGATTGAAAACGGAAAGCCCTCGGTTCGCCGGAGGCTTTCCGATTTTATCCGAGAGTAATGTGGGAGTTTTTGTGGGAGTCTCGTAAAACAAAAGGGCGCTGCTTTTGGCATCACCCTTTGTTTATGCGGGGAAATTGGCTGCGACGGCGGGATTCGAACCCGCGACCTTCCGCTTAACAGGCGGCTGCTCTACCACTGAGCTACATCGCAAAACTGGTGGGACGGGTGGGACTCGAACCCACAACTCCCGGCTTAAAAGGCCGATGCTCTAACCATTGAGCTACCATCCCGGAATTCCTGATTTTCGATTGAAGATTGCAGATTGAAGATTTCAGGAACTCCCGCAATCGAAAATCGTCAATCTTCAATCGAAAATCTGAAATGTGGTGAAACGGGTGGGACTCGAACCCACAACCTCCGGATTAAGAATCCGAAGCTCTGACCAGTTGAGCTACCGTTCCGAATTTTAGATTTGAGATTGAAGATTGAAGATTTTCGATTGGCCAACGCCTGAAATCTTCAATCGACAATCTTCAATCTCAAATCCCCGTTTTTGGCGGCGCGTACGGGACTCGAACCCGTAATCTCCGATTTGAAGGACCGGCGGCTTGACCATTCGCACCAACGCGCCACATATCAATTTCTGGTGGGTTCGGGAGGATTTGAACCTCCGGCCTCCGGCATCGCAAACCGGCACTCTGATCCCCTGAGCTACGAACCCGAACATTTATGATTGAAGATTTTTGATTGAAGATTTTCGATTACGGCCCCTCCCGGCTCACTCTCTGCAAATCTTCAATCGAAAATCTTCAATCGAAAATCACTGGCGGAAGCGGAGGGAGTCGAACCCCCAAAGCTCGGAATTTCTCCGGCTCGACCGGTTAGCAACCGGCTGCCCCTGCCGCATAGGCGACGCTTCCATAAAAAGGCACAAATATCCCAGCTTAAATAAAATTAAATTGAAATTTATATAAAGCTAAATGGTGCGGAAGGAGGGACTCGAACCCCCGTATCCCGAAGGATGCGGTTTTACAGACCGCCGCCTTTGCCGCTCGGCCACTTCCGCGATCAATCTCATCAGGCGAAAAAACCTCCAAAACGACAGGAGCGGGGACCTCGCCCGAGGCCGCCCGCTCCATGGAGTCTTCGCGTTCAGAGTACGCTGGATTCAGGGAGCGGGAAGCCGCTCCCGCAATCTCAACTCATTGAATTATAATAATTTGACGATTTTCTCCGCTCCGATTTCCGGGCGCGACTTTGCCGCGACCGCTGCTGCTCGGAACGACGCTCGGATTGACGCACGACTTCGAAGGCCGATTTCGACCCGGTCATGAAGGACTGAACGAATTGCGTGTGCGTGAACATCGTCATGGCCGTGCGCTCCTTTGCGAGATGTCGGTCGGTTGACCGGATGCGCCCATTATCCCCAGCAAAAAGATTTCGTCAATACTTTTTTCTATAAAAAAGAAAATAAATAAAAAATTTTATCAATGAATGAAAAAAAGAAATCAGGAAGCGGCAACGCCGGTTCGCGTTTCGAAACGGCGCCCCGCCACAGTCGTCCACCGGGACAAGCCACATTGACGTGCGTGGGTGCGCCGGGTTTCCTCGCCAACATGCCGAAACCGATCCTGCTTTTCTTTCTTCTCCTATGGCCGGTGGCGGTCGGCCCCCAGCCCGTCGCCGCTCCCCACATTCCCGACGACCGTTTTCCCGGCGCGCCAATTGAATTCGCCGACCGGACCGCCCTTGAAAAGCTTTTCCAGGCGCTCGATGCCGCGAAGGCGAGAAAACGGCGGGTTCGAATCCTTCAGTACGGCGATTCGCACACCGCCGCCGACCTTTCCACCGCCGAACTCCGCGACCGTCTGCGAAAGGAATTCGGCAACGGCGGCATTGGCGTCGTCGTGCCAGGATTTCCCTACCCCTGGTTTTCACGGCGCGGGGCGAAATCGTCCGGCAGCGACGGCTGGAAACCCGTGGGAATCGGAAAAAACTGGGAAGCGGGCGACCGGCGGTGCGGCCCGGCGGGCGTCGCGGTGGAAACAGAAGCAGCGAACGAATGGCTGCGGCTGGAAGCGCCCGGCGAACGGTTCGAAGTTCATCTTCTGGAACAACCTGGCGGCGGAATCGTCGAAATCCGGCTCGACGGCGAGCCGGTTACCGAACAACTGACGCTCGACAATCCCAAATTCGAGCCGGTTTCGCTGGTTTTCACCGCAAAAACGAGGAACGAAACTCATTTTCTCGATCTTCGGGTCATCGGCGCGGGAAAGGTACGAATCTTCGGATTCTCCGCCGAAAACCGTTCCGGCGTGGTCGTGGACACGTTCGGCATCAACGGGGCGCGGGCATATCGCCCGCTGTCGTGGAACGAGGCCACGCTCGCCGCCGGTCTGCGCGATCTCGCGCCCGACCTCGTCATCCTTGCCTACGGGACGAACGAGGTCACCGATCCGGACCTCTTTCCCGATTACGAGGACCGCTTCACCCGACTGATTCGACGCTTTAAAAAAGCCGCGCCGAAAGCCGCGATTTTGGTCCTCGGACCACCCGACCGGATGCTAAGAAACGAAAATCAATGGGTCCCCATTCCGGCCCTTCCAAAACTTGTCGAAACACAGCGTCGGGTCGCGCTGGCGGAAGGGGCGCTGTTCTGGGATCAGGCGGCGGCGCTCGGCGGATTCGGAACGATGGACCGATTGGCGCGGTTGCCGGTTCCGATTGCCCAGGCTGACCGGGTTCACCTCACCAAACCGGGCTATCTCAAACTCGGCGAACTGCTTTTCGAGGCGATGATGAAGTCGCGACCTGAAAATACCGGGGCCGGACTCGGCCGATGACTGTGGAAATCCTCACCACCCCCGCGCAGTTCCAACGTTTTTCCACCGGGATTTTCCCCGTGTTTTCCACTTTTCGGCGAGGCGCACAATCGCGGCGTTCAACAAAAACTCCGTCGGTTGGAAGTTCCCGCAATGTCGCCCACGAGCGGTTCCTTTCTCGCCCTTCTCGTCCTGATTTTCTTCCTCCATCACTTCGTCGAAACCCGGCCCCGAACCCGCCTTTTGTTGCTCGCCACGCTCGGCCTCGGATTCCACGCCCTCGCGGGCTGGACACCGTTGCTGGTCGTCCTCGCGCTCGCCACGATCAACCACTTCGCCGCGCGGCACGCGGGAAAAACGTTCTGGTTGCGGTTCACCGTCGTTGCCCATCTCGCGGCGCTCGTCTTCTATAAATACGCCGAGTTCGCGCTCGGAACGGCGGCGGACGCACTCGGCCTTGTCGGTTTGAACGTCGCCGCCCCGCGATTCGCCTTCATCGTTCCTCTGGGACTTTCATTTTTCACCTTTCAATCCGTGGCCTACGCCGTGGATGTCGCCCGCAAAAACCTCGAACCGGCGCGTAACTTCCTCGAATATCTCGCCTTCATCGCCTTTTTCCCGGCCATTCAGGCGGGACCGATTTCACGCGGGGCGCAACTTCTTCCGCAACTTCGGAGCTTCAACCCGATTGACGCCGAAACCGGCGGACGGGCGCTGTTTCTCATCGCCTGGGGCTGTCTGAAGAAAATCGCCATCGCGGATTACCTCGCGATCAACTTCACGCAGCGGGTCTTCGATTTTCCCGAACGGTTTTCCTCGATTGAAGTACTGGCCGCCGTGTATGGCTACGCCGCGCAGATTTACTGCGATTTCTCCGGCTACACCGACATCGCTCTCGGCGCGGCACTTTTGCTCGGTATCCGGCTGCCGGAGAATTTCCGCCGCCCGTACCGCGCGACCGATCTCGCCGATTTCTGGCGACGCTGGCACATCTCCCTTTCAAACTGGCTGCGCGATTACGTCTTTTTCTCCATTGCCGGAAAAAGGCTGCGAAACGTGAACCGGCTCTACCTCGCGACCGTGGCCACGATGCTCATCGGCGGTTTCTGGCACGGCGCAACCTGGAATTTCATCATCTGGGGCGCGTGGCACGGCTTCGGCCTGCTCGGACTGCGCCTTCTCGAACGCCGCAAACTCGACCTGTTCGCCCGTTTTCCACTGCCAGATGCTTTCCGAATCTTTTGTACGTTCAATTTTGTCTGCGCCGGGTGGATTTTCTTCGGGACGGAAACCCTCGCCGCCGCCTTTTCGGTGTTTCGTCAGCTTTTAAGCTTTACCGGCGACACGACCAACCTTCCGTGGCCGGTGGTCGCGTTCATCGCCGTCCCGATTCTCGGCCAGTTCCTTCCGGACACCATTTTTCAACGCCTCCAGACCGCCTTCACGCGCCTGCCCGCGCCCGCGCAGGCGCTCGCGCTCGCGCTGCTCGCCTGCGGGCTGTACCGCATCGCGAGTTCCGACGTTGTTCCCTTTCTCTACTCCCGCTTCTGAACCATGAAAAAAGTCACCGTCACGCTGCTTCTGTTCGTCGGACTGTTCGCCGTTCCGCACTTCGTTCCGGCGTTGAACACCTTCAAAGTCCCGCTTCCGATTTCATTCCCTCAACAAAAGGAAACGTCCGTCGCCGCCGCGACGCCGACAACACCCGAATCGCAACCGGTCGCCACGCCGGTCAGCAACACTGGACACCCCGCCGCCGCCAGGCCACGCCCCGGAGGCATCGAGGATCCTTCCGGAAAAGCCCTGAACGCCTTTTTCAAGGGACTGGCCGCGTCGGAAACGGGCAAACGCCGGGTGATCGTCAGCCATTACGGCGATTCTCCAATTACCGCCGACAACATCACCGCGACCGTCCGGCGCAAACTTCAAAATGATTTCAGCGACGGCGGGCACGGGTTCATCCTCGCCGCGCGCCCCTGGCCGTGGTACGACCACCAGAACGTCCAATTTCAACCCGGAAAAGGCTGGAAAGCCGAGCCGATGTTCTTTTCGCGACCGGAAACGCGCTGCGGGTTCGGCGGCGTCATCTTCACCGCCACCGGCGCGGGCGTTGAAACCACCGTCGGAACCTCCGGAGCAAACGGCCCCGGCGCTTCCGTCAACGCCTTCGAGGTGTATTTTCTGGCCCAGCCGGGCGGCGGCGGTCTTGAACTTGAACTCGACGGTGCGCCCGCCGGACGCATCAGCACCGCCGGGGAAACCGCTCACTCCGAGTTTCATCGCATTGAAGTTCCCGTCGGAGCGCACCGCCTGACCGCGCGGACCGTCGGTGACGGCGAGGTCAAACTGTTCGGGTTCGTGCTGGAAAACGGGAAAACCGGCGTGGCCTACGACTCCCTCGGCGTCAACGGCGGCTTCATTCAAATGCTGGCGAGTTTCCAGAACGAAAAAATCTGGGCCGAACAACTCCGCCACCGCGCGCCCGACCTCGTCATCCTCGGCTACGGCGCGAACGAAAGCGAATTCGAAAATTTACCGATGGATCGTTACGAGGCGGACACCCGCGAAGCCATCCGCCGCGTCCGCGCTGCCCTGCCGAATGCCTCGATTCTGCTGCTCGGACCGATGGATCGCGGCAAACGCGGCCCCGGCGGCTCGGTCATCACCCGTCCGATGATTCCCAGACTGGTCGCGGCCCAGCGCCGCATCGCCGCCGACACCGGGTGCGCGTTTTTCGATACCTACTCGGCGATGGGTGGCGAAGGCACGGTCGCCCGCTGGCTCGAAACGAAACCGAAGCTGATGGGCGGCGACCTGACGCACCCGACCGTCCAAGGCTCGGAACGGGTCGGCGAACTGATTTACGAGGCGTTGCGTGACGCCTACCGCCAATTCAAATCACTTTAAAACCCTTTGGAGACACACCACATGCTTCCGATTCAAGTCACCAATTTTCTGAATGAACGCAACGCGGGCGCGCCCGCCATCCCCGCCGACGCCTCGCTGTTCGACACCGGCGTGCTGGATTCCTTCTCGCTCGCCGAGTTCATCACCGTCATCGAGGACGCGACCGGAATCTCGATTCCCGACGCCGATCTCAACCCCGAAACCTTTGAAACGATTGCGAAAACCGAGGCGTACATCGCGCGGGCGCTGGGGGCGTAATGAATTGCTTCATCATCGGATCGGGAACGGCCCACCCCGAACGGGTCGTCACCAACGAGGAACTCGCCGCTCGGCTCGGCGTCGCACCGGACTGGATTTCAAAAAATTCGGGAATCCGGGAACGCCGCTTCGCCGCCGATGACGACACGGTTTCCGGGCTGGCGGTTCGGGCGGTTCAAAACGCACTTTCAAATGCCGAAATCGAACCGGCCCGGCTCGACGCCCTCATCGGAAGCACGCTCGGCGCGGAATGTCTCGTGCCGGGCGTCGCCCCGTTCGTTCAACGCGCACTTCCCGGTTGCCGGACGATTCCCGCGTTCGATCTTCGCGCCGGCTGCCTCGCCTTTCTTCAAAGTCTCAGCCTCGCGCGCGGGTTGCTCGCCGTCGGTTCGGCGCGGACCGTCGCCTGTTTCGCGTCGGAAATTCAATCGCGTCATTTGAAACTGACGCCCGAGGCGGCGACCCTTTCAATGCTGTTCGGCGACGGGGCGGGGGCGTACATCGTTTCAAATGAACGGCCTTCAAATTCCACAATTCCAGCCATTGAAATTCTCGACGTCATTCTCGGCACCGACGGGACGAACGCCGAAACGCTCGGCATTCAAACTTCCACCGAAGGTCCGCGGATGAACGGGCGGGTGGTCATCCTTCACGCCCTGAAACGGTTTCAGGAAACCGCGAACGAACTGCTCGAACGCCACAACCTTTCTCCGGACGACATCGCCGCCGTCGTCTGCCATCAACCAAACCTCAACCTTTTGACCCTTGCCGCCGAACGGCTCGGCATCCCCTTCGACCGCTTCACCGTGACGCTCGACCGTTTCGGAAATACCAGCGGCGCGGCGCACTTCACGGCACTCGACGCCTGCCGCCGCCAAAACCGGCTGAAAAACGGCGATCGCGTCCTGTTTCTGGCGTTCGGCGCGGGGTTTGCGTGGGGGGGCGCGGTGGGAGCTGTTAGTGGTTAGCAGTTAGCAGTTAGCCGGAATTAATCCCCTTACTAACTACTAACTGCTAACCGCTAACGACTATTACAAAACCGTAATGCGCCGGAAAGGTTCGCGAAAGGTCGCCGCCGCTAAGGTTGTGGCGTCTCAGACTTGGATGCGCTGAGGTATTCAGGTTTCGAGCAGAGCGTTAGCGTTATTCCCGTCACGAAATCCCTCGATGGCACGCAGTCTCCTCCGCCTGGATTTCGTGACGATTTTTTTGCCCGAAAACGCTCATCCGGATTTCCCTCTTCCGGAAAAACGACCGATTCCCTGCTTCACCCACCCGGCAAGGGTCAACAAAAGGGCAACATCCACAAAAGCCCATTTCAAGACCGTCAATTTTGAAGCAACGCGACACAGGGACTCCGGAACCGATTGCGGCGCAAATCCCAAAATCGCGATGACGCAGGAATTTTCACCGACATCGCACGCCGCCGCGACAAACGCCAGCCCCCACAACCACCAGCGTTCAATTCCCCAGGTTCGCGCGAGCGCTCCGGCGAAAAACAGGCCGTAGACCACCGGATACACCATATCCAGCGTTCCCGAGATCAACCGGTAGAACGATTTCGCCTCGGCCGTCGTGACGGTCAAAAACGTCGCCACCTCATCCGGGCTGTACCCGAAGAAATAGCCGTCCAGCGGCTTGATCGGATAGCCGTACCGTCGGGCCACCAGAAAAAGCCCCGTGCAGGCCGCCATCCCCAGAAACAGCGGAATCTGCCGCCACGTTCCGGAAACCCACGTCACCAGCCGGATCAGGTTCTTCATCGGCCCCCCTTTCAACCAAACGTGCGATTCAATACACTTACAGAATAAAATTCTTCGGAAAAGCAATTTGACAGCAGAAAATTCTATTTTTATTCTCTTTTTATGAATGACGCTTCGAAAAAACCGGTTTTCCCCGCGCTCGACGAACTCGACGCCACCGATCGGCGGATTCTCGAATTGCTCCAGCAGGACGGCCGGATGACCAACGCCGCGCTGGCCGAAGCCGTCGGACTGACCGCGACGCCGATGCTCCAGCGAATGCGTAAACTCGAACAGCGCGGGATCATCCGGGGCTACACCGCCATCGTCGATCCGACCGCGCTCGGCCGCTCGCTGCTCGCGTTCGTCTGGGTTCGGATGTCGAACCACAACCCCGGCGTCCACGAACGCTTCGTCGAAATGATTTCCGGTTTTCAGGAAGTGCTCGAATGCCACCACATCTCGGGCGAGGAAGACTACCTTTTAAAAGTGCTCGTGCGTGACATGCGCGAGTACGAGGGCTTTCTCCTCCACCGCATCAACCAGATTTCAGACATTGCCCGCGTAAAAACGACGTTCGTCCTGTCGTCGCCCAAGATGGCGACCGCCATTCCGGTCGGAGACGACGTCACGAACGGAGGAACCGAACAATGACCGACGCGCTTTCTTTCGGCGTTCTCAGTTTTACTTCGCTTTTCACCATCATCGATCCGATTGCCGCGGCGCCCGTCTTCGTCGCGCTGACCGAAAAACATTCCGCCGAACGCCGCCGCGCGATGGCGATGAAAGCCTGCCTCGTGGCCATGGCCGTCCTCGTCGTGTTCGCCGTCTGCGGCGGGTTCATCTTTAAAATGTTCGGAATCACTGTGGACGCCCTTCGCATCGCGGGCGGCATCCTCTTTTTCGTGAGCGCGATGCAGATGCTCACCGGCCATGCCCATTCCGAATCGGACGAACAGACAACGGAAGCCGACATCGCCATCGTCCCGCTCGGCATTCCGCTCATCTGCGGCCCCGGCGCAATCAGCACGGCGATGGTTCTGGTCGGCCAGCATCGGACGCCGCTCTACATCGGGACGTTCTTCGTCGCACTGCTCGCCGTCCTCACGCTGACCGCCGCCACTCTCATCCTCGCGCCGAAAATCCTCCGGTTCATTGGAAAAAGCGGGGTCGAAGTCATCACCCGCATCATCGGGCTGATTCTCTGTACCCTGGGCGTCCAGTTCATCATCGACGGACTGCGGCCGATTGCGGCGAGTATCCTACATCAATAGGTGTCGGGTATCGGGTGTCGGGTTTCAGGTTCAGAACAGTTTTCAAATATCGGGTAAATTCTTTACTTTCAGAGGGAAGCGGTCAATTATCCGCTTTGGTTAAATCAGGGTGTTGAAGGGTTCTGGATTGAACCTGAAACCCGACACCAGACACCTGAAACCTTCCCGGTTCGAACCTGAAACCCGACACCCGATACCCGACACCTTTTCATGACCAATCCGATTCACGAGACCAACCTCGCCGTCATTGGCGCGGGCGCGGCGGGACTGATGGCCGCCATTCAAGCGGCGCGAACCAATCCGAAACTGAAAGTCACGGTACTCGACGGGGCGCGTTCGCTCGGCGCGAAAATCCTTGTCGCGGGCGGCGGACGCTGCAACGTGACCCACTTTGAAGTGGATGAAACGGCCTTCGCAGGGTCGTCGCGAAACGCGATCAAGCAGGTATTGCGGCGGTACGGCGTGGCGGAAACGGTCAAATTCTTCGCGGAACTCGGCGTCGAACTCAAACGCGAGGAAACCGGAAAACTCTTTCCAACCACCGACCGAGCCAAGACGGTTCTGAACGCGCTTTTGACTGCCGCTGAATCCGCCGGGGTTTCAATGAAGTTTCCCCGCCGCGTCGAACGCATCGAGACCGACCTTTACGGCTTTCGGATTTCCGGCGACTGGGGAACGCTGAACGCGCAAAAAGTGATTCTCGCGACCGGTGGAAAAAGCCTGCCGAAATCCGGATCGGACGGCGGCGGCTATGAACTCGCCCGCGCGCTCGGCCATTCGATAACGCCACGAGTGTTTCCCGCGCTCGTCCCGCTCGTACTTCAGGACGGCCATTTCATCCGCGAACTGGGCGGCGTAACGCTTCCGACGACGCTTTCCGTCCACAACCGGAACGGCAAAAAACTCGTCAGCTTTACCGATTCGACGCTCTGCGCGCATTTCGGACTCTCCGGCCCCTCTGCGCTCGACATCAGCCGTTTTCTCATCGACGCCAAACTCGACGACCCCGCCGCGTCACTCGTCGTCAACTGGCTTCCCGGCGAAACGTTTGAATCCTTCGACAATACACTTCGCAATCTCGGAACGACCACGCCGCTCGCCTTTCTCAAAACCCGAATGCCGGAACGCCTCGCCCGCGCGCTGGTGAATGTCGCCAAAGTTCCGGACGGCGTTCCCGGCCATCGTCTCCCGCGTGACGCGCGCGTCGCGCTCGCCCGAGCCGTCACCGAAATGCCCGTTCCGGTCGTCGGCAATCGCGGCTTCGCCGTCGCGGAAGTCACGGCGGGCGGCGTTCCCCTGTCCGAAATCGACATCAAGCGGATGGAATCCCGGATAGTCCGCAACCTGTATTTCTGCGGTGAAATCTGCGATGTGGACGGCCGCATCGGCGGTTTCAACTTTCAATGGGCGTGGTCGAGCGGATTCATTGCCGGAACCGCCGCCACCGGATGACGCGCGTCGAAACCCCAACGGTCAGGCACACAAAAAAAGAAGTGAAGAACTGGATTTCTACGCGGAAGCCGTTTTTTCGCTTGCCGGATTCCAATTTGTATTGAATCTTACATTCCTGCGCGACAACCGAAGCCTGATGAAACTCGATTGAGATTCAAAAGGTAAAGCTGAGGATTTTCATTTCGGACCGGGTTTCCCCCGAAAACGCCGTTCTCCCCCTGAACGCCGCGTCACCGGTCTTCCATCGCCGAAAATCCGTTCGGAACCAGTGCGCGCGTTTACCCAAAACATCAAAAAAAACGCGCGCCCCGACTCACGTCGGTCAACGCCGCCCGTCCAAAGCGGCCTTCACAAAATACGAGAGAGGCATCCATGTTAACGCACAGGAAGTGGAGCATTGTCCTGCTCGCCTTCTGGCTGGTGGTCGCGCCCGTGACCGCTTTCGCCGACGATTTCAAAAACGAAGTTATTTACCAGATTTTCACCGACCGCTTTTTCGACGGCTCGACAAGCAACAACAATCCCGCCCAAAGCAGCGGTCTTTACGATGCAACCCACACCGACCTCACGAAATACCAGGGAGGGGATTTCGCCGGGATTCAGGCCAAGATTCCGTATTTGAAGGGGATGGGCGTGACCTGCATCTGGATTTCGCCGCCTTTCGACAACTGTAACGTCAGCACCACGTCCGGCATCGGCTATCACGGCTACTGGGCGCGCGATTTCAAACGCATCGAGGAACATTTCGGCAATTCGACCAATTCCTGGACCGAATTCGACGCGATGGTCAATGCCTGCCACGCCAACGGCATCAAGGTCGTGGTGGACTTCGCTCCGAACCACACCACGCCGAACAATTCGGGGGAATTCGGCGCGCTCTACAACAACGGCACGTACATGGCCGACATCAACAACGATCCGCTCGGCTATTTCCACCACAACCCGAACATTTCAAACTACGACAACCGGTACGAAACGCAGTACTACGCGCTGTCCTTCCTGAGCGATCTCAATCAGGAAAACGCAACCGTCAGCCAGTATCTGCTCGATTCCATGACCCTGCTCCAGCAGCACGGCGTGGACGGCTTCCGCGTGGACGCCGTGAAGCATCTGACGTGGGGCTGGCAGTACGCCATGGCCAACAAGGGCTACACCAACGGCAACAGCTTCTACTTCGGCGAGTGGTATCAAAGCACCACGGGCGACCCGCTCTACAAGGATTCGGCCAAGTTCGCCAACAAGAGCGGCATTTCCCTGCTCGACTTCCCGCTCAACCAGTCCATCCGCAACGTCTTCGGCTCGAACGCCTCGTTCACCCAGCTTGACGCGACGATGGGACAGGAAAACGTGGACTTCAAATGGGCCAACGATCAGGTGACCTTCGTGGACAACCACGACATGTCGCGCTTTCTGACGCTCAACAACAACCAGACCCGGCTGCATCAGGCGCTCGCCTACATCCTGACGAGCCGCGGCATTCCCTGCATTTTCTACGGAACGGAACAGTATCTGTTCAACAACACCAACGGCGGGACCGACCCGTACAACCGTCCGTGGATGAACAACCAGTTTTCCACGACGACCACCGCCTATCAGGTCATCAAGAAGCTCTCCGACCTGCGCCAGACCAACCGCGCGCTCGGCTACGGCACGACCCAGCAGCGGTGGATCAATAACGACGTCTATGTGTATGAACGGAAGTTCTTCAACAGCGTCGTGCTGGTGGCGATCAACAAGGGCGCGACCGCGACCAACGTTACGGGCCTGCTCACCTCGCTTCCGGCTGGGACCTACTCCGACGTACTGACCAACCAGCTCGCGGGCGTGTCGCTCACGGTCAACGCCGGTACGGGCGGCAACAATCCGGCGGTGACGACCTCGATTCCGGCCAACTCGGTTTCGGTGTGGAGCTACGTTGACAACGCCGCGCAACCGCCGCGCCTCGGCTCGGTCGGTCCGACCGTCGCGCAGCCGGGCGTGAAGGTCACCATCGGCGGGAGAAAATTCGGTACGACCGCCGGTTCCGTGAAATTCGGTACGACCGCCGCGACCATCCAGTCGTGGACGGACAGCAAGATCGTCTGCACCGTGCCGAACGTGGCGGCGGGCAATTACACGGTGACCGTCACCAATTCATCGGCGCAGGTTTCCAACACCAGCGACTTTACGGTTCTCGGCGCGGCGCAAATCCCCGTGACCTTTACCGTCATCAATGCGTCGCCGACCAGCCCCGGCGACAACATCTATCTCACGGGCAACGTCGTCGAACTCGGCAACTGGGGCACGACCTTCAGTACTGCCGTCGGTCCGATGAACACGCCCAACTACCCGAACTGGTTCATCAACACGAGCGTCCCCGCCGGGACGACGATTCAGTTCAAGTTCATCAAAATCAAAGCCGACGGCACGGTCGTCTGGGAAAACGGCGCAAACCATACCTACACCGTACCCGCGAGTGGAGTCGGGTTTGTGAACGTGAACTGGCAGTACTGACGGAAGAAATGCGGAATGCGGAATATCGAACGAGGAATATCTTATCTCCCTCGTTTAGAATTTCCTCGTTCAGACTTTTCGGCGGCGATCTCCAATCTTTTGAATTGGAATCGTCGCCGGATTTCTTTCCAAAAATTTCCGTAGAGGCCACTTCAATGGGAATGGAAAATTTTGAATTTGTAATTGCTCTTGAGGCCATCTCGATAAATATCGATCGGATGAGCAAATTTGGATACGACCTATACCTTCGAACGAAAGCCACCTCTTGGAGTCAACCACACTTTATCCTTGTGAGTGGAAGTGGGCCTCGATTTGGAGATGGTGAAAAGACTGTCCAATACACCAGAAGTTGGCATTGGGGATGTAGCCTGCACTGTAACAAAGAAGGCACGAAAAGACTCATTTTCGGGATGATGCTGGCTTGGAATAAAGAGTTCTGGATACTTCAATCAAATGTGGAATTGGAACAAGACGAAGAAGATGAATTCGGTTCACTTACGCGGGAGCTTTGGTCTTCTCCAAAATTAACCGGGGTTACTGTCTACGAATTGGAATTAGCATTGAACACGGCGTTTCCAGAATTGGAAGACTCCGTGAATACTGAAAGCGTTTCTGCTGCTTTGCACTTGATTGAACCAAGAAGATTCTGAAAAAACAAAGACAACCTTTACCCTCTCACCTGACGAACTTGCTTCCTTGATTAGAAACGTGCCTACCAGCTTACTTCCCTCAAAGGCAGCCTAATGTCCTATACCGAAAACAAAGCCATCGCCGAAGCCTTTCTCTCCCGCTTCAACTCGAACGACTTCGCGGGTGCGCTCGATTGCCTGTCCGATGACGCGACGTGGTGGATTGCAGGCAAACCCGAACTGCTTCCCGCCGCCGGTACGCTCGACAAGGAACGCATCGGACGCCTTTTCAACCGCATGCACCATCAACTGATCGACGGGTTGCGGTTCACCATCCACGGGATGATCGCCGAGGGCGACCTTGTGGCGGTCGAGGCCGAGTCGTACGGCGAGTTGAAAAACGGTCGCGTCTACAACCAGCGATATCATTTCCTGATGGAAATCGCCGACGGGAAGATTCGGGCCGTCCGGGAATATCTCGACACGCAACACGTTTTCGCCGTCTGGTTGCAGGAATAGGCGACGCCCCGGAGTACCGAATGGCACGCATTCAGGGAATTCTTTTTCTCTTCCTCGGACTCGGGATTCTCGGCGTCGTGGCGAACGGCATCCGGATGGGCCGCCTTCCGTTCGGCTCAAAAGGATTTTCGGGCCGGTACGAAGTCGAACGCGATACCAGCGCGGCCGGGTTCTGGCTGCTTGCCGCCGCCTATTGCATCGGCGGCCTCTGGCTCTTTTTCTATTCGATCAGCCTTCTGCTCGGGACGGCGACGCCGCTCCCGCTCCGGTAAAATGGGGCCTTCCGCTCCCAAGAAACAGTTTCGAAAGTCATTGCTTCCGTGAAAACCGTTTCCGGAGTTCGGTTTGCGGGTTTTTACTCATCGAATTTTCCGGGTTTTGCCCGCGAAGGCGGGCAAGAGCGTAAAGCCTCGGATGAAGCGAGTCCGCGAGCGGAATCCGTGGTTGTAAAACCCGGAAAAAATGAAAAAAGCCCGTGAAACGGGCGACAGCGCCGCCCCCGGAGGATTTCGACTGGTAAGGCTGTCGCCCGTTTCACGGGCTTCGGAAACATTTTGGAATTCCGTTTCCACGGATTTCGCTCGCAAGCTCGCTCCATCCGAGGCTTTACGCTCCAGCCCGCCTTCGCGGGCGGAAAAAACGAAATACCGTGCCGTCCGGGACGTTTTTGCGTTCAATTACCGGTGAAACCGAACCGATAACGCCGTCGAGCAACTCGCTCAGGGCGTTTACGTCTTCAATAAATGTGTTAAAGGGTTCTCTAAACGGGTTTACGGGTTCTTTAAATCGGTTTACGACTTTCCTAAATGAGTTTAGGTCTTTTCTAAATCGGTTTACCTGTTTCCTAAATGCGTTTACGTCTTCACTCATTCCGTTTATGAAGTCCATGTGAAGAATTTTCAGGTGAAACCACGATGGAAAAGCATTTCCTGCTGGATCGGATTTCCAAACTTGCGCGAGCGGCCGCGGAAGCCAGCCTGAACGGCGAGAATCGGGAGGTCGAAAGACTCGTACGGGAACTCCTGTCAGCGATCCATTCCCTGTTCACAACGACTGATCTTCAAGCGGGTGATTTCGCGAACGACACAGCCTCCGATTTCCGGGAGTGGTGCGAACGCATCCACCAAACGGCCGCCAAAGCACAGGCCGCGCTCAAGATTGACCGGGAAGACATTTGTCTCCACTATGAGTCGCAACTCAAAGCGCTCTTTCAGCCGAAAGAATTTTTTCCGCGAGAATTCATAAACTGACAACCATCCGACCGAATTTCATGCCCCGACTCACCTTCGATGCCGTCAATCAGCGAAAACCGGGTTGCCCTAAGTGCGGTTACAAAGAAACCTTCGTTTTCATCTCTAACCTTGAAGAACGGCGGGAAGTATTCGCGCTTTTCGAGAAGAAAAGAACCATCGAAGCCATTGGCCTGATCCGTCGGCTGGGTGGGTGCGACCTCGTTTCGGCAAAGGCGACGTACCAACATTTCGCCAACCTTGACGGGACGTGCCACCGATGCGGCACGCCGGTCGAACAAAGCCTGATTTCGGATTGTCCGAAGTGCCATTCGGTGAATATCCGGTATGACGAGGAGGAATGAACCTTGAATTCCCCGGACATCACAAAAGTCACCACCCCAGACAACGACGCAGTTTTCAATCTCTGGGAAGCCTCAGTGCGCGCCACGCATCTTTTTCTTTCGGAAGAAGACATCGCGTTTCTGGTCCCGCTCGTCCGCGAGGCGCTGCCCGCGCACGAACTCTGGTGTACGCGGGATGAACAGGGCATCCCCACGGCGTTCCTGTGCGTGGAGGGCGTGAAAATCGAAATGCTGTTCGTCCATCCGGACCATCGCGGACACGGCCTCGGGCGTACCCTGACCGACTTCGCCCGCGAACGATTCGGCGCAACCCACGTTGACGTCAACGAACAGAACACGCAGGCCGTCGGTTTTTACGAACGCCTCGGTTTCAAAACCTTCGACCGTTCCCCGCTCGATCCGACCGGCAAACCGTTTCCGATCCTCCACATGAAACTCAATGGCTGAGAAAAATCTCCGACGTTTCCGACTCCACTGGAAATCCTGCGCGCTGGCGGCGTTCATTTTCGCCATTGAAGTGGTCATCGCCACGAAAGGCCGGAATCTCGGCTGGGTACGCGGCTTTCTCGGCGACGTACTGGCCGTGATGTTCGTCTACTACTGTTTCAAAACGGTTCTGCGTGCCCGCCCGGCCACGCTCGCCCTTGCGGCGTTCGCGGTGGGGTGCGCCATCGAGTTCGGGCAGTACGTCGCGAAACAGGCCAACTGGGTCATCCCGAACCCGGTGCTGCGGATCGTTTTCGGGGCCGTCCCCGACTGGCTCGACGTGCTGGCGTACGGTTGCGGGGCGGGGCTGGTTTTAATTCTGGATACCTTTTCTTCTTCCAAAACAGAATTGAAAAACGGCGACTGAACCCGTACGGCGTTTCGTTTCACGAATTCGGGACGCCTTTTTCCCAAAAACGGACACTTTTTCTCCTCCCCGGATTCCGCCTGATTTCCCAAAAGCCTTTTCTTTTCAATCACTTCACTTTTTGCCGGGATTCCGGCACGGCGGTTGCGAAGGAAAAGGCAAATTTCGGGCAGGTGGAACTCGATGGACGTACCTCGCAAACAGGTCAAAACGCGGAAATACATCAAGCGGACCGTCTGGGCGCTCGTGCTCATCATCTCGGTGACGGCCATCACCTTCGCGATGTCGCGGCTCAAGCCCGCCGCGCCGACGGTGGACCGCGCGACGGTCAGCATCGAAGCGGTCAAGCGCGGCACGATGGTCCGGCAGGTTCGCGGTCTCGGCACGCTCGTCCCGGAAGAAATCCGCAGCATCGCCGCCATCGCCGAAGGCCGCGTCGAACGCATCGTCGCCAAGCCCGGCGCGGAGGTCACGCCCGACACGGTTCTCTTTGAACTGAGCAATCCCGAACTCGAACAGAGCGTTTTCGAAGCCGAGGCGCAGCTTCGTACGCAGGAAGCTGAACTTAAAAGCCTGCGCGCGCAGCTTTCAAACCAGCAACTGACGCAGCGGTCGCAACTTGCCTCGGCGCAGTCCGATTACAACCAAGCCAAGTTGCAGGCCGACGCCAACCGCGAACTCGCGCGACAGGGCCTCATTTCGGGAATGACCGAAAAGCTGTCGAGCCTGCGCGAACAGGAACTGAAAACCAAGGAAAGCCTTGAAAACGACCGCCTCAAGTCGATGGGCGAATCGAGCAACGCGCAGGTCGAAGCCATCAAGTCGCGCATCGAAAACCTCAAGGCCGTGGTCGAACTTCGCCACAAGCAGCTTCAATCATTGCGGGTTCGCGCCGGGATGTCGGGCGTCCTGCAATCGGTCGCGGTGGAAGTCGGCGTCCGCGTGACGCCGGGCACGAACCTCGCCCGCGTGGCCGATCCGTCGCGATTGAAGGCGCAGGTCCGCATTCCCGAAGCACAGGCGAAGGACGTGGTCATCGGCCAGCGCGCCACCATCGAACTCAACAATGAAAACGTGAACGGGCGCGTGGCCCGGCTCGATCCGGCGGTCCAGAACGGCACCGTCACCATCGACATCGTATTCGACGGTCCGACGCCCGCCGGCGGCCGGGTTGACCTGAGCGTCAACGGCACGGTCGAAATTCAGCGCATCGAGGACGCGCTTTACGTCGCGCGGCCCGTCTACGGACAGGAAAACGCACCGATTCAGGTGTTCAAGGTGACGCCCGACGGTCAGGAAGCCGTCCGCGTGAAGGCCGTCGCCGGACGCAGCTCGGTTGCCACGCTCGAAATCCGCGAAGGACTTCGCGAAGGCGACAAAATCATCATCTCCGACACGTCCGCGTGGGACGGCCAGGACCGGATCAGGCTGAAATGATTGAAGATTTATGATTGAAGATTTTCGATTGGAAAAACAGAACAACTCCCTCAATCGAAAATCTTTAATCGAAAATCCAAAGTTTGAAATCTTCAATCGAAAATCTTCAATCTACAATTTCGAAGGAAACACCCGATGAGCGTCATCACCGCACCGACCAGCACCAAGGAACCGATCATCTTCATGGACGGCATCACGAAGGTTTTCTACACCGACGAAGTGGAAACCCACGCGCTGACCGGCATCCATCTTGAAATCGAGGCGGGACAGTTCGTGTCGATTTCCGGGCCGTCGGGGTGCGGCAAGTCCACGCTGTTGTCATTGATGGGACTGCTCGACACGCCGAGCGACGGCGACTACGCACTGAACGGCAAGAACGTTGCCCGGCTCACGCCCAACGACCGCGCGCGCATCCGCAATCAGGAAGTCGGCTTCATCTTTCAGGCGTTCAACCTCATCGGCGATCTGACCGTGTTTGAAAACGTCGAACTTCCGCTGACCTACCGCAAGATGAGCGCGGGCGAACGCAAGAAGCGCGTCAACGACGCCCTCGAACGGGTCGGGATGGCTCATCGTTCATCGCACTACCCGGCGCAGTTGTCCGGCGGTCAGCAGCAGCGCGTCGCCGTCGCCCGCGCGGTCTGCGGCAAGCCGAGCATCCTGCTCGCCGACGAACCGACGGGAAATCTCGACTCACAGAACAGCGAAGCGGTGATGGAACTCCTCAAGGAACTCCACCGCGACGGCGCGACCATCTGCATGGTGACGCACGATCCGCGTTACGCCGGTTATGCCCAGCGTACGGTGAACGTTTTCGACGGACGGATTGTGGAAGACAAGGCGTAGCAGTTAGTAGTTAGTGGTTAGCAGTTAGTGGTTTGCAAACGTCCTTGCCTGGTTGGTTTCAAAAACTGACTGCTCACTACTAACTACTAACCGCTAACCACTAACTACTCCCGAGAGGAAGCAATGATCGAACTTCGCAACATCGAAAAATCGCACCGGCAGGGGAACGAACGGCTGTTCGTCCTGCGGAAAATCGGACTCACCATTCGCGAGGGCGAGTTCGTCTCGATCATGGGGCCGTCGGGCGCGGGGAAATCGACGCTCCTGCACATTCTCGGGATGCACGACAGCGAGTGGACCGGCGAGTACGATTTTTTGGGCAAGGCCGTCCATTCAATGAAGCCGAAGGAACGGCTGGCGCTGAGGAATCAGCACATGGGTTTCGTTTTCCAGCAGTACCATTTGCTGGATGATCTGACCGTCGCGGAAAACATCGAGATGCCGCTGACCTACCGGACCTACACGAAGAAGGAACGGGAAGCCATCGTGGCCGACATTCTCGACCGGTTCCAGATTGTGGGAAAAAAGGATTTGTTTCCGAGCCAGTTGTCCGGCGGACAGCAACAACTCGTCGGCATCGCGCGAGCGCTCGTCGCCAGCCCGAAAATCATCTTCGCGGATGAACCGACGGGCAACCTGCACTCCGCGCAGGGCAAGGAAATCATGGAACTGTTCAAACAGTTGAACGACGCGGGCACGACCATCGTGCAGGTCACGCACTCGGAGCAGAACGCTTCATACGGCAACCGGATCATCACCATCGTGGACGGCTGGCTCAAGTAATCGAACGACGCCCGAGCCGCGAGGGCCTGATCGTCTCCCGGTCTTCGTTTGAAAGCGTCGCGATTTCCGGATGCCCTTCCGGAATCGGCGCGGGCGCACGCCATGAAAGCGTCACGTTTTCCGGATGGCCCTCCGGAATCGACGTGGGCACAACCCATCGCTTGCCGGTCACTCGCATCCGGGAAGCCTTTTGAAAAATGATTCCTTCGAGCAGCCAATAATCAATCGTCAAGTAGTAAACGTTTATCGAGCGCCCGTCCTCGGCAAAGAGTTTTGCCATCCCGCTTCCTGCCCGATCCTGAAACTCGACGATTTCATCCCATTTGAGAAATTCAATCCGCCCTGAAGTCGTGTAAAAAGCCTCGATGCCTTCCGGACCGACACGAAATGCCGTGGAGAGTTTTTTCGCGTATTGATGCGAGGCAACGGCGAGTCCCAGGAATAAAAGCTGGATGAGAATCCAGCCCACCCACAAATCCAAAGATGAACCGGGCAAAATGAAAAGACCGATCACAAAGATACCAAAAGCAACAACCAGACTTGCCCACTTGCAAAAACCGTACAACCCCGAGGAAACAGTCAAACCGTAATAGTCGGCCGCTTCAGTTTGGTAACGTTCCAGATCAGGCAGGAATTCGCGCTTCATTCCGGACTCGGCAAGGATTTTCTCACTGAGAAGACGCCGAGGGGGAATGTTCCTTTGTGCCGCTTCAAAATAAAGTTGAAGGATACTCGCGACGGCCCGGGAATTGGCTTGCCCCCCGAAAAGAAACCGGCTCCCGAATCTCCCCTTCAACGCCAGGTGTCCCGATTGCCCGGTTCGGATCGGATCTTCAATTTCCTCGATTTCATCCCACCGAAGAAAACGCGAGGAAAACCAGTCCGGACTCAGAATCCCGACCGGGGTCAGGGTCAGCGAGGCTGCCATATAGAGTCCTCGAACGATCCCGATAGCAAACATCACCAGGATGCACTGGATGACAATGGCTAAAGCGGGGTGTGACCAGAAGAAAAAGTCCCCCTCGTCGTTCATGCCGTCAAGTCCGAGCAGAACGAAAACCGCCTGGAGCACTCCCCACACCGCCCAGCAGCCCCAAACCATCGCCGGATTCAGTCGAAATCGAATGGCGTGAATTTCGTCGTTCGTTCTTTCCATCCCCACTTCGCCGCCCTTCCGTGAACGACTGTCCGCTTGTGGGACGCTTGCTTCCCAAAAGCGAACAGGAATCCGTCGAAATATACCCGAATCAAGGCCAAACAGCCCGTTTTCATCGTGGCACGCGAATTGATTTACAGAAACTCAATCTCCCCGAACCACGATTCGACTTGATTCAGGAAACCCGATGGAAGCACTTCTCCGCGATCTTCAGCACAGCGCCCGTTCATTGTTCCGCAAGCCCGGCTTTGTTTTCGTGGCGGCGCTGACCCTGGCCCTCGGCATCGGCGCGAACACGGCCGTATTCACGGTCATCAACACGGTCCTGTTCCGTCCGCTGCCGATCCCGGGGGAAAACCGGCTGGTGGTGATTCAGGAATTCAACACTGAAAAATCGGATGATGGGCGAGGCGTTTCCTATCCGAATTTCAACGACTGGCGCGCCAACTGCACGGCGTTCGAATCCCTGAGCATAATCGGCGAAACAAGCGGGACCTGGCAGGGTTCGGGTGAGCCGGTACGCGTTCGCGGAGCCATCGTTTCGAATGAGTTCTTCAAGACGCTGGGCGTGAAACCGCAACTCGGGCGGGCTTTCGAACCGGGTGAGGAGATCTTCAATCGCGGCTTCGAATCGAAGCCCGGCTCGAATGAACCGGAAATCATCATTCCGGTGATGTTCACGGATTCGGGCTGGCGCAAACTCTACGGCGGCGATCCGGCGGTGGTCGGGAAGACGTTCATCTTTGACGGTTCGAAAATCCTCATCATCGGCGTGACCCCCGCGAACCTCTTTCCGGTCAAGGACGAACCGATTGACTTCTGGACCACCGTGGCCGTCAACGGTTCACCGGCACAGGAGGGTTCCGCCAACGGAAGCCGCGGCTATCGGCCCTACCTGGGCGTCATCGGACGCCTGAAGCCCGGCGTGAGCGTCGAACAGGGGCTGGCCGATGTTCAGCGGGTGCAGACGGGACTTCGCGAACAATTTCCCAAAAGCAATGCCCGGATGGGCGTCATGGCGAAGCCGCTGCGTGAACTCATCGTCGGCGACGCCGCCCGAATGCTCTGGCTGACGCTCGGCATCGTGGCCGCCGTCCTGCTCATTGCCTGCGTCAATGTGGCCAATCTGCTGCTTGCCCGCGCGGCGTCGAAGCAGCGCGAAATCGCGGTCCGCAGCGCGCTCGGCGCGAGCCGCTTCCAGATTGTCCGCCATTTGATTTCCGAGGCGCTCATCCTCGCTGCACTCGGGGGGCTGGCCGGATTCGGACTCTCCTTCTTTTTCATTCAGGCAATCATCGAACTGCTTCCCGCCGACATTCCGCGTCCGTCCGGCTTGAACCCCGACTGGCGGGTACTGGCGTTCACCTTCGTCGCCGTCACGCTTGCCGGACTGGCCAGCGGCCTGTTCCCCGCCCTTTCCCTGCGAAAAGGAAATCTCGCCGACGGCATCAAGGAAGATTCTCGCACTTCGGTCGGCGGGCAGGGCGGCAACCGCCTGCGCGGCGCGCTCGTGATCTCCGAAATCGCCATCGCCCTGATGCTGCTCGCGGGCGCGGGCCTGCTCGTGAACAGCCTCGTTCGCTTGCAGCAGGTCAATCCCGGTTTCGGGACCGACCGCATCCTCACGGTTCAAATGGCGCTTTCCGGCCAGCAGTACTACGAAGACGGCATGGGACCGCGCCGAATCAGCGCGTTTCTCGACCGACTCACCGAACGGGTTCGCGCACTGCCGGGCGTCACGTCGGTGTCGTACGCCCAGTGCGTACCGCTGACCAATCAGGACAACAACACGCAGTTCGACATCGTCGAAAACCCGATCCCAAAAGAAAACAAGCCGACCGCCGGTTTGCGCTTTATCGGAGCGGGTTACTTCTCCACGCTCAACATTCCTCTCCAGGCGGGCCGTGACTTCAACGAACGCGACAACGCTTCTTCCCTGCCCGTGGCACTTGTGAACGAGGCGTTCGTCCGGCGGCACTTCAACGGTGAGAACCCCATCGGCAAGAAGTTGAAGATGGGCTGGGGCGGCGAAGCTCCGAAGGAAATCGTCGGCGTGGTGGGCAATGTCCGTCACCGCTCGCTGAGCGATGAAGCGCGCCCCGAGATGTATGTTCCGCAGGCCCAGTTCGGCAACGCCGGAATCACGCTGCTGGTGCGTTCGACGGTCGCCCCGGAAAGCCTCATCGCGGGGGTAAAGCGTGAAGTCCGCGCGCTCGACCCGAACCTTCCCCTTACCGACATCAAGTCGCTCGCCGAATATCGCGAGGAATCCCTCGCTTTCCCGCGCTTCGTAACTTTCGTCCTGACCGGTTTCGCCCTTCTTGCGCTGGTGCTGACGGCCATCGGTCTTTACGGCGTGGTGAGCTACGGCGTGACCCAGCGGACGCGCGAAATCGGCATCCGTATGGCGCTCGGCGCAACGGCAAACGACATTCTCAACGGTTTTCTTTCACAGGGCCTGAAGCTGGCCGTCATCGGTGTCGGCGCGGGTGTCATCGGGGCAATCTTCCTGACCCGAGTGCTCGCCAGCCTGCTCTACGACGTGACGCCGACCGACCCGGTCACGTTATCGCTCGTTGCCCTGTTCCTTTTGGCCACTTCCGTCGCGGCCTGCTGGCTTCCGGCCCGCCGCGCGGCGAAGGCCGATCCGATGGAAGCGCTCAGACATGAGTCGTGAATCTGAAGTCGAGAGTCTGGAGTCTGGAGTCGAGAGTCAGTGATGGATAAACGATTTCGAGAAATACGTTCCATACACTGAAAACGAAATTTCATGCTGTTCCTCGTTTTGCCCTCACCCCCCGCCCCCCTCTCCATTTGGAGAGGGGGAGTTTCTGGCCCCGTGGACTCTTTTCTCCCCTTCTCCCCTCTCCAATTGGAGAGGGGAGAAGGGGCCGGGGGATGAGGGGTGAGGGAAACATGTCAAACATTCGATAACTTTGTTTTCGATGTATTCAATCCATTGGCCGAAAAGTCAGGACGTCTGATTTCCGACTCACGACTCCAGACTCTCGACTCCAGACTGCCCTCCCGAGGTTTGGTTTATGGAATCACTGTTTCAGGATTTTCGCATCGCGTTTCGTTCCCTGATGAAGCGGCCCGGATTCGCCGTTGTGGCGGTGCTGACGCTCGCCATCGGCATCGGAGCGAACACGACCATTTTCAGTGTCGTCAACGCGGTGCTGTTCAAACCGTTGCCGTTCGCGAATCCCGAGCGCCTCGTCATCGTCGGGAAGGGTCAGCTCTCGACACCGGGCGACGTGAACGCCGTATCCTTTCCGGACTTTGAGGATTACCGGGCGCGCAACCGTTCTTTCGAGCAGATCGCCGTCTACTACCTGCGCGGGGCCATCGTGAGCGAAGGCAACCGCGCGGCCCGCGTTCGCGCGGCGACGGTCTCGGCGAACCTGTTTTCCGTGTTGGGGATTCAACCGACCAGCGGACGCGCCTTTCTTCCCGAGGAAGAAAAAAGCGGCAAGGGACGGGTGGTCGTCCTGAGTCATGGATTTCGCGACCGGCATTTCGGAGCGAACGTGGATGCCATCGGAAAGAAGATTGATATCGGCGGAACACCGTTCGACGTCGTCGGCGTGATGCCCGCCGGATTCCGGTTTCCCTACGACGCGGAACAGGTCGAGATGTGGATCAGCATCGGCTCGGAAGCCGAACCGCTCCCCGGCGGCCCCGCCCTCACCGAGCAACGCGGCAACCAGTTCCTGACCGCCATCGGACGCCTCAAGCCCGGCGTCACCCGCCAACAGGCAGACGCCGATCTCGGCGCGGTGGCCGCCGAACTGGCCAAGCAGTTTCCGGAGACAAACGCCGACACGACCGCGCGGACGCGCCCACTGGCCGAAACCCTGACGGGCGACGTTCGTCCGGCGCTGTTCGTGATGTTCGGCGCGGTGGGATTCGTTCTTCTCATCGCCTGCGCCAACATCGCCGGGCTTCAACTCGCGCGGACCGCCGGACGCCGCAAGGAACTCGCCGTCCAGGCCGCGCTCGGCGCGGGCCGCGGGGATCTGGTTCGCAAACTTTTCATGGAAAACCTGATCGTGGCGCTGCTCGGCGGGACGGTCGGCACGCTGCTGGCCATTCTCGGCCTGCGGTTCATGACGAGTGGCGCGCCGGGTTACGTCCCGCGCCTCTCCGAAGCCACCCTCGACTTTCCCACGCTGGCCTTTTCCGCCGGAATCACCTTGCTGACCGGCTTCGGCTTCGGACTCGCTCCGGCGCTGCTCGGTTCGCGCGTCAACCTCAACGGCGTCCTGCGCGAAGGCGGACGCGGCGAAACCGGTCAGCGGCAGATCTTGCGCGGGGTTCTCGTAGTCGGACAGGTCGCCATCGCGGTCATGCTCCTGATCGGCGCGACCCTGATGATTCGCAGTTTCACCAGCCTGATGGCGGTCGAAACCGGCTACCGCACGGATCACCTTTTAACCATGCGGGTGTCGTTGCCCGACAGTTACTACAATTCGCCGCCGCTGGTGGCCGCGTTCCACCAACGGCTGATTGACGCCGTCGGCAAAACCCCCGGTCTCAAGGATTACACCACCGTCACGCCGATCCCCTTCGGCGGCGAGGATTTCTACGTCGGGTTCGGGGTCGAGGGCCGCCCGACGCCGCCGGAAAATCCGTTCCCAAACATTTCCGCGGTACGACTCGTCGGGCCGAATTACTTCAAAACCATGAACACGGTCATCCGGAGCGGACGCGACTTCACCGAACGCGACCGCGGGGACGCGCGGGAAACCGTCATCATCAACGAAACCGCCGCACGGAAGTACTTCCCAAATGAAGACCCTATCGGGAAACGCATCAACCAAAGCATTTCGGTGGAACCCGGCCAGCCGCATATGCGGGAAATCGTCGGCGTCGTGGCGGATTCGCGACGCAATTCACTCAGCGAGGACAACCGGCCCGAGGTCTTTATTCCGATCGCGCAACTTCCGGCGCTCGGTTCCTTCTCCATCGTGGCGCGGACGGAAGGCGACCCGCTGCCGGCCGCCGGACAAATCCACGAGCACATCGCCCGCATCGACGCGACCATCCCGGTCAGCGCGATTCGTACCTTCGACGACCTCGTCTATCGCTCCGCCGCGCAACCGCGATTCATCACCTACCTGCTCGGCTTTTTCGGCGGGGTGGCGCTGTTGCTGACGAGCGTCGGGTTGTACGGCATCGTCTCCGCAGCCGTCACAAACCGGACCCGCGAAATCGGCATCCGCATGGCGCTTGGCGCACAAATCAACCAGGTTCTGCGACTGGTTCTCCAACAGGGTCTGACCCTTATTCTCATCGGACTGGCCATCGGGCTGACGGGGGCTTTCTTCCTCAACCGGCTCATGGCCAGCCTGCTTTTCAAAGTCAGTCCAACCGATCCGATTACCTACGTTTGCGTTCCGGCAATTCTCGCGGCGGTCACGCTTGCGGCCTGCTGGCTCCCGGCCCGCCGCGCGGCGAAAACCGATCCGATGGAAGCACTCCGACACGAGTCGTGAGTCTGGAGTCTGGAGTCGAGAGTCAAAGCGCTTTCGATTCCTTTCCGGCTCCCGGCTTTGACTCATGACTCACGACTCCAGACTCCAAGACTTCTTATGGATTCGATACTTCAGGACCTTCGCTTCGCACTGCGGACCTTCGGCAAAAAGCCGGGGTTCACGCTGATCGTCGTTTTGACGCTTGCCCTCGGCATCGGCGCGAACACGACGGTTTTCAGCCTTCTCAACGCGGTGGTCCTGAAGCCGCTGCCCTACGAAGGCGCGGACCGGATCATGGGAGTCGGCCAAACGTGGCCGGACAGCCGGGATCGTTTGTCCACGACATCGTGGCGGAATTTCAACGACTGGCGCGACCGCCAGAAGTCGTTCGAGAAACTCGCGGCCTACTATGTGGGCGGGGTCATCATGACCGGGAACGACTCGCCGCAACGCCTTCGCGGCGCGGTCGTTTCTTCCGATTTCTTCTCGATTTTCAAGGTCGAACCGGAACTGGGTCGGGTTTTTCAACCCGTCGAGGACACGAAAGGAGGCGGTCCGGAGGGACTGACCGTCGTGCTTTCAAGTGATGCGTGGCGGAAGTACTTCGGCGGCGATCCCAATATCCTCGGACGAAAGGTGACGCTCGACGGTCGCGAGTACCGCGTCATCGGCGTCATGCCCCAACGTTTCGCTTTTCCCCTGCTCGCCAAGCCGATTGAACTCTGGACCTCGGTCGGTCACGACGCCGAGCGCGTCGGCCCCGGCTCGATCATGGAATCACGCGGATACTGCGTCTGGAACGTTGTCGGTCGGTTGAAGAAAAACGCGAGTCCGGAACAGGCGGGAAAGGAAATGGGCGACATCGGCGCTGAAATCGCCCGCGAATTCCCCGACACGAACAAGGAAAGCAGTGTCGCCGTCAAGCCGGTTCTCGATCAGTACACCGGAAAAATCGCCCAATCCCTCAAGCTGTTGCTCTGGTCGGTCTCGCTCGTGCTGCTCATTGCCTGCGCCAACGTGGCGAACCTTCTGCTCGGGCGCGGCGTGTCACGGCGGCGCGAAATCGCCATCCGGTCGGCGGTGGGCGCGGGCAGCGGTCGCATCTTTCGACAACTCCTTACGGAATGCCTGCTGCTTGCAATGGTCGGCGGCGGCCTCGGAACGTTGCTGGCCTGGAAGGGCGCGCAACTCATGGCCGCGATTGGTCCGCGCGACCTGCCGCGACTCGATGAAACCGGTATCGACGGGCGGGTGCTCCTGTTTGCCCTCGGGCTTTCACTTGCGACCGGCCTGCTGTTCGGGCTGATTCCGGCGTTTCAAAGTTATCGTGAAAATCTTTTCGGACTGTTCAAGGAAAGCGGCACTACCGCCACCGACAGCCGGGGACGCTCACGCCTTCGTGGAGCGCTGGTCGTGGCTGAAATTTCATTCGCGCTGGTGCTGTTGACCGGTTCGGGTCTGCTGATGCGGTCCTTCCTGAAACTTCAAAGCGTGGACCCGGGATTCAACCCCGAGGGTCTGCAAACCTTCGTCATCGAAATGACCGACAAGCGCTACGAATCCCCGGAAAACACCGTCGCGGTGTATCGCGATATCCGTGAGGGAATCGCGAAGCTGCCCGGCGTCACGTCGGTCAGCGCCGTGAGCTGGCTTCCCTTTTCGGGCGACGAACCGAGTACGGGAGTTTCGATTCAGGGACGGACCTTTGAAAAAGGCAAGGAACCGTCGGCCATTCTGCGACTGGTCGGAACGGATTACTTCAAGACGATGAGCATTGCGCTCGTCAAGGGACGAGCAACGGCTGAAAGCGACACCCTCGCCTCGCCGAACGTGGTGGTGGTGAACGAAGCCTTTGCCCAGCGACTTTTTCCCAATGAAGACGCCATCGGAAAACGGATTTCGCCGAGTTTCAGTACCCGCAAGCTCGTTGACCCGATGTGGACCATCGTCGGCGTCGTGAAGAACTCGAAACGCAACGCGCTCGACGAGAAACCCGAGCCGGAAATGTTCTTTCCGCTGACGCAGATGCCCTACACGGGTCTCACCTTTGTCGTCCGGGGGGACATCCCGACCACGACGCTCATTCCGGCGACGCGTGGAATCCTTGCCCGCGCGGACCGGACGATTCCGATTTACGGTATCCGCTCCCTGAACGAATACATCTCGCTTTCAATGGCCGAACCGAGGCTCTACACCACGCTGCTCGGCGCGTTCGCCACGCTCGCGCTGACCCTTTCGGCAATCGGTCTGTTCGGAGTGATGTCGTTTTTCGTCAGCCAGCGGACCGCAGAAATCGGTATCCGCATGGCGCTCGGCGCGAATTCCGCCGACGCCCTGAAACTGGTCATCGGACAGGGCCTCAAGCTGACGTTTCTCGGCCTCGCCATTGGCCTGACCGCCGCGTTTTACCTGTCGCGCCTGCTGGCCGGCCTGTTGTTCGATGTCACGCCGAACGACCCGCTCACCTTTTCCCTCGTCACCATCGTTCTCGGCTTCGTCGCCTTGCTCGCCTGCTGGATTCCGGCTCGCCGCGCGGCGATGACCGATCCGTTGAAAGCCCTACGGCATGAGTCGTGAGTCTGGAGTCCGGAGTCGAGAGTCCAATACCGTTTTTTGTTTTCGATTCGCACTTCGGTTTTGACTCCAGACTCCCGACTCTCGACTCCAGACTTCCCCCCAGGACTTGGAGAAAAAAATGGAAACTTTGATTCAAGACCTTCGCTTCGCACTTCGGTCGTTCTGGAAAAAGCCCGGCATGATCATCGTGGCCGTACTGATGCTCGGACTTGGCATCGGCGCCAACACCGCGCTGTTCAGCGTGACGGACGCGCTCCTGCTGAAAAAACTCCCCGTAAAGAACCCCGAGCAACTGGTGCTGTTCGACTGGGAGGCCGGGAAGGATTTCCGTATCAGCAGCATTCGGGGAACATTCGCCAGAGGGTTTTATCCCGAGGGACATCGGGGAAGTTCCTCCTTTCACCCGCTCGTGGTCGAACGGATGCGTGAATGGTCACGGAAACCGGATAGTCCCCTCGCGGACGTTTTTTCCTACGCGGATATTGGCGAGGTCACTGTCGTGACGCCCACCAAGGCGGAAATGGCGAAGGGCCAGGTCGTCTCCGGAACCTATTTCAACACCCTCGGGGTGACGCCGCTGTACGGTCGGATGATGGAGGCAGGAGACGATTCCCCGAGCGCAACGCCCACCGTCGTTCTCGGATACCAATACTGGAAAGACCACTTTGACGCCAATCCGGCGGTGGTCGGGACTCAGGTCACGATCAACAAGGTGAGCTTCACGGTCATCGGCGTCACCCGGCCTGAATTTTCCGGAACACTTCAGATCGGCCGACAACCGGCCATCAGTCTTCCGGTGGCTTTCATGCCCCAACTCGATACTCGCGGGAACTTCGTCGACAAGGCCGACAAGCCCGCGATGTGGTGGCTTCACGTCATGGGCCGGCTCAAACCCGGCGCCACCCACGAACAGGCCTTCCGGTTTCTGAACCTCGGATTTCAGGAACTGGCGCTGTCGTTGATGCCCGAGCCGAGGCAGGCCGGACAGGCGAAGACGATTCCGCCCAATCAGTTTCCGTTCCTCCATGCCAGAGTCGGGGATCGCGGAATGCTCGAACTCCGGCACATCTATTCCTCCACGGTTTATCTGCTTTTCGGAGTCGTAGGGATTGTCCTTTTAATCGCCTGCGCCAACGTGGCCAATCTTCTGCTCGCGCGGGCTTCGGAAAGGGCCGGGGAAATCACGGTCCGGCGGGCGGTTGGCGCGGGACGCGTCCGCATCCTGCGCCAGCTCGTGACCGAAAGCCTTTTGCTTTCCTTTTTTGGAGGTCTCGCCGGGATCATCTTCGCGCTCTGGGGCAACGGCATCCTCGCCGGATTTGGACGGGGAGACGGCGCGCTCCTTCCGCGAAACCTTGAATACCAGATCAACTGGCGGGTGCTTGTTTTCACCTTTCTCACGATGGCCGTGACCGGTTTCCTGTTCGGCATCATTCCGGCGTGGCGGGCCTCGGGCCTCGATCTGGCCTCGACACTCAAGGAAAAGAACCGCTTCAACCTCGGTCGTTCACGATTGACCAGAATGCTGGTCATCGGACAGGTCGCGCTCTCCCTCATCCTTCTTTTCGGGGCCGGGCTGGCCATCCGAACGGTTCGCAATCTTCAAAAGACTCAACTCGGGTTCAATCCCGAAAACATCCTCCAGTTCTCACTCAACCCCGAGGCGGCGGGATACAAGGAAGAACGTCTCCAGACACTCTACGAAACGTTGGTGGCCCGGACGGCCTCGCTGCCGAGCGTGAAGTCGGCCGCGTTCGGCCGCGTCCCCCTCGTCGCCGAATTCACTTGGGAAGAACAGCTCATCCTTCCCGGAGAAAACGAAAAAACATCGGGTGACCGCTCCTCCTTCATCCAGATGGCGCACGAGAATTACCTTGGAACCATGCAGATCCCGCTGCTTCGCGGACGCAACTTCACCGCCGCCGATACCGCCAAAAGTCAGCCGGTCGCGATCATCAGCGAATCTCTTGCCAAAAAGTATTTCCCGGGCCGGGAAGCCCTCGGACAACGCATCGGCCTGGATGCCGAAACCGTCGGCAAGATTGAAATCGTCGGCATTGCCAGGGACGTGAAATACAACAGCCAGAAAGATGAGGTTGACGCGGTTCTGACTTACACGCCGTGGAGACAACAACTCGGGAAGCTGGGCGAATCGGTTTTCGTCATCCGGACCGAAGGCAATCCGATGGCCATCGTCCCCGACATCCGGGCCATCGTCCGGGAAATCGACCCGACCCTACCGGTCATCGACATCAAGACGCAACAGGAACAACTTTCCGAAACGCTCAAGCAGGACGCCATTTTCGCCCAGTTGCTGAGCTTCTTCGGCACGCTCGCGCTGGTTCTGGCCGCGCTCGGACTGTACGGCGTACTCGCCTATTCCGTAACCCAGCGGACCGGTGAAATCGGTATCCGGATGGCGCTCGGCGCCCGGAAACAGGTGATTCTCCGCATGATCGTCTGGCAGGGGATGAAGCTCGTCACGATCGGGCTGGTCCTCGGGGGCGTGGGTTCCTACTTCGCGAAAAAACTCATCGAATCACGACTGTACGGCGTGACCGCCACCGATCCGCTGACCCTTACCGGCGTCGCCCTGCTGCTTATCGCGACCGCCCTGCTGGCCTGCTTCCTTCCGGCGCGCCGCGCCGCCCAGGCCGACCCTCTGACTGCGCTTCGACACGAATAAGAAAGAATTCCGAACATTTTTTCTTCGCCCCAAGGAGCCTGCCTCATGAAACCCCATCGCATCGCATCAGCCGCGGCGGTTCTTTTCGCCTCGGCCCTGCTGACCAGCCCTGTGCCGCAGCCCGCGGCCGCCCAATCCATGACGAAAAAGGAAACACGGGAAAAGAAGTCCGAGCACTATTCGGCCTGGGTGTTTCAGGACGACGACCAGAACCTCCTTTTTGAAATCCGGGGCAAGGTCACGTTTTCCGAGGATTACTCGACCATCGAAACCCTGTCGCCGGACGGAAAGGTCCGCATCCGCTCCGGGAAGGGAGCAAATGCGCTTCAGGTCACCATCACCGGCGATGGAGCGGGTGGCGTGCGGTACGACTATTCCTTCGGGGGCAAGCCCCAGCCCTTCGACGATGAAGCCAGAAGCTGGATGAAGACATTCGTCGCCAAAATGGCCAGGGAAAGCGGGTTCGACAGCAAGCGCCGGGTGGCCCGTCTGCTTCAACAGGGCGGCCCGAACGCGGTCCTCGCGGAACTCGAAACCATCAAAAGCGATTTCGCGCAGCGGATGTACTTCGAGTCGTTGCTCGATCAGGCCAAACTGGACGGGGGTTCACTGACCAAAGCCATTCGCCTCGCGATGCGCCGAATCGGGTCGGACTTCGAAAAACGTCAGGTCCTTTCACTGCTGGCCGAACAACCCGAACTCGACAGCGATCGCCTTTCCCTGCTCATCGAAGCCATCGCCTCCATCAATTCCGACTTCGAAAAGGCCAACCTTTTGAAATCGGTGCTGGAACGAAAAACGGTCAATGCCGCGCAGATGGCGGCGGCCATGAAGGCCACCCGAAGTCTCGACTCGGATTTCGAGAAAACCAACGTCCTGGTGCGGGCCGTCGAGATCGGCGGGCGGGATGCCGTCAACGCGCCGGATTTCTTCCCGGCGGTAAAGGCGATTGATTCCGATTTCGAAAAGGGACGACTCCTGAGCCGAATCACCCAGCGCCTGCCGAAGGACACCGACGTTCTGATCAAGATCGTCGAATGTGCCGGCGAGATGGGGTCGGATTTCGAAAAAGCCAACGTTCTGCGCCGCGTTTCCGCCCTCCGCAATGACGATCCGGCCCTCAGGGAAGCTCTTCGGAAAGCGGTCGAAACAGTCGCTTCGGAATTCGAACGGGGACGAATCAAGGAATAGTCCGGGGAAACCGGGAGACGTCTTCGGTGCTTTATGGTCAAGTCTTTTTCTCAGAATTCCTTGTCATTTAGGATTTTTCAGACTTCTTCATTCATCGTTTTCCCTCCCCCAAGACTCCAGTGATTTCTCAAAAAGGTTAGAGAAATGAACCCGCTTCTCAAGGATTTTCGAATTGCCATTCGTTCATTTTTGAAGCGGCCCGGCTTCGCTGCCGCCGCAGTTTGCACGCTCGCGCTTGGCATTGGCTTGAATACCGCCATCTTCAGCGTGATCAACGGGGTCCTCTTAAAACCCCTTCCCTTTCCGGCCTCGGAGCAGTTGGCGATGGTCTGGACCGACGACTCGCGGAAGGGCGAGCACGCAGGGCGTACGTCATTCGCCAATTTCAGGGACTGGCAAGACCGAACCCGTTGTTTTCAGGAACTTGCGGCATTCACGCCTTCGGCCAAGACACTGTCCGGGAACCAGGAATTGAAAACCGTGTCCGGCGCACGGGTGACAACAAATTTTTTCTCAACAATGGGGGTTGGGCCGAGGCTGGGCCGTGGGTTCAGTCCTGGAGAAAATGAAATTGGACGCAATTCGGTAATCGTTTTGAGCGACGGACTTTGGCGGCGTCAATTCGGCGGTGATGAAGGGATTATCGGAAAGATCATTCAATTCGGCGACGAACGCGTGACGGTTATTGGCATCGCGCCACCCGGTTTTTCATTTCCGACCAAGGCTGAATTCTGGCTTCCGCTGGGGATTTCACCGAGGATGAAAACCGAGTTTCGCTCGAATGTTTTCCTGTCCGTCATTGGACGACTAAAACCTGAAGTCCCGATTACTCGGGCACAGTCAGAAATGGCGACGCTGGCGGGTCAACTGGAAAAGGAATACCCGAAGGAAAACGAAGGTCTCGGAGCATCGGTCATTTCCCTGCGGACCCAGTTGGTCGGAAATGTCGAACGGCCATTGCATTTGCTCTGGGTGGTGCTCGTCATTGTGTTTTTCATTTGTCTCGGGAACGTCGCAAGTCTTTTTCTGGCGCGCGCGGTCGAGCGGCGCCAGGACATCGCAATTCGAATTGCCCTTGGTGCCAGCCAATTGGGAATTTCGCGACTGACACTTCTCGAAAGCCTCACCCTTTCGACCATTGGCGGAATTGCGGGTTTGGCGCTTGCAAGGGTGGGAATAAATTGGCTCATTGCATTTCAGCCTGAAAATCTGCCTCGTATCGAGTCCATCTCGATTGACTGGGCGGTGTTCGCCTTTGCCGCGTCAACGACACTGTTCGCCGGAGCGGCCTGCGGGATCATTCCGGCATTTCAGGCGTTGCGGTTGTCCCAAACAGATGTCTTGAAAAAAGGAAACCCTTCCATAACGGTCGGAGGCAGTCGGAGCATTTACGAACTCCTCACCGTGACACAAACCGCGGGAACCCTGATGGCATTGGTCGCCGCGGGACTGCTGCTGCGAAGCTTCGTCGGACTGATTCAAACCGACATTGGGTTCAATGCCCAAAACCTGACCGTTGTCGAGGTGCAACTTCCGCAGGAACGATTTGAAACTGCCGCAAAGCAAATTGCATTTGAGAGACAACTCGAAGCCCAGTTTGCGGCCATGCCGGGCGTACAATCAGTCGGAGCAACGTCGAGCGTTCTCCTTCATGAACTCGAAAAGTCGCTCTTCGTCATCGAAAATCAAATGCCTGGCAATGGCGGAAAACGCTCCGACCTTCCAGTCAATGTCGTTACGGAGAATTACTTCCGAACCATGAATATCCCGATCCTTCAGGGTCGGAGTTTTACCGCTTCCGAAGGTGAAGGCACTCCGGAAACAGCCATCGTCAATGAGGCCTTTGCCAGTCGCTATTTCCCAAAGGGCGATGCCATCGGCAAACGGTTCCGCTTTGACCAACCAGAGTTCAAAAGCCCGTGGTTCACCATCGTCGGGGTCAGCGGAAACGTCCGCCGGATGGGTCCGGAATCCCCTCCTGACATCGAAGCGTTCCTTCCGTTCCAACAAAACGGGAGTTCATATTTCGAAATGGTGATACGAACCGACAATTCCCATCCCATCAGTTCGGGAGAAGTCCTCTCACAGATTCGGACGCTGAACAAGGCTGTAACAGTATCCGGCATCCGGACCATGGAACTGACCCTCGGAGCAATGGTTGCCCCACGGCAGTTTACAACCTCGCTGGTTGGAATGTTCGCCGCAACCGCACTGGCGCTGACCGCGCTGGGGCTGTATGGCGGCACTGCCTATTTCGCCGCCCACCGTGAACGGGAAATCGGCATCCGAATGGCCCTGGGCGCCAAGTCAAGGAACGTTACAGGAATGGTTATCCGCCAAGGAATGCGCCCGGTGCTCATTGGGCTTGCCCTCGGCCTCATCGTGTCATTGGCGGTCACGCATACATTGCGAAGCCTTTTGTTCGGCGTTTCCGCGACCGACCCGGCAACCTTTGGGGCCATCACGGCGTTGCTGACGGGCGTGGCCCTTCTTGCCTGCTGGATTCCCGCCCTCAAGGCAACTCGTACCGACCCGATGATTGCGTTACGACACGAATGACCAGTTGAGAGTCTTGGGAGTCTTGGGAGTCTTGGGAGTCTTGGGAGTCTTGGGAGTCTTGGGAGTCTTGGGAGTCTTGGGAGTCTTGGGAGTCTTGGGAGTCTTGGGAGTCTTGGGAGTCTTGGGAGTCTTGGGAGTCGAGCGGATTTTATTGGGGATTTGGTGTCAAGCCTTTTTCTGACCCTCAAGACTCCCGAGACTTGCCAGACTCCCAAGACTTCCGTTCCTGTCCGTTATTGGGACGCCGCTTTCCCGATTTCGAACAAGACAGATTGAAAAAACCGCTGTTTCCTGGTGATTTTCACAAAAAAGGCGTGGCACGAGAATTGTTTCCCGATAATGGAACAGGGCGTTTTCGGAGCCGGACTGACTCCCGAGACTCCCGAGACTCTCAAGACTCCCGAGACTTCGCCTTATGGATTCATTGCTCCAGGACATTCGCTTTGCGTGGCGTTCGTTTTTGAAAAAGCCCGGATTCGCGGTGGTGGTGATTTTGACGCTGGCACTTGGAATCGGGGCCAATGCCGCCATCTTCAGCATCGTCAATGCACTCCTGATCCGGCCGCTCCCCTTCCCGAACGCCGACCGGCTCGTCTTCGTCGGGGGGAGCGTCCCCGAAAACCCGGTTGCACTGAGTTCGCTTTCGCCCTTGAACTTCAGCGACCTGCGCGAGCGAAGCCGGAGCTTCGACGGTTATTTTTCGTTTCGTTACACCAGCTTCGCACTGAACGGCGACGGCGCGCCGGAATCCCTGAACGGCCTTTATGTGACGGGAGATTTCGCAAAAGTGATAGGCGTCCGGCCGATTCTGGGGAGAACGTTCACCAATGAAGATGACGTTCCCGGAAAAAATCAGGTGGTTCTCATCAGTCACGGCCTGTGGCAGCGAAGGTTTGCCGGGGCCTCCGACATTGTCGGGAAAACCGCGCGGATAAACGGCGAACCGCACACCATCATCGGGGTGATGCCGCCCGATTTCACATTTCCGACATCCCGGAATGATGTCTGGAAGCCAATGGGCCTGGTGCCGGCTTCGGTGAATCGCGGCACATCGTACCTTCAGTCGATGGCACGTTTGAAAAACGGCGTGACCCAGGCGCAGGCCGGTCAGGAAGCGAACGCCATCGCCGCGGATATCGTCCGGGAAAACTCGGCGAACCTGCGCGACCTGAAATACACGCTGATTTCGTTTCGTCAGGAACTGGTCGGCGACATCGAACGCCCGTTGTACATTCTGTCCGGCGTGGTCCTGCTGGTCCTGTTGATCGCCTGTTTCAATGTCGCCAATCTGACCCTGAGCCGGGCCACCGTCCGCTGGAAGGAAATCAACGTCCGGGCCGCATTGGGCGCTTCCCGTGCCAGCCTGATCCGGCTGGTTCTGGTCGAATCGGTCCTGCTCAGTCTGATCGGTGGCTGCCTCGGACTCGCCATCGCGAAATTCGGCACCCAGTTCCTTTTGAACATCTACCCGGGCGTGATTCCGAATTCCGCAAACGTGGGACTCGATCCGACGGTCATCCTTTTCACCTTTGCCATTTCGGCCCTGACCGGCATCGCCTTCGGCATCGTACCGGCCTGGCAGGTGTCACAAACGAATCTCAATCAGGTTCTTCGCGAACAGTCACGGACCGCGACCGCCGGCGGGATGAAGGTGTTTCGTCACGGGCTGGTCGTCTCCGAAATCGGCCTTTCGCTCATCCTGCTCATCGGAGCCGGGCTGTTGTTGAAAAGTTTCTGGAACCTGATCGGAATCAATCCCGGATTCCGTCCGGAAAACGTCGTGACGGCCAACGTCGGACTTCCGGCAGCCCGTTACAAGGACCCTGTCAAACAGGACGAGTTCTTCCGGCGGACACTTGAAACCCTGCGGGCGACACCGGGCGTCCAGTGCGCATCGGCGGTCACCAATCTGCCCTTCACCGGCTCGCGCGGGGCGACCTCGTTTTCGATTGACGAGCGCCCAACTCCGCCAAATACCGACCAGCCACACGCCGACAATCATGAGGCCTATCCCGGGTATTTTCAGGCAATGGGTATCCGGCTGCGCGAAGGCCGGGACTTCGCCGAAAACGATGACCGCTCCCACCCCGGCGTGGTCATCGTGAACGAACTGTTCGCCCGGCGGTATTTCCCGAATGAAAATCCACTCGGGAAACGCATCACCATCGGGACTCCCGAAGAAGAAAAGCTGTACGGCAAAGTGGTTTCGCGGGAAATTGTCGGGGTCATTGAAAACGTCAAACTGCTTGAACTCGAAGCCGAATTCGAGCCGGAGGTGTATGTCCCGGCCGCGCAGCTTCCCGGTGGAAATCTTTCCATCGTGGCCAGGGGGAATGTGTCCGCCCCGGAACTCATCGGCGCGGTTGAACGCGCGGTGACGACCACCGATTCGCTCCAGCCGATCCGTCGTCCCCAAATGCTCGAAACCGCCGTCAGCGCCTCGGTTGCGCCGCGTCGATTCACGGCGTCTTTACTGCTTCTGTTCGCCTCCATCGCGCTGGTCCTCGCGCTGGTCGGGGTGTACGGGGTGATGTCTTACTTCGTTTCCCAACGGACGACCGAAATCGGCATCCGAATCGCACTCGGCGCCACGCTCGGCGACGTTCTTCGCCTGGTTCTGGGTCAGGGAATAATGTTGATCTGCCTCGGAACGGCTTGCGGACTGACCGGCGCCTTCGCCTTGACCCGCCTGATGCGAAGCCTGCTTTTCGGCGTCAGTCCGACCGACCCGATCACCTTTTTCAGCATCGCCGCCCTGCTCGTGATCGTCGGCCTGCTGGCCTGCCTCATCCCCGCCCGGCGCGCCACCCGGACCGATCCGATGGTCGCGCTGAGGCACGACTGAGTCTGGGGTCTGGGGTCTGGGGTCTGGGGTCTGGGGTCTGGGGTCTGGGGTCTGGGGTCTGGGGTTGAGCGTCCGTTTTTCGAGGTCTCGGTCAAGTTCCTTTCTCCGCATTTTTCCCAACCCCGGTTTTTTCAAACTTCATCGTCCACCCCCCATCGTTCATCGTTTCCCTGACTCCAGACTCTCGACTCCAGACTCCAGACTTTTAACAAAGAGGTTTCATGAACTCCCTTCTCACCGACTTTCGCATCGCCCTCCGTTCGTTTTTCAAGCGTCCGGGTTTCGCCGTCGTCGCGATTTTCACGCTGGCGCTTGGAATTGGGGCGAACACGGCCATTTTCAGCGTGGTGGACGCAGTGCTCCTGAAAGGACTCCCCTACCCGAACGCGGACCGCCTCGTTGAAGTCCGCGAGGTGAACGATTTGGGAAGGAGCATCAATGTCGCCGAGCCGAATTTCAAGGATCTCAAGGAACGGGTGCGCGGGTTCGAGTCAGTGGCGGAATACGCTGGAGGCGAACTCGTTGTAACGGGCGGCTCGGAACCGGTGAGGGCTTTTACCTATTACGTCTCCGGCGATTTTTTCCGGACGGTTGGGGTTCAGCCCGCGCAGGGCCGCGCATTCCTTCCGGAAGAATCGAAATTCAACGGCCAGCCGCCGGTCGCGGTCATCAGCCATGCCTTCTGGCAGCGCGCCCTGGGTGGTCGGACCGACTTTCAAACGGTTGTCTTGAACGTGGACGGTATCCGGATGCCGGTCGTCGGCGTGATGCCGCCTGATCTGGGCTTTCCGAAGCAGGCCGATGTCTGGGTCCCGCGTGAACTGGAAGGGCCGCAAAACAACCGGACAGCCCATAACTTCAAGGTCATCGGGAGACTCAAGGCCGGTGTTCCGGTGAGGGAAGCCCAGGCCGAGGCGACGGCTCTGGCCCGTGAACTTCGAAACCAGTTCGGACAAAAAACCGATGCCGCCGATTTCGCGATCGTACCGGCGAAGGACTTCATGACCGGGCAGGTTCGCGAGGGCCTACTCATCATCGGAGCCGCCGTCACGTTCCTGCTGCTCATCGCCTGCGCCAACGTGACGAACCTTTTACTGGCCCGGTTGAACGGACAGTCCACCGAAATCGCCATTCGAACCGCCCTTGGGGCGACGCCCGTCCGGATTGCGCGTCAATTCGTGGTGGAGAACCTTTTTCTGACCGTGACGGCTTCCCTCTGCGGCCTGGTTCTGGCCAAGTGGGGCGTGGGGGCATTGAAAACCATCAATCAGGCAAACCTTCCACGGGGTGAGGAAATCGGCCTCGACGGACGCGCGGTGGCATTTGCCCTTGGCCTTTCGGTGCTTGTCGCAATCGTCCTGAGCATCATCCCGGCCATTCAGGCTTCCGCGACTGAACTCGTTACCAAACTCAAACTTTCGGGGAATACCGGGGGCGCTTCCCGCCATCGCAATCGCGTCCGCAACTCGCTCGTGACCGCGCAGGTCGCGCTGACGCTCACGCTGCTGGTCGGCGCGGGGCTGCTCATTCGCGGCTTCGTCAAGCTGCTTGAAGTAGATCCAGGGTTCCGTCCCGAAAGCGCCTTTGCCATGACGCTCGCCCTGCCTTCCTCCCTCGATAAAAGCGAAGAACCGAAACTGCTCATCTTTCAAAGACAGTTAATTGAACGGGTTTCACAATTGCCTTCGGTGACGGCGGCGGGCGGGATTTCCGACCTTCCGATGTCGCGCGGCGGCGCCAACGGCCGTTTCCTCAAAAACAACGATCCCAACCAGCCCGGACAGGCGGAATACCGGCTGGCCAGCGCGAATTATTTCAAGGCCATCGGAATTCCGCTGATTCGGGGACGATTTTTCGACGGGACCGACACCGAAAAGGCGCCGCCGGCCGCCGTCATCAGCCAGTCGCTCGCCAAACGGTACTGGCCCAATGAAAACCCAATCGGACAAACCATCCAGTTCGGAAACATGGACGGCGATACCCGCCCGATGGTCATCGTCGGCGTGGTCGGCGACATCCGCGAGGACGGCCTCGATCAGCCGGTCGGGGAAACCGTTTACGGACATTCGTTTCAACGGCCCCAGTTCTGGCAGGTGTCGAATCTCTCCATCGTGGTCCGGGCCAAGGGGGATTCCGCAGCCCTGCTTCCGCAAATGCGGGAAATCGTCCGGTCGCTGAATCCCGACGTTCCGGTCAAGTTCACTTCCATTCCGGAAATCTACTCGCAATCGCTCGACGCGCGTCGTTTCAGCCTGGTCATCTTCGGCGTCTTTTCCGCCGTTGCGCTGCTGCTGGCAATGACCGGCGTGTACGGCGTGGTTTCATATCTGGTCACGCTCCGCCGCCGCGAAATCGGCATTCGTATTGCGCTCGGCGCGGACCGGAGATCAATTCTCGGACTGGTCGTTCGGCAAGGGATGTATCCGACGCTTATCGGTATCGGCATCGGACTCGTTTCCGGCTTCTTCCTTTCGCGAGCGATGACCAGTCTGCTCTACGGCGTCAGCCCCGGCGACCCGATCACCTTCGGTTCCGTTTCGGGGGTCATCGCCCTCGTGGCCCTGCTCGCCTGTCTGATTCCCGCACGACGTGCCGCCAGGGAAGATCCGCTCGTCGCGCTCCGTTATGAATAGTCTGTAGCCGAGAGTCGGGAGTCCCAAGTCCAGGGTTTAAAGTCGAAGACCTTCAATGCCGACTTACCGTGTACCGAGAATGAACCCATCCGCCCGGTTGCCGCGCCCTTTCTTGCCAATCACCAGTAAAAGTTCCATTTATTTTTTGTAATTGTTCGTAAATATGAAAATTTAAAAAACGAAATCCCATAAAACTATTTTTTTGGATAAATCCGCCCGAAAACGGCTTCCCAAACTCCGAAAGGGAAATATGCTCTTCCGCATAAAAACCGCTTTTTTATTAGGAAATCATTATATTTTTTAAATCCTCAGTGACTGCCAAAGCCATGGCGAAAACCAAAAATGTCGATTCACAGGATTTAAATCTTGTTGAGTTGAAAGAAGAACCGGAGACGACAAATGGCCACATGGATTCAATTACATATTGCAAGAATTCGCTAATATTCCAATAACCGTAAACGAATAAAATCTAATAAAGGAAATAGTTCAGTCGGCGGAAGCATCTCCGGCATACCCCTTGCCAAGTTGAATGGTCAGTCTGAAGCCGTCGCTTTCCGTGAGCAACGCGACGGCTTCCCAACCAACGCAAGGAGCTGGAGAATTTTATGATTTACCCAGAAGCAAACGTCAGGAACGCAGTTTCCAACCGACGTTTCCACCTTCTCCTCGCCTTCATCACGCTGCTCGTCGCATTGACCGGTTCGGTCAGCGCCCAGGTTACGACCGGGAACGTGCGCGGCGTAGTGAAAGACGAATCCGGTGCGGTCATTGCCGGAGCGAAGGTCACGATTACCGATGCCGCCACGAAATCGTCACAAACGGTTCAGGCGAGTTCGGAAGGCGAATTCCAATTCGTGAACCTGCCGGGAGGCGAATATTCAATTACGGTCGAATCCACCAACTTCAAGAAAACGACCCTGAGTCAGGTTATCGTTTCCTTGAACCGAACCACCGACGTTCAGGTCACACTGGCGCCTGGGGGCGAATCCGAAGTCATCGAAGTTTCGGCGGCCAATGCCGGACTCATCGAAACCTCGACTTCGAACCTCGGCAAGAGCTTCGACTCCCGCCAGACCGTCGAATTGTCCCAGACCGCTTCGGCGGGCGGGATCTACAACCTCGCGCTGATTGCCGGCAACGTGTCGAGCAGCGGCGGGGTCGGCGTCGGCACGGGCGGCTCGGTCGGCGGACAGCGCCCGCGCAACAACAACTTCACCGTGGACGGCATCGACAACAACGACAAGGCCGTCACCGGACCGCAGATCTACATCTCGCCGGAAACGGTGGCCGAATTCACCCTTCTGTCGAACCAGTTTTCGGCTGAATTCAGCCGCTCGAACGGCGGACAGTTCATCACCGTCACCAAGAGCGGGACGAACCAGTTCCACGGCACGGCTTACGGCTTCTTCCAGAACCGCCGCCTGAACGCGCTCGACACGCAGCAGATCCTCGGCGGCACCACCCGCGACACCAACCCGCGCTCCGACTATTCGCGGCACGGTGGAAACATCGGCGGTCCCATCGTCAAGGATCGGCTCTGGTTTTTCGCTTCGTTCGAACGCCAGCAGACCGGGGCGGCGGCCTCGCCCGCCGGCATCCTGTCGTTTACCAGCGACGGCTTCAACCAATTGGGAAATGTCCCCGGCCTTTCCGCCACCAACCTGGCGGTGCTTCGGCAGTACCTGCCGGTCGCGCCGACCGCGACCGACACGATTCAGGTCGGCAACGCCCTCATTCCGGTCGGAAACGTCACGTTCGACGCGCCGAGCTTTTCGACGCAGCGAAACTTCGTTCTCAACCTCGACTTCAAGCAGAGCGACAAGACGACGCACCGGACCCGGTTCATCTTCGACCGGATTCGGGCCATCGACACGGCGGCGAACCTGCCGGCGTTCTTCAACCCGATCCCGGTTGATGGTCGCCTGTTCTCCTACACGACCGTTCACAGCTTCACGCCGAGCCTGACGAACGAGTTCCGGTTCTCCTACCGGCGCTACCTCCAGTCGTTCCAGGTTCCGAACATCACCTATCCGAACCTCGATTCGTTCCCGAACATTCAGTTGAACGATCTGGGCATCAACATCGGGCCGGACCCGAACGCGCCGCAGTTCAACATCGAGAACAACTACCAGTTCATCGACAACGTTTCCTGGAATATCGGCAATCACTCGCTGAAATTCGGGATCGACGCCCGCAAGCTGATTTCGCCGCAGTCATTCGTGCAGCGTCAGCGCGGCGACTACACCTACAACACGACCGATTCCTTCCTGCGCGACCTCAGCCCCGATTTCGGGGAACGCACGGTCGGCGCGTCGCCCTACTACGGCGACCAGAAGCTGTTCTTCGCCTACGCGCAGGACGACTGGCGGATTCACCCGACGCTCACCCTGAACCTCGGCATCCGTTATTCCTACCAGCAGGTTCCCTTCACGGCGCGGCAGCAGAGCCTCAACGCGGCGGCTTCGGTGCCGGGCCTGATCAACTTCAAGTCTCCGTCGGAACAGACGACCAACTTCGCGCCGGTGGTCGGACTCGCCTACGCGCCGAACTTCAACGGGGGATTCCTCGGAAAAGTCTTCGGACGTCAGGGCGACAGCTCCCTCCGGGCCGGCTTCTCGCTCGGCTACGACGTGATTTTCGACAACCTGTACATCCTGTCGTTGCCGCCGCAGTTCAACCAGACCCGCAACGTCGAAACCCCGGGTGTTCCGGGCTTCCTCGCGGGTGGCGGGATTCCCCCGACGCCGAATCCGGTGACGGGAACGCCCGAAGAACTCCGCTCCATCACCTCGGCGTTCATTCCGGACCAGAAGGTCCCCTACTCCATGACCTGGACGCTCGGCTTCCAGCGCCAGCTTTTCAAGGACTACTCCTTTGAAATCCGCTACGTCGGCACGCGCGGCGTTCACCTTCTGACCCAGAACCGCATCAACCGCCAGCCGCGGGTGACCCCGAACCAGTTCCTTCCGACGTTCACCTCGGCTCCGACGCAGGCGCAGATCGACTCGCTGACGACGTCGCTTTCGCAGATTCAGGCGAATTCGAGCTTCGTTCCGGCGTTCGCCAACGCGGGCTTCAACGCGGGCAACCTCGTCGGTTTCCTTTCGAACGGCAACTCGACCTACCACGGTCTTTCACTGTCGGTTCAGAAGCGGTTCAGCAAGAACTTCCTCTTCAACTCCGCCTATACCTACAGCCACCTGATTGACGACACGACGGCGGAAGTGTTCAGCACCGTGTTCTCGCCGCGTCGGGTTCAGGACTTCCAGAACCTCCGCGCGGAACGCAGCACCTCGGCGCTGGACAGCACCCATCGCTTCGTTCTTTCGGGAATCTACGAAGTGCCCTACTTCCGCGACAGCCAGAACCGTCTGGCCCGCGCGTTGCTCGGCGGCTTCAGCCTGTCCTCGACGATGACCTTCGAAACGGGCAAACCCTTCACCCCGCTGAGCGGTGTTGACGCCAACCTCAACGGCGACAACGCGGGCGACCGGACGGTGATCAACCCGAACGGCGTCAGCGGCACGGCGAGCGCGGTGACCCCGCTCATCACCACCGCCGCTTCTCCGCTGGGCGCGGGCCAGACCGTCGGCTATGTCGCGGTGAACGGCAACGCGCAGTACATCCAGGCCGGACCGGGCGCGTTCGCGACGGCGGGTCGCAACACCGTCCGCCTGCCCGGAATCGCCAACTTCGATTTCGCGGTGTTCAAGAACTTCCGGCTGGGCGAAAGGACCCGCTTTCAGTTCCGGGCCGACTTCTACAACGTGTTCAACCACGCGCAGTACACTGCCGGTTCCGTCCGCGGCGTCAACCCGGTGGCGACCACCAGCGCGGGCGCGACCCGCGTCAACACGGTGGCCTTCGGCGGCGTGACGAACATCGACTTCAATCGGCCGCAGGGACTCCTGTCGAGCAATCCGCGGGTCATCCAGCTCGCGCTGCGCTTCGACTTCTGATCTCCGGCGGTTCCGGATTCGAAACAGGCCGGAGGACGGCGGCTACGGTCTCCGTCCTCCCATTTCGGGAAGCGACCGCAACCGCGGCGCTTCCCCTCGTCTTTCGCCGAACCGCCCATCGGGGGACTGGTCGGAGACGAAAACGTTATAAAGGAGTAAAAAATGCGTAAGCTGTTTCTTCTTTTCGGACTGGCCCTTATTTTCACGGCCACCGGATATGCCCAGGATGTTCCCAAAGCCGAAGTCTTCGCCGGGTTTCAGTATGGCCGGATCAATGACCTGAGGGCCGTCAACACCGGTTTGAACACAAGCGGGTTCACCGTCGAAGGGACCTACAACGTCAACAAGGTCCTCGGCGTGGTGGCCGATTTCGGCGCGTCCTATTCGAACAAGCAGACCAACCTCTATTCCTACATGTTCGGTCCGCGCGTCAGCCTGCGGAACAATTCGCGGATCACCCCGTTCGCCCACGCGCTGTTCGGCGGCGCTCACGCAAGCCGCGTTCCGGCCAACACGCCCGGCACGTTCAAGTCGGCTTCCGGTTTCGCGATGGCCCTCGGCGGCGGGCTGGACGTAAAACTGACCCAGCGGGTTTCGCTGCGTCCGTTCCAGGGCGAGTACTACTACACCCGAATTGGCGTGAATAATCTTCAGCGGGACAGCCAGAGCCACCTCCGGCTTTCCTTCGGGGTGAATTTCACCTTCGGGAAAAAATAGAACCGACCGCGAAACAGGGTATCGGTTTGGGGAAGGCGCACTGCCTTCCCCTTTTTCATTTCTAAATCACTGTCCGGTTGTGGGACGCCGCCTTCCCAAATCCGAACAGAAATCCCTCGGAAACGGCGTTCACGAAGCAAAAAGAAGGGGGAAAAACGTGGCACGCGATTTGTCTGAAGGAAAAGGAAACAGGCGACTTCAAACTTCCGACTCCCGACTCCAGACTTCAACGCCATGCGAATCCTCCTTCAAGACCTGCGCTTCGGACTGAGAACCTTCCTCAAGCAGCCCGGCTTCACCGCCGTGGCGCTCCTGACGCTGGCCATCGGCATCGGCGCGAACACGGCGATTTTCAGCGTAGTCAACGCCGTGCTGCTGAAGCCGCTGCCGTTTTCCGACCCTGACCGGCTGGTGGCCGTCGGCTCCATCACGCCAAAGAGCCGGGGGAACAGCCCGCGTCCGATGTCTTACCCGGATTATGCCGACATGCGGACGCGCAGTACGTCATTCTCCGAAATGGCCGCCTATTCCCCGCTCGACATGACCCTGACCGGGACCGGCACACCGCTCCATCTTCAGGGGTTTTCGATTTCGGCCCAGACCTTTCGCCTGCTCGGCGTCAAGCCCGCGCTCGGACGCGACTTCGCCTATGAAGACGATGGCCCCGACGGCGGACCGAACGGTCGGCTGCTGATGCTGAGCGATGCAACATGGAAAAAACGGTTCGGTGGCGACCCGGCCATCGTCGGGCGGTCGATGACGGTCAACGGACAGACGTTCACCGTGGTCGGCGTCATGCCGCCCGGGTTCCAGTTTCCGATTCAGGCACGCGCGGTCGAAGCCTGGACCACCATCGGCCTGCTCGGGAAAAACACCGGACCGGAAGAGCAGTCGCAACTGGCCCAGCGTGGATTTCACTTCATGAACGCGATCGGACGCCTGAAACCGGGGATCGCGCCGGAACAGGCGGAAGCGGAACTCGCCGGCATCGCCAGGCAGCTTGAATCGAACTTTCCCGACACCAACACGGGGTTCGGCGCGGTCGCCAAGCCCTTTCACGATTCGGTCGTGGGCGAATCGCGGGCCACGCTGTGGGTGTTGTTCGGCGTGGTCTCCTGCGTACTGCTGATTTCCTGCGCCAACATCGCAAATCTGATGCTGGCCCGTGCGGTAGCCCGCCAGAAGGAAATCGCGGTCCGGCTCGCCATCGGAGCCAGCCAGTGGCGCGTGCTGCGGCAGATGCTCACCGAAAGCGTCAGCCTTGCCTTTCTGGGCGGTTTTCTCGGCTGGCAACTCGCGCTCTGGGGACTTCCACTGTTCATCAGCCTGATTCCCGAGGATTTGCCCCGACTGTCGGAAGTCAGAATCGACCTTGGCGTCCTCGGCTTCACGCTGCTGGCGTCGGTCCTGACCGGCGTCCTGTTCGGAATCGCTCCCGCCCTGTACGCAATGCGGCCCGACCTCCTGAAGACCATCCACGAAGGCGCGCGCGGCGCCAGCGCCGGCGGGGACAAAATCCGCCTTCGCAACATTCTGGTGGTCGGAGAGGTGGCAGTCACGCTGGTGATCCTTATCGGGGCAGGACTCCTCGCAACCAGCCTGATCCGTCTGTTGCGGGTGTCGCCGGGATTTGAAACGCGAAGCATCCTGACCTTGAATTACGACTACTCGGGACAGAAATACGACAATCCCGACAAGCAGGCGGAACTGGTCCGGCGGATCCAGGAACGCATTTCCACCGTTCCGGGCGTTGAACAGGTTGCCACGACGACCGTTCTTCCAATGAGCAATGCCAACATGGGCGTCGGTTTCAACATTCAGGGACGGATTCGTGAAAAGAAGGGCAGCGCCTACGCTGAAAGCACCGGCTTCGGAACGGTTTCCCCGGGGTATTTCGGAACCCTGAAAATCCAGATGAAATCAGGCCGGGACTTTACCGAGCGGGACTCGGTGAACGCCCCGCCGGTGGTCATCGTGAATGAAGCCTTCGTCAAAAAGTTCTTCCCGAACGAAAATCCGATCGGGAAATTCATCGACCCGAGCGTTTCGGTACAGAAGGGTGATCCCCCGATGCGCGAAATCATCGGCGTGGTCGCGGACATTCGACAGAAGGGCCTTGCAAAAGCCCCTGAACCGATGGCGTTCGTTTCGTCACGGCAGATTCCGTGGGACAGCACGCTGGTCGTCCGGACCTCGGTTCCACCGGCAAGCCTCGCCAAATCCGTCGAAGCCGCCCTGCGCGAGGTTGACCCTGAACTTCCGGTCTATAACGTGAAGACGCTCGAACAATATCTCGGCGCGGACGTCGCCCGGCCGCAGTTCAACGCGTTGCTGGTTGAAATTTTCGCCGGAATCGCCCTGCTTCAGACGATGATCGGACTGTACGGCGTGATGGCCTTTTCGGTCGCCCAGCGCACCCGTGAAATCGGCATCCGCATGGCCCTCGGCGCGGGGAGCGGCATGGTTCTCGGACTGGTCGTGAAACAGGGACTGATTCTCACCGGAATCGGCATTTCCCTCGGCCTCGGACTGGCTTTCCTGCTTACCCGAACGATGGAAAGCCTGCTCTACGGGGTGACCGCCACCGATCCGCTGACGTTCGCGCTCGTCCCGGTGGTGCTGGCCCTGACCGGCATCCTCGCCTGCCTCGTCCCGGCGCGGCGCGCGGCGGGGGTAGACCCGATGGAGGCGCTGCGAAGCGAGTGAGTAAAAAGTCTGGAGTCTGGGAGTCGAGAGTCTGGAGTCAGGTGCTCGGGGAGTTCAATTCCGCAAAGGCGTCGATTTGTCGGAGCGTAACGACCCGTCCGGAAAACTTGAGCAATCGGGCGGTGGTACGGCCTTCCAGGGAAAGACCGACGATTCCCTCGGCCGTCAGGGCAAAGTGGTCAATCCAATTTTGGGTTCGTGGGTTGAAAAGAAAGCTGAACTCACCGGTGAGCGGGTCGAACGCCCCCAAGTCCGAGCCTTTGAAGCAATTGCATTCTCCGCAGGAAAGCGCCAGGTTGTCCGCGGTCGTCAGTCCTCCGTGCTTTTCGGCGAGAACGTGGTCAATTTCGTGCGAGAAGAAGGCGTCTTCTTCGAGAATCAGGCAATACTCACAGCGAAATTGCGCGCGTTCGATGACGAATTTTCTGAGTCGCGCCGGAATATAGGTCCGACTCATTCGTTCATCCCTTTTGCGGAGGTTCGAAGATAGGAAAGCGTTCCGGACTTGATCATCCGGATCAGTTCCTCGGCTTTCACGAATTCAGCCAATTCCTTCTTTTCGAAGGACGAAATGGTGCCGGTCCGTTCACGCCCGACGAGTTCCCGAAACCGGTTCTGTAGTTCGGCGCTGGGTTTGAATGCCCGGATTGCCTCCGGTTCCGGCTGGCTCGCCAGAAAATGAACGATATAGGCATGCAAATCGGCGGCGGGAGGGCGAACCAGACTTGCCGCGACGATCTCGGAGAGATTCTCTCCGGCTTCATCAATCCGAGGGGCAAGTTCGTCGGGAAGATTCACGGTGACGGTGATCATGCTTCCAAATCCTTTCGCATTCTTCCTGATGGATTTCGATTCTGACGGACGATGCCGCCGGAATTCAAGACAGGCAACGAATCTTCACCCCGAAAGACAACTCGGACTCCGGACGCTCGACTCCGGACTCCAGACTTCCCTATTCTTGAATCATGCCGAACATTCTTATCGCCGACGATCAATCCGACGTGGTCGAAGCTCTTCGACTGCTGTTGAAAATGGAAGGGTACAAGGTCGATTCCGTCGCCTCGCCCGCCGAAGCCCTCATTCTGTTGCAGCGCAAGGAATTCGACGTCGCCCTCATTGACCTCAACTACTCGCGCGACACGACTTCGGGCGCGGAAGGGCTGGACCTGCTCGACAAAATCCAGAAGGCGGAAAACGCGCCGTCGGTCGTCGTCATGACGGCGTGGGGCAGCGTCGAACTCGCCGTCGAAGCCATGCGGCGCGGCGCGCGCGACTTCATCCAGAAGCCGTGGGACAACGCCCGCCTCGTCAACATCATTCGAACGCAACTCGAACTCTCGGCCTCGCTCAAAAAGGGCCGCCGACTCGAAGCCGAAAACCGGATGCTGCGCGACGAACCGCCCCCAGTGATGATCGCCGACTCGGAGGCGATGCGGCCGGTGATGGAAGTCATCCGGCGGGTCGGTCCGGCGGACGCCAACGTCCTCGTGACCGGCGAAAACGGCACCGGAAAGGGCGTCGTCGCACGCATGCTCCACGCGCACTCGCCGCGCGCGGAGCGTCCGCTCGTGTCGGTCAACGTGCCGGGGCTGTCGGAAGGCGTCTTTGAAAGCGAACTGTTCGGCCACGTCCGCGGGGCCTTCACCGACGCCAAGACCGACCGGATCGGCCGCTTCGAACTTTCCGATCAGGGCACGCTGTTTCTCGATGAAATCGCCCACATTCCGCCGGGCTTGCAGGCCAAGCTGCTGCGCGTTCTCGAAACCGGCGAGTATGAACGGGTCGGCTCCTCGAAAACCCTGAAATCCAACGCCCGCATCGTCTCGGCCACCAACGCCGACCTCCACGCCGACATCGCCGCCGGACGCTTCCGCCAGGACCTGCTCTTCCGGTTGAACACGGTCGAAATTCAACTGCCGCCCCTGCGCGACCGTCGCGACGACATCGCCCGCCTCGCGACCTACTTTCTAAACCGGACGGCCACCCGCTACCGCCGGACGTTCGACGGCTTCGAACCCGACGCCATCGCCGCCATGGAGCGCTATCCGTGGCCTGGGAACGTCCGCGAACTCGAACACTGCGTGGAACGCGCCGTCCTGATGGCCAACGGCAGCACCGTCCGCGCCGCCGACCTGCTGCTCACCGGCACGGCGGCCCCGGCGGCCCCCAACCTCGACGACCTCAGCATGGACGAAGTCGAACAGCTTCTCGTCAAAAAAGCCCTCGCCCGCTTCGGCGGCAACGTCAGCAAGGCCGCCGAAGCCCTCGGCCTGAGCCGCAGCGCGATGTACCGGCGGCTGGAGAAGTTTGGACTCTGAAAAAAAGGTGTCGGGTGTCAGGTTTCGGGTGTCAGGTTCAAACCAATTTTGGAGCAGCTTTCATTTGCGAGTGACCAATAAAGAATGTAGCCCACAGCCGGACCGAAGGGAGGCTGTGGGAAAACGATGATGCGTGGGAACACATTTTTCTCCCATACCCCAATTCGGGTATGGACTATGTTCCAGGTTATCGCCCATTTGAAACCCGCTCTAAAATTGGATTGAACCTGAAACCCGACACCCGATACCCGACACCTTTGTTCCATGCCCCCATCCCTCCCGAAAACCGTCCGGTTTGAACACGAAGCCCGCCTGATCCTGATCGGGGTCTGGATGCCGCCGAGCGTTTTTTCGTTCTGGCTGGCGTGGAAGGCCGGATTTTCGACGGGCGGACTCGTCACCGCCGCGATCCTTCTGGGGTTGCTCTGGGTGGTGCTTTTCTACGTTCTGGAAAGTCGGCTGGTCAGGCCGGTTCAAACGCTGGCGAACGTCATCAAGGCGTTTCGGGAAGGCGATTTTTCGGTCCGCGCGCTGGGGGAAAATCCGTCCGACGCGCTGGGCATTCTGCACGCGGAAGTCAACGTTCTGGGCGAGGAACTCCGCGAACAGCGACTTTCAGCGCTCGAAGCGACGGCGCTCCTGCGGACGATCATGCAGGAAATCGACGTGGCCGTGTTTGCTTTCGACCAGAACGCCGAGGTTCAGTTCGCCAACCGGGCGGCGGCGTACCTGCTCGGACAAACCCCCGAACGAATGCTCGGGGCGTCCGCCCGCGAACTCGGCCTCGACCAGTATTTGAAAGTGGAGGAAGCCGTAACCGAAGACGCCAGCTTCCGCAACGGCGCGGGCCGGTGGCGGTTCGGCGTTTCCAGTTTCCGGCAGAACGGCAAACCGCACCGGCTGCTGGTCGTGTCGGATTTGAGCCGCGAACTCCGCGCCGAGGAACGGCTCGCGTGGCAGCGGCTCATCCGCGTCATCAGCCACGAAATGAACAATTCCCTCGCCCCGATCAAATCCATCGCCGAAAGTCTCGACCGGCTGCTTTCCGTTCAAAATCCGCCCGATGACTGGCGTGACGACATGCACCGCGGCCTCGACATCATCGCCGGACGCTCCGACGGCATGACGCGCTTCATGGCGAGCTACGCCAGACTGGCGAAACTGCCCGAACCCAATCGCCGCCCGGTGGAAATCCGCCCCTTCATCGAACGGGTGGGGCGTCTCGAAACCCGTGTACCAATTGTCGTGACCGCCGGGGGCGACGCTGTCGTGGAAATCGACCCGGAACAGATCGAACAGGCCCTCATCAATCTTCTCCGGAACGCCGCCGAAGCCTCGCTCGAAAAGGGCGGAAAAGTTTATTTGAACTGGGAAACCTTCCCCGAACGGGTGGAAATCCGGGTTCTCGACGAGGGCCACGGCATCGCCAACCCGGCGAACCTGTTCGTTCCCTTCTTCACGACCAAGCCGAGCGGCAGCGGCATCGGCTTGATTCTCTGCCGCCAGATTATCGAGGCCCACAACGGACGCCTCACCCTCGACAATCGTCCCGAAGGCGGCTGCGTCGCCCGGATCATCCTCCCGATTCCCGACCACCCGGAATAACCTTCACCCCTGCGAAAAAGGCGCGATTCGTGGCGCCAGAGCAGTTTTCGTTTGCTTGTGGCCAATTCACCGCCACACGGGTGGGTAACATATTGGGCATAGCCCGTAGCCGCAGCGTTTTTCGCGAGGCTGCGGGAAACATGTTTCGTCCCGAAATAAAATGAAATCAATGGTTTCACACATTTTCCCACGTCCTCGCCCAAGCGCTCCGGACGTGGGCTATATCCAATATGTTCGACATTCACTTCCTGGCAGGATGGTCACACGCACCTGAAAACTGCTCCATAAATAAAGGATCGCGCGCGTACGATTGAAAATCCCGTGAAGTTCCTTCATTCGAAGGGATTTTTCCAAGCCGGGATTCGTCCATCCACGAAAAAAAACCGGAAGCGCGACCGTGAATCGCGCCTCCGGCGTCAAGGAGGATGATGCAGAGAAACACCATCGGACTTTGAAAGTCTCAAAGACCCGACGGCTTCGAAACTTCCCGTCGAGGAAGCACGAAATCGTGGCCGAGCGTCAGCGCGAAACCGTCCTCACGGGTTTCGAACGCCGACCGCCCGGCGAAATCAACGGCCCCAACCGCTGTGTGGGAGGAAAAGGAAGGGACCGTCGGGAGTCCGGACGCGCGCGCCAACGGCGCCTCCGAACCACCTTCGAATGTCATCAGAAGAATGAACCGGCGAACTTCCGACAACGCCACCCGGAACGTGACGGTGATGGACTGGCCCGGCGCAAGTCCCGCGCCGAAGTCAATCGTCTGGCGCGCGCCGGGTCGGCCGCCGCTGACGCAGGTCGCCCCGTCCGCGGAAATCAGCCGGAACGGAATCGCCACCGGAGTTCCGTTCGATTGCCGCAGGTCGGTCAGGCGGAACGAACCGTGGTAGATGGTCGCCGGTCCGACGTTGGTCAGCGTGGTTTCGATGACGAAGTCATTGACATACCCGTTGGCCGTACAGTTGGAAGGCTCCAGCCGCCGCGTCCCGCCTGCGAGCTGAATCGAGGAATTCAGATTCACCGACCCCGCCTGAGTCACCGTCACCGATTGCCCCGCGACGGTGAGCGTGGCCGTCCGCGAAGTGGTTTCGGGATTGACCGCCACGGTAAAGGTCAGGGTTTGCGTCCCCGTCCCCGAAGCCGCCAGCCCGGTGATCCATTCCGGCGTGCCGGAAACCGTGAAGGCACAGTTCTGACCGGTCGTCACCGTCACCCGGCCCGTTCCACCGCTCGACGGGAATGCCAGGGAGGTCGGCGATACCGTGAAAGCGCAATCGCCTTCCGGATTGACCACCAGCGAATAGGTTCTGAAACCGGTGCATCCGTTGGCGTCCGTCACGATGACGGTGAAATCCGCGGTCCCGGCCTGCGTCGGCGTGCCGGACAGCAAACCGTCGGAGGAAAGCGTCAACCCGGACGGCAGCGAATTGGCGAATCGGGTGGTCCCGACTTCAATCGCGAACTGGTACGGCGCGGTCCCGCCCGTCGCCGTCAGCATTTGGCTGTACGCCTGACTGACCGTGGCGTCCGGCAGGGTCGCGGGCGCAATCGCGATGGTCGGGCAGTTTTGGGTAATCGAGACCGTAAAGGAACCGCTCCCCGCGCAGCCGTTGGCGTCGGTCGCCGTGATGACGAAGTTGAAGGTTCCGGCCGCCGTCGGCGTTCCCGTCACGGCCCCGCTGGAAGCCAGCGACAGTCCGTTCGGCAGCGCGCCGGACGTCAGGGTGAAGGAATAAGGGGCTGCACCGCCTGACGCGAGAATCGTTTGCGAGTACGTCGTGCCCACCATTCCATCGGTCAGACCGGACAGTGAAATCGTCGGACATCCGATGACGACCGTGTAGGCGCGGTCGCCAAAGCAACCCGTCACCGTATCGGTCGCCCGAATGGTGAACTGGTACGTCCCCTGCGCGGTCGGATTTCCCGCCAGTACGCCTGCCGCCGACAAAACCAGCCCCGGCGGGAGCATTCCCGCGACCGGCATGAAGGAATAGTTCCCGAGGCCGCCCGAGGCCGTGATGGTCTGGCCGTACATCGCGCCGACCGTGCCGTTCGGCAGGTTCATCGGGGTAAGCGTGATGGTCGGGCAGGAAACGACGAGGGTGTAACTTGCGGAACCGCCGCAACCGTTGGCGTCGGTCGCCGTGATCTGGAAGCTGAAGGTTCCGGTGGCGGTCGGCGTGCCTGAAATCACCCCCGCCGACGACAGGTTCAGGCCGTTCGGCAGTCCGCCCGACGTGACCGTGAAGGTGTACGGCGCGTTTCCACCCGTCGCCGTCACCGTCTGATTGAATGCCACGCCGAGGACCGGATTCGGCAGGGTCGCCGGGTCGAGCGAAATCGTCGGACAGGGCGAATTGACGACGTTCAACCGCAGGGCATTCGCCAGATAGACCGGATCGAACGCGACCGGCCCCTGATTCCTTCCGTTCACCGCCGAAAAGGTCCCGGTCCGGGTGTTGGAAGTCACGATGTCGAACGTCTGGCCGAGCAACGGTTGAAATCCGTTCGAAAGCGAAAGATTGAGCGTTCCGTTCAGGGAAAGCGTGTTGGTTTGAAGCCGGTCGTATTGAACGGCCTGCGTCGTTCCGCCGATATCCACGTTGAGGGTCCCGGTCGCGGACTGCGTGAAGTTATCCACGCGGAAATCGCGCGGACAGTCAATCGTCCCCTGGTTGGTCAGCGGCCAGGTAAAGGTCAACGGACCGGTTCCGCCGGTTTTCCGGATCAGACCGGTTGGCGCGTTGATGAAACTCGGCGTACCGCCACCGACGAAAACCACCGACACGTCGGCGGTCGCGTCAAAAACGGATTCGTTTCGGAAAACACCGGCGTTCCCGCCATTGGTCAGTCGCCCTCCGGAGAGGTTTACGGTCCCCCGGTTGGTCAGACTGCCCGAAAGTCCATGGTCAACCGCGCCGACCAGATTCAGGGTCACGCCCGGCGCAACCACCAGAACCCCATTAATCTGGGAACTGGTCCAGGTTCCGCTGCCCGTCAGCGTCAATGTCCCCGTCCCGTTCAGATTTCCGCCGATCAGGTCCAGGTTCGGGACATTCAGGTTGGCCGTGACATTCACATTGGCGTTGGAAAGTTGAAAACGTCCGGCCCCGGTCAGCGTCGTGCCGGCCGAAAGCGTGGTGTTCGAATTTCCGAACTCGAACACCTGTGTCCCGCCGGTCACCATCAGCGTCCCGGTGTTCATCAGGTCGCTGAACAGCCGGATTCGGCCTGACTGAACGTCAATCGTCCCGGCGTTGGTGAGCGGAAAGGTATTGAAATCAAGATTTCCGGTTCCGCCCGATTTCCGGAGCAAGCCCGTCGCCGTGTTCAGAAACGTCGTCGGCGTGTTCCCGACGAACTGAAAGGCCGCGTCGGTCTGGATGTCCACCAGATTTTCGTTTCGAAACTGTCCGCCATTACCGCCGCCATTGGTAATCCGGCCCGAGGTGTAATTGAAGATTCCCCGGTTGGTCAGCATTCCGGCCAGCCCGTGATCGCCCGCCCCGACCGTGGTCATCGTCGCTCCGGTTTCCACCACGAAGGACGTGTTGATCAGGGTTGACGTCCAGAAAACGCCGTTGGTCGCCGTGACGGTCCCGGTCCCTGACAGATTTCCAGCGACCAGATCGAGATTGGGAACACTGACGCCCGTCGCCACGGTTACGTTGGTGTTTGAAAGCTGAAAACGCCCCGTTCCGGTTAGTACCGTACCCGCCGAAAGCGTCGCGTTCGAATTTCCGAACTCGAACACCTGAGCGCCGCCGGTCACCATGATCGTTCCGGAGTTCATCAGGTCATTAAAAATCCGGATGCGTCCCGACTGGACGTCAATCGTCCCGGCATTCGTGAGCGGGAAACCGTTGAAATCCAGATTTCCCGTCCCTCCCGATTTGCGCAGAACGCCCGTCGCCGTGTTCAAAAAGGACGACGGCGTGTTTCCGACAAACTGAAACGAGGTATCAAACTGAACATCCACCAGATTTTCATTCCGAAACTGGCCGTTGCTTCCCGCACCGTTCGTAATGCGACCGGAGGTGTAATTGAACGTTCCCCGGTTGGTCAGTATTCCGGCCACTCCGTGATCGCCCGACCCGACCGTCGTCATCGTCGCCCCCGTTTCCACCACGAAAGGCGTATTGATCAGGGTTGACGTCCAGAAAACGCTGTTGGTCGCCGTGACGGTTCCGGTCCCCGACAGATTTCCGCCGACCAGATCGAGATTTGAAGCGCTCACGCCCGTCATGACGGTCACGTTGGCGCCCGTAAGCTGAAAACGTCCGGTTCCCGCCAGGACCGTGCCCGCCGCAAGCGTCGAGTTCGAATTTCCGAACTCGAACACCTGTGTTCCGCCGGTCACCATGATCGTTCCGGTGTTCATCAGGTCGTTGAACAGCCGAATCCGGCCCGACCGGACGTCAATCGTCCCCGCGTTGGTCAGCGGAAAACCGTTGAAATCCAGATTTCCCGTTCCGCCGGTCTTGCGCAGCGTCCCGGTCGCCGTGTTCAAAAAGGTCGTGGGCGCATTTCCGATAAACTGAAAGGATGTGTCGGTCTGCACATCCACCAGGTTTTCATTCCGAAACTGGCCGTTGCTTCCGGCGGCGTTCGTCATCCGCCCCCCGGCGTAGTTGAACGTTCCCCGATTCGTCAGCATCCCCCCCAGCCCGCGATCACCCGAACCGGTCGCGTTGACCGTCGCGCCGGCTGAAATGGTCGTGTTCAAAAAGATATTGGTCGTCGCCCAATTCATCGTCCCGTCAACCGTGAGCGTCCCGGTCCCGGAAAGATTCCCGCCGGTCAGCGTCAGAATCGAACCCGCCGCGACGGTCCCGGGGCCGTTCAG